>DASSTS010000042.1:0-40559 GCA_035707805.1 Castellaniella sp. | reverse complement strand
CGGACGGCGCAGCAACAGCGAAACCTGACGGTATGCCACAGCCTGCTTGGACAGATCATCGTAAATGATCAGCGCATCCTGGCCACGATCGCGGAAATACTCGCCCATGGCGCAACCAGAGTAGGCCGAGACGTATTGCATGGCGGCGGATTCGGAAGCAGAGGCGGCGACGACGATGGTGTAGTCCATCGCGCCGAATTCCTCGAGCTTGCGCACCACGCCGGCGATCGTCGAGGCCTTCTGGCCGACGGCGACGTAGACGCAGATGAGATCCTTGCCCTTCTGGTTGATGATCGTGTCGACGGCGACCGCGGTCTTGCCCGTCTGGCGGTCGCCGATGATCAGCTCGCGCTGGCCGCGGCCGATCGGCACCATGGAGTCGATGGCCTTCTGGCCGGTCTGCATCGGCTGCGACACGGACTGACGCGCGATCACGCCCGGCGCGACCTTTTCGATGACGTCGGTTTCCTTGGCGTTGATCGGGCCCTTGCCGTCGATCGGATTGCCCAGCGCGTCGACCACGCGGCCCTTGAGTTCGGGACCGACCGGCACGGCCAGAATGCGGCCGGTGGTCTTGACGGAGTCGCCTTCGGAGACGCCGACATAGTCGCCCAGCACCACGGCGCCGACGGAGTCGCGCTCGAGGTTCAGGGCCAGGCCGAAGCGGTTGTTGGGGAATTCGAGCATTTCGCCCTGCATCACGTCGGACAGGCCGTGGATGCGGGTGATACCGTCGGTCACGGACACCACCGTGCCCTGCGTGCGGACATCGGTGGACGCGCCCAGGCCTTCGATGCGGCTCTTCAGCAGTTCGCTGATCTCGGACGGGTTAAGTTGCATGGTAAGACTCCTGGAATCCTGTTGTTTGGCCCGCCATCACGCGGCCAGCGTATCGCGCAGGCTGGCCAGCCGGGCCTGCACGGAAGTGTCGAGCACATGGTCGCCGACGGCGACGCGCACCCCGCCGATCAGTTCCGGATCAACCGTCACCTGCGACTTGAGTTTCAGGCCGAACTTGTGTTCCAGACCCTGCAGCAGGCCCGCGAGCTGGGCGTCGTCCAGCGGAAACGCGCTGGTGATGCGGGCCAGCGCCGTGCCTTCGACCTGATTGCGCAGCAGCTCGAATTGTTCCGCCACCTGGGGCAGAACCTGGATCCGGCCGTTCTCCACGACCAGGGCCACCAGATTGGCCGCCTGTTCGGGCAGTTCCTGGGGCACGAGGCTGGTGAGCAACTGGACGCGCTGGTCATTGTTCAGGCGGGGATCGCCCATGGCTTCCAGCACGTCGGGCATGCCGGAAACCTGGGCCAGCAGCGACAGCACGCCGGACCAGGATTCGAGGCCGCGCGCGTCGTTGCGCACGGCTTCGAACAAGGCCTCGGCGTAGGGCCGCGCAATGGTAGATAGTTCAGCCATGACTCACCCTGTTCAGAGTTGCGCCTGGAGCTGATCCAGCAGATCAGCATGCGCCTTGGCGTCGACTTCGCGGCGCAGGATCTGTTCGGCGCCCTTGACGGCCAGCACGGCGACTTCGGCGCGCAGCGCCTCGCGCGCCCGCTGGGCTTCCTGAGCGGCGTCCTGGCGAGCCTGGGCGACGATCCGGGCCTTTTCGGCCTCGGCCTCGCGGCGGGCCTCGTCGATCAGCTGAGCCGCCTGCTTTTCGGCCTCGGCCAGACGCGCATGGTTGTCCGTCTTGGAGGCGGCTTCCATCAGGCTGACGCGAGCCTGGGCCTGGGCGAGATCCGCCTTGCCCTTTTCGGCGGCAGCCAGACCGTCGGCGATTTTCTGGCGACGATCATCGATTGCCTTCGTCAGGGGTGGCCAGATGAATTTCATCGTAAACCAACCCAGAACGAAAAACACGATCATCTGGAAAAAGAGAGTCGCGTTTAAATTCACGGTCGTTTCCCTAATTTACCCACTCGTGCCTTGCGGCGATTCCGCAAGGCACCAAACCTGGCCGACCGCCGCCCGAAGGCGCCGGCGCAGCCCCTGGCCTGCAGCGGCAGGCCCTCGCGATCAGCCGACGAACGGGTTGGCGAACGCGAACAGCATGGCCAGACCCACGCCGATCAGGAAGGCGGCGTCGATCAGACCAACCAGCAGGAACATCTTGGTTTGCAGGGTGTTCATCAGTTCGGGCTGGCGAGCGGAGGCTTCGAGGTATTTGCCACCCATCATGCCGATGCCGATGCAAGCGCCGATGGCGCCCAGACCGATGATCAGACCGCAAGCGAGAGCAACGAATGCAACGTTGGTCATAACAACTCCTTGGTAAGTAAACGTTGTTTAGTCAGAAAACAGAAATCAGAAATCAATGGCCTTCGTGCGCCAGCCCGATATACACCAGGGTCAGCATCATGAAGATGTATGCCTGCAGCAGCACGATCAGGATATGGAAGATCGCCCACGCCGAGCCGGCCAGTACGTGCCCGAACGCCAGGCTGATGCTGGTCGCATTCGCCCCGGTCCAGGCCCCCCCCAGCAAGGCGATCAGCATGAACAGCAGTTCGCCCGCATACATATTGCCGAACAGCCGCATGCCCAGAGAGACGGTCTTGGCGACGTATTCGATGAGATTGAGAAGCAGATTGAAGGGGGCCAGCACGATCGCGCCGACGCCGTGGGCGTGGAAGGGCGCGGTGAACAGTTCTTTCACGAAGCCGCCGCCGTGCTTGATCTTCAGGCCGTAATACAGGGTGAGCACGAGCACGCCCAGCGACATGCCCATGGGGATGTTCAGGTCGGCCGTCGGCAGGATGCGGTGGTAGTACAAGGGATCGGCGTGATCGGCGCCCAGGCCGGTCATGCGGAAAATCCAACCCATCAGGTCGACGGGAATCAGGTCCAGCGTGTTCATCAGCGTGATCCAGAGGAACACGGTCAGCGCCAGCGGCGCCGCGTACAGGCGGGATTTTTCGTTGGGGACGATGTTCTTGGCCTCGTCGTGGACCATGCCGACCAGCATTTCCACGGACATCTGGAAGCGGCCCGGGACGTCGGTGGTCGCCTGCCGGGCGGCGCGCCACAGGAACCAGATGACGATGGCCCCCATCAGGATGGACCAGAACAGGGAGTCGTAGTTCACGACGCCGAAGTTGGCAATGATGTCCTGCTTGTGCCCGAGATTGTTCAGGTGCACCAGGTGGTGCTGAATGTATTCGGACTGAGGCGTCGTTACTGCGTCGGTCATCGGTAAGCCCTTCAAACGTAATCAAATCATGGCAGGCGGCGCAAGGCCAGCAACACCACATACCCCTTCATGACGCCCAGCAGGCCCAGCAGGAAGGCCAGCCAGTTCAGCCAGCCGCCCCACCGCCACGCCACCAGGATCACCACCGCGGCCACGGCCAGCAGCTTGAATGCCTCGCCCCAGAAGAAGGCGAGCGATCCCGGGCGTTTCGGCCCGAAGTACCCCAGCAGCAGCCGCAAGGCGAACAATGCGTTGGGTACAAAATAGGCTGCCGCCCCGATCAAGGCGGAAGCCCCGGCGTCTTTCCCTGCAATCCCCCAAGCGCCCAGCACCACCAGCATTCCCGTGAATGCCTGCGCTGCCAGCGCCCTGAACAGGCCGACCTGCGAACGCCGTGCGATGGCGGCGCGCTCTGCATCGCCCAGGACCAGCGTATCGCCAGAATCCCGCGTTCCGTCATCCAACCCATTGTGCGGATCCGATGCGGCCCGATCGTCCATGCCTGTCCGTTCACTGCCCGGCACGTCATGCCGAACAAATAGTCAAACCCTTGAATTATAGCTTTTTTTGGCAGGGGGTTCAGCACCCCACCCCCAAAAGGCGCACCATTTTAACCCAGATCCGGAGACCATGCCTTGCTGATCTTCGGACCAGCGGGCCGACTCGGCCGTTTGAGGGATGGTGCGCCTTGCCGATCACCCGAAAGGTTTAGCGCGTCCGGCGTATGGGTCCGCATCCGGTGCGACCGTAAGATCCTTTCCACGCATCACAGTTCGACACGTTCCGCAAACTTCGTCCTCAGGAGAACCCCGTGCGGCCCACCCGTTTCCGGCTCGGCTTCCTCACCCTGGCGATGCTGGGCGCGATGGCCGCGGCCCAGCCTCCGGCGCTGGACCAGGACGGGCAGAAGCTGGACCGGGGGAAGATCGACAACGATCCGCTCAGGGGCCTGGTGATCAACCGGACCGTCACCGTGCTGGGATGGGATTTCTACAAGAGCTTCTCGGAAATCTGGCAGGCGCTGTACCCCGACTCGCGGGACACGATGACCGTCATCGAGCGGCCCACGGCCCAGTTTGGCAGCGAGATCTGGATCAGCTACCTGAACCAGACGGTCTTCCACACGTTCCTGTCGCCGGCCCGGTCGCACGCCCGGGACGAGAGCAAGGCCGCCGTCGAGACCGTGCACGAGAACATCCGATCCATCGATATCCGGCGCCAGTTCGTCCAGGACGCCGATCTTGGCCCCGAGGAGATGTAAATGAACCTGCAGACAGCCACCCTCCGCCCGCGGAGCCATCGCCCGCCCGCCGCCCTCGCGGCCGCGGTCCTCTGGCCGCTGCTGCCGGCCTCCGTCCTGGCCGGCCAATTGCTCTACACCCCGGTGAATCCGACATTCGGCGGCAATCCGCTGAACGGCTCATACCTGCTGCAAAGCGCCCAGGCGCAAAAGCGCTACGCCTACCCGCTGGAGGACATGGACCTGGGCGGCAGCAATGACTTCAAGATCCTGAACGCTGGCAACTATCCCATCATCCAGGTCGGCAACAGCGTCTACATCTACGATCCGGCCAAGGGCCAGTGGGTCCCCTTCGACCCGACCAACCTGCCCGCGGGCGCCTCGGGCTCCACGACCACTTCGGGCGCGGCCAGCACGGCCAGCGCGACCGCCGACATCGACAGCGGAGTGCTGCAATGAGCACCCTCGCCGCCACGCACGGCGCCGGAATGCGCCGGCTGTACCGCCCGTGCCTGATCGTCCTGGCCGGCCTGGCGCTGTCCGCCTGCGCGGTGCAGCACCAGCCCTCGAACGTGTCCGACGAGGCGCAGCTGACGCCGGCCACGCCTTCGGCGCTGAACCTGAAGCAGCTGCCCCCGCCTCAGCACAAGATCGTCGCGGCGGTCTACGGCTTTCGCGACGAGACGGGCCAGTACAAGCCTTCTCCCGACAGCGCGTTTTCCACCGCGGTGACGCAGGGCGCGGCCTCGATGCTGATGAAGGCGCTGAAGGATTCCGGCTGGTACGTCCCCGTCGAGCGGGAAGGCCTGCAGTCCCTGCTGACGGAACGCCGCGTCCTGCGCGCGGTGGATGAACATCCGCAGGACGGCAGCCAACAGAGCCAGGTCCCCAACCTGCTGCCCGCCTCCATCATCCTGGAGGGCGGCATCATCGCCTATGACAGCAACACCCGCACCGGCGGACTGGGCGCGCAGTTCCTGGGGATCGGCCTGTCCACGCAATACAGCGTCGACCAGGTGACCATCAACCTGCGGGCGGTGGACGTCATGACGGGCGCCGTCCTGGACAGCGTATCGACCACCAAGACGATCTATTCCTACGAGATCCATCCCAGCTATTTCCGTTTCGTCAATTACTACGACCTGCTGGAAATCGAAGGCGGCTACACCCATAACGAGCCGGCCCAGCTGGCGGTCAAGGAAGCCATCGATGCCGCGGTCATGCACCTGACGGTACAGGGCATCCGGGACGGCCAGTGGCGGCTGCGCAATCCCGGCGACTGGAACGCGCCCGTGATCCAGCGCTATCTGAAGGCGGAACAGGGCGAGGCCGTCACCGTGAGGCCGCGCACCCCGGCCCAGCCCGAAGAGCCGTCCACCATGAAGAACAACGGCTAGGGGGCGCGGCGCGCCAGCGCCGCGGGACCCGGCCATCCAGGAGCCCAAGACCATGAACACTTTCCATTCCCCTCAGCCAGACTGGCGGATCGCCCGGATGCTGACCGCGTCCTGCCTCGGACTGCTGGCCGCCGCGCCGATGGCCGGCTACTGCGCGAACCCCGATCTGGCGGCCGTGTCCGAACTGCCCCCGGCGGAATACGGATCCGCATCCCTGCGGGCCGGCTCGGTCCAGCAGGGGTCCTCGAACACCAGCCGGATCGGCCAGCAAGGGACCCGCGCCTCCGCGTTCGTCAACCAGCACGGCGACGGCAACATCGCCACGATCACCCAGGCGGGCGCGGGCAATCTGGCCGTCGCCGCCCAATACGGGTCGGCCAATCAGGCGCTGATCACGCAAGCCGGCAACAACGACACCGCCATCGCCGTCCAGGCGGGAACCGGCAACCAGGCCGTGATCGAGCAGTACACGAGCAATGCCAGATCCACCGTGGGCCAGTTCGGCAACCTGAACCAGGCCTGGGTGCGCCAGACCACGCCGGGGTCCTCGGCCCCGGTCCTGCAGTTCGGCGACCACCTGAAACTGACCGTCTTCCGATAGGCCCGCCGGGCCTGTCTTCCGCAAAGTCCGGTCCAAGACCGCCGGGCGGCGTATTTCTCTCAACAGGTCTTATCGACTCGAAAGGAGCATCACCATGAAAACCCAACTTTGCGTACTGGCATCCGGTCTTGCCCTGGCCTTTGCCGGATCGGCGGCATTCGCAGGCAGCACGGGGAGCACCAACCAAAGCGGCTTCAACAACGACGCATCGATCATCCAGTCGTACAACTCGGATGCGACGGCGTACATCGGCCAGGAAGGCGACATGAACGTCGGCAAGATCAGCCAGACCCATATCCATGGCGACGCCAGGATCCGGCAGGCCGGCTTCAACAACACGGCCAGCGTGGAGCAGAAGAACACCCACGCGAGCGCCCGGGTGGTGCAGGAAGGCAACATGAACGTCGCCAACGCCAAGCAGCGCGACGGCTTCGACCAGGACGTCACGATCAGCCAGGCCGGCTTCAACAACACGGCCAACAGCACCCAGGAGAACAACGCCTTCGCGGAAGCACGCATCACCCAGAAGGGCGACCTGAACGCGGGCACCATCACCCAGAAGGACGGTTGGGGGCAGGAAGCCCGGATCTACCAGGCCGGGTTCAACAATGCGGCGACCATCTCGCAGACCGGTTCCTGGCTGCATGCTTCGGCGGTGCAGAACGGCAACATGAACGTCAGCACCATCACGCAGACCGGCTGGTAAGCCGGCTGTCCGGCGAGACCCGCCGGCCCCCGGGAGGCCGCCACCCGCTGCGGCTCCCGGGGTGTCCGGCGGCATGAAACGAGGAGAGGCCATCATGATGGCGGCGGATACGAACTTGCAAGTCTGGCTGGACACGCTGCCGGGCACCCAGCCCAGCGTGATCGTCCCCTATGTGCAGAGCCGCGACGGCGGCACCCTCCGTTACCAGTTGAGCGCCACCCGGCACGGCCGCGGCGGCTCGTCCTCCATCCAGCAAAGCGGCGACGTGCGGCTTCAGGCCCATCGCCCCACAGCCTTGACGCGATTTTCCCTGTCCGTCGGCGCGCAGGACCAATGCAGCATCGAGCTGGTCCTGTTCGCCAACGGCAACCCGGCGGGCACCTACCGGTTCGCCTGTCCCGCCGCCTCCCCCTTGTGACCACTGCGAAAACCGCCGTGCCCGCCCGCCTGCCGCCCGCCGCACTGGCCTTCTGCGCGATCCTGGCGCTGCCCTGCCTGGCCGCGAGCGCGCCGGCGCAGGACTACGACGCAGCCATCCGCCAGGCGCGCGCCGGTGATTACCAGCCGGCCCTGATCCTGCTGAGGCACCGGCTGCAGGAAAAGCCGGCGGACCGCCGCGCGCTGGGCGACTTCATCCTGATATCGGGCTGGGCCGGCGACGGCGCGTCCGTCATCCGCGCCTACGAACAGGCGGGGTCCCCAGGCGAGCTGCGCGCCCAGGCGCTGAACACGGTGGCTCGCAGCTACCGGGACGCCCGCCGGTGGCCGCAGGCCATCGCCCTGTACAGCGAGGGAGAGCGCCGCTTCCCCGGGCAGGCGGCCTTCGCCTACGGCCACGTCATGACCCTGGCCGACGCAGGCCGGACCTCCGCAGCCATCCAGCTCGGCCTGCAAGGAATCGCCCGCCAGCCCGCCAGCGCCGACGCGCGCCTGGCGCTGGGCTATGCGTACCAGCGGGCCGGTCAGCCCTATGCGGCGCTGGAACAGGCGTCCCGCGCCCACGACCTGGCGCCTCGCACGCCTTACGTGATGCGCGCCTACGTCCAGGCGCTGCAGCAGGCGCAGCTGCCCCAGGCGGCCTTGCGGGTGGCCCGGGAGCGCCCCGATCTCATCGCGCCCGCCGAGGAGCGGGCCCTGCAGGCCGACACCGCCGCGCAGCTGACGCGGGCAGCCTCGGCGCCGTCCAGGGGCGAGGCCGCCCGCTTCGCGCTGGCCGACCAGGCCCTGGCGCTCTATGACCGCCTGATCCCGGAATGGCAGGCCCTGGGGCCGTCGGCGACTGCCGACGTGCAGCGCATCCAGGCCGACAGCCTGCAGGCGCTGCACGCCCGCCGCCGCATGGGCGAGCTCGTCGCCCGCTACGAATCCATGCAGGCCGAGGGCGCGCCGATTCCCGTCTACGTGCTGGGCGACGTGGCCGATGCCTATCTCTCGCTGCACCAGCCCGAGAAGGCGGCCCCGTTGTTTCGCCAGTCGCTGGCGTCCTCGGCCGAGGTGAGCGACACATCGGCCCGCCTGTCCGACCGCACCGGGCTGTTCTACGCCCTGACCGAGTCGGGCCGGGCGGCCGCCGCGAATACGGAACTGGATCCGGTCGTGGGCCGGCTGCCCGTCTGGACCTACGACAAGGGCAACCCGGAACGCCGCCCCAATGCGGAGAAGCTGGACGCATCGCTCACGCGCGCCCTGGGCGAACTGTATGAAGGCCGGACCGCCCAGGCGCAGGCCGCGCTGGACCGGATGGTGGACGAGGCGCCGGGCAACACCAGCCTGCGGCTCGCCCGCTCGCAGGCGAGCCGCGCCCGCGACCTTCCCCGGCAGTCCGAACGCGATCTGAAGGTCGCCGAAACCCAGGCGCCCAGGTCCATCGACGTCGAGGTCGCGCAGGCCGACACCGCCCTGGCCCTGCAGGAATGGCGCCAGGCGCAGCTGCTGCGCGACGACGTGGCGGCGCGCGCGCCCGATGATCCGGCGGTACGGCGGCTGTCCAGGGCCTGGCAGGTACACAATATGGCCGAATGGCGGGTCACCGCCAGCCGCGGCGGATCGACCGGCAGCCCCCTGGTGGGCAGCCGCGACTGGAACATCGATACGGTGCTGTACTCGCCGCCCATCGACGGCAACTGGCGCGCGTTCGCCGGCACGGGCGAGTCCGAGGGCGCTTTCGAGGAAGGCGATGGCCACTACGGCTGGGCCCGCGCCGGGGTCGAATGGCGCAGCCGCGACGTGACGGCCCAGGCCGAAGTCTCGGGCAACCGCTTCGGCTTCGGGACCCGGACGGGCGCCGCGCTGTCGGCCGCGGTGGATCTCGATGACCACTGGCGGATCGGCGCCGGCGCCGAACTGCTGTCGCGCAACACGCCGTTGCGCGCGCTCAACCAGGACATCGTCTCCAACAGCGTGAACGTGTCCCTGCGCTGGCGCGCGGACGAGCGCCGCGAGTGGACGCTGGCCGTGAGGCCGTCCTTCTTTTCCGATGGCAACAACCGCCTGGAGGCCGTCCTCTCGGGCAGGCAGCGTCTGCATGCCACCCCCACCGTGCAGGTCGACGCCCTGCTGGACCTGTCCGCGTCCCGCAACAGCGCCGACGACGCCCCCTACTTCAATCCCAAGGCCGACCTGACGGTGCTGCCCGCCCTGCGGATCACGCACACCCTGTACCAGCGCTACGAGACCCGGTGGGAGCAGCAGTTCCTGGCGGGCGCCGGCGCTTATTCCCAGCAACACCACGGCACCGGGGCCATCGTCACGGTGGGCTACGGACAGCGCTACCGCGTCAACGACGTCCTGGACATCGGCTTCATGGCCACGGGCGCCTCGCGGCCCTATGACGGACAGCGGGAACGCGAGTTCAACGTCATGGTGGACATGACCTACCGGTTTTGAGGAATACGCCATGCCGCCCGTCCTGCGCCTGATCCTGCTGTCCGTCGGCCTGTCGCTGCTGGCCGGCTGCGCCCACGACATTCCGGCCTTCACGCCTCCGGCGGACAGGCCCGTTGCCAACACCGACCGCCCCTGGCCGCCCAACCGGGTGCTGGCGCTGGCCTATCACGACGTCGAGGACCACGACCCCGACCAGCGATTCCTCGCGGTGCGCACCGACCTGCTCGTCGCGCAGCTGCAGTGGCTGCGGGACAACGGCTACCAGGCCGTGTCGGTCGACCAGGTCCTGGCGGCCGGCGGCGGCGGCGCACCCCTGCCGCCCAAGGCGGTGCTGCTGAGCTTTGACGACGGCTACAGCAGCTTCTACACGCGCGTGCTGCCGATCCTGAAGGCGATGAAATGGCCGGCCGTCTGGGCGCCGGTGGGTCGCTGGATCGACACCCCGTCCGATCAGCCGGTCCGGTTCGGCAAGGTCGAGGTCCCGCGGGAACGCTTTGCGACCTGGGACCAGGTGAGGCAGGCCGCCCGCTCGGGCCTGGTGGAGATCGGCGCCCACACCGACGACCTGCACGAGGGGATCCTCGCCAATCCCCAGGGCAACGAAGAGCCCGCCGCCACGACGCATCGCTACGATCCCCGGACCCGCACCTACGAATCGGACGCGGCATACCGGGCCCGCATCACGGAAGACGTCCGGCGGGTCAGCCGGAAGATCCGCCAGGCCACCGGCAAGGCGCCGCGCGTCTGGGTCTGGCCCTACGGGGCGGCGAACGGCGAGGCCCTGGACATCCTGCGCCGGCAAGGTTACCGGATGGCCTTGACGCTGGACGACGGGCTGGGCAACCCGGACCATCCGATGTCCATGCCGCGGATGCTGGTGTCGAATTCTCCCAACATGGCGGAATTCGCCCGCGCGGTGCTCGGCGTCGAATCGCGCAACCCGCTCCGGGTGGCGCAGGTGGACCTGGACTATGTCTACGACCCCGATCCCGCCCAGACGGACAGGAACCTCGGCGCCCTGGTGCAGAGGATGGCCGACCTGCAGATCGGCACGGTCTTCCTCCAGGCCTGCGCCGACCCCCGGGGCGACGGCCTGACCCGGTCGACGTACTTTCCGAACCGCTGGCTGCCCATGCGCGACGACCTGTTCAACCGCGCGGTCTGGCAGCTGCAGACTCGCGCCCACGTGCGCGTCTATGCCTGGATGCCGGTCCTGGCCTTTGCGCTGCCCGCGAACATCGAGCGGGTCTCCGCCTGGGATCCGGACCGGCCCGATGCCGCACCGGCCCCGGCGGCCGGCCAGTACCAGCGGCTCTCCCCCTTCGATCCCCGGGCGCGGGCCGCCATCATCGGCCTCTACGAGGACATGGCCCGCAGCGCGCCGATCGACGGCATCTTGTTCCACGACGATGCGCTGCTGGGCGATTTCGAGGATGCCAGCCCCGCGGCGCTGGCGGCCTACCGGCGGGCCGGTCTGCAGGACTCGATTCCCGCACTGCGGGCCGACCCGGACACCCTGCGCCGCTGGACGCGGTTCAAGAGCCGCGCCCTCATCGATTTCACCGGCGTCCTGACCCGGCACGTGCGCGCCATCCGCGGCCCGCAGGTGAAGACCGCCCGCAACCTGTATGCGGAACCGGTCCTGAATCCCGCCAGCGAGGCCTGGTACGCCCAGAACCTTGACGACTTCCTGCAGGCTTACGATTGGACGGTGCCCATGGCCATGCCCCTGATGGAAGGCGTCCCTGCGGCGCGGGCGGGCGCCTGGCTGGATCGCCTGGTGGCGGCGGTCAAGCAGCATCCCGGCGCGCTGTCGCGAACCGTGTTCGAACTGCAAAGCCGCGACTGGAGCAAGCCGGGCCAGCCCGCGGTGGACGGCCGGACCCTGGCGCGGTGGATGGAGCGCCTGCAACGCGCGGGTGTACGGAACTTCGGCTACTACCCGGACGACTTCGCCCGGAACCAGCCGAATCTGGACCTCATCCGGCCCGCCATGTCCAACGCCTGGTACCCCTATCGCTGAAGGCAACCCGTGATGACCGACCGTCTGCTTGCCCTGCTGATCCTGTGCCTGGCCCTGGGCATCCCCTGCGGCGCGGCCCTGCTGTGGACCGGCGACCTGATCCTGGACTTCGTGTTCTTTTATCCGCTGTTCATGTCGGGGCTCTGGACTTTCGGTGCGTTCTACTACTGGCTGCACTGGGAACAGCACTGGCCCTGGGGGCCGGACACGGCCGCGCCCGCGCTGCGGGAGGACCCGCTCATCTCCATCCTGATTCCCTGCCACAACGAAGTCGAGAACGGCACGGACACCATCCTCGCGGCGCTCGACCAGCGCTACCTGAAGGTGGAGGTCATCGCCATCAACGACGGGTCCACCGACGGCACGGACGCCATGCTGGACCGGCTGGCGAAGATCCACGAACGGCTGCGCGTCATCCACCTGACGCAGAACCAGGGCAAGGCCATGGCCCTGCGCATGGGCGCCCTGGCGGCGCGCAGCGACTATCTGGTCTGCATCGACGGGGACGCCGTCCTCGATCGGGATGCCGCGGCCTACCTGGTCGCGCCACTGATCAACCGGCCGCGGGTGGGCGCCGTCACCGGCAACCCGCGCATCCGCACGCGCTCGACCCTGATCGGCCGGATCCAGGTGGGTGAGTTCTCCTCGATCGTGGGACTGATCAAGCGCACCCAGCGCGTCTACGGCCAGGTCTTCACGGTGTCCGGCGTGGTGGCCGCCTTCCGGCGCAGCGCGCTGGACCGGGTCGGCTACTGGAGCCTGGACATGGTGACGGAAGACATCGACATCAGCTGGAAGCTGCAGCGCGACCACTGGTCCATTTTCTTCGAGCCGCGCGCCCTGTGCTGGATCCTCATGCCCGAAACCTTGCACGGTCTGTGGCGGCAGCGGCTGCGCTGGGCCCAGGGGGGCGCCGAGGTCTTCCTGAAGAACATCCCGGACATCTGGTCCTGGCATCACCGGCGGCTGTGGCCCATGGTGCTGGAATACTCCCTGTCCGCGCTCTGGGCGTTCTCCCTGGCGCTGTCGATCCTCCTGTGGGCGTTGGGAATCTTCATGGACCTTCCGCCGGGCATCCACGTGGAGACGCTGACGCCGCCCGCCTTCACCGGCATGGCCCTGGCCCTCGCCTGCCTGCTGCAGTTCTGCGTCAGCGTATTCATCGACCACCGCTACGAGCGGGGCCTGTTCCGCTCGCTGTACTGGGTGATCTGGTATCCGCTCGTCTACTGGATGATCAATCTGCTGACCACTCTTTTCAGCTTTCCCAAAGTCATGCTGGGGCGCCGCCGCCGCGCCCGCTGGGAAAGTCCCGACCGCGGCATCAAGGCACCGACATCATGATGATCCTGAAAACCTCCCGTTCCCGGGCCGCCCGCCTCTTCGATTTCCTGCTGACCGCGCTGGCGTGGCTGGCATTCGGCTACCTGTTCGCGGCGGGCATCGACGTCCTGTCGGCCACGGTCCTCTCCGGCTTTGCGCCGCCGGTCCTGGCCCGGCTGCTGCTCGATATCCGCCTGCTGCTGGCCTACCTCATCGTGGCAGCCTGCATCAGCCTGCTGCTGTCGGTGTGGGCGCATTACAACGCCCTGCGCTTCGGACGCCTGGTCCGCCGCAAGCCTGCCTCGGACCTGCGCCCCGAGACGCTGGCGCTCAGTTTCGGGATCAGCCCCGCGCAGATCGGGCTGCTGCATAACGGCCGCGTCCTGTCCATCCAGCATACCGACGAGGGCCGGATCCATCGCATCGATTTCCTTCCGGAACAGGAAGCTCACGGCAACGTCGTGCAACTGGTTCGATGACACGGCTGCGGCCTCTGGGGATTTGAATGTCTCACAGACTGAAACATGCGTCACGCACGGTTAAAGCGGTTGCAAAAGCCTACCGGCAGATAAACAATGCAGGAGCGCCGCGAACCTTGGGCTGCAATCGTTTGACGAGAGGGGCATCACGATGGCGACCGTCACCGTAGTCGAGCCGAACACCTTGTTGCGGCTCGGCATCCTGAAGCTGCTGCAGTCGCTGGGCTGCGCGCTGAGCTGCTCTGGCATCGACTATCAGCAGCTCTTCAGCGGCAAAGCCCAGCACACCAGTCCCGACCTCATGCTGCTGTCCGTGCCGGACGCCTACGACCGGATGATCGAGCTCGTCATGGCGGCCCAGCAGGGCTACGCCCCCCGCCGCCTGCTGCTGCTCTCGGACACGCACTACCTGCCCTATTCGCTGCTGAACCTGCCGTCGAACCTGGCGGGCTACATCTCCAAGTATTCCTCCCAGGACGTCCTGAAGACTTCGGTCATGCTGGTGCTGGCCGGCGGGAAATGCTTTCCGCATCCAGACATGGTCCATCCATCCGGCGACCCGCAATCCGACGACAATCTGCCGCCGAAGCGGCGCTGGTACGAACAGCACGGGATCCCCTGTGCCGGCCACGCCGCCGAACACCAGCCGGACAATCTGCTGCACGCCCCCGAGTCCGCCCGCGCGGGCGAGACGGCCTCCGTCGGCCCCAGCGCGGCGCAGGCCGGGGCCGCGCCGCCCGGGATCCGGGCGCTGAGCTCGGAGCTCATCAGCCACGAGGCGGACCTGCTGAGGCTGACGCCCCGCCAGTACGAGGTGCTGGTGCTGCTGGCCCGGGGGTATCCGATCAAGAAGATCAGCCGGGAGCTGAACATCTCGGTCGCCACGACCAAGACGCACACCGAGGCGCTGTACCAGCGCCTGTCGGTCAACAGCCGCAACGCGGCAGTCTACGCAGCCGTGTCGCGCGGCGCGACACTGGGCTGGCACGACCCGCACAACCCCAGGGTCGAGTCCTCCGCAGCCTGAACGGCCCGCCCCTCAGCGGTGCTTGAATTCGGGCTTGCGCTTTTCCACGAAAGCCTTCATGCCTTCCTTCTGGTCCTCGGTCGAGAACAGGGCGTGGAAATTGCGGCGCTCGAACAGCAGCGATTCGTCCAGCGTGGCCTCGAAGGCGCGGTTGACGCATTCCTTGGCCATCATCACGGCCGGCAGCGGCATGGAGGCGATCACCGTGGCGGCCTCGATGGCCTCGTCCAGCAGACGCTCCACCGGCACGATGCGCGCGACCAGCCCGGCCCGCTCGGCCTCGTTCACGTCCATCATGCGGGCGGTGAGGACCAGGTCCATGGCCTTGGCCTTGCCCACGGCGCGCGGCAGGCGCTGCGTGCCGCCATAACCCGGGATCACCCCCAGCTTGATTTCGGGCTGGCCGAATTTCGCATTCTCGGCGGCGATGATGAAGTCGCACAGCATGGCGAGCTCGCAGCCGCCGCCCAGCGCATAGCCCGACACGGCCGCGATGATCGGCTTGCGCGCGCGGCGCAGGGCATCCCAGTTGCCTCCCAGGTAGTCCGACTTGTAGACGTCCATGTAGGTCCAGCCCGCCATGGCGCTGATGTCCGCCCCGGCGGCAAAGGCCTTTTCGCTGCCGGTCAGCACCATGGCGCCGATCCCGTCGTCGGCCTCGAATGCCCGGACGGCCGCCGACAGCTCGTCGATGACCTCGTTGCTCAGCGCATTGAGCACCTGGGGACGGTTCAGGGTCAGCAGACCCACCCGGCCGCGCACTTCCACCTTGACCAATGCTTCGCTCATGTTGCCTCCAAAGTAAACTATCGGAATGAAAGACGAACTGATCCGCTACCGGGTGCAGCTGGCCGACCCGGCCGGCCATCGCTATGCCATCCGGCTGACCATCCCGCAACCCGATCCCGCCGGCC
This sequence comes from Castellaniella sp., assembly GCA_035707805.1. Classification (GTDB taxonomy): domain Bacteria; phylum Pseudomonadota; class Gammaproteobacteria; order Burkholderiales; family Burkholderiaceae_B; genus Castellaniella. Next base: position 24,770 of record DASSTS010000042.1, on the reverse strand, counting down.
AGGCCCTGCGCCTGCCCGCCTGGATCCCCGGCAGCTACCTGATCCGTGATTTTGCCCGACAGATCGAAACTCTGCAGGCCCATGGCGCCGGCGGCGCCGTCGAGACCCGCAAAACCGACAGCCACACCTGGCAGTGTGCGCCGGCCGCCGGCCCCCTGACCATCGACTATACGGTCTACGCCTGGGACCTGTCCGTGCGCGGGGCGCATTTCGACGAAAGCCATGCCTTCTTCAACGGCTGCAGCGTGTTCCTGGCGGCGGCCGGCCAGGAATCGGCGCCCTGCCTGGTCGAGCTTTGCCCGCCGGACCACGCCGCGGACTGGCGGGTCCACACCAGCCTGCCGCGGGCGACCGGCCAGCCGGACTGCGCGGCGCCGCACGGTTTCGGCTGCTATCGCGCGCCCGACTACGATGCACTGATCGACCATCCGGTCGAGATCGGCATGCCGCAGTCCATCAGCTTCGAGGCGCACGGCGCCGTGCACGAGCTGGTGTTCACCGGCCTCGCCCCGCGACTGGACCTGGACCGCATCGCGGCCGACGCCCAGAAGATCTGCGCCGCCCAGATCGAACTGTTCGAGCCCCGGACGAAACGGGCGCCCTTTCTCGACAGCGCCGACCGCTACGTGTTCCTCACCATGGTCACGGGCGACGGCTATGGCGGCCTGGAACACCGCGCCTCGACCGCCCTCATGGCCAGCCGGCGCGACCTGCCGGTGCGCGGCCGGGATGCCGCCCCGGAAGGCTACGAAACCTTCCTGGGCCTGCTGAGCCACGAGTATTTCCATACCTGGAACGTCAAGCGGATCAAGCCGGCCGCCTTCGCCCCCTACGACCTGCGCCGCCCGAACCACACCCGGCTGCTCTGGGTATTCGAGGGCTTCACCTCGTACTACGACGACCTGATGCTGCTGCGCGCCGGCGTCATCGACGAGCCGGCGTATCTCAAGCTGCTGTCGCGCACGCTGGACCAGGTGCTGCGCAGCGGCGGCCGCCTCAAGCAGTCCGTGGCCGAGAGCTCCTTCGACGCCTGGACCCGCTACTACAAGCAGGACGAGAATTCGCCCAATGCGCTGGTCAGCTACTACACCAAGGGCGCGCTGATCGCGCTGGGACTGGACCTCGAGATCCGCGCACGATCGGACGGGACCCGCAGCCTGGACGACGTGATGCGCCTGCTGTGGGACCGCTACGGGCGGGATTTCTTCCAGGGCCGGCCCGAGGGCGTGCCGGAAGACGCGCTGCCCGCACTGATCCGCGAGGCCACGGGGACGGACGTCTCGAGGTTCCTCGCGCGCCACGTCGAGGGCTGCGCGGACGTCGCGCTGAAACCCGCCCTGGCCCGCGCCGGCATCACGCTGAGCGCCGAGCCGGAGAACCCCCGCCCCACGCTGGACGTGCGCACGCGGCCCGACGCCGGCGGCCTGCGCCTGGCGACCGTCTACGAGCACGGCCCGGCGCATCGCGCGGGCCTGTCGGCGGGCGACCTGCTGATTGCGCTGGACGGCCTGCGAATCACCGACGCCGCCAGCCTGGACCGCGCGCTGGATCGATATCAGCCCGGCGAGCGCGTCACCCTGCATGTGTTCCGCCGCGACGAACTGCGCCATTACCGCGCCCGGCTGGGGCGGCCCGCCGCCCTGAAACACCGGCTGGAACGGCGCGCTCGCGCGCAGGCGGCCGGGCGGCCCGCCGCCCCCGGAAAAAAGGTCCCATCATGAACACCCGCCGCATTCTGATCGACGACCTGCGCGTCTCGGCCTCCATCGGCATGCTGGATCACGAACGCCAGGCCCGCCAGCCCCTGCACATCCATGCCGAGTTCGAAACGGACGCATCCCGCCCGGTGGACGACGCCGACATCGGCACCGTGCTCGATTACCGTCTGCTGCGCGAGGCGCTGATCCACGAGGCCTGCGACACGCACATCGACCTGCTGGAAACCCTGGTGGACCGGTCCCTCGCCCGCATCCTGAAAGATTTCCCCACCGTGCTGCGGGCCCGCATCCGCATCTGCAAGCCGCAGGCATTCGACGACTGCGCCGCCGTGTGCATCGAGCAAAGCCGCAGCCGCGCCCCTTCCGCCTGACCCCGCACCATGTCCGAATCCGTCCAAGCCCCTTCCCTGTCCCCGGCGGCGTCCGACGCCGCAGCCGCCGCGCCCGCGCCCCACAAGGCCGGCCCCGCCGCGACCGCCCGGCACCCGAGCGTCAGCGAGAACAAGCTGGTCAAGCGGCTGCTGCGCGAGACCGGCAAGGCGATCGCCGACTACGGCATGATCGAGGACGGCGACCGCGTCATGGTCTGCCTGTCGGGCGGCAAGGACTCGTACGGCCTGCTGGACATCCTGCTGACGCTGCGCCAGCGCGCGCCCATCCATTTCGACGTCATCGCCGTCAATCTCGACCAGAAACAGCCCGGCTTTCCCGAACACGTGCTGCCCGACTACCTCAGCGCGCGCGGCATCCCCTTCCACATCGAGACGCGGGACACCTATTCGGTGGTCAAGCGCCTGGTGCCGGAGGGCAAGACGACCTGCTCGCTATGCTCACGCCTGCGCCGCGGCATCCTGTATCGCGTGGCCCGCGAACTGGGCGCGACCAAGATCGCCCTGGGCCATCATCGCAACGACATCCTGGCCACCTTTTTCCTGAACCTGTTCTACGGCGGCCGCATGAAGGCCATGCCGCCCAAGCTCGTGTCCGACAACGGCGAACACGTCATCATCCGGCCCCTGGCCTATGTGCGCGAGAAAGACCTGGCCGCCTACGCCAAGCTGCGGGAATTTCCCATCATCCCCTGCAATCTGTGCGGTTCCCAGGAAAACCTGAAGCGCAAGGAGATCGGCCGCATGCTCGAGGAATGGGACCGGCATTTCACCAACCGGACCTGGAACGTATTCCGCGCCCTGTCGCACGTGGTGCCGTCGCACCTCATGGACCCGGGCCTGATGGATTTCGCGGGGCTGCGGCCCACAGGCCGGGCGGATGCCGACGGCGACCACGCCTTCGATGAAGAAGACTATCCCGCGCCGGCCTTCTCGGAGGACGAGGACGAGCCCGATGGACTGGCCGAGCAGCTCGTCGCCCGGCCCCGGGTCCGCAAGACGGCGCCCTACTGATCCATCACGATGCAGTCGCGCAGTCCGGAGCCCGACGCCAGGTGGTCGAAGCCCTCGTTCACCTGGTCCAGGGTGAAGGCCTCGCCCAGCAGCTTGTCGACCGGCAGGCGACCCGCCCGATAGAGATCGATATAGCGCGTGATGTCGACCGCCGGCACCCCCGAGCCCAGGTAGCTGCCGCGGATTTCGCGCTCCTCGCCCACCAGCTGGGACAAGGGCAGCGCAAAGGCGGATTTCGGATGCGGCAGGCCCGACGTCATGGTCAGGCCGCCGCGCTGCGTCAGCCTGTACGCGGTCTCGAAGGCCGGCACGCCGCCGGCCGTGTCATAGCCGCAATCCACGGGACCGCCCGCGACCTCCAGCAATTCCGCGTCCGAACCGATCCGTTTCGGATTGACCGTGTGGGTGGCCCCCAGCGTCCGGGCCAGTTCCAGCTTGGCCTCGTCCAGTTCGACCGCCACGATCCGGCGGGCGCCCGCCGCCACCGCGGCCAGCAACGCGCTCAATCCCACGCCGCCCAGCCCGATGATCGCCATCGTGTCGCCCGCCTTGATCCGGGCGCGATTGATGACCGCCCCGGCGCCGGTCAGCACCGCGCAACCGAACAAGGCGGCCTCGCGAAAGGACAGGTCGGCCGGCACCTTGACCAGCGAGCGCCGGGAGATCACGGCGTAATCGGCGAAGCACGATACCCCGAGGTGATGATTCAGGGGCTCCGCGCCGGCGTGCAGGCGCCGCCCGCCGCCCAGCAGGACGCCTTGCGTATTGGCCCGGGCGCCCGGCTCGCACAATGCCGGACGGCCCGACATGCACGGCGCGCAGCATCCGCAGCTGGGCACGAAGACGGTGACGACGCGATCCCCGGGCCGCAGCTCGTCCACCCCGTCGCCGACCGCCGCCACCTCGCCGGCGGACTCGTGCCCCAGCACCATCGGCAGGCCCCGGGGCCGGTCGCCATTGATGACCGAGAGGTCCGAATGGCACAAGCCCGCCACCTTGATCTTCACCAGGACCTCGCCGAACCCCGGGGCATCCAGCTCGACCTCGGATATCCGGAGCGGCCGGCTTTTTCCGTAGGGGGCAGGCAGCCCCATTTCACGCAGTACCGCTGCTCGCATCTTCATGACGTGTCTCCCTGATGTCTCCGTCACCGGCCAGCCCCTAGGGTAAACGAAGGACTAGCCTCCCGATTCCGGGCCCAGAATATCCACGCGCGAGAGTTCCTCGCCCAGGAAATCCAGGAACACCCGCGTGCGGGCGGGCATCATGCGCGACGGGAACAGGGCGACCATGGGAATCGGCTCGAAGGTCCAGTCGGGCAGCACCCGCACCAGTTGATCGTCATGCCGCCGGTCGCGGATGGACAGGGGCACGATCCCGGCGCCCTGTTCCGCCATCCGGCGCAGCATCAGCACGTGGTTCATGGCGATCCGGCCGCGGACCCGGACGTGGCGTTCCTCGCCCGGCGGCGAGAGCAGTTTCCAGACCGAGTCCTCCCGCGCCGTGCTGGCCCGCAGGCATTCGTGGTCCTCGAGGTCTTCGGGCGCGCGGGGAATACCGCGTTCACGCAGGTACGCGGGGGAGGCGTACAGCCCGAGGAACAGGGTGCCCAGCCGCCGCGAGACGATGCGCGAGTCCGGCGCATGCGAGGCGCGGATCACCACGTCGAATCCGTCCGCCTGCATGTCGATCTTGTGCACGCCCAGGTCGTATTCACACTCGATGTCCGGATAGCGGCGCGAGAAATCCCAGAGCGCCTCCCGCAGGAAGGCCAGCACCAGGCTGGAGGGCAGCGATACCTTCAGGTGTCCTTGCGGCTGGCGGGTCCCGTCGAGCAGCATCTCATGGGCGATGCGCGCCTCCTCGATCAGGTGCCGGCAGCGCTCGAAATACGCGGCGCCGCCTTCCGTGAGCGCGACCTTGCGGGTGGAGCGGTTGAACAGGCGCACGCCGATGGATTTTTCCAGCCGGGCGATGCGTCGCGAAAGGGTCGAGGCCGGCATGTTCAGCGCCTCGCTGGCGCGCGTGAATCCGTGGCTGCGGGCCACTTCCACGAACAGCTCGATGTCGTTCAGAGAGGGCCGCATGATGGATGTGTATGGGATTGCGCCCCCGCGATGCGGGTGTGCCGGCCGCGGGGCGATGGCGTCCGATTACTCGCAAAAATGGAAAGCTGAATTCGCATTGACCCAGTTTATCGCAGCGCAGCAAAAGCGCACACTGGCTTCCATCGAGGCAGGACTGAAACGCAACGCGGAAAGCCCGTCGCGCCCAGCCTCTTCCATTCACCTGAAATATGAAGGAAACCATCATGAAAGTCGCTATCACCGCCGCCACCCTTGCCGCCCTCTCGCTGGGTCTCGCCACCGCGGGCATCGCCCAGGCGGCCGAAACCGCCCCCTCGCTGACCCGCGCTCAAGTGGTGCAGCAACTGCACGAAGCGCAGGCCCAGGGCCTGGTGCAGATCGGCGAACACGCCTACCCCGTGGAGCAAGCCGCCCATAGCGACACCACCCGCGCCGAAGTGGTCGCCGACCTGCGCCAGGCGCAAGCCCGCGGCCTGGTCAGCTTTGGCGAGCAGGCCGATTATCCGGCCTCGTCCGCCGACGCGCAGCCGCTGAGCCGCGCGCAGGTCCTGAACGAGCTGCGGGAAGCCCGCAGCGCCGGTCTGCTGACCGAAGGCGAAGATCCCAGCTATCCGATCCTGTAAGCACCAGCCCTCCGGGCAGGCCCGCCGCTTTCGAGCGGCGGGCTTTTTTTCGTCCGGCGCCCGGCGGCCGGGCCTCAGCCGTCCATCCAGTACATCGACCCGATGTCGTGGGCGAAGATCGGGTAGTCCATCTGCACGCCCTTGAGCCCTTTGCGCACCACCGTCGTGACCTCGGGCGTGAAGATCCAGGCATTGACTGCGTCTTCGGCCAGCTGGCGCTGGATGTCCCGGAAGAGCCGGCCCTGCTCGCGGGGGCTGCTGCTGACCGCATGCCGCGCGACCAGCGCCCGGAAGGCCGGGCTGTCATAGCCGAAGTAATAGTCCGGCCGGGCATAGATGTAGTAGTCCAGCGGCTCGACGTGCAGGATCAGGGACAGGTCGAAATCCGCCTGATGGAACACACGCGACATCCACTGCGACCACGACACCGGCACCGGATTCACCCGGATCCCGACCTCGCCCAGCGACCGGATGATGAACGGTCCGCCCGCCATCGCGTAGGGCGTAGGCGGCAGGGAAAGGTCCAGTTCCAGCGGCGCGCGCACGCCGGCCTCGCGCAGCAGGGCGCGCGCCTTGTCGGGATCGTAGGGATACAGCGCCGTCAGGTTGATGTAGTCGGGATCCGTGGGCACGAAGTGGCTGCCGATGGCCCGCCCCCGGCCTTGCAGGACGCCGCGGATGAAGGCCTCGCGATCGATGGCGTGCATGATCGCGCGGCGCACGCGCACGTCGCCCAGGTACGGGCGCCGGTGGTTGATCGCCAGCAGCCCCTTGCCCGAAGAGCTGCCCAGCAGGATCTCGTGGGCGCGGCTGCCCGCCAGCCGTTCGGCGCCGCCGGCCGCGGCCCGGAACAGCAGATCGACGCGCTGGTCCAGGACCTCCCGGACCTGCCGCTCGGGATCCGGGATGAAGCGGAACCGGGCGGCGTCGATGCGGGTGCGATCCGCCTGCCGGTAGTCCTGCCAGCGGCTCAGTTCGATGTCGCCTTGCGCATCCCAGCGGACCAGGCGATAGGGGCCCGTGCCGACGGGATGCCGGGACGCCTGGCCCGCCGTGTCCGGATGCAGGATGACTGCCGGGGATTCGCCCAGGCGAAAGGGCAGGAAGGGATCGGGGTGCGAGAGGCTCAGTTCGACCGTGGCGCCGTCCGGCGTGCCGATCTGGCGGATGTTGTGGAAAGTGTCGGCCAGCTTGTTCCGATGGCCCAGCGACTGGATCCGCCGGAACGCGCCGGCAACCACCTGGGGCGTCAGCGCCGCCCCGTCATGGAACCGGACCCCGTCGCGCAGGTGAAAGCGGTAGCGCAGGCGGTCGGCCGACACGTCCCAGCGCGACGCCAGCAGGGGCACGGCCTGGCCGCTTTCGCTGATCCAGGTCAGGCCTTCCAGGATGTTGCCATGCACGACCTCGCCGATCACAGCGGCGGACTGCGTGGTGGGATCGAGGCTTTCCGGCCGCAGGGACAGGCCGATCACCAGCGGCCTGCCGTCCGGCCCGGCCCATGCCGGACGTGGCGCCGCCGCGGCCAGCGCCAGGGAAACGAAGGTTCGGCGGGAGATCACCGCGGCTCCGTTGCCGACGCCCCGGCCATTGCGCAAATGAATTTAGGCATCAAGGACTTGCTGTAAGATGCGCCACATGGACATCCGGGCGACCGCAGGCATTCCAGCCCGCCAGACATGAACATGGCTCATGATAACTTGAACCCCTGGCTGAAGTCTGCCTTGCTGATGGCGGTGCTCTCGGGCGTGCTCATGATCCTGGGCGGCATCCTGATCTATCGGGAAATCCAGCAGCGCCACGAACAGGCCGCCGAGCGGGAACTGGAACTCGTCAACCGGCTGCAAAGCCAGAGCGTCCGGTCCTGGCGCAGCGCCCGGCTGGCGGAGGCGGGCGGCATGACGGGCGACGGCCTGCTGGGCCAGGCCATCGCCCGCTGGCAAGCCGCCATCGGTGCGGACGCCAGCGACGCCGATGCCCTGCGCGACCTGCTGCGGGCCAAGCTGCGGCTGCTGTGCGAACAGGCCGGCTACGATGCCGCCTACCTGCTCGACCCGGCCGGCGAACCCCTGCTGGCGCCCGAGGGACAGGAAACCAAGCCGCTGCCGGCCGCGGAACAGCAGGCGCTGCAGCGGGCCTTCGGCCTGGCGCGCCCCGCGGCGGTCGAGCCCCACGAGGATCCGGCCTTCGCCTTTCCGTTCTTCAGCCTCATCGCACCGCTCTACCACGACGACGTTCCCATCGCCGCCGTCTGGCTGGTCCTGGACGTGCGCAAATCCCTGTATCCGCTGATCGAGCAATGGCCCTCGGCCCGGGAGACGGCCGAATCCGCGCTGGCGATGCGGGACGGCGATTCCGTGCGCATCCTGACCCCCCTGCGCGGCGGCAAGCCGGGCAGCCCGGACTTCAGGATCCCGGCCGACCGGCCCGCGGATCCGATGGTGCAGGCCGTCCACGGCATGCGCGGCCTGTTCACCGCCCGGGACTACCGCCAGCATTCCGTGATCGCCGTCGCCTCGCCGGTGGCGGGCTCGCCCTGGTACCTGGTCTCGAAGATGGACACCGAGGAAGCCCTGCACAGCCTCTGGCAGGAGATGCTGCGCTTTGCCATGCCGGTGCTGGCGGGCCTGCTGTGCGTCTGGCTGGTGCTGGCCTACCTGCAGCACCAGGCCTGGCGCCGCGAACGCGGCCTCAAGGAACTGCTGGAGCGCCAGGTGCGCCACGACCCTCTCACGCAGCTGGCCAACCGGGTGGCGCTGGACGAGCGCTTCGAGCTGAACTGGCACCAGGCGCAGCGCCACCGCCAGCCGCTGTCGATCCTGATGATCGACGTCGACCATTTCAAGGCCTACAACGACCATTTCGGCCACGTGGCGGGCGACCGCTGCCTGAAGCAGATCGCCGGCATCCTGTCCGCGCAAGCCCAGCGCAGCACCGACCTGGTCTCCCGCTACGGGGGCGAGGAGTTCGTCATCCTGCTGCCCGACACGCCCCAGGAAGAGGCCGCCCAGACCGCCAAGCGCGTCTGCCAGGCCGTCTTCGCGGCCGCGATCCCGCATCCGTTCTCGTCCTTCGAGCAGCGCGTCACGGTCAGCATCGGCGTCGCGTGCCTGGAACCCGGCAGCCGCGGCGGCGCCGAATTCAAGCACATCCGCAAGACGCTTCTCATCGCGGCGGACACTGCCCTGTACGCCGCCAAGAGCGCCGGCCGCAACCGCGTGGAAACGCGCGAACCCGATGTTTCGCCGGGCTCGGAGTCTACCGTAATCCCGCATTGACAGATTCTGCCCCACGGCAGGAAACTGATTTCGGTCCCCGTCAGGGGACATGATTTTCGACAGTACCGGTTGTTTTCAAGATTCACTCACCTGCGCCGCCTCTGCGGCGACGCACGTCACCGAGGCGTACCAGAGGAGGATTCAAATGAACGACAATCACGGCAACATGGGGGCGGTCAGCCGCCGCACGCTGCTGAAAGCGGGGGCGGCCGGCGTGGCCGCCCTGGCTTCCCCCCAGATCGTCATGGCGCAAGGCGAACAGCCCGTCAAGCTGGGGGTCGACAACCCGCTCACCGGCACCTACGCCATCACGGGCCGCAATGAACTGCACGGCATGGAACTCGCCGTCGAGGAAATCAACGCCAAGGGCGGCATCCTGGGCCGGCCGGCCAAGCTGATTGTCGAGGACTCCACCAGCGGCGATGCCGGGGTCGCCGTCCAGAAGGCGCGCAAGCTCATCGACAAGGACAAGGTCGACTTCCTGGTCGGCAACGTGAATTCGGGCCTGACCATGGCCATGTCGGCCGTCGCCTACGAAAAGGGCGTCTTCATGATGGACCCCGGCGGCCATGCCGACCCCATCACGGGCAGCGAGTGCCACTGGAACGTCTACCAGGTCGATCCATCCACGACGCTGCTGGTCAACGCCATCGCGCCGTCCCTGGTCAAGCGTTTCGGCAAGAAATTCTATTTCCTGGTCCCGGACTACGCCTTCGGCCACGGCCTGCTGGCCGCCTACAAGGCCAATCTGCAGAAACTGGGCGCGACCAACCTCGGGGCGGACCTGATCCCCCTGGGCACGACCGAGTATTCCTCCTACCTGATCAAGGCGCAGGCGGCCAATCCGGACGTCATCGTGATCCTGCAGAACGGCGAGGACCAGACCAACGTACTCAAGCAGGCGGTGCAGTTCGGCCTGGACAAACGCTTCCACATCGCGGGCGCCAACATCGAGCTGGAAACCCTCGAGGCCCTGCCCCCCACCGCGCGCATCGGCAACTGGGTCATCGAGTGGTACTGGAACCAGCCGAACGTGCCTCACGTCAAGGAATTCACCGAGGCCATCATGAAAAAGACCGGGCGCGTCCCGACGGCGCGCACCTGGTTCGGCCATACCGCCATCCACGCCTGCGCCCTGGCCGCCAATACGGCCAAGTCCCTGGAAGCCGTCAAGATGGCCCGCGCGCTCAACGGCCTGACCCTGCCTCCGGAGGTCGCCCTGCAGCCCCACCCCGCCACGTTCCGCGCCGACCAGCACCTGCTCATCGGCACGCTGTGGGCCGGCCACGCGCAGGAAAAAGGAGACGCGGGCGCCGATGACCTCTTCAAGATCGACGAAGTCATCGAAAGCAAGACCATCGCACCCTCGGTCGAAGAGACCGGGTGCAAGATGACCTGGCCGGCCTGATCAGACGCATGCGCCGGACATCGGACGACCCCTGTTCCGGATCCCGGGCACCCGGGCCGTCCGATGATTTTCCCTGTCGACACCATGCATTGGGTACCTCCACCACCCGAATGGGGACCATTTTGTTAAACGGAGACGCCACGTGACCCAACTGGTCCTTTTCAACGTATTCAACGGACTGGTCATCGGCGCGTTCTATGCCCTGATGGCTCTGGGCCTGTCGCTGATCATCAATCTCACCAACGTCATCAACTTCGCCCACGGCGGGTTCCTGGCCCTGGGCGCCTACATCGCCTACACCCTGCATCCGTACCTGGGCTTCTGGGGCGCCCTGCTGGTGTCTCCCTTCCTTACCGCCCTCATCGGGATCGTCGTCGAACGCGTGCTGATCCGGCCCCTGTACCAGCGCGACCCGCTCTACAGTCTGCTGCTGACTTTCGGCCTGGCCTTCGTGCTGCAGGATTCCGTGCGCTACATCTGGGGCGCGCAGGGCCTGCCCGTGCAGGTCCCGGCGGTGCTGCAGTCCCCGCTCAGCCCCACGCTCTTCTTCCTGACCGGCTACCGGGTGTTCATGGTCGCCCTGGTCGCCATTGCCGTCGTCATCCTGTTCCTCATCCTCAAGAAAACCCGCCTGGGCATGCGCATCCGCGCCGGCACCCTCGACCTCGAAATGGTGTCCGCCCTCGGCGTGGACGTGCGCATCCTGCGCAACCTGAACTTTGGCCTGGGGATTTTCTTCGCCGGCCTGGCGGGGGTCCTGGCCGCCGGCATGCTGGGCCTGACGCCCACCATCGGCGACCAGCTGATCATGCCGAGCTTCGTGGCCGTCATCGTGGGCGGGCTGGGCAGCCTGGTCGGGACCTTGTTCGGCGGCCTGCTGATCGGGATCGCCGCCGGGGTGGTCACCGTGTTCTATCCCTCGGCCTCCGAAGCGACGATCTACGTCATGATGGCCTTGGTGCTCTTGATCCGGCCACATGGCCTGTTCGGTGAAGAAGGTGGGACCAAACTGTGAACAATACCCTTGGCAAATCGATCAGTCTCATCGTCGTCTGGGCCATCCTGCTGACCTTGCCCATCTGGATCGGGGCCGTGGGCGGCTATACCGACCTGGCGTCCCGGGTTCTCATCATCGGCCTGGCGGCGATGGCCACCAACCTGCTGGTCGGGCATTCGGGCATCATGGCCTTCGGGCACGCGGCGTACTTCGGGCTCAGCGCCTACGGCACCGGCCTGGTCATCAAGTACCTGCTGCCCAGCACACCCCTGGGATTCCTCGCCGGCGTCCTGACGGGGGCGCTGGGCGGAGCCATCATCGGCTACCTGCTGGCCAAGCTGCGCGGCATCTATTTCGCGCTGGCGACCATCGCCTTCGGACAGGTGTTCTATTTCATCGCCTTCCGCTGGAATTCGGTCACCGGCGGGGACAACGGCCTGACCTTCCATCGCCAGCCCATCGACCTGGGCTTCGCGCAGATCGACCTGTCCTCCAGCCTGGTCTTCTACTACACCGCCCTGGTGGTGTTCGCCGTCTGCGCCGCGCTGATGGCCATCCTGCTGCGCTCGCCCTTCGGCCACACCCTGCTCGCCATGCGCGAGAACGAGCGCCGGGCCCGGTTCCTGGGCATCCCGGTCAATCGCCATGTATGGCTGGCCTACACGGCGTCCTGCATCTTCGTGGCGGTGGCCGGGTCCCTGTACGGCATGCTGAACAACTTCGTCAGCCCCCACAATCTGCACTGGACCCAGTCCGGCGACTTCGTGCTGATGGCGGTCATCGGCGGCATGCGCTCTTTCTGGGGGCCGCTGCTGGGCGCGGCGATCTTCGTGGTGCTGCAGGACTACCTGTCCAGCGTTACCGACAGCTGGATGTTCTTCATCGGCCTGATCTTCGTCCTGGTCGTGCTATTCATCCCCCGCGGCATCGTCGGGTTGTTGCAGAGAAAATCATCATGAGCCTGCTCGAAGTCAACAAGGTCACGCAACGGTTCGGCGAACTGACGGCGGTCAACCAAGTCTCGCTGAACGTCGAGGAAGGCGAACTGCACGCGATCATCGGCCCCAACGGCGCCGGGAAGACGACGTTCTTCAACATGATCAGCGGCTTCTACCGGCCCACCAGCGGCCGCATCGTCTTCGACGGCGGCGACGTCACCGACCTGCCGCCCCACGACCGGGTCGGCCTGGGCATGGCGCGCACCTTCCAGATCACCGAGATCTTCCCCGAGCTCAGCGTGCGCGAAAACCTGCGCATCGCCGTCGAGGTGACGCAGGGGCTGCGGATGAAGTTTTTCTCCACCCGCAGCCAGGCCGCGCAAACCGACGCGCTGGTGGAAGAGCTGCTGGATACCGGCGGCCTCACCGCAAATGCCGACCGCCACGTGGGCGAGCTCTCGCACGGCGACCAGCGGTCCACCGAGATCATGATGGCGCTCGCCCTCAAGCCCAAGCTGCTGCTGCTGGACGAGCCGGCCGCGGGCATGGGCAGCCAGGAAACCTACGACACCGCCGCCCTGATCCGGAAACTGCACCGCAAGCAAAAGCTCACCATCGTCCTGGTGGAACACGACATGCGAGTCATTTTCAATCTGGCGGACCGCATCACGGTGCTGACGGAAGGCGAGGTCCTGGAGGTCGGTACGCCCGACGAGATCGCCGCCAGCGAGAAGGTGCAAGTGGCCTATCTGGGGGAAAAACGTGAAGGCGCTTGAAATTCAGCAACTGCATACCTATTACGGCAAGAGCCACATCCTGCACGGGATCGACCTCGAGGTCGGCGAAGGCGAGCTGGTGACCCTGCTTGGCCGCAACGGCGCCGGCAAATCCACCACCCTGCGCAGCATCATGGGCCTGACGCCCGCGCACGGCGGACACATCAAGGTCTTCGGGACGGAATCCACGCACCTGCCGCCATTTCGCATCGCCCGCCTGGGCGTGGGCCTGGTGCCGGAAGGCCGCCGCGTCTTCGCCAACCTCACGGTGGACGAGAACCTCAAGGTCCCCGTCGACCGTCCGGGCCACTGGAACATCCAGCGGATCTACCAGCTGTTCCCGCGCCTGGAGGAACGCAAGCACCACAAGGGCAAGCAGCTGTCGGGCGGCGAACAGGAAATGCTGTCCATCGCCCGCGTGCTGTTGCTGAATCCACGCCTGCTGCTGCTCGATGAGCCTTCCCAGGGGCTCGCGCCGCTGATCGTCAAGAACGTCTTCGACGTCATCGTCGCCGCGCGCGACGCCGGCACATCCGTGCTGCTGATCGAGCAGAACGTCCGCGCCGCCATCGAGGTGGCGGACCGCGCCTACGTCCTGGACCGGGGGCAGATCACCCACACGGGTTCCGCCGCCGAATTCGGCCAGGATGAAGAGCGCGTCCAGGAACTCGCGGGCGCCAGCGCCCAGAAATGGGAGTTCCCGGATGACTGAGGCGGGGCGAGTCCCCGCCTGAGGCCTTCCCGCCTGCCGTATTCCCGCGATGAGCCTTCTACGGCGTGCGGACTGATCTCCTGCGACACCTCTGATTCACCGCCAGAGCGCTTCCCGGCGACGGGAGGCCATCGGACGGTGCATTTTCCACGTCCCGCATTGCCGCCTCTCCCGTTGCCCGCTACAATCCCAACATCGTCACACAAATCGATTTGGGAACACCAACGGCCCGCGCGGCGAGACGCCTTGGGTGTTCCCTTTTCCCCCGGATTCCTTGCGGAGAAAAGACCATGCACCCCCTGAAGGACATGCACGCGCATCCCGTCTTGCTGATTCCCGAGCAGGTCCTCCTGCCGGACGGAATGCACAAGGGGCAGGCCTTGCTGATCGAAGACGGCCGCATCAGCGCGGTCGGGCCGGCGCAACAATTCCAGGCGCTGGATGTCCGGCGCGAGTCTCTGCCCGGCAGGCTGCTCATGCCGGGCTTCATCGACGCCCACCACCACCTGACCCAGTCCTTCGGGAAATCCCTGGTCTTCGGCGAACCGTCGGAGATATTCAAGCGCGTCTGGGTGCCCATGGAACAGTTCATGGACGACGACGCCATCGACACCGCCACCCGGCTTGCGGCCTGGGAATCCCTGCGCGGCGGCTTCACCACCGTGGCCGATGCGGGCACCCGGGCCTCGGTGGACGTGGGCATCATCGCGCAGGCCACCTCGGACGTCGGGCTGCGCTGCGTCCTGGGCGCGATCTGCAATGACTTGCGCGGCAACGAACGGGTCGCCACCCGGGAACAGATCCTCGAGCGGGCGGAACACCACCTGGGACGCTGGGACGGCCACGACCTGGTCCACCCATCGCTGGCGATCTCGATCCCTGAGGCAGCCACCGACGAAGTCCTGGCGGCCGTCGCCCGGCTCGCGCGCGAGGCGTCCGTCTCGTTCCAGACACACCTCAATGAGCACCTGGCCGCCGTCGAACGTTCGCTGGTCGCGACCGGCCTGCGGCCGCTCCAGCGGCTGGCCCGCCTGGGCGCACTGGGCCCCGAGCTGCTGGCCGCCCACGCCACCTTGCTGACGCCGGACGAGATCCTGCTGCTGCGCGACGGGGGCGGGGCGGTCAGCTACAACCCCGTCGCCAGCACCTGGAAGGGCAACGCCGTGGCCCAGGCCCTCTTGATGAGCGAGCTGGGGGTGCGGATCGGCCTGGGCACGGACGGCACCCGCAGCGACGCCTTCCGGCTGCTGGACGCCGCGGAAACCGCCCAGCGGCTGGCCCACACCATGGCGACCGGCGACTCTTCATCGGGCGGCGGCTGGCTGTGGCTGGACCAGGGCCTGCGCGGCGGCGCGGACGCGATCGGACTGCGCGGCAAGGCGGGCGAGATCACGGCGGGCGCCTTTGCCGACCTCCTGGTGGTCAATCTGGACATTCCCGAATTCGTCCCGTCCTGGGATCCGGAATGGGAGCTGGTGCGCCTGGGCAATCGCGACCAGATCGAATCGGTCATCGTCCACGGGCGCCTGCGCCTGAATCACGGCCGGCCGGTGGGGTGGGACGGCGACGCGCTGCTGCAGAAGGCGCGCGAGACCGCGGAACGGATCGTGGCTTGCGCCCCCGTGCAGCGCATCGATCCGGATGCCGGCGAACACCGGCGGCTGTGGAAGGCGCGCCACGCATGACGACGACCGCCTTTTTCCTGATCGGGCTGACGGTGTTCGTCTCCGCTTTCGCCCAAGGGGCCAGCGGCATGGGATTCGCCATGCTGGCGGCGCCTGTGGTCAGCTTGTTCGCGCCCACCTTGATCCCCGTCATGCTGCTGGTGCTGATGATCCCGCTCAACGCCTATATCGGCTGGCGCGAACGGCCGGCCATCGACTGGCGCGGCGTCAAGCTCATCAGCATCGGCCGGTTCCTCGGAACCTTCGTGGGGCTGTGGATCCTGTTCGTCGTCAACCTGCACCAGCTGACCCTGCTGATCGGCTGGTCCACCCTGATCGCCGCGATCGTGGCGCTGCTTTCGCCCTCTTTCAACATGAACCGCGCCGGCCTGGGCCTGGTCGGCCTGATCACCGGCATCACGGAAACCTCGACCGGCGTGGGCGGACCGCCCCTGGCGCTGGCCTACCAGCACAAGCGCGGCCCGGTCCTGCGCTCCACGGTCGCGCTGTGCTTTCTGGTGGGCGAGGTGATCTCCCTGGTCGTCCTGGCGATCGGCGGGAAGATCGATGCCCGGACCCTGACGATGTCGGCGCAGATGCTGCCGTTCCTGGCACTGGGATCCTATGCCAGCAAGTTCGTGCATCATCGACTGGACGGGCCCTTATTGCGTTACATTGTGCTGGGATTCTCCAGCCTTTCAGGAATCGTCGTGATCCTGCAGGCCTAACTCGATTCGCGGATCACATGACAGCAAGCAGACAGAAACTCAAGCGGGTGACCATCGCGGATGTCGCCCGGGAGGCCGGCCTGTCACCCACCACCGTCTCGCATGCCCTCAACGGCCTCGGCCAGGTGGATCCGCGCACCCGGCAGCACGTCAAGGACGTCGCGGCACGGCTGCGCTACCGGCCCAGCGTGCGCGCCCAGCGCCTGCGCACCGGACGCTCGCATGCCATCGCGCTGCTGTCGTCCATGCCCGCCTCCGTGTCGGCGGGGCCTTCGCAGCTGGGATTCTTCACCGAACTTGCCATGGGATCCGCGCGGACGGCGCTGCTGCGGGGCTACGTGATGCTGCTGGCGCCCCCCGTGGAGCAGTGCGACCCCCTGTCCCTGCTCGACATCGACGGCGCCATCCTGCTCGAACCCGGTCCCGACGATCCCCTGGCCCGCGAGCTGGAAGACCGCGCCATCCGCTACGTCACGATCGGCGGCGCGCCGGGCCCCCTGAACATCGACCTGCACGCGGCCTATGCCGCCGACCTGCTGCTGCAGCACCTGCAGGATGCCGGCGCCCGGTCGATCGGCCTGATCCTGGGATCCAGCGGGCGCGAGACGCAGCAGGCATTCCGGCGCCAGTATCTCGCCCTGGCGGACCGGCAGGGCTTCGACCCCATGATGGTGGAGATCCCCGAAGAGGCCGGCGAAGAGGCCGGCCACGACGCAGCCCTGCAGCTGCTGGCCCGGCATCCGGGGCTGGATGCGCTGTGCGTGCCGATCGACACGTTCGCCAGCGGCGCCGTCCGGGCCGCCGCCGAGGCGGGCCGCACGCCGGGCCGGGACCTGCTGCTGGCCACCCGCTATGACGGGTTGCGGGCCCAAACCAGCCAGCCGCCGCTCACCGCGCTGGACCTGCATCTGCAGGCGACGTCCCAGGCGGCCGTCGACCTGCTGCTGCACATGCTGGACGGCACCGAGGCGCCGGCCGCCGCCGCGCCGCTGCCGGCGCTGGTCGCGCGGGCATCGACCGCGGGCCGGCGGTAGTCTCAGATCCGGTAGTTGGCGGGGCGGGCTTCCACCTCTTCGGCCGCCGGTTGGGCGTGCCCCGAGTCGGCGGGCCGGCCCGTGTGCTGGAACAGCAGGTTCAGCAGCACCGCGACCAGCGCGCTCATGGCGACGCCGCTGCCGACGATGGCCCCCACGTGAGCCGGCAGGCTATGGTACATGCCGGGAATCAGGACGGGCAGCAGGCCAAAGGCCAGCGCCAGCGTGCAGGTCACCAGATTGCCGGTATTCTTGAAATCCACGCGCGCGAGCATCTGGATCCCCAGCACGCTGATGATGGCGAACACCACCACCGCCGTCCCGCCCACGACCGCCGCCGGGATTCCGTTGAGAATCCGCGCCAGCGGGGTGAAGCCGATCAGGATCAGCAGCACGCCGGCCACCGCGGTCACGTACCGGCTGCGCACGCCGCTGGCGCGCACGATGCCGATGTTCTCCCCGCTGGTCACCATGGCCGGCGTGCCGAACAGGCCGCCCAGAATCGAGATGATGCCGTCCGAGCGGATGACGCGCGGCACGTCCCGGGTCGGGACGACCTCGCGGCCGACGATTTCCCCGTTGATGATCGTCTGGCCGGTGGCCTCGGCCATCGAGGCAATGCCCCACACCAGCATCGGAATCGCGGCGATCAGGTCCAGGTGCGGGACGCCGAACGGCAGGAACTCGGGCAGCGAGAAGACCGGCCCCGGCGCATGCGCGCCGAAGGACGTCTGCCCCATCAGCATCGCCACGATCGTGCCCCCGATCAGGCCCAGGGCCACGGACAGCTGGCGCCAGAAACCGCGCAGGAAACGGAAGGACAGGACCGTCAGCGCCACCGTGACGAAGGCCAGCAACAGCTGCAGCGGATCGCCGAATTGCTCGGTGCCCGGCCGGCCGGTGAACAGCTGCCCCGTGACCTTGACCAGATTGATCGCGATCACGACCACCATGGTGCCGATCACCAGCGGCGGAAAATACTTCAGCACGCGGACGAACAGCGTGACGACCAGGATATAGAAAATGCCGGTCAGCACCACGGCGCCCGCCGCCGTCTGCAGATCGGTTCCCTGCGCAATCGTGATGAACAGAATGGTGGCCGCGCCCCCGGGCAGCATGATGAAGGGCAGCCGCACGCCCACCTTTCCGACGCCGACCGATTGCAGGATGGAGCCCAGCCCGCTGAATACGAAGACGCTGGACAGCAGCGCCGACGCCAGGTCGGCGGGCAGGTTCAGGGCGCTCGCAATCAGGAACACGGAGGAAATGGGCGTCGCCACCATCACCAGGATGTGCTGGATCGCGAACACGAACAGATTATGGACCGGGCGGATCTGGTCCACGGGATGGACGAGCTCCGTCGTGGGCGCGTCCGGCGAAGGGCGGGTTGTCTCTATGATCTCTTCTCTAGGAAAGGTTGAGGAAAAATCGATTTCGGAACATCACAAAGGACACCCAAATCGGTTTGGGTCGATATTGATCGCTATGCAGGGACGTGTCAATACCGGGTTTGCCCGAAGAACCCAAAGGCGCGGCGCTGCCCCGGCATCAGCCGGAGATCATTCTGGAGGAGAGAAAACGAAGAATCACTGGTGGGCGGTACTGGGTTCGAACCAGTGACCCCTGCCGTGTGAAGGCAAAATTACATTGTCTTTTGGTGTTTTTCAACTTATTAGAAAGCCTTTTTTCATAGGTAATTAGCGCCTTCATTGTCTTTTTATGTCCTCCAAAGTACGCTATGGTTTTCCATACTTGTTCCATACTTTCAGAAGAGACATGGCTCACAAAATCGATACCGTCACCGCTCGCGCCAAGCTCCCCTTAAATAGGGAGCCACACTGGCACAAGCTGGCTAAAGGATGCTTTGTCGGCTTCCGGCGAATGTCCGAAAACACAGACGGAGTCTGGCTAGCGCGGTTCTGGGATGAGGCAGCAAAGAAAAAACGCATCAAAACCCTGGGGGCACTGGACGAAGCCCCTGCCCATGCGCGATTCGACCTGGCCACGAAACAGGCTCAAGATTGGTTTCAGCACCTGGGAGCTGGAGGCGATCATAAGGGTATCGCTACGGTCGCTACCGCATGCGCCGACTACGTGACACATCTCCGTTCATCCGAGGAAAACCGGGGGGCTGCGGCCGACGATGCGGAGGGGCGGTTTCGCCGATGGGTGGACAATACGCCGTTGGCAAGAATCGAACTGCAACGACTTCGTCGAGAGCATCTTCGCAGCTTCCGCGCCCGCCTAGCCGATACGCCTGTGGGCAATGGGGACAAGGCACACACGCGCGCACCAGATTCCATCAACAGAGATATGTCGGCCCTGCGTGCGGCCCTCAATCTGGCGCACAAAAATGGGCTCGTCATGAGTGATTTCGCATGGAAAGTGCCGCTAGAGCCAATCAAAAATGCCTCGCGCCGACGCACCCTATACCTTGACCGCACCCAACGGAAAAAACTCCTTCAGCATGCCGCACCAGACATCGAGCGCTTCATGCGTGGACTATGCCTGTTACCGCTGCGCCCAGGCGCAGTAGCTGCACTCACGGTTCAAGATCTCAATACATCACTTGGCACTCTGCGCATTGGCCGCGACAAGTCCGGTGCTGGACGGCATATCAAACTCCCCAAAACCTTTCTGAAGTTCTGCACACCATTGACCAAGAATCGGGCAGCCACCGCACCCCTGTTTGCCCGGGCAGACGGCGCCCAGTGGAATAAAGACTCGTGGAAGGGCCCCCTGCACGAAGCAGCGAAGGCTGCCGGCTTGCCTCGCGCCGTCAGCGCCTACACCTTGAGGCACTCCGCCATCACCGACCTCGTGGTCAGTGGACTGGATCTTTTCACAGTCGCCAAACTGGCCGGTACCAGCATAGCGATGATTGAAAAGCACTACGGCCACCTCCAGCAAGATATTGCTGCCCGCGCCCTGGAAAAATTGACCATTTGACTCCCCTTGCGCCACAGCCAATCTCAAACTTTCAAGTTTTCCTATACGTTTTTGTACAGCCCACCAATTCAGTGGCTGCAGTCCCTCTGGGCCGAACATGGAAAACACCCAAAATATCCAACACCCCCTCTCATCACTGCCCCCTTCCGGAGCCCGGCTACTGCGGGTGCCGGATGTGCTGGCTCGGCTGCAAGTCAGCCGGGCACATCTCTACACCCTCATCGCCGCAGGCACAGTACCTGCGCCTATAAAACTAGGGCGTGCAGCCCGCTGGCGCGAGGCAGACATCGAGCAGATCGTCACCGGCGGAGGAAAAACGCACCTGCATTGACATAGAAACGCCAGCTCACGAACGCCTCTACTCGGGGCGTTCTGTCTTTGGAAAGCACGGCAAATAGCCTACGAAAAACGGTGGCGTACATCGGAAAATCGAAATTTTGGGGTATGTGCCTATACGTATGCGTACAGCCCGAGTGGCTGGCCCCCTTTGGCATACTGCTATGGACAAAAACCACACACCTCCAAAAAACACAACCACCCACAATCCCGAGAAAGCTGCACCCCAACCTGCCGCCCATACTACGCTGATCAGCGGCGCGGATATCACCCCACGTCCCATTGCATGGCTATGGCCATCCTGGCTTCCAAAAGGAAAACTTACTGTCTTGGCTGGAGCCGCGGGAGATGGAAAAACGACGATCACCTTGAAAGTTGCCGCAACCGTCAGCCGAGGTGACACATGGCCCGACGGCACCAGTCAAGCGCCCATCGGAAATGTCGTGATTTGGTCCGGTGAGGATGACGCCGCAGACGTCCTCGTCCCGCGACTGCAAGCAATGGGCGCAGACCTCAGCCGTATCCACTTTGTCAGGGCCAGTACCGACGCGAAAGGCCGCACAAAGCCGTTCGATCCCGCCAAAGACCTCAACCTCCTGAAGACAGCCATCCACCAGTTGGGCCACGTCGAGCTTTTGATCCTGGACCCCATTGTGTCCCTGGTGCGAGGCGATATGCACAAAGCCAACGACGTTCGCCAAAGCCTGGAGCCCGTGGTCGAACTTGCCGCCGAGTGTAGTGCTGCATTGATCGGCATCACTCATTTCTCCAAAGGCAGTCGCAGCTCCAATCCTGCCGACCGGGTCCTGGGTTCGCAAGCATTTGGGGCTCTGGCACGTATGGTTTTAGTCGCCGTACGGGACAAACAAACCAACGCCGGAATTCTTGCACGGGCAAAAACCAATATCACCAGGAGCGAGGGCGGCATCGCTTACGAGATCGAAGAAGTCACGCTCTGCGATTCCATCCAGACCACGCGTATCAACTGGCGAGGCGCACTCTCCGGCACGGCACAAGAGCTTCTTGAAAAGGTCGAGGCCTCCAACGCCGGTGGCCCCTCGAAGGTCACTTCAGCTGAATCATTCCTGCAAGAGGTGCTCGCCAATGGTCCCGTGGCGGCTACAGAGGTCTTTGCTGCGGCCGAACGTGCTGGGCACTCTGAAGCCGCCATCAAACGCGCACGGACAACCCTTCAGGTCGTATCCGAACGGGTCGGCAGTGGGATCGGCGCACATGGCTTCTGGAAAATGCGCTTACCCCAACCCATACCCACTAGACCATAACACCCATGAGCCCGCCCAACAGGCGGGCTCATAACCATCGTCGCCCTCTCAATCTCCAGATTTTGATCAGTACGAAATAGTTCTGCCTAATCCCCCAATTTCTTGCTCGTTCCTTCCTGAGGCAAGAATCAACATAAAACCAAAACACTAAAGATACCGACCCATATGCCGTTTAATTAACCAACAAGACCATTCCCAACATGGAGACTTTTAAATGAACCTACAAACCCTGATCGTTGAGTCACGCGGCCGAAAATATTTCCACTGCCGTTGCTTGGGCCGCATGCGCGAATATAACGCGAAGGTTTTGATCAACGACGTCAGTGAAAACTGGCGTATCGGGCAAACCGTCGTATGCGACGTAAGCGATACGCTAACCAAACGCAACGGAAAATACGGTGTTGAACTGGTTTTCGAGCCCCTTTATGTAGTGGATGGGTCTGTCGAGGATGCCTTAGAGACAAATAAATGGCTCGGGTACGCATTGAGCGATGCTCAGAAAACAGGGCGTTGCTACGCAACCAATGCAATCAAAATCGCCCTAACGTTGCGCCCCCTCTTGCCACATCATGAGGAACAGATGGCCACTTTAAAGTCGTTGGTAGATGAAAACCGTGCATTTTGGAAAGTCACCAAATACGAAGAAAAGAGCGAAGCCGCAGCCATCACAAAGATACCGATTCCAATACGGAATGGCATCAACCCGGCACTCTGAAGGGGCCTGACATCTTATTCGCGGTGCCAGGCCCGACTCTCCTTACCAGCTAAGCCCCATCATGTCTGGACAGGATGAACTCCAGGGATGATATCCCCACGGGTTACCAGCCACATCTACCCCTGCGAGCCCGCCCACCATGGGCAGGCCACTCCCCGGGCTGATCAGGTCATCATGCATAGAAATTTCCTCTACAAAGGTTGCAATCGCATCACCCCGACGATCGGAGGGATGCAGGACCGCCGCTGTGGTGGGCTGACATCGACATGATGCCTGCTTTCCTGGCCCGGGAGCCTTCAGAAGCACCTTGCTTCTGGATCTCCGCTGTCCATGACGTACAGGACACCCAGGTCCACCGGGCGCACAGGGGCGCTGCCGAGGCCGCAGCCCGCAGGGACCGGGGGAGGCAGCGTGCGTAGCACTTGCCCTTGTGCGCCCGGTGGGCCTGGGTGATGATCGGAAAAATGGACAGCGGAGATCCAGAAGCAGATGAGGGTCGGCTACCTGGTGACGTGCGCGTGTGCTTTTACCCAACTACAGTTGAGGCGGGGCCAACCTCCTGATCCGCCTCGCCGCCTGTCAGCCAGTCATCGAGCAACAGCGGGCTGTCATCGTAAATCCGCTGGCGGCGCAGGTACGGTAGGCGAGGAGTTTCGATGATCATGCAGAATCGTTTCCTGGCCAGTTTGCGCGCCTCAGCATTGAGCTTAAGCAGTTGCGTCCGGATACCACTAAACATTGGCATTGAACTGTTGATGGCGATCAGCTCGGAAGTTGCCTTGTGAGACCGCTCCCGCACGGTCTGGACAATCTGGGCTTCAAGCTCCAGATACCGTTGGGGGACGATGCGCCATGTCCAAGTTGACCCTGCGATTTTCGGGAGGCGCTTTTCCTGATACAGGAGCTCGTAGTGCAGGAAAGCCAGATGCTGGCCTTTAAGACGCATATCTCGCACCGTGCCTAGGTCTGGTGCCCCGGGGTCAGCAAGCCCGCCCTTGCCACTGGTAGAAACCAGTGCCCAGTAGGCCATTTCTGCATTCAGAGGGATCACAACCAGATGTACCGATGCACGATGGCGTTTACGGTCGTAAGCGCGCCCCGCCGCATCGCGCAGGATGGCAAAGCTTGCAGTAATTTTTGGTACGAAGCTCGCGAGCTTTTGCCGGGAGATGGTGCCAGCCACCCAGTACACGTGTCCACAGGCAGCAAAATGCTGGAGCAACTGCATGCCGGCAGTGCGGGAGTGTATTGACCCAGTAGAAACCTGCTCAGGTGATAATTGAAGAGGAAATCACCATGAGCATGAAGATGGAAGACGAGATCAAGCGATGGACGGCCAAGCGCAAAAGCGCGCTGGTGCTGGACATCATCCAGGGCAAGACGACGGTGTCCGAGGCCAGTCGATCCTATGACCTGTCGCCCTCCGAGGTTGAAACGTGGGTCGAGGATGCCAAGCGCGGCATGGAGAACGCCCTGCGGGCCAACCCGTTGGACATCAAAGAGCAGTACGAACGCCAGATCAAGGACCTGCAAGAGGCCTACGGCGAAGCGATGCTGGAGCTCAGAGCAAGAAAAAAATTGCAGTCCCTGTTGGGCGAGGACGAGAAGTGATCGAGACGATCCGCCAGGGACTGAAGGAAGATGGATTCACCGTCTCGATCTCGAAGCTGTGCCAGTGGTTCAACATTCCCCGGCGCACGGTGTACTACAGGCCGACCAAGGCTGCGCCGAAGGTCGATCCGAAGTTCGCTGAGCCCATCAAGGCTATGATCGAAGAATCACCATCGTTTGGTTATCGCACCGTGGCGCACCTGCTGGGGTTCAACAAGAACACGGTGCAGCGCATCTTCCAACTCAAGGGCTGGCAGGTGAAGAAACGCGCCATCGGGTTCAGGCCGCGGATCGAGGCGTTGCCCTCGGTTGCTCCGGCACCCAACGAGCGTTGGTCCACCGATCTGTGCCGGATCTGGGCGGGCCGTGATGGCTGGTCCACCCTAGCCTTGGTGATCGACTGCCATACCCGCGAGCTGCTGGGCTGGCACCTGTCCCGTAGCGGCAAGGCCACGACGGCCAGCGCCGCCTTGGAGCACGCGCTGATCGCTCGGTTCGGCACACTGGGTC
>DASSTS010000041.1:0-65723 GCA_035707805.1 Castellaniella sp. | reverse complement strand
ACTCCTCGACCAGGTCCTGCGCGAGCACGAGCAGGCCGCGGGACGTGGACACGAGCGCGTAGACGAGGTCGGGATGGACGTTGAGCGCCTGGTTCGCCGGAATGGTCCACGGGGTCGTGGTCCAGATGACGGCGTAGACCGGCTCCTCGGGCAGGCGCGGCAGGCCGAACGCCTGCGCCAGTTTCTCCCGCTGCGCCGGATCGGTGAGGGGGAAGCCGACGTCGACCGCGAGGTCGACGCGGTCCTCGTACTCGACCTCCGCTTCGGCGAGCGCGCTCTGGCAGTCGAAGCACCAGTTCACGGGCTTGAGGCCGCGGTACACGTAGCCCTTGTCGAGGATGCGCCCCAGCACGCGGATCTCGTTGGCCTCGTTGCCCGGCGCCATCGTGAGGTACGGGTGGTCCCAGTCGCCGATGACGCCGAGGCGGCGGAACTGCGCCTTCTGCCGCTCGATCTGCTCGGTCGCGTACGCGCGGCACAGGCGCTGCGTCTCGGCGGTGGAGAGGTCCTTGCCGTAGGTCTTCTCGATCTGCACCTCGATCGGCATGCCGTGGCAGTCCCAGCCGGGCACGTACTGCGCGTCGAAGCCCGCCATGTCGCGGCTCTTGACGATGATGTCCTTGAGGATCTTGTTGACGGCATGGCCGATGTGGATGTCGCCGTTGGCGTACGGCGGGCCGTCGTGCAGGATGAACTTGGGCCGTCCCTGGGCCGCGACCCGGATCGCCGCGTAAATCTTGTTCTCCTCCCAGGCCGCGATCCAGCCCGGCTCGCGCTTGGCGAGATTGCCCCGCATGGGGAAAGGGGATTCGGGCAGATTCAGGGTGTCTCTATAGTCCATGGGAGGCGAAATAGTCGCGAGCGCACTGCGCATCCTGCCGGATGGCGGCGATCAGGGTGGTTAAATCGGGGAAGGATTCCTCGTCGCGCAGGAATTCGAGGAATTCGACGCACACCAGTTTACCGTAGGCGTTCACCCGCTGATCCAGGATGTGCGTCTCGAGCAACAGGGGGCCGTCGCGGGTGACGGTGGGGCGCACGCCCAGGCTGGCGACGCCGGGCAGCGGGCCCGCCGCCAGGCCGTGCACGCGCACGACGTAGATGCCGGAGCGGGCCGCGCAGGGCGCCGGCACCCGCAGGTTCAGCGTGGGAAAGCCCAGGTCGCGGCCCAGTTTCTGCCCGTGGATCACGTGGCCGCTGATGCGAAACGGCCCGCCCAGCAGCTCGGTGCTCTGCGCTAGGTTGCCGACCGCCAGCGCGGTGCGCAGCGCCGAACTGGAGATGCGCTGGCCGTGGCGGTCGTTCACGTCGGCCAGGGTCTCGACCGTGAAGCCGTGTTCCCGGCCCAGGCGGCGCAGCAGGTCGACGTCGCCGCTGCGCTTGTGGCCGTAGCGGAAATCCTCGCCCACCAGCAGCCAGCGGGTGTTCAGGCCCCGCACCAGCAGCCCGCGGATGAAATCCTCGGCGCTCATGTCGGCCAGTTGCCGGTTGAATCGCTGGATGACGATCTGGCGCATGCCCTGGGCCGCCAGCAGGGCGACCTTGTCGCGCAGGGTGCTGATCCGGGTGGGGACGAGTTCGGGACGTCCGCCCTGCCGGGCGAAGAAGGCGCGCGGGTGGGGCGCGAAGGTCATGACGCTGGGCTCCAGCCCCTGCGCCTGGGCCTGAGCGCAGACCCGCCGCAGGATGGCCTGGTGGCCCCGGTGGACCCCGTCGAAATTGCCGATCGTCAGGGCGCTGGGCGCGGCGGTGTCGCGGCGCGGCAAGGTGCGGTAGAGGTGGGCAGCGGGATTCACGTCGGACAGTTTACAATTTAACGTTTAGCCCAGGTGGCCTGCCGGATCGATCCACACGGCGTCCACCGGACGGGGCACCGGAATTTTATGTCGGAGCGCAAACGCATGGAGCATACCCCCGAACGGCCGCTGCGGGTGGCAATCCTGATCTCGGGCCGGGGTTCGAACATGCGCGCGCTGGCCGAGCTGGCCCGCGCCGAGACCCTGCCGGTGGAGATCTGCGCCGTGCTGTCGAACCGGGCCGACGCGGCGGGGCTGGACTGGGCGCGCGCGCAGGGGCTGCCGGCCGAGGTGCTGCCGCACCGGGATTTCGCCAGCCGCGAGGCCTTCGACGCCGCCCTGGGCGCGCGCCTGGAGGCGCTGGCGCCCGACTACATTCTGCTGGCCGGCTTCATGCGGGTGCTGGGCGACGATTTCGTGCGGCGTTTCGACGGCCGCATCATCAACATCCATCCTTCCCTGCTGCCGGTCTTCCCGGGCCTGCACACCCACGAGCAGGCCCTGGCCCAGGGCGTGCAATGGCACGGCTGCACCGTGCATTTCGTCACGCCGGTGCTCGATCACGGCCCGATCATCGCCCAGGGGGCGATTCCGGTGCATCATGACGATACCGCGGACACCCTGGCCGCGCGCCTGCTGCCGGTCGAGCACCAGGTGTACGGCCAGGTGCTGCGCTGGCTGGCGCAGGGCCGGGTCACCCTCCAGGACGACGGCCGGGTGCGGGTCGCCGGACAGGCGCACCGCGCCTGGACGGGCAGCGGCGCTTACACTGAACAGGATTGCCATGAGCGAGAATGAATCCCGGGGCAGGCCCCGCAACGGCCAGGCCGCTGGCCGCCCGCGCCAGCGGAGCGACGAACCCCGCCGCGCCGAGCCGCAGCGCAACCGGCCGGCGGGCGACCGCCGCGCGCGCGCCCCTCAGGGCGGATCCGGCGGCGCGGCCCAGGCGCCGGCGCGGCCCTACGTCATGGCGGCCGCCCGCATCGAGCAGGTCCGCCAGGTCCTGGGCGAGGTGCTGCAATGGCGCTATCCGGCCGACGCGGTGCTGTCGCACTGGTTCCGGGCGCATGCCCAGGTCGGCCAGCGCGACCGCGGCGAGATCGCCGAGGCCGTGTTCGACGTGCTGCGCCACCTGCGCCGCTACCGCCAGTTCGCCGAAAGCGGCCAGGGCGCGGCCACGCGCCGCCTGGCGATCCTGGGCCTGGCCTCGGTCTGGCCGCGCAGCACGCTGGATACCGGCCTGGACGAGCACGAGCGCGCCTGGCTGGACCATGTCCGCACCTTTCCGGTGGCCGACCTGCCGCCGGCCGTGCGGCACAGCGTGCCGGACTGGCTCGAGTCGCGCCTGGAGGCGCTGCCCGATGCCGAGTCGCTGCTGCAGGCCCTGAACCGGCCGGCGCCCCTGGACTTGCGGGCCAATCCCCTGAAGACCGATCGCGACGCGGTCCTGGCCGCCTGGGCGCAGGGCCCGGAGGCGAAATGGGACGCGCGGCCGACGCCGTATTCCCCCTGGGGGATGCGGATCCAGGGCCGTCCGCCGGTGAACCGCTGGGCGGCCTTCGAGCGGGGCGAGATCGAGGTCCAGGACGAGGGCAGCCAGCTGCTGGCCGCCCTGGTGGCGCCGCGCCGCGGGGAGATGGTGATCGACTACTGTGCCGGGGCGGGGGGCAAGACCCTGCTGCTGGGTGCGCTGATGCGCTCCACCGGCCGGCTGTATGCCTTCGACGTATCGGCCGCCCGCCTGGCGCGGGCCAAGCCGCGCTTTGCCCGCAGCGGCCTGTCCAACATCGTGCCGGTCGCCATCGCCGAACAGCACGACCAGCGCGTCAAGCGCCTGCGCGGCAAGGCGCACCGGGTGCTGGTCGATGCGCCCTGCAGCGGCCTGGGCACGCTGCGCCGCAATCCCGACCTGAAATGGCGCCAGCACCCCGAATCCCTGGCGCAGCTGTGCGCCACGCAGGCGGCGATCCTGCGCGAGGCGGCGTCCTGCGTGCGACCGGGCGGGCGCCTGGTCTATGCCAGCTGCAGCCTGCTGCCGGAGGAAAACGAGCAGCAGGTGCGGGCTTTCCTGGACGAGCACCCGGAATTCACCCTGCTGGACGCCGGCGCCATCCTGCGCGAGCGCGGGATCGAGCTGCCACTGGAAGGCCCGATGCTGCAGCTGCGCCCGGACGTTCACGGGACCGACGGGTTTTTCGCGGCGGTCCTGCAGCGGGCCGTCCCGGCCGCAGCTGCCGCCCAGACCGGGACCGGCGCCGAGGCAGAGTCCGAGACCGCGGCCGAGGCGCCGGCCGTCGCCACCGAGGGCTGATCCCGGCGGCCGCCCCGGCGCCGGTCGGGGCGGTCGGGGGTGCGGTCGGGCTTCAGGCCGCGTAGCGGTCGCGCAGCTCGCGCTTGAGCAGCTTGCCGGAGGCGTTGCGCGGCATGTCCTCGACGAAGAAGACCCGCTTGGGCACCTTGAACGGCGCCAGGCGGGCATGCACGTGGCCGATCAACTCGTCGGCCCCGGCCGTGCAGCCCTGTTTCAGGGCCACGACTGCCGTCACCGCCTCGATCCAGCGTTCGTCGGGCAATCCGATCACCGCGACCTCCGCCACCGCCGGGTGGGTGTAGAGGCATTCCTCGACCTCGCGGCTGGCGACCACGACGCCGCCGGTGTTGATGATGTCCTTGATGCGGTCGGTCACGTACAGGTAGCCGGCGGCGTCCATGTGGCCGACGTCCCCCGAATGGAACCAGCCGCCGGTGAAGGACGCGGCGGTCTCTTCGGGCTTGTCCCAATAGCCGCTCATCAGCTGGGGCGAGCGGTGGATGATCTCGCCCATCTCGCCGGGCGGCATGTCGTTCATGTCGGCATCCACGATGCGCGTTTCGACGTTGAAGATCGGCTGGCCCGCCGAGGCCGGGCGCTCGGCGTGGTCCTCGGGGCGCAGCACCGTGGCCAGCGGGGCGATCTCGCTTTGCCCGTAGCAGTTGTAGAGCTGCAGGGCGGGCAGGCGCTGCGCGAGTTCCTGGACCACCGGCACCGGCATGATGGAGGCCCCGTAGTAGCCTTTCTGCAGCGAGGCCAGCCGCGCGGGATCGAAGGCGGGATGCCGCAGAAAGGCGATCCATACCGTCGGCGGCGCGAAGAACGAGGTGACCCGCTCGCGTTCGATGAGCTCGAAGCAGCGTTCCGGTTGCGGCGCCTGGATCAGCAGAGTCGCAGCGCCGACCAGCAGCTGCGGCATCAGGAAGACGTGCATCTGGGCGGAGTGGTACAGCGGCAGGGCGGCCAGCGACCGGTCGCCGCCGCGGATGTCGGCCGCCAGCAGGGTGCTGACGTATTCTGCCAGGAGCGCCCGGTGGCTCATCATGGCGCCCTTGGGGGCCGCCGTGGTGCCCGAGGTATACAGCAGCTGGGCGATACTCTCCTCGTCGGCGTCGATCTCGGGCGCGGTGTCCGGGCCGTCCCCGCGGGACCAGGCGAGGACGTCCGCCTCTCGGCCGCCCGACAGCGTGCCCCGCCATTCGCAGGCCGGGACCTCGCCCAGGGCCTCGATGGCGGACGCCAGCTCGGTGTCGTGGAACAGCGCCTGGGCGCCGGACTGCTCGAGGATGTAGCGCAGTTCCGCATCCAGCAGCGCGTAGTTGATCGGCACGTGGACGAGGCCGGCCTTGACGCAGGCCAGCCAGAGCAGCACGTAGGCGTCGGAATTGCGTCCGTAGGCGGCCACCCGGTCCCCCGGCCGCAGGCCCAGGGCCAGCAGCCGGCGGGCGACGCGGTTGGCCCCCTGGTCCAGCGCCGCGTAGGTCCAGTCCCGGGAATCGAACTGCAGGGCGAGCCGGTCGGGGTTGCGCCGCACGGAGCGCTCGAAGGCGTCGCCGATCAGGTTGCGGCCGCTGCGCCGGACCGACGCGGGGATGCGGGCACTGTCGTGAAGGGTCATGCGTGTCTCCTCGGGGTGGACTACACTAGTTGAATACTATACTTTTCATTCCCGCGGGCGGGCTTCCCAATATCATGAATACCTGGCTATCGTTCCTGCAGGGCGGCATGCTGCAGCTGGGCCCCTGGGCCCTGCTGGCCGTCACGCTGGCGCTGACGCACGTCACCATCGTGGCCGTGACCCTCTATCTCCATCGCAGCCAAGCGCATCGCGGCCTGGACCTGCATCCGGCCGTGGCGCACTTCTTCCGCTTCTGGCTGTGGCTGACCACCGGCATGGTCACGCGCGAATGGGTGGCGATCCACCGCAAGCACCACGCCAAGTGCGAGCGCGATGGCGACCCGCATTCGCCGGCCGTGTTCGGCCTGGCCCAGGTGTTCTTCCGCGGCGCGGAGCTCTACCGCGACGAGGCCGGCAATGCCGAGACCCTCAAGCGCTACAGCCACGGCACGCCGGACGACTGGATCGAGCAGCGCCTCTACCGGCGCCACAACCTGCTGGGCATCCTGCTGATGCTGGGCATCGACCTGGCGCTGTTCGGCGTGATCGGCCTGACGATCTGGGCGGTGCAGATGGCCTGGATCCCGTTCTGGGCCGCCGGCGTGGTCAACGGCCTGGGCCATGCCTGGGGCTATCGCAACTTCGCCTGCCCGGACGACAGCACCAACGTGTCGCCCTGGGGGATCCTGATCGGCGGGGAAGAGCTGCACAACAACCACCACGCCTACGGGACCTCGGCTAAATTTTCCTCCCGCTGGTACGAATTCGACCTGGGCTGGGCGTACATCCGCGTGCTGCAGGCCCTGGGCCTGGCCAGCGTGCGCCGCGTGGCGCCGCGCCTGCAGTGGCAGGAGGGCGGGCCGGTGCCCATCGATTCGCTGGGGCAGGATCAGCTGCAGGGCATCCTGGTCCATCGCTACGACGTGCTGGCGCGTTATTCCCGCATGACCAAGGCCGCCGTGGCCCACGAGCTGAAAGTCCTCAAGCTGCGGCGCTGCCTGGCCGAGCGCAAGCTGCTGCGCCATTGCCGCAAATGGCTGGTGCGCGATCCGCAGGCCCTGGCGCCCGTCCAGCAGGCGCAGGTCGCGCGCGCCCTGTCCGCCGCGCCGGCCCTGTCCACCCTGCTGCAGATGCGCCGCGAGCTGACGGCCCTCTGGGAATCCTCCAGCGCCAGCAGCGACCAGCTGCTGGCCGATTTGCGGGCCTGGTGCCAGCGGGCGCAGGCCAGCGGCATCGAGGGCCTGGAACAATTCGCGTACCGGCTACGCTCCTATGCTGCATGATTGAAGGTCTGAACGAGCAACAACACGCCGCGGTCACCCTGCCCGCGCAACATGCCCTGGTCCTGGCGGGGGCGGGCAGCGGCAAGACCCGGGTGCTGACCACGCGCATGGCGTGGCTGATCCAGACCGGGCAGGTCAGCCCCTTCGGACTGCTGGCGGTCACCTTCACCAACAAGGCCGCGCGCGAAATGCTGTCGCGCCTCTCGGCCCTGCTGCCCATCAACACCCGGGGCATGTGGGTCGGCACCTTCCACGGCCTGTGCAACCGCCTGCTGCGCGCGCATCATCGCGAGGCCGGCCTGCCCCAGGCCTTCCAGATCCTGGACAGCGCCGACCAGCTCTCGGCCATCAAGCGCATGCTGAAGGCCAACGGCGTGGACGACGAGCGCTTTCCCCCGCGCGACGTGCAGCGCATGATCAACGGCGCCAAGGAAGACGGCCTGCGGCCCGGCGACCTGGACGCGCGCGACAGCCACGCGCGGCGCCTGGCCGACCTGTACCAGCGCTACCAGGACCAGTGCGAGCGCGAGGGCGTCGTCGATTTCGGCGAGCTGCTGCTGCGCGCCTACGAGCTGCTGCAGCGCGAGGCGCCGATCCGCGAGCATTACCAGCGGCGCTTCCAGCACATCCTGGTCGACGAGTTCCAGGACACCAACGTGCTGCAGTACCGCTGGCTGATGCTGCTGGCGGGCGGCGACACCCCCGTCTTCGCCGTGGGCGACGACGACCAGTCCATCTATGCCTTCCGGGGCGCCAACGTGGGCAATATGGCGGATTTCGAGCAGCGCCATGCCCACGGCAACGTCATCCGCCTGGAACAGAACTATCGTTCGCACGGCCACATCCTGGACGCCGCCAACGCCCTGATCGCCCACAATGCCCACCGGCTGGGCAAGAACCTCTGGACCGAGGCGGGCGAGGGCGAGCCCCTGCGGGTGGTCGAGCAGGCCTCGGACCAGATGGAGGCCCAGTGGCTGGTGGACGAGATCCGCGCGCTGCTGCGCGAGGGCAGGCCGGCGCACGAAATCGCCATCCTGTACCGCAGCAACGCCCAGTCGCGGCCCATCGAGCACGCCCTGTTCTCCGCCCGCGTGCCGTACCGCGTCTACGGCGGGCAGCGGTTCTTCGAGCGCCAGGAGGTCAAGCACGTGCTGGCCTATCTGCGCCTGATCGACAATCCGCACGACGACACCTCGTGGATGCGGGTCGTGAATTTCCCGGCCCGCGGCATCGGCGCCCGCACGCTGGAGCAGCTGGCCGATGCCGCCGCCCAGTACGGCACCAGCCTGGCCGGCGCGGTGGCCTATGTGCCCGGCAAGGGCGGCGCCAGCCTGGCCCGCTTTGCCACGATGATCCGCGAGATGGCCGAGGCCGCCCAGTCCCTGGACCTGCCTGAGCTCATCGGGCAGGTGGTGCACCACAGCGGCCTGGAGGCTCATTACCAGGCCGACCGGGAGGGGCAGGAGCGGCTGGAGAACCTTCAGGAACTGGTCAATGCCGCCGCCGCGTTCGTGGCGGAAGAAGGATTCCAGGGCCTGATCGCGGGGCGGATTCCCGAATTCGGCGCCGGCGGCGCGGCGCCCCGGGCCGAGGCCCCGGCGCCGGACGCCGGCGCGGCCTTCCCGCCCGACGGCCCGGACTTTGACGCGGACATCGCGCCGCCCGCCGTGATGTCGCCGCTGGGCGCCTTTCTCAGCCATGCCTCGCTGGAGGCCGGCGACAACCAGGCCCAGGCGGGCGAGGACGCGGTGCAGCTGATGACCGTGCATGCCGCCAAGGGGCTGGAATTCGACGTGGTCTTCATCACCGGCCTCGAGGAAGGCCTGTTCCCCCACGAGAACAGCCTGCTGGACGCGGGCGGCCTCGAAGAGGAACGCCGCCTGATGTACGTGGCCATCACCCGTGCCCGCGAGCGCCTGACCCTGACCCTGGCGCAAAGCCGCATGCTGCACGGGCAGACCCGCTATGCGCTGCGGTCGCGCTTCCTGGACGAGGTGCCCGACGCGCATCTGAAATGGATCACGCCGCGCCAGCGGGCGGCGGCCCCCGAACAGCAGCCCGCCTGGCGCGGGGCCTTCCGCCGGGGGCTGGGGAGCTGGCACGGCGAAGGCGGCAGCAGCTTTGCGCCGCGCACCGCGCGCACCCGTACCGCCGACGTCACGGTGGGCGAGCAGTGCTTCCGCATCGGGGGTTCCGTGCGCCACGGCCGCTTCGGCGAGGGCACCATCGTGTCGCTCAGCGGCACCGGCGCCGACGCCCAGGCGCGCATCGAGTTCCGGGATGCCGGGACCAAGACCCTGGCGCTGGGCGTGGCGAAGCTGGAAATCCTGAACTGATCAGCTGCGCCCGCGCCCCCAGCGCCGGTGCAGGCGCTGGGCGGTGGCATCCAGGGTGAAGCCCAGGATGCCGATCAGGACGATGACCGCCATCAGCTCGGAATAGGCCAGGCGGTCGCGGGTATCCAGGATGAAATAACCCAGGCCGGAACTGACTCCCAGCATTTCGCAGGGCACCAGGATGATCCAGACGATGCCGATGGCCAGGCGCAGGCCGGTCAGGATGTGGCCCAGCGAACCGGGGATCACGATCTTCCACAGGATCTCGGTGCGGGTGGCGCTCAGGCTGCGGGCCAGCATCAGCCAGCGGGCGTCCAGCTGGCGCACGCCGGCGCTGGTGTTCAGGATGATCGGCCAGACGGCGGCGAAGCTCAGCAGGAAATAGATCGGCGCGTCGCCCACGCCGAACAGCATGACGGCGATCGGCATCCACGACAGCGGCGAGATCATGCGCAGGAACTGGAAGGCCCCGCTGGTGGCGGATTCCAGGCGCCGGGACAGGCCGATGGCCAGGCCCAGGGGAATGCCGAACACCAGGGCCCAGAACAGGCCCACCGCCACGCGCCGCAGGCTGACCAGGGTGTGCACGGTGAGCTGGTTGTCCAGGATCAGGTGCGCCAGACTGGGCAGCGCCTGGGCGGGGGCGAACAGCCGCGCCATGGCCAGATCCTGGCCCAGCAGGCCGATGCCGGCCGCCCACAGCAGCAGCAGCGCAGCCAGGCCGCCCAGGCTGAGCGCCAGGCGTTGCCGCGAGGACAGGAGGGTCGGGCGCGCGCGCATCAGCTCACCTCGAAGGTTTCCGTGCGGGTATAGCCGCCGGTGATGCCGAAGGCGGCCAGACCGCCCTGGGCCTCGATGGCCTTGCGCACGTAGCGGTCGTCGACCAGGTCGCGGGCCACGTGGGCGGGATCCAGGTCCTTCAGGAAGGCATTCTCGCCCAGGACGTAGGTGTCCTTCAGCAGGGTGACCAGCTTCTCGGTGTAGCTGGGGTAGGGATAGGGGCGGAAATCGATGCGCAGTTCCCCCCAGCCGGTGTGGCGGATGGCGCCGCTCTTGGCGTAGGCGGCGTCGCGCTCGGCCGAGGGCAGCAGGACCCGGGCCAGCGTGGAGGGCTCGTGCGGGGTATAGGCGGCGGGATTGCCGCGGGCGAGGATCTTGACGGTGTCCTCGCGGTGGTCGCGCACCCAGGCCTGTGCCTGGACGATGGCGTTGACGACCTTCTGCGACCATTCGGGCCGTTCCTGCAGGTCGCGCTCGTGCATGGTGACCACGCAGCAGGCGTGATTGCGCCAGACGTCGCCGGTGAAGCGCCAGACCTTGCCCACGCCCAGCTCTTCCGCCTTGGCGTTGAACGGCTCGGCCACGATGTAGCCGGAGATCCGCTTGCTGCCCAGCGCGGGCAGCATGTCGCCGGGCGACATCACGACCAGCTTCACCTGTTTTTTCGTGGGCTCGCCGTCGCTGATGAATTCCAGGCCGGCCTGGCGCAGGATGGCCTGCAGCACGATGTTGTGCACCGAATACCAGAACGGGATGGCGACGGTGGTGCCGCCCAGGTCCTGCAGCGAATTCACGCTGGGCAGCACGGTCAGGCACGAGCCTTCGGTATGGTTCCAGGCCACGACCTTGGCGGGCGACTGGCTGCCGTAGCGCGACCACAAGGTCATGGGCATGAGCAGGTGCACGACGTTGACCTGGCCGCTGAGGAAGGCCTCGACGATCTGCGACCAGCTGCGAAAGCGGCGCGGCTTTTCGACCTGCAGCCCCTGCTGCTCGAACAGGCCGTTGTGGTGCGCGACCAGCAGCGGCGTGGCGTCCGTGATCGGCAGATAGCCGATGCGCACCGGCGCGTCGGGCTCGGCGGCGCGCGCCACACTGCCCGCCTGCATCAGCGGTAGCGCGCCGGCGGCGGTGAACAGCGCCGACAGCTTCAGGAACTGGCGGCGGCGGGCGAAGGTGCTGTCGGCGGCGCCGCAGCAGAGGTCGAGCGGTTTGAAACGGGTCATTGAGGTCTCGGTAAACGGGCGGTGCGCAGGGATTGGAGGATTTCGACCCGCAAGGCGGTCAGGGCCGGGCTGGTCTCGTCGCGGGGATGGGGCTGCGCCACCGTCCACTCGTGGATCAGGCGTCCGGGCTGGCCGCCGATCAACAGGATGCGGTCGGCCAGCAGCAGCGCCTCGTCGATGTCGTGGGTCACGAGGATGGCGGCGGCCTGGTGCCGCGCGGCGACCTGCAGCAGCAGCGATTGCATTTCCCCCCGGGTCACCTCGTCCAGCGCGCTGAAGGGTTCGTCCAGCAGCAGGATCTCGGGGGCGCGCGCCAGGGTGCGGGCGAGCGAGGTGCGCTGGGCCATGCCGCCGGACAGTTCGTCGGGATACCGGGCCCGGGCCGACTGCAGCCCGACCTCGGCAATCGCCTGGTGGACGCGCTGCTGGCGCGTGCCCGGGTCCAGGCGCGGCTGGTGGCGGAAGTCCAGGCCGAAGGCGACGTTCTCTTCCAGCGTCAGCCAGGGCAGCAGGCTGGGATCCTGGAACACCAGGCCCAGCGCCGGCGAGGGGCCGGTCAGGCGGTGATCCTTGAGGCGGATCTCGCCGCCCTGGGCCTGCTGCAGGCCGGCCAGGACGCGCAGCAGGGACGATTTGCCGACCCCGCTGGGCCCCAGCAGGGCGACGATCTCGCCCGCGCGCAGTTCGAGCGAGAAGTCCGCCAGCACGGTGGTCGTCCCCTGGCCGGCGGCGCCCGCGTAGCCCAGGGTGATGTCGTGCGCGCTCAGCACGCCGGCGGGCGGCTGGCCCGCGCGCGCGGCGGCGGAGATTGCGGTGGTCTCCATCTCAGGCGGCCTGGCGTTGTTCCAGCGCATGGATTTCCTTGCGCAGGTGCTTGAGGGCGGGGGTGACGATGGCCACGAACAGCGCCTCGCGCAGCCGCCGCTGGGCGGGGCTGCTCATCAGGTAGCCGGCGGCGCCCGCGTGCAGGGCTGCCGACTGGGTGGCCCGCAGGCTGAGTTCCGAGCCCCGGGCCCGGGCGCGCAGCACGCCCAGCAGCGGCGCCGAGCGTCCCTGGCGGGCGAGGGCGTAGGTATCGTCCAGCAGGGATTGCAGGTCCCCGGCCAGGTCGTCTTCCTGGTCGTCCAGGTAGCAGTTCACGTGCTGCAGCCGCTGGTTGGCGGCGTGGATGGTGTCCAGGCTGGCCTGGACGAGGCCGGCGCCCATGCCGATCTGCATCAGCAGGAAGCCGGGCTTGAACTGGCTGACGTAATGGTCGAACTGCTCGGGGTGGGCGAGGACGTCTTCGGCCGGCACGTGCAGGTCCTTCAGGCGCACGCCGTAGGTGCCGCTGCCCTCCATGCCGGAGAACGTCGGGCAGGGCCGCAGGGTCAGGCCCTCGGCGCCCGGCGGGATGACGAACATGACGTAGCCGCCTTCATCCAGGGCAGCCGCCACGATGACGAGGTGGTCGGGGCCCAGGTTCGAGACCCAGGGCAGCGCGCCGTTGATGAGGTAGCCCGCGCCGTCGCGCCGGCCGCGCAGGTTGATGCGTTCGATTCCGGCGAGGTGCTTGACCGCGTTGGACATGCCCGTGCCGGCCAGCAGGGCGCCGCGCGCGACGGGCTCGAGGTAGCGCACTTTGGCGGCGGCGTTCTGGCTGTGCTGCAGGTACCAGGCGCAGGTGGCCTGGCACCAGCCGAGGAAGGCGGTGGAGCCGCAGGTGCGGGCGACCCGGGCGATGATATCGATCTGCGCGGGCAGGTCCAGGTCCAGTCCGCCGGACGAACCGGGCAGCGCGGCGGCGAATCCGCCCAGGCGGCCCAGGGCGTGCATGAAGTCCGCCGGAAAGCGGCCCTGGTCGATGGCCTCGACCTGGGGCGCGAGGGTGTCGCGTATCAGTCGGTCGATTCCGTCGCCCAGGGCGGCGGGCAGGGAAGCGCTTGTCATGTGGATCCCCGTTCAGGCGTAGGCCTGGAGCTCCGGGTTGATGGGGGTGCGGGCCAGGTTGTTGGCGTAGTTGCAGAGGGTGGCGAGGCTGACACCCAGCACGACGTCCAGGGCCTGAGCGTCGGTGTAGCCGGCGGCGCGCAGGTCGGCGAGGGCCTGGTCGTCGACCTGGGCTTTGTGTTCCAGGACTTGCAGGGTGAACCGGGCCAGGGCGTTGAGTTTGGGGTCGGACAGGGCGCGGGTGCCGCGCAGGGCGTCGACGAATTCCTGGGGCAGTTGCAGTTTCTGGGTGGCGATCTTGGTGTGGCCGGCGACGCAGAAGCCGCAGCCGTTGTAGGTGGCGGCGGTGATCTGGACGATTTCGCGTTCGGTGGGGGTGAGGCTGTTGCGGCCGTTGATGGCGCCGACGACTTGGTAGGTTTCCAGGGCGGTCGGGGAGTTGGCCAGGACGCCGAGCAGGTTGGGCAGGAAGCCGCTGGCTTTGGCGGCGGTGCGCAGGCGTTCCTGGGCTTCGGCGGGGGCGGTTTCGACGGACTGGATGGGAAGGCGGCTCATGGCGGGTGGAATGAACGAGGGTTTAGACGGGTTCATTCTAAGGAGCCGGGCTCTCATAGCGAACGACTATAAGAGAATTAAATTATTCAGATTTGGAATATGGGTTTTTGCGGGGCTTCTTGTTGAGATAGCTCATCGCCGTGGCCGGGGGCGGCGGGGCGCAGGTCGCGGACTGGCGGCTGCGCCGGGGGGGGGGGAGCGGGCTCCAACAGCGTCCCGCCGTCCCCGGCCACGGCGATCGACGACTGGGGAGACGCTGCGGTTGAGGGGGCGGTCGATGTGCCGTCCGAGTTACGGAGACTGGCGCCGTGCCTGCGTCTCAAAGGGCTTCGATTTCGGTCTGGAGGTCCAGCCAGGTTTCTTCGGCGGCTTGCAGGGTCTTGCTGAGTTCGCCGTGTTCGGCCAGCAGGGCGGGGCGCGTGTCCTTGTGCGCGTCGGTGTAGAAGGCGGGATCCGCGATCAGTGCGTCCAGTTCGGCCAGACGGGCCTGGGCCTGGGCCATGGTGGCCTCGACTTTCTTCAGGCGGGCTTCCAGGGGTTTGCGGCGGGCGGCCAGTTGCTGGCGGGCCTGGGCGTCTTCGCGCCGCTGGGCCTTGCGGTCTTTTTCGGGGGGCGCGGCGGTGCGACTGGCCTGGTTCTGCTGGGTCTGGCGTTGCTGCAGCCAGTCGCGGTAGTCTTCGAGGTCGCCGTCGAAGGGCTGGATGCGGCCGTCGGCGACGATCCAGAAGGTGTCGACCGTGGTGCGCAGCAGGTGGCGGTCGTGCGAGACCAGCAGGACGCTGCCGGGGAACTCGGCCAGCGCCCGGGCGAGCGCCTCGCGGGTGTCGACGTCCAGGTGGTTGCTGGGTTCGTCGAGCAGCAGCAGGTTGGGCTTGCGCCAGACGATCAGGGCCAGGGCCAGGCGCGCTTTTTCGCCGCCCGAGAAGGGGGCGACGGGCTGGTTCACCATGTCGCCGCCGAAGCCGAAGCCGCCCAGCATGTTGCGCAATTCCTGTTCGCGGGTGTCGGGGGCGATGCGCGCGAAATGCTGCAGCGGGCTGGATTCGGGGTCGAGGACGTCGAGCTGCTGCTGGGCGAAGTAGCCGATCTCCAGTCCTTTGGCGGGCTGGTAGCTGCCCGACAGGGGCGAGAGTTCGCGGGCCAGGGTCTTGACCAGGGTGCTCTTGCCGGCGCCGTTGACGCCCAGGATGCCGATGCGGCTGCCGCCACGCACCATGAGGCTGACGTCCTGCAGGATGGGTCGGGGCGCGCCGCCGGCGGGGGGGGGGTAGCCCAGGGTGGCGTCTTCCAGGCGCAGCAGGACGTCGGGTGTCTGCACGGGATCGGGCAGGCGGATGTCGATGCCGGATTCGACGGCCAGGGGCGCCAGGGTCTGCATGCGGGCCAGGGCCTTGACGCGGCTCTGGGCCTGCTTGGCCTTGGTGGCCTTGGCCTTGAACCGGTCGATGAAGGACTGCAGGTGCGCGGCTTCGCGGGCCTGGCGCTGGCGCGCCAGCTGGTTCTGGCGCAGGCGCTCGGCGCGCTGTTCGACGAAGTCTTCGTAGCCGCCTTTGTAGCGGACCAGCTTGCCGTGCTCGAAGTGCAGGATGGTGCGGGCGACGGCATCGAGGAACTCGGTGTCGTGCGAGATCAGCAGGACGGTGCCGGGGTAGCTGGCCAGCCAGCGTTCCAGCCACAGCATGGCGTCCAGGTCGAGGTGGTTGGTGGGTTCGTCGAGCAGCAGCAGGTCCGAGGGCGCCATCAGGGCGCGGGCCAGGGCGATGCGCATCTGCCAGCCGCCGGAGAAGCTCGCCACGGGCCGCGCCCATTCGTCGGGGGCGAAGCCCAGGCCGGCCAGCAGCTGTTCGGCGCGGGAAGGGGCGCTCCAGGCTTCGGCCTCCACCAGGGCGGCTTCGAGTTCGGCGATGGCCTGGCCCTGGTCGGGGTCCACCGCGGCGCGGCGGGCCTGGATGTCGCGCAGGTGGCGGTCGCCGTCGATGACGAATTCGCGGGCGGCGCGGTCCGTGTCGTGCAGGATCTGCTCGACGCTCGCGCGCCGCCAGGAGTCGGGGATGTCGACGGCGCCGGCGTCGGGGTCGATGTGCCCCTGCAGCAGGGCGAACAGGGACGATTTGCCGGCGCCGTTCTTGCCGACGAATCCGACCCGTTCGCCGGGATGGACGACGAAGTCGGCGTCTTCGAGCAGGACCTTGACGCCGCGCCGCAGGGTCAGGCCGCTGGCCCGGATCACGAGGCGAGCTGCGACCGGCGCAGCAGCAGGATCTGGTCGCTGGCGGTTTCGGTGCTGAGCCAGACGGGATCCAGGTCCGGGAATGCCGCCTGGAAGTGCGCCTGTTCGTGGCCGATTTCCAGCACCAGCAGGCCGTCCTCGGTCAGGCGCTCGGGCGCGCCGGCCAGGATGCGGCGCACGAGGTCCATGCCGTCGGCGCCGCCGGCCAGCGCCAGGCGCGGCTCGTGGCGGTATTCGGGCGGCAGGGCGTTCATGGCCTGGCTGTTGACGTACGGCGGGTTGCACAGGATCAGGTCGTAGCGGTGATCCGCCGGGATCTGGGCGTACAGGTCGCTGCGCAGGGCGTGGACCCGGTCCTGCATCTGATGCAGGGCGATGTTCGAATGGGCGACGGCCAGGGCGTCGGCGGACAGGTCCACGGCGTCCACCCGTGCGCCCTCGAAGGCCAGCGCCGCCAGGATGGCCAGGCAGCCGGAGCCCGTGCACAGGTCCAGGACGCGGCCGACGGAGTCGGGATCCTCGACCCAGGGCGAGAGCTGTTCGGCCAGCAGCTCGGCGATGGGCGAGCGCGGCACGATCACGCGCTCGTCGACCAGGAATCGCTCGCCCTGCAGCCAGGCCTCGCCCGTCAGGTAGGCGGCGGGCTTGCGGCTGGCCACGCGTTCGTGGATCAGGTCGACGCAGCGCAGGCGCTCGCGTTCCAGCAGCCGGGCGTCGAGGAAGGGTTCCAGGGTGTCCAGGGGCAGGTGCAGGGCGTGCAGCAGCAGGTAGGCCGCCTCGTCCCAGGCATTGTCGCTGCCGTGGCCGAAGACCAGGTTGGCGCCGCGAAAGCGGGTGACGGCCCAGCGCAGCAGGTCGCGCAGCGTCAGGAGTTCGGTATGGGGAGAGGCCATCAGAGCAGCAGCGTTTCGAGAACCCTGCGGTAAATGTTCTTCAAGGGAACCAGTTGGTCCAGCGGCAGGCTTTCGCCGACCTGGTGGATGGTCCGGTTCAGCGGGCCGAATTCGACGACCTGGGGGCAGAGGCGGGCGATGAAGCGTCCGTCGGACGTGCCCCCCGTGGTGGACAGTTCCGCCCGGATGCCGGTCTCTTCGGCGATGGCCGATTGTAGCGCAGCGCACAAGGGGCCCTGGGGGGTGAGGAACGGCAGGCCGCTCAGCGTCCAGTCGATGTCGTAGTCCAGCCGGTGCTCGTCCAGGATGCCCCGTACGCGCGCCTGCAGCTGCCCGGGCTCGCTGGCGGTGGAAAAGCGGAAATTGCAGTCGACCACGGCCTCGCCGGGAATCACGTTGCCCGCGCCGGTGCCGGCGTGCAGGTTGGAGACCTGGAAGGTGGTGGGGGGAAAATATTCGTTGCCCTCGTCCCAGCGCGTCGCGGTCAGGATCGTCAGCGCGGGGGCAAGTTCGTGGATGGGGTTGCGGGCCAGGTGCGGATAGGCGACGTGCCCCTGGATGCCGCGGACCGTGATGCGGGCCGAGAGGGATCCCCGGCGGCCGTTCTTGATGGTATCGCCCAGCGCCTCGGACGAGGTCGGTTCGCCGACGATGCAGTAGTCGGGCGCCTCGCCCCGGGCTTCCAGCACGCGGCAGACGTGCACGGTGCCGTCGGTGGCGGGGCCTTCCTCGTCGGAGGTCAGCAGCAGGGCGATGGAGCCGCGGTGCGCCGGATGGCGGGCCACGAATTCCTCGGCGGCCACCACGAAGGCCGCCAGCGAGGTCTTCATGTCGGCCACCCCGCGCCCGACCAGCAGGCCGTCGCGCTCGACGGGCTCGAAGGGCGGGCTGGGCCAGGCGGCGTGCGGGCCGGTGGGGACCACGTCGGTATGGCCGGCGAAGACCAGCAGCGGGGCCTCCCGGCCGCGCCTCGCCCACAGGTTGCTGACCGCGCCGCTGGGCAGCGGCTCGCAGTCGAAGCCGAGCGGGCGCAGGCGGCCGGCGAGGAGTTCCTGGCAGCCGGCGTCATCGGGCGTGACGGAGGGCCGGGCCACCAGGGCGCGGGTCAGGGCGAGAACGTCGGCGTCGGCCATCGTCAGGCCCTGAGCAGGTCGTTGATGCTGGTCTTGGCGCGTGTGCGCGCGTCCACGCGCTTGACGATCACGGCGCAGGCGAGGCTGTGGCTGCCGTCCGGGGCGGGCAGCGAACCCGGCACCACGACGGAGCCGGCCGGGACGCGGCCGTAGTGGATCTCGCCGGTGGCGCGGTCGTAGATCTTCGTGCTTTGCGAGATGAACACGCCCATCGCCAGGACCGAGTTCTCCTCGATCACCACGCCCTCGACGATCTCGGAGCGCGCGCCGATGAAGCAGTTGTCCTCGATGATGGTGGGGCCGGCCTGCAGCGGTTCCAGCACCCCGCCGATGCCCACGCCGCCCGACAGGTGCACGTGGCTGCCGATCTGCGCGCAGGATCCCACCGTCGCCCAGGTGTCCACCATCGTGCCTTCGCCCACGCGGGCGCCGATGTTCACGTAGGACGGCATCAGCACGACGTCGGGCGCGATGTAGGCGCCGCGCCGCACCGTGGCCGTGGGGACCACGCGAAAGCCGCCCTGCTGGAAGTCCGCCGGGGAGTAGTCCTGGAATTTCAGCGGGACCTTGTCGTAGTACTGCTGCGGCGCCTGGCCCATGACGCGGTTGTCGGCCAGGCGGAAGGACAGCAGCACGGCCTTTTTGAGCCACTGGCGCACCTGCCATTGGCCGTCGATCTTCTCGGCGACCCGCAGTGACCCGTCGTCCAGGCCGTGGATCGCCTGTTCGACCGCATCGGCCAAGTCTGGGGGAAACTGGCCGGGGCGCAGCGATGCCCGGTCTTCCCAGGCGGATTCGATCAAGGTCTGGATGGCGGTCTGCATGGCATAGGGCTCTGAAAAAAACGAACCGGAAATTTTACCAGCACGCCGGTCGCGCCAGGCAAGGCACTTTCAATCGCCTGTCAGGCGGCGTTCGCGCGGCGCTGTACACTAGCACGCTTTCCCACTCGCATCCGGCCCCGCGCGGATTCCGGACCCAGGCGCAACCGCATCATGACGTCGGCCACGCTTCCGCTGTTCCTGCTCACTTTCTTCCTGGTGTCGCTGACGCCGGGCATGTGCATGGTGCTGTCCCTCAGCCTGGGCATGACCGTGGGCGTGCGGCGGGCCGCGTGGATGTGGCTGGGCGAACTGGCGGGCGTGGGGCTGGTCGCGGTGGCGTCGGTGCTGGGGGCCGCCACTGTGCTGCTGCGCTATCCGCCGCTGTTCACGGCGTTCAAGTGGGGCGGCGGGGCCTATCTGGTCTGGCTCGGGGTCGAGATGTGGCGCTCCAAGGGATCGCTGGCCATCCCCGACGTGATCGAGGGCGCCGCGGCGCCGCGGCGCGGGCAGTTGATCCTGCAGGGTTTCGTGACCGCGGTGGCGAATCCCAAGGGCTGGGCGTTTTTCATCGCGCTGCTGCCGCCCTTCCTGGATTTCGGACGTCCGGTGGCGCCGCAGCTGAGCCTGCTGCTGTCCATCATCCTCAGCATGGAACTGTGCTGCCTGGTGCTCTATGCCCTGGGCGGCTCGGTCGCCCGCGCCCTGCTGGCCAGCCGCTCGAACGTGCGGCTGCTGAACCGCATCGCCGGTACGCTGATCATCGGCATCGGCCTCTGGCTGTTGCTGGACTGACAGGGCGCCGCGCGGGCCCGGGGCCTTACGGCGCGGGCGGGCGGTGCATGTCGCGCAGGGCCTTGCGGA
The DNA here is from genome assembly GCA_035707805.1 of Castellaniella sp. GTDB lineage: Bacteria > Pseudomonadota > Gammaproteobacteria > Burkholderiales > Burkholderiaceae_B > Castellaniella. Next base: position 45,948 of record DASSTS010000041.1, on the reverse strand, counting down.
TGACCTTGCCGGTGGTGGTCATGGGCAGCGCGTCCATGAACTCGATCAGCCGGGGGTATTCGTGGGCGGCGGCGCGCCGCCGGACGTGATCCTGGATCTCGGCGACCAGGGCGGCATCGGGCCGGTAGCCTTCCTTGAGCACGATGCAGGCCTTGACGATCTCGGTGCGCTCGGGATCGGGGACCCCGATGACGGCGGCCAGGCGCACGGCCGGATGGCTGAGCAGGCAGTCCTCGATGGGGCCCGGGCCGATCCGGTAGCCCGCGCTGGTGATGACGTCGTCGCCGCGCCCCTTGAACCAGAGATAGCCGTCGGCATCGCGCATGCCGCGGTCGCCCGTGACCAGGAACTCGCCGATGAAGGCGTCGGCGGTGGCGCGCGGATTGTCCCAGTATTCCAGGAACATGACCGGGTCGGGACGGCGCACGGCGATGTGGCCTTCGGCGCCGTCGGGCAGGACTTGGCCGGCGTCGTCGATGATCCGCACGTCATGGCCCGGCACGGGCCGGCCCATGGCGCCCGCGCGGGGTTCGAACAGCGCCGCGCAGGACGACACGATCATATTGCATTCCGTCTGGCCGTAGAACTCGTTGATGGTGACCCCCAGCGTGCGGCGGCCCCATTCGATCAGCTCGGCGCCCAGGGTCTCGCCGCCGCTGGCCACCGAGGCCAGCCGCAGCGTGCCGTATTGCTGCGGCGCATCCAGGGTGCGCAGCATCTTGAGGGCGGTGGGCGGCAGGAAGGTATGGCTGACCTGGTGTCGGGCCATCAGCTGCCAGGCCTGGCGCGCGTCGAACTTGCCGAACCGGTGCGCGAGCACGGGCACGCCGTGGTGCCAGGTCGGCATCAGCACGTCCATGAGACCGCCGATCCAGGCCCAGTCGGCCGGCGTCCACATGAGGCTGGCGCGGTCAGGAAAGAAATTGTGGGAAATCTCGACCCCCGGCAGGTGGCCGAGCAGCACGCGATGCGCGTGCAGCGCGCCCTTGGGCTTGCCGGTGGTGCCGGAGGTGTAGATGATCACCGCCGGGTCGTCGGCCGCGGTGTCCCGCGGCGTGAAGGGCACGCCTTGCTGGGCCTCGACGGCCTGCCAGAACGAGTCCCCGCCCTGGGGGCCGCCATCGATGTCCAGGATGCAGCCCAGCTGCGGCAGCGAATCGCGGATCGACGCGATCTTGGCCATGCCTTCGGCGTGCGTGACCAGGGCGCGCGCGCCGGAATTGCCCAGGCGATACTGCAGGGCGTCGGTGCCGAACAGCGTGAACAGCGGCACCGCGATGGCGCCGAGCTTGTAGACCGCCAGGTGGGACAGGGCGGTCTCCAGCGCCTGGGGCAGCAGGATGCCGACCCGGTCGCCCGGGCCGACGCCCCTGGCCCGCAGGGCCAGGGCCAGCTGGTCGGACCAGCGTTTCAGCTGGTCGAAGGAGTAGCGCTCGGGCGGCGCCTCTCCGCGGTCCACCAGCAGGGCGGGACGATCGCTGCCATCGGCCCAGCGGTCGCACACATCGGCGCCGATGTTGTAGCGTTCCGGAATCGACCAGGAGAAGTCCTGGCAGGTCCGGAGGTAATCGTCTCGCGCCTGCAGCATGGCGGGTCTCCGTTCAGCCTTTGACGAGGGCGCAGGTCGAGGCCGATTCCGGACCATAGACCGATTCGGCCGGCAGCTTGCGCACGATGTTGTAGTAGTCCCAGGGCGCCTTGGACTGGTCGGGTTTCTTGACCTGGGCCAGGTACATGTCGTGCATCATCAGGCCGTCCTTGCGCACGTAGCCGTTCTTGACGAACATGTCGTTGATCTTGTGCGACTTGAGGTACTGCATGATGGTGTCACCGTCGTCCGTGCCGGTGGCCTTGACCGCCTCGAGGTAGTTCTTGGCGACCGAATAGTCGCCCGCCTGCAGGAAGGACGGCGCGCGCTTGTGCTGGTCGAAGAACCGTTTGGACCAGGCGCGGGAATCGTCGGACTGGTTCCAGTACCAGGGCGTGGTCAGGTACAGGCCGGCGGTGTTCTCCAGGCCCAGGGCGTGGATGTCGTTGATGAACACCAGCAGGCCGGCGAGCTTCATGGTCTTGGTGACGCCGAATTCCTTGGCGGCCTTGACCGAATTGATGAAGTCGCCGCCCGCGTTGGCCAGGCCCAGCACCTGCGCGCCCGAGCTTTGCGCCTGCAGCAGGAAGGACGAGAAGTCGGAAGTGGCGATCGGTGCGCGGACCTCGCCCAGGACCTTGCCGCCGTCCTTTTTCACGACGTTGGCGGTGTCCTGTTCGAGCGAGTGGCCGAAGGCGTAGTCGGCGGTCAGGAAGAACCAGGACTTGCCGCCTTCGCGGACCACGGCCGAACCCGTGCCGTTGGCCAGCGCCACCGTGTTGTAGGCGTAGTGCACGGTATAGGGCGTGCACTTGTCATTGGTCAGCTGCGACGAACCGGGCCCCACCGCCAGGAAGGGCTTTTTCTTTTCGGCTGCGACCGCGGCCATGGACAGGGCCGTGGCGGAATTGGTGCCGCCTACCAGCATGTCCAGGTGCTGGGTGTCGAACCAGTCTCGGGCGCGGGCCGAGGCGATGTCGGCCTTGTTCTGGTGGTCGGCGGTCAGCAGTTCGATTTTCTTGCCGTTGATCTCTCCGCCCATGTCGGCGATGGCCATGCGGATGGCATCGGCCCCCGCCTGACCGTCGATGTCGGCGTACACGCCCGACATGTCGGCGATGAAGCCGATGCGGATGACGTCATCCGAGATGCCCTCGGCCTGGGCGGGCAGGCCGAAACTCAGGCCGAGAGCGGCCACTGCGGCCGCCAGTGCGGTTTTTTTCATAGGTTTGTCTCCTGGAATTGCTGTTGTTATCCGCTGATGCGGTGTCAATCACAATACCAGAGCGCTTGTGCGGCTGTCGAGGAGATCTCCCCGGCCGGCGCCGCGCCGCCTGCGCGCGGACGGCGGCGGCGCCGGTGTGTCAGGAGGCGTCCCAGCCGCCTCCGATGGCCCGGATGAGCTGGACCGCCGCATGGGCGCGCAGGCCATTGAGCTGCACGCCCGCCCGCTGATGGCGCAGCACCTCGCGGTCCGCGTCGATGACTTCCAGGTAGCTGATGGAGCCGGCGTCGTACTGGACCTTCGAGAGCGCCGCGGCGCGGGTTGCCGCGTCGATGGCGACGTCCTGGACCCGGGTCTGCTCGCCCAGCAGCCGCAGCGTGGACAGGCCGTCCTCGACTTCCCGGAAGGCCTGAAGGACGCTCTGCCGGTACAGCGCCACGTCCTCTTCGTAGCGCGCCCGCGCCTGGTCCACTCCGGCCTGGCGCCGCCCGCCGTCGAACAGCGGCAGGCTGAGCACCGTGCCCGCCAGCGGCCCCAGCAGGAAGCTGCGGCTGGACCAGTGCAGCAGCTCGCCCAGGTCGCTCGATTCGAAGCCGAACGTGCCGGTCAGGGCGAGCCGCGGAAAGAACGCCGCCCGCGCCGCGCCGATGCGGGCGTTGGCCGCGGCCACGGCTCTTTCGGCGGCGGCGATGTCGGGCCGGCGCTCCAGCAGCGAGGACGGCAGGCCGGCCGGGATGGTGACCGAGATCCGGGCCAGCGGCTGGACCGGCAGGGCGAAGTCCGAAGGCGGCTGCCCCAGCAGCAGGGCCAGCCCGTGTTCGGCGACCGCTCGCTGCCGCGCGATGTCCAGCGTCTGGGCGCGGGCCGCCGCCAGCTCGGATTGGGCGCGCGCCACGTCGAGCTCGGTGATGTCGCCTTCGTGGAAACGGGTTTCGAGCAGATCCAGGCTCATGCGGCGCAGGGACACCGTGTGGCCGTACAGCAGCGACTCGGCGTCGAGCTGGCGGATCGTGAAGTAGGCCTGGGCGACGTCGGCCTGCAGGGCCAGCATCACCGAACGGTAGAGGGCCTGGGCGCGCTGGGCGCCCGCGCTGGCCGCGTCCACTTGCGAGGCCACGCGCCCGAACAGGTCCGCCTCGTAGGAGATGCCGGTCTGCGCGCGCCAGACCGTGGCGGCGTCGCCGCCGTCGGGGGTCGCCTCGGAGGTGCGCTGGCGCGTCGGGCCCGTACCGGCCGTCAGCTCGGGATACCGCTGGGCGCGGGCGCCTTTGCGCAGCGCGCGCGCCTGGCGGACCCGGGCCGCCGCGGCCTGCAGGTCCTGGTTGGCCTGCATGGCGCGGGTTTCCAGGGCATCCAGGGTCGGATCCTGGAAGACGGACCACCAGCGCCCCCGCGCGAGTTCGTCGGCGGGTTGGGCCTCTTTCCAGTGCAGGGTTTCGTCGGCGGACAGGCGGGCTTCCTTGAAGGCCGCGGGGACCTCGACGGCGGGCCGATGGTAGTCGGGGCCCACCGCGCAGCCGCTCAGCAGGATGGCCAGCAGGCCGGCGGCGCCGGTGCGGCGGATGGACAGACTCATTTCAGGGATTCCAGAGAGGGGTTCTCGAGGGGATGGCCGGTGGGCGCGTGCGCCGGTTCGCCGGCCGCCCGGGCCCGGCGCCGGTCCAGGCCGCGCAGCAGCACGTAGAAGACCGGGGTCAGGTACAGGCCGAACAAGGTGACGCCCAGCATGCCGAAGAAGACCGCGATGCCCATGGCATGGCGCATCTCCGCGCCCGCCCCGGTGGACAGGACCAGGGGCACGATCCCCATGATGAAGGCGATCGAGGTCATCAGGATGGGGCGCAGCCGCAGTCGGCTGGCTTCCCGCGCGGCCTCGGCGGGCGACAGGCCCTCCTTTTCCAGGTCGCGCGCGAACTCGACGATCAGGATCGCGTTCTTGCAGGCCAGGCCGACCAGCACCATGAGGCCGATCTGGGTGAACAGGTTGTTGTCGCCGCCCGTCAGCCAGACGCCCGTCAGCGCCGCCAGCACGCTCATGGGTACGATCAGGATCACCGCCAGGGGCAGGGTCAGGCTTTCATAGAGCGCGGCCAGCACCAGGAACACCAGCAGGACGCTGATGGGAAACACCCAGATGCCCGCGTTGCCCGCCAGGATCTGCTGGTAGGTCAGGTCCGTCCATTCGAACTTGATTCCCCGGGGCAGGGTCGAGGCCGCGATGCGTTCGGCGGCCGCCTGCGCCTGGTCCGAGGAATAGCCGGGGGCCGGCCCGCTGTTGATGTCGGCGGCCGTGTGGCCGTTGTAGCGCACGACCATCTCCGGCCCGTACGTCGGCGTCAACGACACCAGGGATCCCAGCGGCACCATGGCGCCCGAGGCGCTGCGCGTCTTGAGCCGCAGGATGTCGTCGGGGTTCGCCCGGAACGGCGCGTCGGCCTGCGCCTTGACCTGGTAGACCCGGCCGAAGCGGTTGAAGTCGTTGACGTAGAGCGAGCCCAGGTAGATCTGCATGGTCTCGAACACGTCCGTCACGGGCACGCCCAGCTGCTTGGCCTTGACCCGGTCCAGGTCGACGTCCAGCTGCGGCACGTTGATCTGGTAGCTGGAGAATGCCGGGCCCAGCTCAGGGGCCTTCGCCGCCTGCGCCAGGAAGTCCCGGGCGGCGTCGTTGAGCCGGTCGTAGCCCAGTCCGGCCGTGTCCTCGATCTGCAGCTTGAAGCCGCCGACCGTCCCCAGGCCCATGACGGGCGGCGGCGGGAACACGGCCACGAAGGCGTCCCGGATGCCGGCGTACTTGCGGCTCAGGGCCGCGGTGATGGCCTGGGCGGAGGTCGCCTCGTCCTGGCGCTTGTCGAAATCGTCCAGCGCGAGGAACACCACGGCGGCGCTCGAACTGTTGGTGAAGCCGTTGATCGACAGGCCGGGGAAGGCCACGGCGTCCTTGACGCCGGGCTGGGACAGCGCCAGGTCGGTCATGCGGCGCACGACCGCCTCCGTGCGGTCCAGCGAGGCGCCGCTGGGCAGCTGCGCGAAGCTCACGAGATACTGCTTGTCCTGGCTGGGCACGAAGCCGCCGGGGACGACGTAGGCGACGCCCGCGGTGAGCGCCAGCAGCGCCACATAGACGCCCAGGGTGGCGCCCTTGCGCCGCAGCACTCCGCCCACGCCGCGGGCGTATCCTTCGCCCGCGCGGCCGAAGGCGCGATTGAACGCGCGGAAGAAGCCGCCCAGGGCGCGCTCCATGCCGCGCGTGAGCGCATCGGGCTTTGCGCCGTGGGGTTTCAGCAGCAGCGAGGCCAGCGCCGGCGACAGCGTCAGCGAGTTGAAGGCGGAGATCACGGTGGAGATCGCGATCGTCATGGCGAACTGCTTGAAGAACTGGCCGCTCAGCCCCGTCATGAACGCCAGGGGCACGAAGACCGCCACCAGCGTCAGCGCGATCGCGATGATCGGGCCGCTGACCTCGCGCATGGCGCGGTAGGTGGCCTCGCGCGGACTCAGGCCGTCCTCGATGCCGCGCTCGACGTTCTCGACGACGACGATCGCGTCGTCCACGACGATGCCGATCGCCAGCACCAGGCCGAACAGCGACAGGGCATTGATGGAATAGCCGAAGGCCAGCATCAGCGAGAACGTGCCGATGATGGACACGGGCACGGCCAGCAGGGGAATGATGGACGCGCGCCAGGTCTGCAGGAAGGCGATGACGACGATCACCACCAGGGCGATGGCCTCGAGCAGCGTCGTGACGACCGCCCGGATGCTGGAGCGGACGAACTGGGTGGGGTCGTACACGATGCGGCTTTCCAGCGAGGGCGGGAAATCGGCGGAAAGCTCCTGCATGGTCTGGCGCACGGCCTTGGAGATCTCCAGGGCGTTGGCGCCGGGCGCCTCCATGATGGCCATGGCGACGGCCGGCTTGTTGTTCAGCAGCGAGCGCAGCGCGTATTCCGAGGCGCCCAGCTCGATGCGGGCCACGTCGCGCAGCCGGGTGACGCCGCCGTCGGCCGAGGTCTTCAGGACGATGTCGCCGAATTCCTCCGCGGTCTGCAGGCGGCCCTGGGCATTGACGGAGAGCTGCATGGCCACGTCCGGGCTGCTGGGCGCGGCTCCGATCACGCCCGCGGCCACCTGGACATTCTGCTCGCGGATGGCGGCGACGACGTCGCTGGCGGTCAGGCCGCGTTCGGCCACGCGCTGCGGGTTCAGCCAGACGCGCATGGCGTAGTTGCCCGACCCCCACAGCTGCACTTCGCCCACGCCGGGGATGCGGCTCAGCCGGTCCTTGACGTTGAGCACGGCGTAGTTGCGCAGGTAGGTAAGGTCGTAGCGGTCGTCCGGGGACACCAGGTGCACGACCATCGTCACGGTGGGGGTGGCCTTGACCGTGGTGACGCCCAGGCGCTGGACGTCTTCGGGCAGGCGCGGCAAGGCCTGCGCCACGCGGTTCTGGACCAGCTGTTGCGCCTTGTCGGGGTCGGTGCCGAGGCGGAAATTGATCGTCACCGCCAGATTGCCGTCGCTGTTGGCCTGCGACTGCATGTACAGCATGTTCTCGACCCCGTTGATCGACTCCTCCAGCGGGGCGGCGACGGTCTCGGCGATCACCTTGGGATTGGCGCCGGGAAACTGCGCCCGCACGACCACGGAGGGCGGGACGACTTCCGGATATTCGGAAATGGGAAGCCGGAAGACGGAGAGAATGCCGGCCAGCAGGATCAGCACCGACAGCACGGCCGCGAAGATCGGCCGATCCACGAAGAATTTGGAGATGTTCATCGATGTGCTCAGGATTGATGGGGCGCCGGGGACGCGGAGTCGTCCGGCGTGCCGCCGGGGTCGCCGGACGCGAGCTTGCCGGCATCGCTCTCGGGCGCCACGACATCGCCGGGCCGCACGCGCTGCATGCCGCTGACCACGACCCGGTCGCCCGCGCGCAGTCCGCTTTCGATGACGCGCTGCCCGTTGCGGCCGGCGCCCAGGGTCACCTCGCGGTAGACCACCTTGTTGGCCTTGTCCACGAGCAGGACGAAGCGCTTGGCCTGGTCGGTGCCGATGGCCTTTTCCGCCAGGAGGACGGCATCGTGCGCCGGGCCCGAGCCCACGCGGATACGGGCATAGAGTCCCGGCCGCAGCAGCCCGTCGGGGTTGTCGAACACGGCGCGCACCCGCATCGTCCCGCTGCGGGGATCGAGCCGGTTGTCCAGGGACGCGAGCCGTCCCGTGCGGGGATAGCCGGTCTCGTTGGCCAGCCCCATGGCGACGGGGACGTCGGGCGAGGCGCCGTCCGCGGTCCCGCGCGCGGTCTGCAGGAAGGTGGGCTCGTCCATCTCGAAGGAGGCGTAGATCCGCGCCACCGAGACCACGGTGGTCAGCGGCTGGGCGCCGCCCGCGCTGACGATGTTGCCCTCGGTCACCTCGGCGCGGGAGACGCGCCCGGCGATCGGCGCGACGATGCGCGTATGCTCAAGATCCAGGCGGGCGCTCTGCAGCGCCGCGCGGGCGGCCTCCACGTTGGCGGCGGCCTCGCGCGAGGCATTGCGCTTTTCCTCGAAGTCGCGCCGGGCGATGGCGTTGCCCGCCAGCAGCCGTTGGCCCCGGGCGAGGTCGGCGCTGGTGTAGGCCGCCTTGGCCGTTGCGGCGGCCAGCCGCGCCTGCGCCTCGTCCACCGCCGCCTGGTAGGGGCGCGGGTCGATGGTGAAGAGCGGATCGCCGCGTTTCACCAGCGCGCCGTCCTTGAAATGCACCTTGACAAGCGTGCCGGAGACCAGCGGCCGGATCTCGACCCGGTCCACGGCTTCCAGGCGGCCGGAATATTCATGCCAGTCCGTGATCTTCCGGAGCTCGACGGTGGCGACGTCAACCGCAATGGCCGGCGCCGCGGCGGTGGAGGCCGAGGGCCCGCCGACGCTGTTGCGCGCGAGCAGGAATCCGGACCCCAGCACCAGGGCGGCGATCACGGCCGCGTGCCGTTTGCGAAGAGTGAACATGCTGAGACTTCCCCTTTTTGAACAGTGCGCTATTATTGGTTTTTCGCAAAAATGGATAAATATCCAATTTTTGTCATCACTGTTCATTCAGGGACAACAATCGTTCCCGGCCCAAGGCGCCAGGGGACAGGAGCCTAGAGATGGATCGCCTTCAAGCCATGCAGGTTTTCACCCGCGTCGTGGACGCCAACAGCTTCACCCTGGCCGCCGACAGCCTGGACATGCCCCGCGCCACGGTCAGCACGATCATCCGCAAACTCGAGGGACACCTGGGCGTGCGGCTGCTGAATCGCAGCACCCGCAAGCTCAGCCTCACCCCCGACGGGGCGGCCTACTATGAGCGCTGCGTCGACATTCTCTCCGAGGTGGAGGATGCCGAGGCCTCGTTCCAGGACCGCACCCGCGGGCCCCGCGGGCGTCTGCGCATCGACGCGCCGCCCTCCATGGGCCGGTTGGTGCTGATTCCGAGGCTGTGCGAATTCCACGAGCGGTATCCGGACATCGAGCTGGTCGTGGGCTTGAGCGACCGGCCGGTCGACATGGTGCAGGAGGCCGTGGACTGCGTGCTGCGGATCGGCGAGTTGAAGGATTCCTCGCTGATCGCCAAGCGCATCGGGGTGTTCAAGACCGTCACCTGCGCCGCGCCCGCGTACCTCGAGCGCCACGGCGCGCCGCGCACCCTGGACGATCTGCGCAACCACCGCGCGGTGAATTATTTTTCCTCGCGCACGGGGCGGGACATCGACTGGAGCTTCAAGGTCGGCGACGAAGTCGTGGACATCCCCGTCGAGGGCATCCTGTCGGTGAACGACGCCGACGCCTATGTGATGGCGGGCCTGTCGGGCTTCGGCATGATCCAGCCGCCCCGCTACATGGTGGCGCCTCATCTCGAGTCGGGCGCGCTGGTGGAGGTCCTGGACGAATGGGCGCCGCCGCCCATGCCGATCTCGGTGGTCTACCAGCAGAGCCGCCACCTGTCTCCCAAGGTCCACGTCTTCGTCGACTGGATCACCGAGGTCTTCCGCCGCTGCGCCCTGATGAAAAAGTGCCTGGACGACTATCCGCTGGACGAGGCCTGCCGCTTTGCCGGCGCCCGGGCCTCGGGCGGGCACGGACTGCGCGAGATCCTGGAGCGCCAGAACCAGCTGGAAAGCACCTTCTGAGGGCGGCGGGGCCACCCTCGGAGATCCCCGCTATTTCGGCGGCAGCGCATAGACCACCAGCTGGTCGCCGACTTCGTCCTTGATGATGGAGTTCCCGCCGGCCACGAAGGCCACGTATTCGCGTCCCTTGTAGGAATAGACGGCGGGGTTGGCGACCACCGGGGCCTGCGCCTGGTCGGCCCAGAGTTCCTCCCCGGTCTCCAGCGAATAGGCCCGGACCTTGGAATCCATCGAGGCGCCGATGAAGACCAGGCCGCCGGCGGTGATGGCGGGGCCGCCGATGGTGGGCGAACCCCAGCTTTCGGGCATGAAGAAGCCGTACTTCTGCGATGCCCCGACGGGACGGCGCCATTTGACCTTGCCCGTATGCATGTCCAGCGCGACCAGTTCGCCATAGGGTGGCTGCCAGCAGGGCATGCCCAGCCAGTTCATCGCGACTTCCAGCCGCATCCCGTAGGGCGCGCCTTCCTGGGGCGCGAAGCCCGATTCATTGCCCGCGCCCGAGTCCGCTTTCTCGTAGGCCGCGCGATCGAAGAGCTTGATGTACTGCACGGTGTGCGAGACGTTCACGACCGCGGTCTGGCCGGCCGGGTCGAATGCCACGCCGCCCCATTGCACGCCCCCGGCGCTGTCCGGATAGGCCAGCACGCCTTCGCCTTTCGTGGTGGGCGGGCTGTACATGCCCTTGTATTCCAGCTGGTCCCACAGGCGCGAGCACTCGCCGCCGCCCACGATGTCCGCCAGCTTCCAGACCTTCGGCTTCTTGCTCTGGTCCAGCAGCGGCGCGGGCAGGGTCGGGAAAGGCTGGGTGGGGGAGAGGTGCTCGCCCTTGACCGAGCCGTCGCCCTGCGGTACCGGGCGCTCTTCGATCGGCCAGACGTCCTCGCCCGTCTTGCGGTTGACGACGAACAGGAAGCCCTGCTTGGTCGACTGCATCAGCGCGGGGATCTTCTTGCCGTCCACGGTGATGTCCATCAGGGTCGGGGCGGCGTTGATGTCATAGTCCCAGACGTCGTGGTGCACCCACTGGCGCGACCAGACGACCTTTCCCGTCTCCAGGTCCAGGGCCGTCGTGGAGGTCACGAGCGGCACCTCGTCGGGCCAGAAGCCGCCCCAGTAGTTGGGCGAGGGCGAAGAGATCGGCACGTAGACCAGGCCGAGCCCGGGATCGGCCGAGACGGCCGTCCAGACGTTGGCCGTGCCGCTGACCTTGCGCATTTCGTCGCTGAGGGCCTGGAAGGTCCATTCCACCTTGCCGGTGCGGGCGTTGATCGAAAACAGCGTGCCCGGGGGCGCCTCGGCGTACGCCCAGTCCTTGCCGGCCCAGCCCAGGATCAGGTGGTCGCCGACCACGGTCGGCGGCTGCAGCAGCGACAGCGGGTATTTGGCGTGGATGGTGTTGTGCGTGTCGATGTTCAGGACCCCGTGGTCCGCAAAGCCGGGACATTTCTTGCCGGTGTCGGCGTCCAGTGCGAACAGCTGGGCGTCCATGGTGCCCAGATAGACGATCTTCTGGCAGGGCTGGCCCGGCTGTGGATCCTTGGCTGCCCAGTAGGCGACGCCGCGCGTCTTGAGCGCCGGCTGGGTCACGGCCTTGAGCTTGGACTGGGTATCGAACTGCCAGCGCACCGCGCCGGTTGCCGGATCCAGGGCGAACACGCGGTAGAAGGGCGTGCTGATGTACAGGGTGTCGTTGGCGAAAATGGGGGTGGCCGACCACACGGTGGCCGGCAGCTTGCCGGTGCCGTCCGACACGTCGCCGGTATGGAATTGCCAGGCTTTTTCCAGCTGGGCGACATTGTGGGTGTTGATCTGGTCCAGGGGGCTGTATTTCTGGGCGCTGAGCTGGCCGTGGAAAGAATCCCATTGCTGCGCATGCGCCGCAGGCATGGCCACGACACACACTGCCAGCAGGGCCGATGCCAACGCGCACGCGTCTCGTTTGAATGGGAAGGCGCTATGCGGGTTCACGATGGGATGTCTCCGAAAGACGGGCAGGGCGCAGAACGTCGATGATCAGGCCGATCAGACCGGCCAGCATCGCGATGCTCAGCCACCGTTCATGCAAGAGAAAGCCGGCAAAGCAGGTGCCTGCCAGCAGGATGAGCAGCACGATGCGCCAAGCCGCGCGGCCGGCCCCCGGGGCCAGCCGGGCGAGGCCCAGCGCCATCAGTGCGATCACGATCGTCAGGATGATGACGAGCAGGGCGCCGTAGGTTCCGGTCACCCCGGTCAGGGGCACGAAATAACCGTACAGGGCGAGGGCAAGCCCCACGATGGCGCTGAGGAGCAGCACCACCGCGCCGGCCGAACGCAGGAAGGGGGAATGAATCATGGCTTTATGGAGGCCGCCGGCCGAATATCAGCGAGACGACGAAAAGCACGATGAAAATGAAAAACAGGACCTTGGCGATCCCGGCGGCGACGCCCGCGATCCCGAAAAAGCCGAGAAACCCGGCGACCAGCGCGATGATCAGAAAAATGACGGCGTAATACAGCATGGGCAATCTCCTGGTGGATGATACGGTTGTCGCCGCCGCCATGGGCGGCGCCTGCCGGCATCCGCCGATCACTTGCCGACTTCATGCCCCACGATGCCGCCCACCGCCGCCCCGCCGATGGTTCCGGCCGCGCTGCCGCCGGTCAACACTGCGCCCCCGACGGCGCCGATGCCCGCGCCCGCGGCCGTGCTCTTGCCCTGATGGGACATCCCCCCGCAGGCGCCCAGGCTCAGCAACAAGCCGGCTAGCGCCGCATGACTCGCAATCCGTTTGAACGTTTTCATGGTCAGGCCTCCGTGATATTGAGTTTGCTTCACCCAAAGGGGTCGTTCGATTATTCGATTTCAACCTACCACGATATGGCGGCCGATTAATACCTTTCCCGTTTTCGAATATTGTCTGCAGTAACAGGCGGAAAATACCCGGCGGTGAAGTAAGTATTTTGACAAGGGGGCGTTTCCCCAGGATCGACGCGGCTTTCCCATTTCCCTCCAGCGTACACGGTGATACAAATAAATCGGCCGCCACGTCGAAAGATTAATGAATTTTTGAATCGCCGGCGCGCTGCCGTAAAATGCCGCGCACCTCATGCGGGCACATGGCTTGCGGCATGCCGCCGATTCAAACCGATATTCAGGAATAGCCATGGCGAATAAAAGCAAGTGCCTGAGGCGGCGGCCCGCGCGCGCCGCCGCGAACCGGAGGCGAGGCTGATGGACGGCGCATTCTTCGACCGGAATACCGCTGCGCGGGCGGTGCGGCTGACGCTGCCCATGATCCTGCCGGCCATGGAATCGCAGGAGGCCGGCGACAGCGGTTTCCTGCATATCGTCGTGATGAATCCGCTGATGCTGCCTGGCGACTCGGACTTCGACGAGGCGATCCTGTATGAGCACAGCGTGGGCGACACGGCGCGCTGGGATGCGGACTATGCCGCCTATGCGCGGGGCAAGGCCCGCATGAGCTGGCAGGGCCGGCAGAACGGACATGTGATCTGCGAGGTCAGCCCGCACCGGCTGCGCAAGGGCGAGCAGCCGCTGTGGGGCGGCGTCACCGTGGACGGGGTCGCGGTAGGGGTCAGCGGCTGTTTTCCCTGGTTCGACGAGGCGTTCGCCGGGGCCATCGCCTTCGCCTTCATCGCCTGTGCCAAGGAGGCCCGGTTCGCCCCGTCCCGCTAGCGGGCCGCTGCGCGGCGCACTCGGCGGGGTTGGGGGAGGCCGGTGGCGCGCTTTCCGGGCATGGGGCTTGCTGCCTGCGCAGTACCGGGCGAATCCACGCCCCTAAGGAGAATGCAATGAACGAAGATACGATCAAAGGGAACTGGCTCCAGTACAAAGGCAAGATCAAGGAGCAGTGGGGCAAGCTGACCGACGACGACCTGGACGTGGTCGCCGGCAAGCGTGACCAGCTGGTCGGGCGGATCCAGGAACGTTACGGCATCGCCCGGGACGAAGCGGACAAGCAGATCTCCACCTGGGAAACCGACAACCGCTATATGTGGTAGTCCCCGCAAGCCGTGTCGCATCCATGAGCGGCGGTTCCCATACGGGCTGGCCGTGCCTGGTCAGGGCGCAGTCGCTGGCACAGGCGGTGGCGCACGCGGCGTCCTGGCGCGCCGCTGGCGCCACCGGGGTGCTGGCGCCGCCGCCCTGGCGCACCGGCGGCTGGGCCCGCAGCCACGCGCCCGCCGATGCGGACGCGGGCGGACAGCCCGGCCTGGCGGTGCGCGACGAGATCGCGGCTGCCTGCAACACCTTGGCCGGCCACGGCCTGGGCTGCCATCTCGAGATGGCGCTGGATCGCGTCGCCCGCGGCGTGGTCCCCGGCACAGCGCAGCCTGACTGGCTGCGCGCCGAGGCGGGCGATCCCCGCACCGATCCGCGCGTCCCGCGCGAGGATCTTTATACCCACCGCGTACAGCCAGCGCCGCCGGCTGCTTTCGTCCAGAGCTGGGCCGACAGGCTGCGGGACTGGAGCGCCCGGGGCGTGGCGGGTTATTGCTTTCGGGCCCCCCACCGCTTGACGGCGGACACCTGGGCCCGGCTGCTGGCCGCCTTGCGCCAGTCCGCCGGCGAGCTGAGCTGTATCGCCTGGACTCCCGGCCTGTCGCCGGAGGATCTGGCGGGTTGCCGCGCGGCGGGCTTCGACTGGACCGTGTCTTCCCTGGCCTGGTGGGACGGGCGCGCGGACTGGCTGGGCCAGGAGCATGCGCGCCTGTGCGCCGTCGCGCCCGTCCTCGCGTATGCCGGGGCGCGGGGGGACCTGTGCTGGCTGGCGGCGGCGGCTGTGAGCGGCGAGGGCATCATCCTGGATGCGCCGGGGGTGGCCGAGGCGTCACTCGCCCCGCTGGCCGTCTGGCGGCGGGCCGCCCGCCTGCCGGCCTCGTTCCAGGTGGTTGGCGGCCCAGCGGGCCGGGCCACGGCCCTGGTGCGCGCGCGGCCGGAATCGGGCGGTGTGCTGCTGGCGCTGGCCGCCGACGGCGATGCGCAGGCCCAGGCGGCGCTGTCGGAATGGGCCGGCATGATTCCGGCCGGCCCGGACGGCGGGGGCGAGGTGCCGCCCGCGCTGCGCCCCCGGGATGGCGGGCTGGGGCCGGACGGCTGCGCTCTGTGGCAGTGGGGCGCGCCCACGCTGGTGGGGGCGCCGGTGCCGGCCGCCGCTTTGCCGGGCGCCGGCCGCCATGTCCTGGCGCCCCGGATCTGCGTGGAACACGTCGAGCCGGCGGTGGACGGCGGCGCCTGGCCGGTCAAGCGCATCAGCCACGAAGCCCTGGCGGTGAGCGCGACCATCTTCACGGACGGCCACCTCAAGCTCGCGGCCAATCTGTGCTGGCGCGCCTGCGACGAACCCGAATGGCGCGAGGCGCCGATGCAGCCGCAGGGCAACGATCGTTGGACCGCGCAGTGCCGGCCCGAACGGATCGGCAGCCATGAATACCGCGTGCTCGCCTGGGTCGACGTCTGGGCCGGATTTTGCGCCGAATGGCGCGCCAAGTTCGATGCCGGGCAGGAACTGCGCGCGAGCCTCCAGGAAGGGGCGCAATGGCTGGCGCGCCTGCTGGAGCGGTCCGGTCCGTCCGCGGGCGACGCACCGCAATGGGCGCTGGTGCGCCAGACGCTGGATGCGCTGGAGGCGGTGGACCAGGAGCGGCCCGAAGCCGCGTTCATCGAGCGCCTGCTGTCGCCGCCGCTCGCGGCCTTCCTGCGGGACGCGGCAAAGGCGACCTTCGCCTGCGCCTCGCCGGCGATGAGGCTCTGGGTGGACCGGCCCCGCGCCCGCCATGCGAGCTGGTATGAGCTTTTCCCGCGTTCGCAAAGCCCGGTGCCCGACCGGCATGGCACCTTCGGGGACGTGATCGCGCGCCTGCCCGACATCCGCCGCATGGGCTTCGACGTGCTCTACCTGCCGCCCATCCATCCCGTGGGACGGCAGAACCGCAAGGGCCGCAACAACCGCCTGGAAGCGGCGCCCGAGGACGTGGGCAGCCCCTACGCGATCGGTTCCGAGGCGGGCGGCCATGACGCCGTCGAGCCCCGGCTGGGGACGCTGGAGGACTTCGACCGCCTGGTGCAGGCCGCGCGGCGCGAGGGGCTGGAGGTCGCGCTGGACTTCGCCATCCAGTGCTCGCCCGATCATCCCTGGCTGCACCGCCACCGGGACTGGTTCAGCTGGCGTCCGGACGGCTCGCTGCACTATGCCGAGAATCCGCCCAAGAAATACCAGGACATCGTCAACGTGGCCTTCTACGCCGACGCGCCTCCGTGGCAGCGCAAGGCTCCGCTGTGGCGCGCCCTGCGCGACATCGTGCGGTTCTGGATCGCGCACGGCGTGCGCATCTTCCGCGTCGACAATCCCCATACCAAGCCGCTGCCCTTCTGGCAGTGGCTGATCGCCGACATCCAGGCGCAGGACCCGGACGTCGTCTTCCTGGCGGAGGCCTTCACGCGGCCGGCGATGATGTACCAGCTTGCCAAGGTGGGCTTCACGCAGTCCTACACCTATTTCACCTGGCGCAATGGCGCGCAGGAGATCGACGCCTACTTCCAGGAGCTGTCGCAGCCGCCGGCCGTGGAATTTTTCCGGCCGATGTTCTTCACCAACACGCCCGACATCAACCCGGTCTACCTGCAGCGGCACGGGCGGCCCGGTTTTCTCGCGCGCGCAGCCCTGGCGGCCACGGGGTCGGGCCTGTGGGGCATCTACAGCGGCTTCGAACTGTGCGAGGCGGCGGCCTTGCCCGACAGCGAGGAATATGCGGACTCGGAAAAATACGAACTGCGGCAGCGCGACTGGCATGCGCCGGGCAACATCCGGGCGGAAATCACGCAGCTCAATGCCATCCGGCGCGCCAATCCGGCCCTGCAGGATCATCGCGGCTACCGAGGCTTGCGGTGCGATGTCGAGGCGGTGATCGCCTATGTCCGGTATTCGCCGGCGCACTCCAATGTGCTGCTGGTCGTCGTCAATCTCGAGCCCGCGCGGCCGCTGGACGTCACGGTGCCGCTGGGCGCGGTCTCGCGGGCGGAGAACCTCCTGACCGGCGCGCTCGAGACCTGGCCGGACGGCTGCGCCCAGGCGCGGCTGCGTCCCGACGCCCCCTATGGAATCTGGCGCCTCCCGGCGCTGCCATCACGCTGATGCGAGCCGACATGTCCGAACCTCTGACCCCCGCGCCCGAAGCCGACTGGTACAAAGACGCCGTCATCTACCAGCTGCACGTCAAATCGTTCTTCGATTCCAACAACGACGGCGTGGGCGACCTGCCGGGCCTGCTGTCGAGGCTGGACTACATCGCCGACCTGGGGGTGACGGCGATCTGGCTGCTGCCCTTCTATCCTTCGCCGCGCCGCGACGACGGCTACGACATCGCCGACTACCGCAAGGTGCATGCGGACTACGGCAGCCTGTCCGACCTGCGCAAGCTCATCCGCGCGGCCCATGTGCGCGGCCTGCGGGTCATCACCGAACTGGTCATCAACCACACTTCGGACCAGCATCCCTGGTTCCAGCGTGCGCGCAAGGCGCGCCCGGGCACGGTCGCCCGCAATTACTACGTCTGGTCGGACAACGACCGGGCATATGCCGGCACGCGCGTCATTTTCTGCGACACCGAAAAATCGAACTGGACCTGGGACCCCGAGGCGGGGGCGTACTACTGGCACCGCTTCTACGCGCACCAGCCGGACCTGAACTACGACAATCCGCGCGTCCTGGCCGAGGTGCTGAACATCATGCGCTTCTGGCTGGACATGGGCGTCGACGGCATGCGCCTGGACGCCGTGCCGTACCTGATCGAGCGCGAAGGCACGAACAACGAGAACCTGCCCGAGACGCACGCGATCCTGCAGCGCATCCGCGCGGTCGTCGACGAGGAATATCCCGGCCGGATGCTGCTGGCCGAGGCCAACCAGTGGCCCGAGGACGCCCGCCAGTATTTCGGCGAAGGCGACGAATGCCACATGGCCTTCCATTTTCCGCTCATGCCGCGCATGTACATGGCCATCGCGCAGGAAGACCGATTTCCCATCGTCGACATCCTGCGCCAGACGCCGCCCATCCCGCCCTCGTGCCAATGGGCCGTCTTCCTGCGCAACCATGATGAACTGACGCTGGAGATGGTGACCAGCCGGGAACGCGATTACCTGTGGAAGGTCTATGCGGCCGATCCGATGGCGCGCATCAACCTCGGCATCCGCCGGCGGCTCGCGCCCCTGATGGAAGGCGACCGGCGCCGGGTGGAACTCATGAACAGCCTGCTGCTGTCCATGCCGGGCACGCCTATCGTCTACTACGGCGACGAGCTCGGCATGGGCGACAACGTCCATCTCGGCGACCGCAACGGCGTGCGCACGCCCATGCAATGGTCGGCGGACCGCAATGGCGGCTTCTCGCGGGCCGACCCGGAACGCCTGCAGGTGCCCGTGCTGATGGGGCCTCTCTACGGCTACGAGGTCATCAACGTCGAGGCGCAGCACCGTAATCCGCATTCGCTCCTGAACTGGACGCGGCGCCTGCTCGCCTGCCGCGCGCGCACGCCGGCGTTCGGCCGCGGCACGCTGGCCTTCCTGAATGCCGGCAACCGCAAGATCCTGGCGTACCTGCGGCAATGGGAGAGCACCACCATCCTGTGCGTGGCCAACCTGTCCGCATCGGCGCAGCCGGTCGAACTGCCGCTGCAGGCCTACGAGGGCGCGGTGCCGGTGGAAATGCTGGCAGGCTCCCCGTTTCCCCGGATCGGCCAGTTGCCGTACCTGCTGACGTTGCCGCCCTACGGCTTCTACTGGTTCGAGCTGAGCACCGAGGCCACGCCGCCGGACTGGCACGTCGAAAAGCCGGAACAGATGCACGAGCTCGTCACCCTGGTCACGCGGTCCAAGCACCCGCAGGCGTTCAACGATGCCGCGCGCCGGCTGTTCGAGATCGAGGCGCTGCCGGCCTATCTCGCGCGCCAGCGCTGGTCGGCGGCGGGTTTCTCCGGGCTGCGCGTGAATCAGATGATCCCCTTGCCGGCCGCGGGCGCTCAGCCTGCGTCGGCGGCCGCCTGGCACTACTGGGTGCTGATGGACGGCCCGCAGGCCGGTGCGAAGCGCCTGAACGTTCCCATCACGCTGTGCTGGAGCGAAGACGCCCAGCCGGGCTACCCCATCGCGCGCATCCGCTGCGGCCCCGACACCGGGATCGTGGCGGACGCGTTCCAGGAGGCCGGTTTCCTGCGCGCGCTCGTGGAGGGCTTGCGCGCCGCCCCCGGCGGGGACGAGGGCGGCGCGGGGCAGGGCGAAGGCGCGGCCGCGACGCAGCCCGGTCTGCGCTACCGGCGCTTCCAGGAGGTCTGGGAGCCGCTCGCGCACGATGCCGAGGTGCGCTGGATCGGCGGCGAGCAAAGCAACAGCTCCGCCATCGTGGACGAGCAGGTCGTGGTCAAGATCCTGCGCAGCGTCGAGCCGGGCCTCCATCCGGAGATCGAGATGAGCCGGTGGCTGACGCAGGCCGGCTACGCCAACACCCCGCCGCTGCTGGGCACGATCGAGCATGCGGACGCGGAGGGCGGCCGCTACACGCTGGCGGTGATGCACCGCTACGTCCCCAACGAAGGCGACGCCTGGCGCTGGACCCTGGAATTCCTGCAGCGCACGCTGGCGGCGGCCCTGCTGGCCGGCGACAGCGCCGGCGCATTCCAGGAGAGCCTGTCGGGCTACCAGGCGCTCGCGCAGCGCATGGGCCGGCGGCTGGCCGAGCTGCATGCGGTCTTCGTGGATCCGCAGGGCGCCTTGGCGGGGGTCCTGCCGCCCGCGGCCGCGAGTACGCCGGCCGAGGCCGCGGGGGACGGCAAGCGCGCGCTACGCGAACTGTCGGCGGCGCTGGACACGCTGGCGCGGCTGCCCGCCGCCGTCCCCGAATCGTGCGCGGAGGCGGTGGCGTACCTGCGCGGGCACGAGGCAGCGCTGGCGGCGCGCGTGGACGAGGCGGCGCGGCTGGGCGCCCGCCCGCTGCGGCTGCGGGTGCATGGCGACCTGCATCTGGGCCAGATCCTGGTGTCGCATGCCGACGCCTACCTGATCGACTTCGAGGGCGAGCCGCTCAATGACCCGGGCCAGCGGCGCAAGGCCGCCACGGTCTACAAGGACCTGGCGGGGATGCTGCGGTCCTTCGACTACGTGGCGGCGGTGGCGCGGCAGGGCATCACGGTGCCCACGGTGTCGGACACCGCCGCGGCGCCCGCCCCCGCGCCGGGGCCGACAGAGGCCGCCGCCGCGCCGCCGGCGGCGCCGCCCGACGAACTGCTGGCGATTTTCCGGGCGCGCGCGGGCGAGGCCTTCCTGGCGGGCTACCGCGACGCCCGTCCGCCCGCGCTGGCACTGGACCAGGAGACGGAATCCGTCCTGCTGCGAATCTCGCAGCTCGAGAAGGCGGCCTACGAGGTGCGCTACGAGGCGGCCCACCGTCCCGAGTGGCTGCCGATTCCCTTGAACGCACTGGTCCGCATCAGCCGCGCGATGCTGGGGCCGGATGCCCCGACCGCAGGCAGGACGGCATGAACGACGATCCCCTTACCGCACACGACGCCCGGGCGCTGATCCTGGGCGCCCATCCCGATCCTTTCTCGGTCCTGGGGCCGCATGGGGAGTGGCTCCGGGTACTCGCGCCCGGCGCCGCGCGGGTCACGGTGCGATGCGGCGCCAATGCCGCCGTCGAACTGCATCCCCGGGAGGTGCCGGACCAGGCCGCCGCGCTCTTTTGCGCGCGCATGCCGGGGCTGCCGGCGGGACGGGCCGATGCCTACCGCCTGCAGATCCACTGGCCGGCGGGCGTGCAGGAGACGGCGGATCCCTACGCCTTCGGCCCCCTGATCGAGGACGAGGCGCTGGCGCGCTGGCGCGCGGGGGACTGGCGGGCCGTCGCCGCGCTGGCGCCCGCGCTGACGCGGATCGATGGCGTGCCGGGGCTGCGCTGCGCCGTCTGGGCGCCCAACGCCCGGCGCGTGTCGCTGGTGGGCGACTTCAATGCCTGGGATCCGCGCCGGCACCCGATGCGGCTGCGCCACGGCGCGGGAGTGTGGGAGTTCTTCCTGCCCGGCGCGAGCGCGGGGGACCGCTACAAGTTCGCCGTGTTGGGCGCCGACGGCATCCTGCGGTGGAAGGCCGATCCGCTGGCCCGGCGCGCCGAGTGCCCGCCGCGGACGGCCTCGGTCGTGGACGAGGCGCAGGCCATGGACTGGACGGACGGCGACTGGTGCGCGGGGCGCGCGGCTCGCCAGCATCCCGACCAGCCGATCAGCATCTACGAGGTCCACGCCGGGTCCTGGGCCGGCCAGGAAGGCGAGGGCGACACCTGGGAACAGCTCGGCGACCGGCTGCCCGCCTATGCGCGCGCGCTGGGTTTCACCCACATCGAACTCTTGCCCATCATGGAACATCCCTTTGGCGGGTCATGGGGCTACCAGCCGCTCAGCCTGTTCGCGCCCACGGCGCGCCACGGCGCGCCCCGCGGCTTCGCGCGTTTCGTCGACCGGTGCCACGCAGCGCAGGTCGGCGTGATCCTGGACTGGGTGCCCTCGCATTTCCCGGAGGATGCCCACGGCCTCGAGCATTTCGACGGCACGGCGCTCTACGAGCATGCGGACCCCCGCGAAGGCCACCATCCCGACTGGCACAGCGCCATCTACAACCTGGGGCGCAACGAGGTGAAGGCCATGCTGCTGGCCAGCGCCCAGCATTGGCTCACCGACTATCACATCGACGGACTGCGGGTGGATGCGGTCGCCTCGATGCTGTATCGGGACTACAGCCGCGGGCCGGGCCAGTGGACGCCCAATCGATACGGCGGCCGGGAGAACCTGGAGTCCATCGATTTCCTGCGCGAGCTGACCGAGGGCGTGCGCGCCCGGGGCGACGGCGCCATCACCATCGCCGAGGAATCCACCGCCTGGCCCGGCGTCACGGCGCCCGTGGACACGGGGGGGCTGGGCTTCGACTACAAATGGAACATGGGCTGGATGCACGACACCTTGCAGTACATGCAGCAGGATCCGGTCTACCGCCGCTATCGTCACGGCAACATCACCTTCGGCCTGCAGTATGCGTTCTCGGAGCGCTTCATCCTGCCCCTGTCGCATGACGAGGTGGTGCACGGCAAGGGTTCGCTGGCGCTGAAGATGGGCGGCGATCCGGCCCGCAAGCTCGATGCGCTGCGCGCGTACCTGGCCTTCATGTGGGCGCATCCCGGAAAGAAGCTGCTGTTCATGGGCGGCGAGATCGGCCAATGGCGGGAATGGGACCACCGCGCCCCGATCCCCTGGGACCTCCTCGACGATCCCGGGCACCGGGCCGTCCAGCAATTCGTCGGCCGGCTGAACCGTCTCTACCGCGGCCGCCCCGCGCTGCACGAGGGCGACGCCGAAGCCTGGGGCTTTTCATGGACGGTCGGGGATGACCTGGACAACAGCGTTTTCGCTTTCGAACGGTCCGCGCCGGGATCCGCGCCGGTCCTCGCCGTCTGCAATTTCACGCCGGTGCCCCGTCCGGGCTACGCGCTGGGGGCGAGCCGCGGCGGCCCCTGGGAGGTCCTGCTGGATTCCGGCGATGCCGGAGAGCCGCCGTCCCCCCGCCGCGTGGCGGCGCGGGATGAGCCCCGGCACGGACGGCCCTGCTCGCTCACCCTGGATCTGCCGGGGATGTCCACGCTTCTGCTCGCCCCTGTGGAGTCGCCATGATGAACGAATCCCTGCATGCGCCCCTGTCGGCCGGCCTGCCTTATCCGCTGGGCGCCCACCATGACGGCCTGGGCGTCAATTTCGCCGTGTTCTCGGCCAACGCCACCGGCGTCGACCTGTGCCTGTTCGACGCCAACGGCCGCAAAGAACGCAGGCGCGTCGCGCTGCCCGAATGCACCAATGAAGTCTGGCACGGCTACCTGCCCGACGCGCAGCCAGGCCTGCTGTACGGTTTTCGCGTGCACGGGCCCTACGATCCCGTGCATGGCCACCGTTTCAATCCCTACAAATTCCTGCTGGATCCCTACGCGCGCCGCTTGCGCGGTTCGGTGCACTGGGGGGACGCCCTGTTCGGCTACCGCGTCGGCCACGGGCGCGGGGACCTGAGCATGGACCGCCGTGACAGCGCGCCCCTGATGCCCAAGTGCGTCGTGACCGCGCAGCAGCCTTATCCCTGGGAAGACTCGCGTCCGCCCCGGACCCCCTGGGCCGATACGCGCCTCTACGAGGTGCACGTGCGGGGCGCCTCGATGATGCGCGAGGACCTGCCCGCGTCCATGCGCGGCACGGTCGCGGCGCTGGGCGACCCCCGCTTTGTCGAGCACTTGCACCGCCTGGGCGTCACGGCGGTCGAGCTATTGCCCGTCCATGCCTTCCTGCAAAGCCGGACGCTGGAAGAGCGGGGGCTGCGCAATTACTGGGGCTACGACACCCTGGCGTACTTCGCGCCCGAGCCGGCCTACGTGCCCAATGGACCGAGCGAACTGCGCCAGGCGATCCGGCGCCTGCATGCCGCGGGCATCGAGGTCGTGCTGGACGTGGTCTACAACCACACCTGCGAGGGCAACGAATGGGGGCCCACGCTGTCCTGGCGGGGGATCGACAATGCCAGCTACTATCGCCTCATCCCCGGCGACGAGCGTCATTACATCGACGAGACGGGCTGCGGCAATACGGTCAATCTGTCCCACCCCGCCGTGCTGCGCATGGTCCTCGATTCCCTGCGCGAATGGGCCGTCTCCTACCACGTGGACGGCTTTCGCTTCGACCTGTGCACGACGCTGGGCCGCGAGGGGACCGGCTTCGATCCGGGCGCCGGGTTTTTCGACGCCATCCTCCAGGACCCCGTGCTCTCGCGCCGCAAGCTGATTGCCGAGCCCTGGGACGTCGGCCCCGGGGGCTACCAGCTCGGCCAGCATCCGCCCGGCTTTGCCGAGTGGAACGGCGCATTCCGGGACAACGTGAGGCGCTACTGGCGCAATGACGCGGACCAGCGGCCGGGGATGGCCGACGCGCTGTGCGGCTCCCGCAGCCTGTTCGACCACCGCCATCGCCGGCCCTGGAGCAGCATCAATTTCATCACGGCGCACGACGGCTTCACCCTGGCCGACCTCGTCAGCTACGCCGAACGCCACAACGAAGCCAATGGCGAAGACGGCCGCGACGGCACTCCCGAGAACTTCAGCGCCAACTGGGGCGCCGAAGGCCCCGCCGATGAGGCGATCACGCGGGTGCGCGATGCCGTGCGCCGGGCCCTGCTCGCCAGCCTGTTCTTTGCCGATGGCACGCCGATGCTGCTGGCGGGCGATGAATTCGGCCATACCCAGTCCGGCAACAACAACGCCTATTGCCAGGACAATGCGCTGTCGTGGCTGGACTGGAGCCTGGCGGATAGTCCCGACGGCGAGGCGATGACGCGCTTCATCGGCCGGCTTGCAGAACTGCGGCGGCTGCATCCCAGCCTGCGGGCTAGCCGCTACCTGGACTTGGCCGAGGAAGTCCTGCCGGGCGTTTCGCGCGCCGGCTTCTTCGAGCCCGACGGGCAGGCCATTGCGCCCGAAGGCTGGGGCGATGGCGAGCGCCGGGCGTTCGCCTTGCGGCGCGCGGCGCCCCGGGACGGGATGGCGGACGTCACGCTGCTGCTGCTGAACCCGGGATCCGAGGGCCTGCCCTTCGTCCTGCCCGCGCCTGGGCTCCCCTGGACCTGTGAACTGGATTCGGCCGGAGAGCGGCGCTTGCATGCCGGAGCGGACCGCGTCGAGGTGAAAGCCCACTCCCTCGTGCTGCTCGCGGCGCGCAGGCCCCTGGAGGATGCGGCATGAGGCCGGTGGACTGCGGGGCCGCCCGCCGCGGGACGACGGCCCCATGAATCGGCGTCCCGGGAACCGGACGGACGAAGACGAAGGGCTGTCCGCGCTGGCGGCCCGGGCCGGTCTGCAGGAGCACTGGGTGGACGCGCGCGGCGTGCCGCGCCGCGTGTCGCCGGACACCCTGCGCGCGCTGCTGCGCTCGATGGGCCTGCCCGCCGGGACCGCGGCGGACATCCGCGCCAGCATGGCGGCGGCCGGCGCGCCGGATCCCGGCCGGCTGCGGGTCGGCCGCGCCGGCGACAGCCTGCCGCTGGCGGGGCTGCCGGCGGGAAACTGCCTGCTGGAGGCCGAAGACGGCCGTACGCCGGCGCAGGCGCTGCGCATTGCCGATGACGGGTCCGCCGCCGTGCCGCCGGCGTCCTTGCCGCCGGGATACTACCGGCTGCTTCTTGCGCACGGCGATCCGGTGCGGCTGGCCATTGCGCCCACGGACACCGAGACCGCCGCGGGCCGGCTGAGCGCCCGGGGCGAACGGCTGTGGGGCGTCATGGCGCAGATCTACAGCCTGCGCACCGCCAGCGCGGACCCGCTGGCGGCCACCTGGGGGCATGGCGATTTCGGCGCCGTGCGCCGCCTCGCGCGGCAGCTGGCCCGGGAGGGCGCCGACGCCCTGATGCTCAGCCCGGCGCACGCGATGTTCAGCGCCGACGCGCAGATATGCAGTCCCTATTGGCCCTCGAACCGCCTTTTCCTGAATGCCGTCTACGCCGCCCCCGCCGACGTGCTGGGCGCGGAGGCGGTCCGCGCGGCCATGCAGGCCATCGCGCCGGTGGACTGGACCCGGCTGGATGCGCCATCCCGGATCGACTGGGCCGAGGCATCGGCCGTGCGGATGCGCCTGTTGCGCGCGCTGCATCGCGCGCTGCCGGCTCTCGGTCCCGGCGTGCAGCGCGACTATCGGCGCTTCGTCGACAGGCAGGGCCAGCCGCTCAGGGACCATGCGGTGTTCGAGTGCCTGCAGGCGGACCCGGCCGTCGCCCTGGATGGCGCGGGAGAGCGCCTGCCGTGGCAGCGGTGGGACGCCCGCTGGCGGGATGCCAGGGCGCCAAGCGTGCAGGCCTATGCGCGCGCGCACGCCGGCGAGGTCGATTTCCATTGTTTCCTGCAGTGGCTGGCGGCGGGCAGCCTGGCCGGCGCCCACCGGGCCGCGCGCCGCGCCGGCATGCGCATCGGCCTGATGGCGGACCTGGCCGTGGGCACCGCCCCGGCGGGCAGCCAGGCCTGGAGCCAGCCCGGGCACTTCCTGGAAGGCGTGTCGATCGGCGCGCCGCCGGACATCCACAACCCCCTGGGCCAGAACTGGCAGCTGACGGCCTTCTCTCCGCAGGCGCTGCGGGCCGGCGCGCAGGAACCCTTCCTGGCGGTCCTGCGCGCCAGCCTGCAGCACGTCGGCGGCCTGCGCATCGACCACATCGCGGGATTCGAGCGGATCTGGGTCATTCCCGATGGCGCCGGCGCGGCCGATGGCGCCTACCTGCGGATGCCGGCGCATGAACTGCTGGCGCTGACGGCGCTGGAGGCCTGGCGCCGCCAGGCCCTGGTGGTGGGCGAGAACCTGGGCACCGTCCCCGAGGGGCTGGACGCCGCCCTGCGACGCAACGGCATCCTGGGCATGGACGTGCTCTGGTTCATGCGGGGCGCCGCGCGGGACCCGGCGGAGTCCTTGGGCGGGGCGTCCGCTGCGACCTTCCTGCCGGTGAAGGAATGGCCGCCGCATGCGGTGGCCTGCGCCAGCACGCACGATCTTCCCACGCTGGCCGGCTGGTGGCAGGGCGTCGACATCGCCCAGCGCGAGCAGGCGCAGCTGCTGGGCGCGCAGGAGACCGCCGCCGGCCTGCAGGCACAGCGCCGCGAGGACCGTGCACAGCTGCGAGCCCGCCTGGCCGGACCGGACCCGGCGCCGCCCGCGGATGGCGCACCCATCCCCGCGATGCTGGCCTTCGTCGCCGCGACGCCGTGTCCGCTCATGCTGACCTCGCTGGAAGACCTCGCGGGGGAGGCGGAGGCGCCCAACGTGCCCGGGACTGTGCAGGAGTTTCCCAACTGGCGCCGGCGCCTGCCGGTGGACGCGGCCGCGGCTTGCGCGTCGCCGGCATGGCGCGAGCGCCTGGACGCCATCCGGCGCGGGCGCCGGTCGGCATGAACGCCGCCGCCCCCGCGATGCCATGATGGACTCGTCCGCCAAGCCCGCCGCGCCGCGTCCCATAGACGGGCTCGTCTATACCGAGGACTGCGATCCCGGATACCACCGCGAGCGCGGCCCCGACGGCGATTTCCGCTATCGGGACCGGGCGGGGCGGCTCATCCGCCATCCGGGCGTCCTGGGGCGCATCCGCGCCCTGGCGATCCCGCCCGCCTATGAGGACGTCTGGATCTGCGCGCGGGCCGACGGCCACCTGCAGGCCACCGGCCGCGATGCCCGGGGTCGCAAGCAATATATCTACCATACCGACTGGATCGCGCAGCAGGACCGGCACAAGTATGATCAACTGAGCGAATTCGGCGCGGCCCTCGTGCGGATCCGCCGCCGCATCCGCCGCGACCTCGCCTTGCCCGGGCTGCCCAAGGAACGGGTGCTGGCCCTGACCGTGGCCCTGCTGGACGAGACGCTCATCCGGATCGGCAGCCCCCGCTATGCGCGCGGCAACGGCAGCTACGGCTTGACGACGCTCAAGCGGCGGCACGTCACGGTGTCGGGCGCGCGCATCCGGCTGCAGTTCCGCGGCAAGAGCGGGGTCGAGCACGACGTCACGGTCAGGGACCGCAGACTGGCCAGGCTGCTGCGCCGCTGCCTGGATCTTCCCGGACAGCGGCTGTTCAAATATCATGACGAGCGCGGCGCGCGGCACCGGGTCGACTCCACGGCGGTCAATGCCTATCTGCAGGAGATCACGGGCTTCGACATCAGCGCCAAGCACTTCAGGACCTGGGGCGGGTCCGTGATGGCGCTGGAATTGTTGAATCACGCCCAGAGTCCGTCAGGGCAGCGGGCGCGCGAACGGCTGGTGAACGAGGCCATGAAGACCGTGGCCCGCCGCCTGGGGAACACCGTCTCGGTCTGCCGCAAGTGCTACGTACATCCCGCGGTGGTGTCCGCCTACCTGCAAGGATGGATTCCGCGGCGCTGGCCGGCGCCGCCCGGCCCGCGCGGGCTGAGCGCGGCGGAACGCCGGCTGCTGGAGTTCCTGGCGCAGGCGGGAGAGCCGCCGCCGGAACAAGGGTGCCGGTCCGATGGTGCGAACGGAGAGACTTGAACTCTCATGCCTTGCGGCGCCAGAACCTAAATCTGGTGCGTCTACCAATTCCGCCACGTTCGCAAACGAAGCCGATCATTATAACGTGAAGTCCCGCCGCCCCCGGGCGTCCTACGCCGGCCTCCACTTTCCGCTAAAATACCCCGTTTACTATCCATCACTATCAATAGGTTCCGAATGCAGCCCGTGGTTGAAAAACTGTCCGGCCTGGAGCGCCGTGTCGATCTGACCGTTTCCGTCGCCGACATCGAAAAAGAAGTCCAGGCACAACTCAAGCGCGTCGCGCGCACGGCCAAGGTCCACGGATTCCGTCCGGGCAAGGCTCCGCTGTCCGTGATCGAACGCAGCCATGGCCCCTCGGTGCGCTATGACGTCATCAATTCCCAGATCGGCAAGTCCCTGGACAAGGTGATCGCCGACGCCAACCTGCGCGTCGCCGGCAGCCCCAGCCTCGAGCCCAAGATCGAAGGCGCGGAAGACGGCGTGATGGCGTTTTCCGCCACCTTCGAGGTCTATCCCGAGGTCGAGCTGCCCGACCTGTCCTCCCTCAAGATCACCCGCAGCGCCGTGCAGGTGGGCGAGGCCGAGGTGCAAAAGACCATCGACATCCTGCGCCGCCAGCGCACGGTCTTCAAGCCGGCCGCCGATCGCGCCGCCCAGGACGGCGACCGCGTCACCCTGGACTTCGCGGGCACCATCGACGGCGTCGCCTTCGACGGCGGCACCGCCCAGGATTTCCCCTTCGTGCTGGGCCAGGGCCGCATGCTGCCCGAATTCGAGGCCGCGGCCACGGGCCTGAAGGCCGGCGAGACCAAGACCTTCCCGCTGGACTTTCCGGAAGACTACGGCAGCGCCGCCGTCGCCGGCAAGAAGGCTGAATTCACCATCACCGTGAAAGAAGTCGCCGAGCCCGAGCTGCCCGAGGTCGATTCCGACTTCGCCAAGTCCCTCGGCCAGGCCGAAGGCGACGTCGAGGCCCTGCTGGCCGACGTGCGCGGCAATGTCGAGCGCGAGGCCGAGGCCCGCGCCAAGAGCCGCACCAAGGCCAGCGTGATGGACGCCCTGGCCGCCGCCTGCAATTTCGACCTGCCCAAGGCCCTGGTCGACAGCGAGGTCGCCAGCCGCACGGCCGCCGCGCGCGAGGAACTCAAGCAGCGCGGCCTGCCCAACGCCGATTCCATCCCCATCCCGGAAGACACCTTCCGTCCGGAGGCCGAGCGCCGCGTGCGCCTGGGGCTGCTGGTGGGCGAGCTCATCAAGGCCGCCGACCTCAAGGCCAAGCCCGAGCAGGTCCGCGCCCGCATCGAGGAATTCGCCAAGAGCTACGAGCAGCCCGCCCAGGTCGTGGCGTATTATCTGTCCGACCGCCAGCGCCGCGCCGAGATCGAATCGATCGTGCTGGAAGACAATGTCGTCGACCACGTGCTGGCCAATGCCCAGGTCACCGACGAAACCGTGGATTTTGATACCTTGATGGGAACGCGTTAATGTCCAGGTTCACCGATTTCTACGCATCGCTGTACGGCGGGGAATCCGTCACTCCCACCGGCCTGGGCTACGTGCCCATCGTGATCGAGCAGTCCGGTCGCGGCGAGCGCTCCTACGACATCTACTCGCGCCTGCTGCGCGAGCGGGTGATCTTCTTCGTGGGGCCCGTCAACGACCAGTCCGCCAATCTCGTGGTGGCGCAGCTGCTGTTCCTGGAATCGGAGAACCCCGACAAGGACATTTCCCTGTACATCAATTCCCCGGGCGGCTCGGTCTACGCCGGCATGGCGATCTACGACACCATGCAGTTCGTCAAACCGGCCGTCTCGACCCTGTGCACGGGCCTGGCGGCCAGCATGGGGGCCTTCCTGCTGGCGGCCGGCGCCAAGGGCAAGCGCTACGCGCTGCCCAATTCGCGCATCATGATCCACCAGCCGTCCGGTGGCGCCCAGGGCCAGGCATCCGACATCCAGATCCAGGCCAAGGAAATCCTCAGCCTGCGCGAGCGCCTGAACCGCATTCTGGCGGATCGCACCGGCCAGGACATCGAACGCATCGCGATCGATACCGAACGCGACAATTTCATGTCGGCCGAGGACGCCCAGGAATACGGTCTGATCGACAAGGTTCTGGTTTCGCGCACCGACGAAACCCAATAGCTACAGGTTTGCCATGACCGAAAAAAAGGGATCCGGCGAGGATAAGACCTTGCACTGCTCCTTCTGCAACAAGACCCAGACCGAGGTCCACAAGCTGATCGCCGGCCCGTCCGTGTTCATCTGCGATGAATGCATCAGCCTGTGCAACGACATCATCCGGGATGAAAAGCAGGAAGCCGCGCGCGATGCCGTGCGCAACGAGCTGCCGACCCCCCAGGAGATCAAGTCCTTTCTGGACGGTTACGTCATCGGCCAGGAGACCCCGAAACGCAACCTGGCGGTCGCGGTCTACAACCACTACAAGCGCATCCGCTACGCCGATGCCAAGAGCGGCGACGTCGAACTCTCCAAGAGCAACATCCTGCTGATCGGCCCGACCGGCTCGGGCAAGACGCTGCTGGCCCAGACGCTGGCCCGCATGCTGGACGTGCCCTTCGTCATGGCCGACGCCACTACGCTGACCGAGGCCGGCTACGTGGGCGAGGACGTCGAGAACATCATCCAGAAACTGCTGCAGAACTGCAACTACGAGGTTGAAAAGGCGCAGCGGGCCATCGTCTACATCGACGAAATCGACAAGATCTCGCGCAAGTCGGACAATCCCTCCATCACCCGCGACGTCTCGGGCGAGGGGGTCCAGCAGGCACTGCTCAAGCTCATCGAGGGCACGGTGGCGTCCGTGCCGCCCCAGGGCGGGCGCAAGCATCCCAACCAGGACTTCGTCCAGGTCGATACGACGAACATCCTGTTCATCGTGGGCGGCGCCTTCGACGGCCTGGAAAAGATCATCCGCGACCGCAGCGAACGTTCCGGCATCGGTTTTTCGGCGACCGTGCGCGCGCGCTCCGAGCGCGGCGTGGGCGAGCTCTTCGCCGAGGTCGAGCCGGAAGACCTCATCAAGTTCGGCCTGATCCCCGAACTGGTCGGCCGCCTGCCCGTGGTCGCCACCCTCGAGGAACTGAAAGAGGACACGCTGGTGCGCATCCTGACCGAGCCGCGCAATGCGGTGGTCAAGCAGTTCCACAAGCTCTTCGAGATGGAAGACGTCGACCTCGACGTCACGCCCGAGGCGCTGACCGCCATCGCCCGCCGCGCCATCAAGCGGCGCACCGGCGCGCGCGGCCTGCGTTCGATCATCGAGCAGGCCCTGCTGGGCACGATGTTCGATCTGCCGTCCCGCCAGGACATCAACCGGGTCGTGCTGGACGTGGACGCGGTCGAGGGCAGGGGGGCGCCGCAGCTCATCGAGGGCCCGCGCCGCGGCCATCCCGCCGATCCCGAGAAATCCCTGCGATCGGCCGCCGCCTGAACCACCGCGGCAGCAGCCCGGTTCTGCCTTTATACTGGCTGTGTGGGCCGGGTCTTGAAAGTCCCGGTCCCGCCACCATATACATCAGCAGGCAAGATGCTAAAAAAGGAAGCCTGCGCTTCCTTTTTTATTGGAATCAATCTTTTAGGAAGCAACCATGTCTGCTAGTCAGATTCTGACCCAGGAACCTGCGGATCTGCCGCTGCTGCCGCTGCGCGACGTCGTCGTGTTTCCCCACATGGTCATCCCCCTGTTCGTGGGCCGGCCGCGTTCCATCAAGGCGCTCGAGCTGGCCATGGAGGCCGGCAACAGCATCATGCTGGTGGCCCAGAAATCCGCTGGCAAGGACGAGCCCACCCCGGACGACCTGTACGAGATCGGCTGCGCGGCCAGCATCCTGCAGATGCTCAAGCTGCCCGACGGCACGGTCAAGGTGCTGGTCGAGGGCCTGCAGCGCGCCCGCATCCACGCCGTGTCGGATGCCGAGACCCATTTCATGTCCCGCGTGAGCGGCATCGCCGAGGACGAGTCCGACCAGGCCGAGGCCGAGGCCCTGCGCCGCGCCGTGCTCGCGCAGTTCGAGCAGTACGTCAAGCTCAATAAAAAGATCCCCCAGGAGATCCTCACCTCCCTGACCGGGATCGAAGAGGCCGGCCGCCTGGCCGACACCATCGCGGCGCACCTGCCGCTGAAGATCGAACAGAAGCAGTCCCTGCTGGACATGGCCGGCGCCGTGCAGCGCCTGGAGGCCCTGCTGGCCCAGCTTGAATCCGAGATCGAGATCCTGCAGGTCGAAAAGCGCATCCGCGGCCGCGTCAAGAAGCAGATGGAAAAGAGCCAGCGCGACTACTATCTGAACGAGCAGGTCAAGGCCATCCAGAAGGAACTGGGCGAGGGCGAAGAGGGCGCCGACATCGAAGAGCTCGAGCGCAAGATCGCCGCGGCCCGCATGTCCAAGGAAGCCCGCAAGAAGGCCGAGGGCGAGCTGAAAAAGCTCAAGCTCATGTCGCCCATGTCGGCCGAGGCTACCGTGGTGCGCAACTACATCGACACGCTGATCGGCTTGCCCTGGCACAAGAAGAGCCGGGTCAACAACGCCCTGCAGAACGCCGAGGAAGTCCTCGACGCGGACCACTACGGCCTGGAGAAGGTCAAGGAACGCATCGTCGAGTACCTGGCCGTGCAGCAGCGGGTGGAAAAGCTCAAGGCCCCGATCCTGTGCCTGGTCGGGCCCCCGGGCGTGGGCAAGACCTCGCTGGGCCAGTCCGTGGCCCGCGCGACCAACCGCAAGTTCGTGCGCATGGCGCTGGGCGGGGTGCGCGACGAGGCCGAGATCCGCGGTCACCGCCGCACCTACATCGGCTCCATGCCGGGCAAGATCCTGCAGAACATGAGCAAGGTCGGCGTGCGCAATCCGCTCTTCCTGCTCGACGAGATCGACAAGCTGGGCGCGGATTTCCGCGGCGACCCCTCGTCCGCGCTGCTCGAGGTCCTGGATCCGGAACAGAACCATACCTTCCAGGACCACTACATCGAGGTCGACTTCGACCTGTCGGACGTGATGTTCGTGGCCACCAGCAATACGCTGAACATCCCGCCGGCGTTGCTGGACCGGATGGAGGTCATCCGCCTGTCGGGCTACACCGAGGACGAGAAGGTCCACATCGCTTTCGACCACCTGCTGCCCAAGCTCATGAAGAACAACGGCGTCCAGGAAGGCGAGCTGACGGTCACCGAGGACGCGATCCGCGGCATCGTGCGCTACTACACCCGCGAGGCAGGCGTGCGCGCGCTCGAGCGCGAGATTTCCAAGATCTGCCGCAAGGCGGTCAAGCGCCTGCTCTCGGCCAATCCCGTCGCGCGCGGCGGCAAGGTCCAGGAATCGTTGACGGTGGATGCCGACAACCTCAGCGACTACCTCGGCGTGCGCCGCTTCAGTTTCGGCGTGGCCGAAAAGGAAGACCGCGTCGGGCAGGTGACCGGCCTGGCCTGGACCGAGGTGGGCGGCGAGCTGCTGACCATCGAGGTCGCCGACATGCCGGGCAAGGGCGTGGTGACGCGCACCGGTTCGCTGGGCGACGTGATGAAGGAATCCGTCGAGGCCGCCCGCACGGTGGTGCGCGCGCGGGCGCGTCACTGGGGGATCGCCGACCAGGTCTTTGAAAAGCACGACCTGCACGTGCACTTCCCCGAGGGCGCGACGCCCAAGGACGGCCCCTCGGCCGGGATTGCGATCACCACGGCCATGGTGTCGGCGCTGACGGGCATTCCGGTGCGCGCCGACGTCGCCATGACGGGCGAGATCACCCTGCGCGGCGAGGTGCTGGAGATCGGCGGCCTGAAGGAAAAGCTCCTGGCGGCGCATCGCGGCGGCATCAAGACCGTGATGATCCCGTCGGAGAACGTCAAGGACCTGGCCGAGATCCCGGACAACGTGAAAAACCACCTGGAGATCATCCCGGTGCGCTGGATCGACCGGGTGCTGGAGGTCGCGCTGCAGCGCATGCCGACGCCCTTGTCCGACGAGGAAGTCGCCCGGCTGGCCGCCGAGGCCGTGGCGGCCGCCAAGCCGGCGGGCTCCGGCTCCGGCGAGGTGATGAAGCACTGAGCCCGCGTGCCGGGGTCGGGGGCGCCTTTGGGCGGCCTCCGGCGCCACCGGTCCCGTTGCGGGACGAACGAAACAGCCCCTGACCCGGGATCGGATCAGGGGCTGTTTGCCTCCGGCGTGCGTTCGCCGGATTAGCGCACGCCGGGCTAGTGCAGGTTGGCGGTGCGGATCAGGCCCACGGCGATGCCCTCGATGGCGAAGTCGTCGCCCGCGCCGATCTCGATGGGCTGGAAGTCGGGATTTTCCGGCAGCAGCCGGATCACCCGGCCCTGGTGTTCCAGCCGCTTGACCGTGACGTCGTCGCCCAGGCGAGCCACCACGATCTGGCCGTGGCGCGCCTGCGGCGTGCTGCGCACGGCCAGCAGGTCGCCGTCGAGGATGCCGGCGTCGCGCATGCTGCTGCCGCGGACGCGCAGCAGGTAGTCGGGTGCCGAATCGAAGAGCTGCGGCGCCAGCGGGATCTCGCGTTCGACGTGTTCGGCCGCCAGGATGGGGTTGCCCGCAGCCACCCGGCCGATGAGCGGGACCAGACGCTGGTCGGAGGCCGCGGTCCAGATGGGCGCGCCCGGCGGCGCCAGCGGGGAGGCAGGCGTGGGCGCGAGCCCCGCCAGGGCGGCAGGCGCCGGGCCGGACGGGCCCTGCGCGGCGACCCGCTGGGCCGGCTCGGCCAGCGGCTGCGACGTGGCGGCCTGCGCCAGGGCCGTGAGCTGAATGCCGCGCGAGGTGCCCGCCGTCAGCTGGATGTAGCCCTTGCGCTCGAGCGCCCGCAGATGGTCCTCGGCGGCATTGGCCGAGCGAAAGCCCAGCGCCTGGGCGATCTCGGCCCGGGTGGGGGGACGCCCCGTCCGGGTGATGGCCTGGACGATGAGCATCAGGATCTGGGATTGCCGGGCAGTGAGCTTCAGGGACATGGGACGCTACTGGATGAAAACACAGCCTGTATTGTGTCCGAATGCCGGGCGGAAGGCAAGGTGTCCCGGCCCAAAAGGAAAAGGCCCTGTGGGCGCGGATCGCGCCCCCAGGGCCTTGGGCGGCGAAGCCGCGGGGGACTCAGCCCTTCAGGACCTGGGCGATGGCCCGGGCGACGTACTCCACGTTGGCGGAGTTCAGGGCCGCCACGCAGATGCGGCCGCTGCCGACCGCGTAGATGCCGAAGTCCTCGCGCAGGCGCTCGACCTGCGGCTTGGTCAGGCCGGAATACGAGAACATGCCGCGCTGCGTCTTCACGAAGCTGAAATCCTGGTCCACGCCGTGCGCGTGGATCTTTTCGACCAGGTCGTGACGCATGGTGCGGATGCGGTCGCGCATCCCGGCGAGCTCCTCGGCCCAGAGGGAGAACAGCTCGGGGGTGTTCAGCACGGCCGACACGATGGCGCCGCCGTGGGTGGGCGGGTTGGAATAGTTGGTGCGGATGACGCGCTTGAGCTGGCTGAGCACCCGGGCGCTTTCCTCGTCGCCGCCGGTCACCAGGGTCAGGGCGCCGACGCGCTCGCCGTACAGCGAGAAGGACTTGGAGAACGAGGAACTGATGAACATGGTCATGCCCATCTGGGCGAACAGGCGGACCACGGAGGCGTCTTCCTCGAGGCCGTCGCCGAAGCCCTGGTAGGCGATGTCCAGGAACGGCACCAACTGGCCGGCCTGCAGCGTGCGGGCGATCTCGCGCCATTGTTCGGCGCTGGGATCGACGCCGGTGGGATTGTGGCAGCAGGCGTGCAGCACGACGATGGTGCCGGCCGGCAGGGCGCGCAGCGAGGCCAGCATGCCGTCGAAGTTCAGGCCGTGCGTGGCCGCGTCATAGTAGTCGTAGCTGACCACCGGAAAGCCGGCGGCCGAGAACAGCGCCTCGTGGTTGGCCCAGCTGGGGTTGCTGATCGCGACCTTGGAGCCCGGCAGGATGCGCTTCAGGAAATCGGCGCCGACCTTCAGGGCGCCCGTGCCGCCCAGGGTCTGGACGGTCAGGGAGCGGTGTTCCGCGATCAGGGGCGAGCCCGCGCCCAGCAGCAGGGCGGCGGCGCCCTGGTTGTAGCCGGGAATCCCGTCGATGGGCAGGTAGTTGCGCGGCGCGGCCTGTTCGAAGAGCTGGCTTTCCGCCTGGCGCACGGCCTTCAGCAGGGGAATGCGGCCGGTGTCGTCGGTGTAGACGCCCACGCCCAGGTTCACCTTGTTGGACCGGGTGTCGGTCTTGAATTGTTCGTTCAGGCCCAGGATGGGGTCGCGCGGTGCGAGTTCGACGGAAGCGAAGATAGAGGACATGGGGTACCGTTGAGACAGAGAAAAAAGTGTTCTTGGTCGCAGGGGCCAACGATGGGATAATAAGGGGTTTACCCGAATAGTGTCTAGGCGAACGATGGAGAGCGGCGAAAATTCCCCGGGCTTTGTGCATTTCCCGGACAGCCCGTTTCAGCTGTACCAGCCCTATCCGCCCGCGGGCGACCAGCCGGGGGCCATCGAGGCCCTCGAGGCCGGCGTGCGCGACGGCCTGATGGCCCAGACCCTGCTGGGCGTGACCGGCTCGGGCAAGACCTATACGATGGCCAACGTGATTGCCCGGACCGGGCGGCCCGCCATCGTGCTGGCGCCCAACAAGACGCTGGCTGCCCAGCTGTACGCCGAGATGCGCGAGTTCTTCCCGCGCAATGCCGTCGAATACTTCGTCTCGTATTACGACTACTACCAGCCCGAGGCCTACGTGCCCTCGCGCGACCTGTTCATCGAGAAGGATTCCTCGATCAACGAGCACATCGAGCAGATGCGCCTGTCGGCCACCAAGAGTCTGCTCGAGCGTCCCGACACCATCATCGTCGGCACCGTGTCCTGCATCTACGGGATCGGCAATCCCGGTGACTACCATGCCATGGTGCTCACCCTGCGCACCGGCGACCGGATCGGCCGCCAGGAAATCCTGGCCCGCCTGGTGTCCATGCAGTACGAGCGCAACGACATGGACTTCGCCCGCGGCACCTTCCGCGCGCGCGGCGAGGTGATCGACGTCTTCCCGGCCGAACACGCCGAGCACGCCCTGCGCATCACGCTGTTCGACGACGAGATCGAGTCCCTGGATCTCTTCGACCCCCTGACCGGCAAACTGGTGCAGAACCAGCTGCGTTTCACGATCTTTCCCAGTTCCCACTACGTGACGCCGCGCGAGACCGTGCTGCGTGCCATCGAGACCATCAAGGAAGAATTGCGCGAGCGTCTGGCCGAGCTGACCGCCGACGGCCGCCTGGTCGAGGCCCAGCGGCTGGAGCAGCGCACGCGCTTCGATCTGGAGATGCTGCAGGAACTGGGTTTTTGCAAGGGCATCGAGAATTATTCCCGCCATCTGTCGGGCGCGGCCCCCGGAGAACCGCCGCCCACGCTGATCGACTATCTGCCGCGCAACGCGCTGATGTTCATCGACGAGAGCCACGTCACCGTCGGACAGCTGGGCGGCATGTACCGGGGCGACCGTTCGCGCAAGGAAACCCTGGTGCAGTTCGGTTTCCGGCTGCCCTCGGCGCTGGACAACCGGCCGCTGCGCCTCGAGGAATTCGAGGCCCGCATGCCGCAGTGCGTGTTCGTGTCCGCCACGCCGGGCCCCTATGAGGCCGAGCATGCCGACGAGATCGTCGAGCAGGTCGTGCGGCCCACCGGCCTGGTCGATCCAGAGGTCGAGCTGCGCCCGGCCGCCACCCAGGTGGACGACCTGCTGGGCGAAGCCAAGCTGCGCATCGCGCGCCGCGAGCGGGTGCTGGTGACGACCCTGACCAAACGCATGGCCGAGGATCTGACCGACTACCTGCAGGAAAACGGTCTCAAAGTCCGTTATCTGCACTCGGACATCGACACGGTCGAGCGAGTCGAGATCATCCGCGACCTGCGCCTGGGCGCCTTTGACGTGCTGGTGGGGATCAACCTGCTGCGCGAGGGCCTGGACATCCCCGAGGTGTCCTTGGTGGCCATCCTGGACGCCGACAAGGAAGGCTTCCTGCGGTCCGAGCGCAGCCTGATCCAGACCATCGGCCGCGCCGCCCGCAACCTGAACGGGCGTGCCATCCTGTACGCCGACCGGGTGACCGACTCGATGCGGCGGGCCATGGACGAGACCGCCCGGCGGCGGGAAAAACAGCAGGCCTTCAATGTTGAGCACGGCATCACGGCGCGCGGCGTAAACAAGGCCGTGCGCGACCTGATCGACGGCGTGTCGCCGGCGGCCGCTGCCGCCGCCGCCGCGCCGCTGGACTATGACGACCGCGTCCTGGGCGACGAAAAAGCCCTGGCGCGCGAGATCCGGCGGCTGGAACAGCGCATGAACGAGCATGCCCGCAACCTCGAATTCGAGCAGGCCGCCGCAGCGCGCGACGCGCTGCGGGCCCTCAAGGAACGCGCCTTGCTCAGTTGATTGCAAAGTTCTGACGCCACAGGTTTTTTTTGCCGGTTTCCCAGGAAAAAGCTTGCCAATTACCGGGTTTTCCCGCACACTTTCACCTATCATGCATAAGGTACTTTTTGTCTGCACGGGCAATATTTGCCGTTCCCCCTCCGCTCAAGGGGTGTTCCAGCACCTCCTCGATGAAGCCGGCCTGTCCGATGCCATCAGCGTCGATTCTGCTGCTACGCACCATTTCCACGTGGGCGAGGCGCCGGACGCGCGCGCCCAGGCCGCGGCGCGCAAGCGCGGCTACGATCTGTCCGCCCACGTGGCGCGCCAGATCACGGCCGAGGACTTCCGCGACGCCGACCTGATCCTGGCCATGGACTGGGAAAATCTGTCGGCGCTGCAGCAGCGCTGCCCCAAGATCTACCAGCACAAGCTCATGCTGCTGATGCGCTTCTCCAACGAGTACGAGGAAGCCACGGTGCCCGATCCCTACTACGGCGGTCCGGAAGGCTTCAACAAGGTTCTCGACTACCTCGAGGATTCCTGCCAGGGCGTGCTCGAGCTCGTGCGCAAGCGCGCCCTGCAGTACCAGGCCGCCTGAGCCGCTCCCGTTTCCTCCGTTCCCGATCGACGCCCCGTCTCCGGGGCGTTTTTTATCGGCCATCCAGCTGCAAATTGATATTCGTCAATGATTTGCCACGAACGTCGTTTAAGGTCGAGTGTTTTAGTCGGGTATCAGGGTATACTTGACTCGAATAGTCGGGTATAGGGATGCCCGCACGATCCGAACCGATTTGAAGGGATACACATCATGCGTTTGACGACCAAGGGGCGGTTCGCCGTCACGGCAATGATCGATCTGGCCTTGCGGCACCACAGCGGGCCCGTGACGCTCGCGGCCATCAGCGGGCGGCAGAACATCTCCCTGTCCTATCTCGAGCAACTGTTCGGCAAGCTGCGCCGCCACGAGCTCGTGGACAGCGTGCGCGGGCCGGGCGGCGGCTACACCCTGGCGCGCCACGCGCGCGACATCTCGGTGGCCGACATCATCTTCGCGGTGGACGAGCCCCTGGATGCCACCAGCTGCGGCGGCAAGGAGAACTGCGACATCGGGCGCAACGGCCTGTCCGGAAAGTGCATGACGCATGACCTGTGGGC
The DNA here is from genome assembly GCA_035707805.1 of Castellaniella sp. Lineage (GTDB taxonomy): Bacteria > Pseudomonadota > Gammaproteobacteria > Burkholderiales > Burkholderiaceae_B > Castellaniella. Next base: position 6,282 of record DASSTS010000041.1, on the reverse strand, counting down.
CACCTTGAGTCGTAAAATGCTGGAATACCTGGATTCGGTGTCGCTGCAGGATCTGGTCGATCAGCAGCGCCTGCGCGAATGGCAGGAGGCGGGGCAGCTGCGCAACCACGGCCGCCCCACCATCCCCATCACGCCGGTCGACGCCTCCCGGGAGCCCGTTTCCGCCTGAATCATCCGGAGCTTCAATGTCGTCTCAGGGCCGCTTGCCTGATCGCCCCATCTACCTGGATTACTCCGCCACCACGCCGGTGGACGAACGTGTCGCGCAGGCCATGATCCCCTGGCTGTCCCAGCGGTTCGGCAACCCGGCCTCGCGCAGCCATGCCTGGGGCTGGGACGCCGAAGAGGCGGTCGAGCGCGCCCGCGGCCAGGTCGCCGCGCTGATCCACGCCGATCCGCGCGAGATCATCTGGACCTCGGGCGCCACCGAGTCCGACAACCTGGCCATCAAGGGCGTGGCCGAATTCCACGCGGCGCGGGGGCGGCACATCATCACGGCGCGCACGGAGCACAAGGCCGTGCTGGATGCCTGCCAGGCGCTGGAACAGCGCGGCTTCGAGCTCACCTACCTGGATGTGGACGAGGGGGGCCTGGTCAGCCCGCAGGCGCTGCTGGCCGCGTTGCGCCCCGACACCATCCTGGTGTCCATCATGCTGGTGAACAACGAGATCGGCGTCATCCAGGACATCGCGGCCCTGGCCGCGCTGTGCCGCGAACGCGGCATCCTGTTCCATACGGACGCGGCGCAGGCGACCGGCAAGCTGCCCATCGACGTCGAGGCCCTGGGCGTGGACCTGATGTCCCTGTCGGCGCACAAGACCTACGGCCCCAAGGGCGTGGGCGCGCTCTACGTGCGGCGCAAGCCACGCGTGCGGCTCGAGGCCCAGATCCACGGCGGCGGACACGAGCGCGGCATGCGCTCGGGCACGCTGCCCACGCACCAGATCGTCGGCATGGGCGAGGCCTATGCCCTGGCGGCCGAATCCATGGCCGGCGAGATCCCGCGCATCCGCGCGCTGCGCGACCGCCTCTGGGACGGCCTGCGCGACCTGCCCGACGTCTATCTGAACGGCGACGCCGACCGGCGCGTGGCCCACACCCTGAATTTCAGCGTCGCCCACGTCGAGGGCGAGGCCTTGCTGATGTCCATCCCCGAGCTCGCGGTCTCCACCGGCTCGGCCTGCACCTCGGCCAGCCTGGAACCCTCCTACGTGCTGCGCGCCCTGGGACGCAGCGATCCCCTGGCGCACAGCTCGCTGCGCCTGACGCTGGGCCGCTACACCACGTCCGCGGACGTGGACGAGGCAGTGCGCCTGCTGCGCGCCCAGATCCAGCGGCTGCGGGACCTGTCGCCCTTGTGGGAAATGCGCCAGGCAGGCACACTGGATGCCTGGACGGAGATGCGCTGATGGCGGGGCCGGTTTACGGGCCGCAGGTCCTGGATCACTACCTGCATCCCCGCCACGTGGGATCGTTCGATGCGCGCGACCCGCAGGTCGGCACCGGGCTGGTGGGGTCTCCCGCCCTGGGCCAGGTACTGAAACTGCAGCTGCGGCTGCGCGACGGCCGGATCCAATCCGCATGCTTTCGCGCCTTCGGCTGCGGCGCGGCGATCGCCGCCGGCTCGCTGGCCACCGAATGGCTGCCGGGCCGCAGCCTGGACGAGGCCCTGGCGCTGCGCAGCCAGGACTTCGTCCAGGCGCTGGACCTGCCGCCGGCCAAGCTGCACTGCGCGCTGCTGGCGCAGGACGCCATCCAGGCCGCGGTGGCGGACTACGCCGGCAAGAACTCCTGAATCCTGAATTCCATTGTCGAGGTCATCATGGCAATCACACTGACGCAACAGGCAGCCGATCACATCCGGCGCCATCTGGAAAAGCGCGGCAAGGGGCTGGGCCTGCGCCTGGGCGTGAAGCCCTCCGGCTGCTCGGGCATGTCCTATCAGCTCGAATACGTCGACGACCCGGTCGACGGCGACCAGGTCTTCGAGCAGTTCGGGGCCCGGCTCTACGTGGCGCCCGACAGCCTGCCCTATCTGCAGGGCACGGAACTCGACTACGCCCGCGAGGGGCTCAACGAAGGATTCCGCTTTCGCAACCCCAACGAAAAGGCGGCCTGCGGCTGCGGGGAATCCTTCACCGTCTGATCAGTCTTCCCGCCGCAGGTGCGGGAACAGGATGACGTCGCGGATGTTGGCGCTGTCGGTCAGCATCATCACCAGCCGGTCGATGCCGATGCCGCAGCCGCCGGTTGGCGGCATGCCGTATTCCAGCGCGCGCACGTAGTCGGCGTCGTAGTACATGGCTTCCTCGTCGCCCGCGTCCTTGGCGGCCACCTGGGCCTGGAATCGCGCCGCCTGGTCCTCCGGGTCGTTCAGCTCCGAAAAGCCGTTGGCGATCTCGCGGCCGCAGGCGAACAGCTCGAAGCGTTCCGTGATGCCGGGCTGGGTGTCCGAGGCCCGCGCCAGCGGCGAGACCTCGACGGGGTAATCGATGATGAAGGTCGGGTGCCACAGCAGGGACTCGGCGGTCTCCTCGAACAGGGCCAGCTGCAGCGCACCCAGCCCCGCATGGCCCAGCACCGGCCCGTCGACCTCGGCGCCCAGGCGGCGTAGCTCGGTGCGCAGAAAGCCTTCATCGTCCAGCTGCGCCGGCGTGTAGTGCGGCGCGTGCTTGAGGATGGCCTCGGCGATGGTCAGGCGGTCGAAGGCCCGGCCCAGGTCCAGCGGCCGGCCCTGGTACGTCAGGTCCGTCGTGCCGCAGGCCCGCAGGGCCGTATCGCGGATCAGGGTCTCGGTGGTGTCCATTAGCCAGCGGTAGTCGGTGTAGGCCGCGTAGAACTCCATCATGGTGAATTCGGGATTGTGGCGCGGGCTGACGCCCTCGTTGCGGAAGTTCCGGTTGATCTCGAAGACCCGCTCGAATCCGCCCACGATCAGCCGCTTCAGGTAGAGCTCCGGCGCGATGCGCAGGTACATGTCCATGTCCAGCGCATTGTGGTGCGTGATGAAGGGCTTGGCGGCGGCGCCCCCCGGAATCGGGTGCAGCATCGGCGTCTCGACCTCCAGGAAGCCGGCCTCGGACATCAGCTGGCGGATGGCCGTGACGATGCGGCTGCGCGCGAGGAAGGTCTGCCGGGTCTCGTCGGTCATGATGAGGTCGACGTAGCGCTGGCGGTAGCGCAGTTCCTGGTCGGCCACGCCGTGGAACTTGTCGGGCAGGGGGCGCAGGGATTTCGACAGCAGACGCAGGGACTCGACGCGCAGGGACAGCTCGCCCTTGCGCGTCTTGAAGACCTGGCCCTCGGCGGCCAGGATGTCGCCGATGTCCCAGGACTTGAAGGCGGCATAGGTTTCGTCGCCCAGCACGCCACGGTCCAGGTACAGCTGCAGGCGGCCGCTGCCGTCCTGCAGCGTGGCGAAGCTGGCCTTGCCCATGACGCGCTTGAGCATCATCCGGCCGGCGACGCGGGCGCGGCGGTTCAGCGCCTCCAGGGCGTCGGCGTCCATCTCGCCGCAGTCCTGGTGCAGGGTGGCCGCATGGCTGTCCGGCTGGAAGTCGTTGGGGTAGGCCGGGCCGTGTTCGCGCAAGGCGGCCAGCTTGGCCCGCCGTTCGGCGATCAGGCGGTTTTCATCGGGGACGGAAGTGTCGGTCTGCGAGGTCATGTCGAAGTGTGGTCGGTTCGGAAAGGGAAGGGCCGCGGACAGCCGCGGCCGCCGGTCGCGCGCAACGGCCGGGCGGCGGGTTCAGACCCCTTGTTTCAGGCTGGCGGTGATGAACGGATCCAGGTCGCCGTCCAGGACCTTTTGCGTGTTGGAGATCTCCACCCCGGTGCGCAGGTCCTTGATGCGGCTCTGATCCAGCACGTAGGAACGGATCTGGTGACCCCAGCCCACGTCGCTCTTGGAGTCCTCGAGCTTTTGCTGTTCCGCCATGCGGTTGCGCATCTCCAGCTCGTAGAGCCTGGATTTCAGCATCTGCATGGCCTCGGCCCGGTTGCGGTGCTGCGAACGGTCGTTCTGGCACTGCACGACGATGCCGGTGGGGTTGTGGGTGATGCGCACCGCCGAGTCCGTCTTGTTGATGTGCTGGCCGCCGGCGCCGCTGGCGCGGTAGGTGTCGATGCGCAGGTCGGCCGGGTTGATCTCGACCTCGAAGGAGTCGTCGATCTCCGGATAGACGAAGACGCTGGCAAAGGAGGTATGCCGGCCGTTGGACGAGTCGAAGGGGCTCTTGCGCACCAGACGGTGCACGCCGGTCTCGGTGCGCAGCAGGCCGTAGGCGTATTCGCCCTCGAACTTGATCGTGGCGGACTTGATGCCGGCGACTTCGCCCTCGGATTCTTCCAGGACCTCGACCTTGAAGTCCTTGCGCTCGCCGTAGTGCAGGTACTGGCGCAGCAGCATCGAGGCCCAGTCCTGGGCCTCCGTGCCGCCGGCGCCGGCCTGGATGTCGACGAAGCAGTTCAGCGGGTCGGCCGGGTTGTTGAACATCCGGCGGAATTCCAGGGCCTCCAGGCTTTCGCGCAGGGCTTCGCAGTCCGCCTCGATGGCGGCCAGCGTGGCGTCGTCATCGTCGGCGCTGGCCAGCTCGAACAGGTCGCGGGCATCCAGCAGGCCGCGCTGGAGGTCGCTCAGGGTCTGGACGACGTTTTCGAGGGATTTCTTTTCGCGGCCCAGGTCCTGGGCATGCTGCGGATCGTTCCAGACGTCCGGGTTTTCGAGTTCGGCATTGACGACGAGCAGGCGTTCGGCCTTGGCATCGTAGTCAAAGATACCTCCGGAGAATGGCCTGGCGCTCCAGATAGTCCTCGATGTGGGTGCTGATCTGGTTCTGGCGTTCGGCTTCCATGTGGTTTCCTGTGTCTGATGATTGAATTCGGATTCCAGCCGCGGCGCGGGGCTGTCCGGGCGGGCTGGGCTCGCATTACACTGCGAGGATAATCAACCATTTTAACGCGCCGGGACGCCCCACAGGGCACAATGCCGTCCCGGGTTCGGGATCACGGGGCCGCGGGGGCGGATCCGCGGCGCGATGCGGCAAGGAGAGCGGCATGGATCAGGGGGAATCGCGGGGCTGGACGCAGGTGCCGGCGCCGGTTGCCGGTTCGGCGGTGCTGGACGGGACGGCCGGCGGGGCGGGCGGCCTGCGGGGGCGGCTGGCCGATCTGTCGCCCGCGTACTTCGGCCTGGTGATGGCCACCGGCATCGTGTCGCTGGGGGCCGGCATGATGGCGCGGCCGCTGATCGCCCGGGCGCTGTTCTACCTGAACGTGCTGCAGTATGCCGTGCTCTGCGTGCTGTATTTCCTGCGGGCGGTCCATTATCCCCGGCGGTTTTTCGGCGACATGGTCAGCCACCTGCGCGGGCCCGGCTTTTTCACGGTGGTGGCCGCCACCGGCATCCTGTCGAGCCAGTTCATCACGCAGGCCGACAACCTGCCGGTCGGCTTCGGCCTGTGGCTGCTGGCGGTCATCCTGTGGATCGGCCTGACCTACACCATCTTCACGGCCTTCACGGTCAAGGCCGACAAGCCCACGCTGGACAAGGGCATCAGCGGCGGCTGGCTGCTGGCGGTGGTGGCCACGCAGTCGCTGGCCGTCTCCAGCGCCCTGCTGGCGGCCCGGATCGGCCAGCCCTACCGGCTGGAACTGAACCTGATGGCGCTGTCGATGTGGCTGTGGGGCGGCATGCTGTACATCTGGATGATGTCGTTGATCTTCTACCGCTACGTCTTCTTCCGTTTTTCGCCGGGCGACCTGTCGCCGCCGTACTGGATCAACATGGGGGCGATGGCGATCTCCACCCTGGCCGGTTCGCTGCTCATCCTGAACGCGCCGCACGCGCCGTATCTGGTGTCGCTGCTGCCGTTCCTGAAGGGCTTCACGGTGTTCTACTGGGCCACCGGCTCGTGGTGGATCCCGATGCTGCTGTTGCTGGGGATCTGGCGCTACGGCTTCCAGCGCTTTCCCTTCCAGTACGATCCGCTGTACTGGGGGGCGGTGTTCCCGCTGGGCATGTACGCGGCCAGCACCTGGCAGATGGACCGCGCCATGGAATTCGGCTTTCTGGCGGGCATGCCGCGCGTCTTCCTGCACATCGCGCTGTTCGCCTGGCTGGCGACCTTCATCGGCATGATCCGCTCGGTGCTGCGGCTGGGCCGACGGCCGGCCTGACCCTCAGTTGGCGTATTCGATGCGGGCGGCGGGCTCGCTGCGCGGCGCCGCATCGAGCCGGAATTGCGCCAGGGTCTGGCGCAGCCTGCCGACCTTGGAACGCTGCTC
>DASSTS010000040.1:0-65505 GCA_035707805.1 Castellaniella sp. | reverse complement strand
AAGCCATCCGGCCCATGAAAGACGGCGTGATCGCCGACTTCACGGTCACCGAGCAGATGCTCAAGCAGTTCATCCGCATGGTGCACCCGCGCAGCATGTTCGCACCCAGTCCGCGCATCATCGTCTGCGTGCCTTGCGGTTCCACGCAGGTCGAGCGCCGCGCGATCCGCGAATCTGCCCTGGGCGCGGGCGCCAGCCAGGTGTTCCTCATCGAAGAGCCCATGGCGGCGGCCATCGGCGCCGGCCTGGCCGTCTCCGACGCCAGCGGCTCGATGGTGGTCGACATCGGCGGCGGCACCACCGAAGTGGCGGTCATCTCGCTGGGCGGCATGGTCTACAAGGGTTCGGTCCGCGTCGGCGGCGACAAGTTCGACGAGGCCATCGTCAACTACATCCGCCGCAACTACGGCATGCTGATCGGCGAGCCCACCGCCGAACTCATCAAGAAAGAAATCGGTTCGGCCTTCCCCGGCTCGGAGATTCGCGAGATCGAGGTCAAGGGCCGCAACCTGTCCGAGGGAGTGCCGCGCAGCTTCACGGTGTCCTCCAACGAAATCCTCGAGTCGCTCACCGATCCGCTCAACCAGATCGTGTCGGCGGTGAAAACCGCCCTGGAGCAAACCCCCCCCGAACTGGGCGCGGACATCACCGACAAGGGCATCGCCCTGACCGGCGGCGGCGCGCTGCTGCACGACCTGGACCGCCTGCTGCAGGAAGAGACCGGCCTGCCCGTGGTGGTGGCCGAGGATCCCCTGACCTGCGTGGTGCGGGGCTGCGGCGAGGCGCTGGAACACCTGGAACGCCTGGGCGGAGTCTTCATCTACGATTGATCGGACGCCCTCCGATCCCTGCCTGCCATGCGCGAACCCGGGACGCTCAGACTGTTCAAACGGGGGCCTAGCGTCGAAGTGCGCCTGGTCCTGCTGCTGGCGGTCTGCCTGGCTCTGATCGTCACCGATGCGCACTGGTCGGTCCTCAATCCCGCTCGCCAGGCGCTGTCGGTTGCCATCTATCCCTTTCAGCGCATGATGATGGCGCCGCGCGAGGCCTTGGAATACGTGGACAGCTGGTCGCATGCGGCCGCGCTCGCCCGCGAGGAACAAGACGCGCTGCGCCGCCAGCAGATCGAGATGGCGCAGCTGGTGACACATGCGGCCCAGCTGACGACAGAAAACGAGCAGTTGCGGCGCCTGCTGAACGTCTCCGAATCCATCTCCCAGCAGTCGGTGGCTGTCGAGGTCTTTTATGTGCCGCCCAATGCCTTCAGTCACCGGCTGATCTTCAACAAGGGTTCCAATGCCGGCATCGCGCCCGGCATGCCGGTCATCGACGAAGGCGGGGTGGTCGGGCAGATCGTCCACGTCACGCCCTTCACGTCCGAGGCTGCGCTGCTGATCGACGACCAGGTCTCCATCCCGGTGCAGGTGCTGCGCAACGGCCTGCGGCTGATCGCCTTCGGCAGCGACGAGGTCGGCAAGCTCGAGGTGCGCTACCTCAGCGCCAACATGGACGTGCGTCCGGGCGACACGCTGGTCACCAGCGGGATCGGCGGGCTGTTCCCCGCCGGCCTGTCGGTCGGACGCGTCGACAAGGTGGACCGGGATCCGGGGACGGGATTCGCAATGGCCGTCGCAGAGCCCCTGTCGCACCCCGAGCGTTACCGGCATTTCCTGGTGCTGCGGGTGGACGTGTCCAAGGTACCCAAACCCGAGGAGATCGAGCGTGCCCTTGGATCGCAATAAACGGCCGGCCGGCGGCTCGTCGCTGATGTCGCTGCAGCCGGTGGACGTGGCGCCCTTTCATCGGCCCTCGTCCGCCCTGCTGGTCTGGGGATCCCTGGCGCTGGTCTGGCTGGTATCCCTGCTGCCGTGGCGCCTGTGGCATCCGGTGCCCGACATGCTGCTGCTGGTGCTGGTGTTCTGGTGCCTGCACGAGCCGGGCCGGGTCGGCCTGCTGACTGCGTTCGTGTTGGGCCTGCTGATGGACGTCCATGATTCCGGCCTGCTGGGCCTGCACGCCCTGAACTACCTGCTGTGCGCGTATGGCATCCTGCGCCTGCACGGGCGGCTGCGGCATTTCAACGTGTGGGTGCAGACCTTCCACATCATTCCGGTGCTGGCGCTGGCCGCCCTGGCGTCCCGGCTGCTGGGCGCGTGGCTCAACGGCGAATGGGTCGGCTGGGACTGGCTGTGGGCCGCGCTGATCACCGGCGCCCTGTTGCCGCTGGCCGACGTCCTGCTGCTGCTGCCGCAGCGCCGCCTGGACGGCGACGACGTCGGCGCGGTGTAGCGGCCCCATGTTCGAGTTCCGCAAGACCGGCCTACAGCAGCGGCAGACGGTGCTGCTGCGCGCCTGGGTCGCCGGGCTGTTCGCCCTGGCGTGCCTGCTGCTGCTGGCCGGCAGGCTCTGGTACCTGCAGGTGGTGCGCTACGACAACCTGGCCGCCCGCGCCGACCAGAACCGCATCACCATCGTGCCGATCCCGCCCCGGCGCGGGCAGATCACGGACCGCGAGGGCGAGGTCATGGCCACCAACCAGCGCGACTACACGCTGCTGGTCACCCGCGCGCAGGTGCAGGGCAAGGTCGAGGACCTGCTGGCCAGGTTGCGCGAACTGGTCTACATCAGCGAGGGCGACGAGCGCAAGTTCCTGCGCGCCTATCAGCAAAGCGGCCGCTACGCGCCGGTCCTGCTGCGCAACAACCTGAACGACATCGAGGCGTCCTGGTTCGCCGTGCACGCCTTCGAGTTCCCAGGCGTCAGCCTGCAGGCCCGGTGGGTACGGTCCTATCCCCTGCACGAATCGGCCGCCCACGTGCTGGGCTTCGTCGGCCGGATTTCCGAGGCGGACGAGCAGCATCTCGAGGACTCCGGCCAGGAGGGCAATTACCGGGGCACCCTGGTGATGGGCAAGAAGGGCATCGAGAAGACCTGGGAAAAGGTCCTGCACGGCCGCACCGGCGTGGAGGAGTTGGAGGTCACGGCGACGGGCAGGCCGGTCCGGGAACTCAGCCGCACCGATCCGATCCCGGGCTCGAACCTGGAACTGTCCCTGGACGCCGGACTGCAGAAGCTCGCGGAGGCCCAGTTCGAGGGCCGGCGCGGCGCGCTGGTGGCCATCGCGCCGCATACGGGCGAGGTCCTGGCCTTCGTGTCCTCGCCGTCCTTCGATCCCAATCTGTTCGTCGACGGGATCGATGTCGAGAACTGGCGCAAGCTGAACGAGTCGCCCGACCACCCGCTCATCAACCGGCCGCTGTACGGCACCTATCCGATCGGCTCGACCTACAAGCCCTTCGTGGCGCTGGCGGCCCTGGAAATGGGCCTGCGCAGTCCGCAGGAACAAGTTCCCGACCCCGGTTATTTCGAGCTGGCCGGCCAGAAGTTCCGCAACGCGGGCGGCGCGGCCTACGGTCCGACCAACATGCACAAGGCCATCGTGGTCTCGTCGGACACCTATTTCTTTTCCCTGGGCGCGCTGATGGACGTGGATGCGCTGCACGATTTCAGCAGCCAGTTTGGATTCGGGCAGATCACCGGCATCGACCTGGACGGCGAACGGCGCGGGGTGCTGCCGTCGCGCGCCTGGAAACGCAAGACCTACAAGAAACCGTCGCAGCAGCACTGGTACCAGGGCGAGACCGTGTCCGTCACCGTGGGCCAGGGGTACAACGCCTTCACCCTGCTGCAGCTGGCGCAAGCCACGGCGGTGCTGGCCAACAACGGCGTCTACATGAAGCCGCACCTGGTGCGCCGCATCATCGATCCGCTCACCGGCCGCTTCACCTATCCGGTGCCGGCGCCCCAGTACACGATACCCTTGAAGCCGCAGAACCTGAAGGTCGTGCGCGACGCCATGGTCGACGTGGTGCGCAAGGGCACCGCGCGGCGGGCCTTCGAGGGCGCGGCCTACCAGGCGGCCGGCAAGACCGGTACGGCGCAGGTCTACAGCCTGCGGGGCGCCAAGTACAAGGCGCACGCGGTCGACGAGCGCCTGCGCGACCACGCGCTGTTCATGGCCTACGCGCCGGTGGATGATCCGCAGATCGCGGTCGCCCTGATCGTCGAGAATGGCGGCTGGGGCGCGTCGGTCGCCGCGCCGATCGCGCGCACCGTCTTCGATTACTGGCTGGACCCGGCCCGGGTGGCCAGACGGGACAAGCAGCTGCGGGCGGAGCAGGCGTCGCGCAAGGCGGTCAACGCCCTGGATACGCCGGCCGCCGTGCAGGGTTTCGGACAGGCGGGCGCCGGCGGGCCGGATGCCTCGCCCGCGCCGGATGACGAGGGCGCGCCGGAACCCGCGCCGCTGCCGGACGCGGACACGCCCGCGGAAGACGGAGCCGAGGAGGACACCCCATGAAACTGATCGTGCTGGCCGCGCGACGGATGCTGTCCGTGCTGGACTGGCCCCTGTTGATCCTGCTGGTCGTCATGGCGCTGGTCGGCATGGCCACCATGCACTCGGCCGTGGGCAATACGGACTGGCGCTTTGCCGACCAGCTGCGCAATTTCCTGATCGCCTTCGTCGCCATGTGGGCCGTGGCCCTGATGCGTCCGGCCTTCATCATGCGCACGGCGCCGTACTTCTACGTGACGGGGGTGCTGCTGCTGACGGCGGTGATGCTGTTCGGCGTGACCAGCAAGGGGGCCACGCGCTGGCTGGACCTGGGCTTCGGCCGGGTCCAGCCCTCGGAAATGATGAAGATCGCCGTGCCGCTGATGCTGGCTTGGTATTTCCAGCGCCAGTCCAGCGGCCGCTTTCGCGTGCTGGATTTTCTGGTGGCGGGCATCCTGCTGCTGGTGCCCGCCGCGCTGATCATCGACCAGCCGGACCTGGGCACGGCCCTGCTGGTCCTGGCCTCGGGCTTTTGCGTCATCTATTTCGCCGGATTTTCCTTCAAGCTGCTGATTCCCGTCGTGCTGGCGGTGGTCATCGGCCTGGGCACGCTGGTGACCTATGAGGACCAGATCTGCCAGCCCGACGTGGACTGGGTGGTGCTGCACGACTACCAGAAATACCGGGTCTGCGTGCTGCTGAACCCGGGCACGGATCCGCTGGGCAAGGGCTTCCACACGATCCAGTCCATGATTGCCGTCGGCTCGGGCGGCGTCTACGGCAAGGGCTACATGCAGGGCACCCAGACTCACCTGGATTTCATCCCCGAGCGCACGACGGATTTCATCTTCGCCGTGTTCGCGGAGGAATTCGGCTTCTATGGCGGGGTGACGCTGCTGGTGCTGTATGCCCTGATGGTGCTGCGCGGCCTGACCATCACGGTGCGCGCGCCCACGCAATTCGGGCGGCTGCTGGCCGGGGCCATGTCGATGATGATGTTCGTCTACGTGTTCGTGAACATCGGCATGGTGACCGGCGTGCTGCCTGTGGTGGGCGTGCCTCTGCCGTTCATGAGCTACGGCGGGACCGCCCTGATGACGCTGGGAATCGCATGCGGCCTGCTGATGAGCATCGGCGCGCATCAACCGCGGTCGGGCTCCGGCTGATACAGCGCCAGCAGCAGCCGCGAGAGCGGCGCGGGCATGCCCAAGTCTTGAAGTTCGCGAACCGGCACCCACGCGGATTCGCCCGCCTGGGCGGGGATCGCGGCGGGATTGCGGGGCGCGCGTCCGCCATCCGCAGCAGGCTCGGGCGGCGCGAGCGCCAGCACGTCCTGGATCGCGGGCGGCGGGCCGCCCAGCCGCAGCCGGACGGGCTGCATCCGCAGCCGGAAATGCGTGAAGACGTGTTCGAACGCGGCCAGCGCCTCGCCCGGCCCGCCCGCCGGCAGCCCCGCGCACAGCGCCTCCAGCGCCGCGCGGTCGCCAAAGGCCGGCAGGGACCACAGGCCGCCCCAGATGCCGCTGGCGGGCCGCCGTTGCAGCCACAGGCGGCCCCCGCACTCCAATACCAGCATCCAGCAGCTGTGGCTCGGCTGGCTGCGCCGAGCGCGCGGGGCGGGCAGCGTGTCCTGCAGTCCCAGGCGGTGGGCGGCGCAGTCCGCCTGCAGGGGGCAGCGCGGGCAATCCGGCCGGCCGCGGGTGCAGATGGTGGCCCCCAAATCCATCTGGCCCTGGGTGTAGGCCCGCATGTCGAGGTCCGGCGGTGCGCGGTCCAGCCATGCCTGGGCCTCGGACCACAGGGCCCGGATCATCGCGGTCGAGGCGGGATCGCCGTCCAGGGCCAGGTAGCGCGTCAGCACCCGGCGGACGTTGCCGTCCAGGATCGCTGCCCGTTCGCCGGCGGAAAAGGCCGCGATGGCCGCCGCCGTTGACCGGCCGATGCCTGGCAGCGTCTCCAGTTCCGCCGCGCGGGTGGGGAAGCGTCCGCCGTACTGGTCGCGTATCACCTGCGCGCAGCGGTGCAGGTTGCGGGCGCGGGCGTAGTATCCCAGCCCCGCCCAGGCCTGCAGCACGGTGTCGGCGGGGGCGTCGGCCAGCGCCGACACCGTCGGAAAGCGGGCCAGGAACCGTTCGTAATAGGGAATCACCGTCGCGGCCTGCGTCTGCTGCAGCATGATTTCCGACAGCCAGATGCGGTATGGATCCCGGGTGCCCTGCCACGGCAGATGGTGGCGGCCCGCCTGCCGCTGCCAGGCCGCGATCCGCGAGGCGGGGTCGAGCGCCGCCGCCATCAGAACCGCGTGTGCCGGGTCACCGACAGTCGGGCGGCGATCGCCCCCAGCAGGATGATGAGCAGGCCGGACAGCAGGAGGTCGGAGGTCGCCGGCAGATGCAGGGTCCAGTCGATCCCGTAGCTCTGGGCGAAGCGCCCCAGCAGCGTGTTCAGCGGCGCCATGGCCAGCCAGGCCAGCAGCAGCGCCAGCAGGCTGGCGGCCAGGCCGGTGAGGGCGCCCAGGTAGAGGAAGGGGCGGCGCACGAACGACTCGGTGGCCCCCACCAGGCGGGCGACGGCGATCTCCTCGCGCTGCGTCAGGGCCTGCAGGCGGACGGTGTTGAACACCGTGGCCAGCACCACGACGATGACCGCGATGCCCAGCAGGCCCAGGCCCACCCGGACGAAGGACAGCAGCGATTCGAGGCGGCGTACCCATTCGCTGTCGAGCTGCACGTGGTCCACCCCCGGCCATTTCGCCCAGTCGTCGGCCAGTGCCTGGGCCTGGCGCGCCGGGGCGTCGGAATCCTTCAGGGTGACGATCAGCGCGTCAGGCAGGGGGTTCTCGCCCAAGGCGTCCAGCGCCCGCGCCCAGGTCGGATCGGACCGCAGCTGGGCCATCGCCTGCGCGCGCGGCAGCAGGCGCGCGTCGGCGACCTGGTCGCCCGCCTGGTCCCTCAGCCGCGTGAGCAGGTCCCGCTGCTGGGCCGCCGTGGTGTCCGCGGACAGGAACAGGGTGATCTCCGGCGCCACGGCCAGCTGGCGGGCCAGGGGCTGGCTGGACTGCAGCACGGCGGCACCCAGGATCGGCACCGCCAGCATCAGCGAGATCACGACGATATTGGCCAGCGACGAGACGGGATGCAGGCGCAGGCGGCGCAGGGCGACGCGCAGCGCGTATCGATGGTGGCGCAGCCAGCGCTTCATGCCGGGACTCCCGCCAGGTCGCTGAAGCGGCCGGCGTCGATGTGCAGGGTGCGCTGCGCGTAGCGGGCCATCAGCGCTGTGTCGTGGGATGCGATCAGGGTGGTGACCCCGACCTGGTTGAAGTCTCGGAAGACGTCCATGATATGGGTGGCGCTGTCGTGGTCCAGGTTGGCGGTGGGTTCGTCGGCGATCAGGATGGCGGGCCGCCCGACGATGGCGCGGGCGATGGCCAGGCGCTGCTGTTCCCCGCCCGACAGTTCGATGGGCAGCAGCCCTTCCTTGCCGCGCAGGCCGACTTTCTCGATGGCGGCGCGCGCCCGCGTCGCGGCCATCGAGGGCTCCAGGCCCTGCACGGCCAGCGGCAGCAGCACGTTGTCGAATGCGTTGCGGTCGAACAGCAGATGGGCATCCTGCAGGATCAGCCCCACGGTGCGGCGCAGATAGGGCAGCGTACGCGAGGACAGGCGGTCGATGCGGTGGCCGTTGACCGTGACGGCCCCGCGGCTGGCGGGTTCCAGTGCGCCGACCAGTTTCAGCAGGGTGGATTTTCCCGCCCCGGAGGGGCCGGACACGAAGATGAACTCGCCGGGTTCGATGCGGAAGTTGACGTCGGCCAGGATGTTGCGGCCGCGCCCGTAGGATTTGAAGACGTGTTGAAATTCGATCATGCGGTGCCTGCTTCAGGTCCCTGCTACCCGTTCGCCCGATTGTATTCGTTTCCCTGCCGGCCGATGCGGCGCGCGGATGGCGCGGTCGTGAAAAAACGGATTTGCAACAACGACTTACATTTCTTTTGCCTCATCCTGTTACGCTAGACCCGTCTTGTCCGGTACAGGAGAACGTTCATGCTTGGATCAACTCGATATGTCATGCGTGCGGGGGCCCTCGCGAGTGTGCTGGCATTGGGGGCGTGTGCCAACATGTCCCCGCAGGGACAGCACACGGCGGTCGGCGCCGGGGCCGGCGCCGCCATCGGCGCGGGGCTGGGCGCCCTGGTGGGCGACAGCAGCCAGGCGGCCATGATCGGGGCCGGGATCGGCTCGGTGGTCGGCGGTGTCGTCGGCTACAACTGGAAGGGCATCAAGCAGGATGTCGAGAAGTCCGGCGCATCGGACTTGGGGGTTGCAGTGATTGAGATGCCCGATGGCACGCTGAAGGTCAATATTCCCAGCAATGTGTCCTTCGATACGAACAAGTCGGTGCTGAAGCCGGCCCTGCTGCCGGTGCTCGACAGCGTGGCGCGGGCGCTGAACCAGCATCCAGAATTGCGGGCCAAGGCCATCGGTTACACCGATACCACAGGCACCGATGCCATCAACATGCCGCTGTCGCAACGCAGGGCCGGTGCGGTGACGCAGTACCTGGCGGGCCAGGGCGTGGCGCCGGGACGGCTGACGGCCGAAGGCCGCGGGTCGGCGAATCCGGTCGGCGACAACAATACGGCCGAGGGACGGGCCTTGAACCGACGGGTCGAGCTGTACCTGTATGCGGTGAAATAGGTTCGGTTCTTTCCCGGGGCGTTTGAGTTCTTGATCGCTGGCTTCTGGGTTTGGGGAGCTGGTCTCGTTCTCGTTCTTGAGTCGCCCGGGGAGGCCACGGCCCCTCTGCCGACCGTGTCTGGCGGCCCTTCGGGCTTCCCGGATCTTCTTCGTCCGAGCGGACGGCGGGCGAACTCGGCCTTCGGCCTCAAACACGCCCGCCGACACCTTCCGCTCTCCCTTCAGAAGCATCCGGCGCCAGACAATGTCGGCGCCGGGCCCGTGACCTCCCAGGGCTGGCATCTGCGGATGGTGAGGGATTGCCGGGCTGTTTTTTGGGGAACCCAGAACCCAGGAACTGAGTACCAAAGGCCAGGATTCAAGATCCGAGCTTCAGGATTTAGAGCTCTGGTCCAAGGTTCAGGGTTCAGAGCCAGGCCGGGAGTCGAGGGCCAGCGATACAAGCGGCAAGCGCCAAGCTCGAGAGAGCCAAGCACGAAAGCGTCAAGCATCCAAACGTCAAACGAGCCAAGTCCCAAGTCTTCAAATCCGCATCCCTAACGCTCGCACCTCATTGACCCAGACGGGGTGGTGTCCGGGGGTGGAGCGACCATTCGGCTGGTGCCGGATGCTTCTGAAGGGAGAGCGGGGGGTGTCGGCGGGCGTGTTTGAGGCCGAAGGCCGAGTTCGCCCGCCGCCCGCTCGGACGAAGAAGATCCGGGAAGCCCGAAGGGCCACCAGTCGTGTGTCGCGGAACCCCCGGACACCACCCCGTCTGCGCCAGCAAACCGACCCAAGCCAGCAAACCGACCCAAGCCAGCCGACCAGCCCCTTCAAGCTTTCTGATAAATCTCCGCCCCCTGGGAAATGAACTCCGCCGACTTCGCCGCCATCCCCTGCGCCAGCGCAGCCGCCTCGTCCAGGCCGTTTTCCTTGGCGTAGTCGCGCACATCCTGCGAAATCTTCATGCTGCAGAACTTCGGCCCGCACATCGAGCAGAAATGCGCCACCTTCATCGAATCCTTGGGCAGCGTCTCGTCGTGGAACGCCCGCGCCGTGTCCGGGTCCAGGCCCAGATTGAACTGATCCTCCCAGCGGAACTCGAAACGCGCCTTCGACAGCGCATTGTCGCGGATCGCCGCGCCCGGATGACCCTTGGCCAGATCCGCGGCGTGGGCCGCGATCTTGTACGTGATGATGCCGTCCTTCACGTCCTTCTTGTTCGGCAGGCCCAGGTGCTCCTTGGGCGTCACATAGCACAGCATCGCCGTACCGTACCAGCCGATCAGCGCCGCCCCGATCCCCGACGTGATGTGGTCGTAGCCGGGCGCGATGTCCGTCGTCAGCGGTCCCAACGTATAGAACGGCGCCTCGTGGCAATGTTCCAGCTGCAGGTCCATGTTCTCGCGGATCATCTGCATGGGGACGTGCCCCGGACCCTCGATCATGACCTGCACGTCGTGCTTCCATGCCACCTGCGTCAGCTCGCCCAACGTGCGCAGCTCCGCGAACTGCGCCTCGTCGTTGGCGTCGTAGCCCGAGCCGGGCCGCAACCCGTCGCCCAGCGAAAAGCTCACGTCATAGGCTTTCATGATCTCGCAGATCTCTTCGAATCGCTCGTAGAGGAAACTTTCCTTGTGGTGGGCCAGGCACCACTTTGCCATGATCGAACCGCCCCGGGACACGATGCCCGTCATGCGGCTGGCGGTCATCGGCACGAAAGGCAGGCGCACCCCGGCGTGGATCGTGAAATAGTCCACGCCCTGCTCGGCCTGCTCGATCAGCGTGTCGCGGAAGATCTCCCAGTTCAGCGCCTCGGCGACGCCGCCGACCTTCTCCAGCGCCTGGTAGATCGGCACCGTTCCGATCGGCACCGGAGAATTGCGGATGATCCACTCGCGGGTCTCGTGGATGTGCTTGCCGGTCGACAGATCCATGACCGTGTCGCCGCCCCAGCGGATCGCCCAGGTCATCTTCTCGACCTCCTCGCTGATGTCCGAGCGGATGGCGGAATTGCCGATGTTGGCGTTCACCTTGACCAGGAAATTGCGGCCGATCGCCATCGGCTCGACTTCCGGATGGTTGATGTTGGCCGGGATGATGGCGCGGCCGCGCGCCACCTCGTCGCGCACGAATTCCGGCGTGATGATCGCGGGGATGGACGCGCCGAACGGCTGGCCCGGGTGCTGCCGCGTCAGCCGTTCGGCCAGGCGGGCGCCCTCGGGGCCGCTGCCGCGCAGCGTCTCGACGTATTCCTCGCGGCGCAGGTTCTCGCGGATGGCCACGAACTCCATCTCCGGCGTCACGATGCCCCGGCGGGCATAGTGCATCTGCGTCACGTTGGCGCCCGGCTTGGCGCGCCGCGGCGCGCGGGTGCGCACGAATCGCAGCGCGTCGAGCTCGGGATCGGACAGCCGGGCGCGGCCGTACTGGCTGCTCGGACCGTTCAGTTCCTGCGTGTCGCCGCGTTCCAGGATCCACGGCAGGCGGGGCGTGTCCAGGCCGCGGCGGATGTCGATCGAGGCGCCGGGGTCGGTATAGGGGCCGCTGGTATCGTATACCGTCAGGGGCGGATTGCTTTCGCCGCCGAACAGGGATGGCGTGTCGTCCTGCCGGATCTCCCGGAAAGGCACGCGGATGTCGGGCCGGGAACCGGTGGCATGGATCTTGCGGGACGCGGGCAGGGGCGCGACGGCGGCCTCGTCCACGGTGGCTTGGGTGGCGTAAGACTGGGGATTGCTGTTCAAGATGGAGCTCCAGGTTCGAAAGATTTCGGAAATGGAGCCGAGTCGGGGAGGAAGAAAAGCGCGTTCCGGGAAAAGGGCTGGACACCGCGCACGCTCCCAGCATCGGCATTATCCGTACTGGTACGAAGGGTGTTTCTCAACCCGCCGGCCATGCCGTCGAGTACCCCTGCGTGGGATGAAGTATACGGGCGCGCCGGCCGGACTGCCACCGCCGCAGCGGAATACTCAGTATTTGGAGCTCAACAGATTGTCGATCAGCGCCGACACGGTGGACTCCACGGTCTTGCGGTCCTTGGGGCGCAGCGACCAGAACAGTTGAGGATCGATCGAGGGAAAGGGCCAGGGCAGCGCCGGTTCGTGCGGCGAGAGCGACAGGGGCCCGGCGGACTCGGCGGGGCTGTCGCCGCGGCTGAGCCAGTAGATGTCGACCTCCAGCGCCTGGGCGAGGTTCAGGAGCTTCTTGGGAGACAGCCGGCTGCCGTTCTCATAGCTGGCGATGGCGCTTTGCGACAGGCCGCAGGCACGCGCCAGCTGTGCTTGCGACAAGCCGCGCCGGATCCGTGTCTGTCGTAAGCGTTCGCCAAAGGTCTCCACGACCCAATTGGACTAAAAACAGGTAGTACATTGGTGGTAATTAGCAATCACAAATGTAATAATTGGGAAGTTGTAGCAGGATGTTGCCTATGGTCATCCCGGCTGGCCCCGGGAGCCGGCCGGACGGGAAAGTAGTGAACCAAGGGGGTGTCATGGAATGCAAGGTCGGCGTGTTGGCGCCGCGGACCAACGACTGGATCCGCTGTCTTTCCGACAGCGGATGCGAGATCACGCTGTATGCGGAATATCCCGCCCTGCGCGGCGCCCTCGTCTCGGCCGGGCCCGACGATCCGGACGCGCTGGTGCTGATGGCGGACGTCGCGTCCAACTGCCGGGCCGCGCTGCTCTGGCGCCAGGCCCATCCCGATCGCAGCCTCGTGGCCTGGCACGGCCAGCCCGTCGGTCCGGAACAGGCCGCGCTGCTGTCGGCCGGCGTGGACTACGTGCTGCGGGCGGACGATCCGCCCGGCCTGCTGCTGTCGGTCCTGCGGGGCCTCAGCTACCGCCGCGCGCGGTTCGGGGCCGACGTGCAGCCGCCTGCGCTGGCCGCATCGCGGCTGATCGCCCCGGATCCTCGCATCGGCGCCTGGCGGCTCATGGACGAGGGCTGGCGCCTCATTCACGGGGACTCGGCGCCGCTGCGGCTGACGGTGTCGGAACGCGCCCTGGTGCTGTGCCTGTTCGAGGCGCCGGGCCACGTCGCCAGCCATGCGGACCTGATCGCCGCCGTCCTGCAGGTGTGGCAGCCCCGGCAGCAGGCCCGCATCCAGGACCCGCGATGCCGCAGCATCGTCAGCCGCCTGCGCCGGCGCGCGCGCGACGCCGGCATGGCCGAGCCGCCGATCGAATCACTGCGCGACTTCGGCTATGCCTGGGCGCTGTGAGTCTCAGCGGTAGCGCTGTACGCCCAGGTCGTCGCTGCGGATGGCGGTGGGATGGCCGGACACGATGTCCGAGATCAGCTGGCCGCTGCCGCAGGACATGGTCCAGCCCAGGGTGCCGTGTCCCGTGTTCAGGAACAGATTGTCCAGCGGAGTGCGGCCCACGATGGGCGTGCTGTCGGGGGTCTTGGGGCGCAGCCCGGTCCAGAAATTCAGGTCGCCGGGGGTGTAGCTGCCGGGGAACAGGTCGTTCAGCACCATCTCGAGGGTGCGCTGGCGCCGCTGGTCCAGGTGCGTGTCGTAGCCCACGACCTCGGCCATGCCGCCCACGCGGATGCGCCGGTCGAAACGGGTCAGGGCGATCTTGTAGGTCTCGTCCAGCAGCGTGGACACCGGCGCCCGGTCGGGGTCGTCAATGTCCACTGTGATCGAGTAGCCCTTCATCGGATAGATCGGCAGGTCGAGGATGCCGCGCAGCAGCAGGGGCGAATATGAACCCAGGGCCACCACGTATGCGTCGGCCTGCACCAGGCCGGAAGCGCACTGGACCCCGCTGATGCGCCCGCCCGCCTGCAGCAGCGACTGGATGGTCTCGCCGTAGCGGAACTGCACGCCCAGGCCTTCGGCCAGGCGGGCGAGTTCGTGGGTGAACAGCCTGCAGTCTCCGGTCTCGTCGTCCGGCGTGCGCAGCCCGCCGACGAGCTTGTGGCGGACCTGCTGCAGCGCGGGCTCGTAGTCGGCCAGGTGATCGCCGTCGACCAGTTCGTAGGCCACGCCGGCGTCGCTGAGCGCCTGGACGTCGCGCTGGGCGTCGTCCATCTGTTTCTGGGTGCGGAAGACCTGCAGGGTGCCCTGGCGCCGGCCCTCGAACTGGATGCCGGTGTCGGCCTGCAGCTGATGCAGGCACTGGCGGCTGTGAGCCGACAGCCGCAGCATGCGGTCCTTGTTGGTGGCGTAGCGCGCCGGGGTGCAGTTGCGCCACATCTCGAACATCCAGCGTAGCTGGAACAGGCTGCCGTCGGGCCGGATCGTCAGCGGCGCATGCTGGGTGAACAGCCATTTCAAGGCTTTCAGGGGGATGCCGGGGGCGGCCCACGGAGACGAATAACCGAAAGACAACTGGCCGGCGTTGCCGAAGCTGGTTTCCTCGGCGGTGTCGGATTCGCGGTCGAGCACGGTGACTTCGTGCCCCGCGCGGGCCAGGTAGTAGGCGCTGGTCACCCCCACGACGCCGGCGCCTAGAACGAGAACCTTCATGATCGGACCTCAGATGGATTAATTTTTGATGATGATAGGCGATGGTCCTAGGTGATTTTTCATGAAAAAATAGGGTTTTCATGAATTTTGCATTGTGTGGCAGGGCGAAGTCCGTCGGGGCAGGACAAAATGCTGGGTCCGGAAAAAGCATCCGGACCGAGGCCTGATCGTGCCCCGGCGCGACCCGCGGCCGCCTTGCCTTTGGGGGATATCATGCGTGTTCAAAAGGAATCCGTCCATACCCTGGACAAGATCGATCGCCGGATCCTGGACCTGCTGCAGCAGGACGGGCGGCTGTCGATGACGGAGCTGGCCGACGCGGTGGGCCTGACGGTGACGCCGTGCATCGAGCGGGTCCGCCGCCTGGAGCGCGACGGCGTGATTACCGGCTACCACGCCCGGGTGTCTCCCGCGGCGCTGGACGCGGGCCTGCTGGTCTTCGTCGAGGTCAGCATGTCCAGCAAATCGGAACGCACCTTCGAGGAGTTCCGCCGTGAGGTCCTGTGCGTGCCCCAGGTGCTGGAATGCCACCTGGTGTCGGGCGAGTTCGACTACCTGATCAAGGCGCGCATCAAGGAAATCGGCCAGTACCGCAATCTGCTGGGCAACATCCTGCTGAGGCTGCCGGGCGTGACCCAGACCAAGAGCTGCGTGGTCATGGAGGAAGTGAAGGAAACCCTGTTCATTCCGGCGCAGCGCTAGCGTCGCGCGGCCGGGCCACCACCAGATTGTCGCGGTGGATCAGTTCGGGGTCGGCCAGATGGCCCAGGATGTCCGCGATGCGGGCGCTGGGCTGGCGCAGGATGCGGGCCGTGTCGGCCGCCGAATAATTGATCAGGCCGCGCCCGCATTCCACCCCATGCTCGTCGACGCAGGCCACGACGTCGCCGCGTTCGAAGTCACCCTCGACGTCGATCACGCCGATGGGCAACAGGCTGCGGTGTCCCTGGGTCAGGGCCCGCACGGCGCCGGCATCCAGGGTGACGCGGCCGCGCAGGCGCAGGTGGTTGACCATCCAGCGCTGGCGGGCGGAGCGCACCGGCAGGACGGCCCGCAGCTCGGTGCCGATGGCCTCGCCCGCGGTCAGGCGCTGCAGGACGGCGGGCTCGCGTCCCGAGGCGATGATGGTGTGTCCGCCGCTGTTGGCGGCGCGCCGGGCCGCCAGCACCTTGGTCAGCATGCCGCCGGTGCCGATGGCGCTGCCCGATCCGCCCGCCATGGCTTCCAGGGCGGGGTCCCCCGCCTGGCCCTGGTGGATGAAGCGGGCGTCCGGATGCTTGCGCGGGTCGGCGCTGTACAGCCCCGCCTGGTCCGTCAGGATGACGAGCACGCTGGCTTCCACCAGGTTGGTGACCAGCGCGCCCAGCGTGTCGTTGTCGCCCACGCGGATCTCGTCCGTGACGACGGTGTCGTTCTCGTTGACGATGGGCACCACCCCCAGGTTCAGCAGCGTGACCAGGGTGCTGCGCGCGTTCAGGTAGCGGCGGCGGTCGGCCAGGTCCTCGTGGGTCAGCAGGATCTGGGCCGTGCGGATGCCATGGCGCGCGAAGGCGGTCTCGTAGGCCTGGATGAGGCCCATCTGGCCGACGGCCGCCGCGGCCTGCAGTTCGGACATGGCCTTGGGCCGGCGCGGCCAGCCCAGGCGCGCCATGCCTTCGGCGATGGCGCCGCTGGATACCAGCACGATCTGGCGCCCCGCGGCATGCAGGGCCGCGATCTGCTGCGCCCACTGCGTGACGGCCTCCATGTCGATGCCGCGGCCCTCGTTGGTGACCAGGGAAGATCCGACCTTCAGGACCAGCCGATGGGCGTCCCGGGCGATGGAGGGAGGAAGGGCGGAGGCGGTCATGCGGGGATCGGGCTGGGTTCAGGGGCGCGCCGTCAGGCGTCGGGCAGGTTCCGGTTCAGGCGTCGGCCGGCGCGGGGCCGTCCGGGGACCCCGGGGCGAAGCGCGGGTCCTCGTCGTGGGCGTGGGCGGCGCGCTGCTGCTCGTCGAGCCAGGACTGGATCGCGCCCATGAGCGCGGGGGTGCCCGATCCGGTCAGTGCCGAGATCCCGAAGACCGGGCCGGTCCATTGCAGTTCGGCGCAGACGCGTTGCTGGATGGCGGCGGCGTCTTCGACCATGTCGAGTTTGTTCAGCACCAGCCAGCGCGGCTTGGCCGCGAGTTCCGGGCTGTAGCGTTCGAGCTCGCGCAGGATCGCGCGGGCGTCCTGGATCGCCTGGGCGCAGGCATCAACCTCGGGATCGGGCGAATGCACGTCCAGCAGGTGCAGCAGGACGCGGGTGCGGCTGAGGTGGCGCAGGAACTGGTGGCCCAGCCCGGCGCCTTCGGAGGCGCCCTCGATCAGGCCCGGAATGTCGGCGATGACGAAGCTGTGCGACGGCGACGTGCGGACCACCCCGAGGTTCGGATGCAGGGTGGTGAAGGGATAGTCGGCGATCTTCGGCCGCGCGTTGGACACGCGCGTGATGAGCGTGGATTTTCCGGCGTTGGGCATGCCCAGCAGCCCCACGTCGGCCAGCACCTTGAGTTCCAGCCGCAGGCGGCGCTGCTCGCCTTCGCGGCCGGGAGTGAACTGGCGCGGCGCGCGATTGGTGCTGGACTTGAAATGCAGGTTGCCCAGCCCGCCGTTGCCGCCGGCGGCCAGCGTCACCTGTTCGCCATGGCGGTCCAGGTCGAAGAGCTGCTCGCCCGTGTCGGCGTCGTGGATTACCGTGCCGACCGGCATGCGCAGCACGATGTCCGGCGCGCCGGCGCCGTACTGGTCTGAGCCGCGGCCGTTCTCGCCGTTGCGGGCGCGGTGCAGGCGTGCGTAGCGGTAGTCGATCAGGGTGTTGATGTTGCGGTCGGCGACGGCCAGGATGGAGCCGCCGCGCCCGCCGTCGCCGCCGTCCGGCCCGCCCATCGGGATGAATTTTTCCCGGCGGAAGCTGGCCACGCCATTGCCGCCCTTGCCGGCGATGACCTCGATGGTGGCTTCGTCTACGAATTTCATGATGGATATTCTACCCAAACAAAAAGACCCTGCTGAATAGCAGGGCCTTTTGCCGGATCAGGCGGTGATCAGCTCACCGCGTTGACCGAAACGGTGCGCTTGTTGAGCGCGCCTTTGACCGAGAACTGCACGGTGCCGTCCACCAGGGAAAACAGCGTGTGGTCCTTGCCGATGCCGACGTTCACGCCGGGGTGGAACTGAGTGCCGCGCTGGCGGACGATGATGCCGCCGGCCAGGATCTGCTGGCCGCCGTACACCTTGACGCCCAGTCGTTTCGATTCGGAATCGCGGCCGTTGCGAGTCGAGCCGCCGCCCTTTTTGTGTGCCATGAGTGTGCTCCTTGACCGTATCAGGCCGCAACGGCGTCGATGCGGATTTCGGTGTAGTTCTGACGATGACCTTGGCGCTTTTGGTAGTGCTTGCGCCGGCGCATCTTGAAGATCTTGACCTTGTCGTGACGGCCTTGTGCAAGAACGGTGGCTTTGACCGCGGCGCCGGCAACGAAGGGCGTGCCGATCTTCAGCGCATCGCCTTCGCCGACCGACAACACCTGGTCAAGCGAGATTTCTTGCCCAATGTCAGCCGGTATCTGTTCGATTTTCAGTTTCTGGCCAGCGCAAACACGATACTGTTTGCCGCCGGTTTTTATGACCGCGTACATGGGGATTTCCTGTGAAAATTCCCGGCGCAGGCGCCGCGCGAAAAAGCCCGCGAGGACGACCTTTCAAGGCCGGGGATGCCAAAAACGGCCTGTCTTTTCATGAAAAGATAGGCCAAGCCCGGCATTTTTGCAGATTTCAGCTTGAAAATCAAGTTCCTAAGAGCGGTAGTCCGCATTGATGCTGACGTACTCGTGGGAGAAGTCGCAGGTGTACACGGTGTCGGCGATCTCGCCGCGCCCCAGGGCGACCCGCACCAGGATCTCGGATTCGGCCATGATGCGCTGGCCGTCTTCCTCGCGGTAGCCGGGGTCGCGCCCGCCGCGGGTGGCGACCTGCACGTCGCCCAGCCACAGGGTCAGGCCGGAGACGTCCAGGTCGTCGATGCCCGCATAGCCGATGGCCGCCAGGATCCGGCCCAGGTTGGGGTCGGAGGCGTAGAAGGCGGTCTTGACCAACGGCGAGTGGGCGATCGAGTACGCGACTTTCAGGGCTTCCTCGGTGGTGGCGGCCTGTTCGACGCGGATGGTCATGAACTTGGTGGCGCCCTCGGCGTCGCGCACGATTTTCTGCGCCAGGTCGCGTGCCGCGTCCGTCAGCGCCTGGGCGAGGACGTCGAAGCGCGGATCCTGTTCGGAATCGATGCGCGCATCGCTGGCGCCCGTGGCGATGAGGATGAAGGAGTCGTTGGTGGAGGTGTCGCCGTCGATCGTGATCCGGTTGAAGGACTGGTCCGCGATCCGGCGGGCGAGGGTCCGCAGCAGGGCGGGCGGCAGGCAGGCGTCCGTGCCCAGGAAGCCCAGCATCGTGGCCATGTTGGGCCGGATCATGCCCGCCCCCTTGCTGATGCCCGTGATCGTCACCGTGGCGCCGCCCAGATCGAGGCGCTGCGAATGGATCTTGGGCTGCGTGTCCGTCGTCATGATGCTGTGCGCGGCCTCGAACCAATGGTCGGGCCGGGCGTCGGCGATGGCCGCGGGCAGGGCGGCAATCAGGCGGTCGACGGGCAGGGGTTCCAGGATGACGCCGGTGGAAAAGGGCAGGACCTGGTCCGCCTGCACCCCCAGCTGGTTCGCCAGGGAGGTGCAGGTGTCGTTGGCCGCCTGCAGCCCGGGCGCGCCGGTGCCGGCATTGGCGTTGCCGGTATTGATCACCAGGGCGCGGATCCCCCGGCCGGCAGCCAGGTGGGCCTCGCAGACCTGCACCGGCGCGGCGCGAAAGCGGTTGCGCGTGAAGACCCCCGCCACGCTGGCGCCCTCATCCAGCAGCAGGACCGTCAGGTCGCGGCGTCCCGCCTTGCGGATGCCGGCCTCGGCCGTGCCGATGCGGATGCCCGGCACCGGAAAGATCGCGTCGCGCGCGGGGATGTTCAGATTGATGGCCATGATGAGCTAGCGTCGGTGGGTCGCCTGCGGACGGCAGGGGGCAAGAAACAAACCCCCATTCTATGACGAATGAGGGTTGTCAGGATGCGGCTGCGGACGGCATCCGGGGGGCGGCGGGCCCTGCGCGCAGTGCCCACGGCGAGGGGCCGATGGCGTCAGGCGGCGGGCAGGCGGGCGTAGGTGGCCTGCTTGAGGTCGCCCAGCAGATCGAACAGGGTGGCGCGCGCCGCCGGGGCCAGCCCGCCCAGCAGGACCTGGATCCAGGATTCGTGGGCGCGCTGCATCCGTCGATGGTAGCGGCGGCCCTTGATCGTCAGCCGGATCAGGGAGCTGCGGCGGTCGCCCTCGTCGCGCGTGCGTTCGACCAGGCCGTCTTTCTCGAGCTGGTCGGTGATGCCGGTGATGTTGCCGTTGGTCACCATCATCAGGCGCGAGAGCTCGCTCATCTTGAGGCCCTTGGGGGCGTGGGTGAGCTGCGACATGAGGTCGAAGCGCGGCAGCGTGGTCTGGAATTCGCTGCGCAGGCGGCTGCGCAGTTCGTTTTCGATCAGGGTGCAGCAGCTGAGCATGCGCAGCCACAGGCGAAGGTCGGCGGGTTCCTGCCCCGTCGCGCGGGTTTCGAGATCGGGGATGTCCAGGGCAACGGCGGGATGTTGCGTGGCGGCGTAGTGGGAGTAGTCGGTCATGGCGCGCCTTCGGGCCGTGCGGGCGGCCCCTTCAATGTGGATGACGGACTTAGTTTAGAGATCGAAGGCCAATGCTTCCTTGTCCTGGGTCAAGAAATTTGAAGTTCATATCAAATTCGCGCCGGCCGGGCGGCCGGCGCTAGGGGCGCCGAGCCCGCGGCTCACAGCCCGGCGAAGACCCGGTCGGCCGCGGCCAGGGTCTCCCCGATGACCGCGTCGTCGTGCGTGATGGACACGAATCCGGCCTCGAAGGCCGAGGGCGCGAAATGGACCCCGGCCGAGAGCATGCCGTGGAAGAACCGCTTGAAGGCATCCTGGTCGCAGGCGGAGACCTCGGCGAGGCTCGTCGGCGCCGATTCGCGGAAATAGAGGCCGAACAGGCCGCCCTGCCAGTCGCCGCTGAAGGCCACCCCGTGGCGGCGGGCGCTGTCCACCAGCCCCTGCACGAGCTTTCCGGTCTGCTCGTGCAGCCGTTCGTAGAAACCGGGCTCGGCCAGCCGCCGCAGGGTCACCAGGCCGGCGGCCACGGCCACCGGATTGCCCGACAGCGTGCCCGCCTGGTAGACCCCGCCCAGGGGCGCGATGTCGCCCATGACGTCGGCGCGGCCGCCGAACGCGCCGACCGGCATGCCGCCGCCGATGATCTTGGCCAGCGTGGTCAGGTCCGGGGTGACGCCGCACAGGCCCTGCATGCCTTGCGGGCCGACGCGCAGGCCGGTCATGACCTCGTCGAAGATCAGCAGGGCGCCGTGCCGCGTGCACAGGGCGCGCAGGCCTTCCAGGAAGCCGGCGGCGGGGCGCACCAGGTTCATGTTCCCCGCGATCGGCTCGACGATGATGCAGGCGATCTCGTCGGGATACTGGGCGAACGCGGCCTCGACGGCCGCCAGGTCGTTGTAGTCCAGCACCAGCGTGTGCTGCACGAATTCGGGGGGGACGCCCGCCGACGAGGGGTTGCCGAAGGTCAGCATGCCCGAGCCCGCCTTGACCAGCAGGCTGTCGGAATGGCCGTGGTAGCAGCCTTCGAACTTGATGATCTTGTGCCGGCCGGTGTGTCCGCGCGCCAGCCGGATGGCCGACATGGTGGCCTCGGTGCCGGAACTGACCAGGCGCACCTGCTCGATGGACGGGATGCGGGCGATGATGGCCTCCGCGATCTCGACCTCGGCCTCGGTGGGCGCGCCGAAGGACAGTCCGCCTTCGGCCGCGGACTGGACGGCGCGGACGACCTCGGGGTCGGCATGGCCGAGGATTGCCGGGCCCCAGGATCCGACGTAGTCGATGTAGCGGGTGCCCTCGGCGTCCCAGAGGTAGGGGCCCTGCGCGCGCTGGATGAAGGGCGGGGTGCCGCCGACAGAGCGGAAAGCCCGGACGGGCGAATTCACGCCGCCGGGGATGGCGCGGCAGGCGCGTTCGAACAGTTCGGTGTTGCGGGACATGGCTCGATTCCGGTGTGACAAGGGTTCAGGTAAACAGGGCGCTGCATCGGCGGGCCGCCTCGCGGATGTCGGGGGCCTCGAACAGGGCGCTGATGACGGCGATGCTGTCGGCGCCGGCCTGGATGACCGGGGCGGCGTTGTCCGGGCCGATGCCGCCGATGGCCACGACGGCCGGGCGGGGCGCGCAGGCGTCGGCCAGCCGGCGGCCGGCCCGGATGTCGTCCAGGCCGGCCCGCACGGCGTCGGGCTTCACCGCGGACGGATAGAGGGCGCCGAAGGCGATGTAGTCCGGCTGGTCCCGCAGGTGCCGGGCCGCGAGCTCGGGCTGGTTGTAGCAGGAGCAGCCGATCAGCTTGCCGGGGCCCAGCGCCTGGCGCGCCTGGGCGAGCGAGCCGTCGTCCTGGCCCAGGTGGACGCCGTCGGCGTCCAGCTCCGCCGCCAGCCGCCAGTCGTCGTTGACGATCAGCGGCAGCCCCAGACGCAGGCACAGGGCCCGCACCGCGGCCGCCTGGGCCCGCCGGTCGGAGGGCGAGCCGCGCTTGCGGCGCCACTGCAGGACCCGCATGCCGCCCGCGTGCGCCTCTGCGATGGCCGACAGCAGGCGGTCGGTGTCGGCCCAGTCGGGGGTGACGCCGTAGAGGCCGCGAGGAAAACGGGTGTCGTTCATGGCGAGGCGTGCCGCAGGATGTGCTGGCCCATCCCCGGATGGATGCGCTGTTCCAGCATGGCCGTCGAGGTGGCGACGGCCTGCCGGACCGCCTCCGGGGGCTCCATGCCGCGGGCCAGCATGCAGGTCAGCACGGTGGCCAGCAGGCTCTCCGCATCGCTGGAACGGATGGGCGCCGGCGCCCAGGGCCAGCGCCGGGCCGGCTCGTCGCGGGTGTGCAGCGTCAGGCCGTTGCGGTCGGGGCTGATCGCCGAGTTGCTGGACAGCACGTGCGAGGCGCCCAGCTCGAGCAGGGCCTCGATGGGGTCGTCGGCGCCCGCGGCGGACAGCAGCCCCTGCCCGGCCCACTGTTCCGGCAAGGCGGCGTCCACGATCACGACGCGGGCCTGAGGCACCAGCAGATCCAGCAGCGCGCCCAGCGTGTCCTCGGGGTCGAGGTCGTCCAGGTCGGGGATTCCGGGCGGGGTGCCCAGCTGCAGCACCAGCGGCAGGGTGCTGTAGTCGGCGGCGATCTGCGCCAGCGCGGCGATGGTCTCGGGGTCGTACTGGGGGCCGATCTTCAGCGCGCCGATGGCCATGTCTTCGAGCAGGCAGCGCGCCTGGTCGTCGATGAGTTCCGGCGACAGGCGCTGGATCGATTCGGCGCCGGCCGTGTCCTGGACGTGGATGGCGGTGACCACGGAACCGGCGTGCGACCCCAACCGGGCGCAGATGACCGCGTCGATCGGGAGGTTGCTGGCGCCGCTGGGATCGAAAGAGCCGAAAATCAGCGGCAGGGACAGGGAGGTAATGAGCGGGGAGGCCATGAAGCGGACTGCGGGCCGGCAGGATTAGGTACTATGACTCCATTCTAATGGATGCCGCCCGCGGCGTTGCGCGCGGGCATGTTGCGAGGCAGGAATTTTCATGCGGACATGGATGTGTCTTATCTGCGGCTGGATCTACGACGAGGCGGCGGGCTTCCCGGAAGACGGGATCGCGCCGGGCACCCGCTGGGAGGACGTCCCCCCCAACTGGGTCTGCCCCGAATGCGGCGCCCGCAAGGAAGACTTCGAACTGATCGAGATCTGATACTCTAGTCATATGGGCCGCTTGGCCGGACTACAGGGGATTGCCATGACGACAGAACCGCATGCTTCCGACAGCCGCTCGCGTATCGATTTGTCCCGGCAGTTCCTCCTGGCCATGCCGGGCATGGTCTCGGGCGAACTCGCGAATACCGTCATCTACGTCTGCGAGCACACCGAGCACGGCGCGCTCGGCCTGGTCGTCAACCGCCCGACCGACATCACGATCGGCGATCTGCTGCAGCGGATCGACCTGCCGCTGTCCCTGGAGATCGGCCCGGTCAGCGAATCGCCGGTCTTTTTCGGCGGACCGGTCCAGACGGACCGCGGCTTCGTGCTGCACGTTCCCCGGGGCGAATACAACTCCAGCATCCCGCTGGGCGACGACGTGGCGCTCACCACGTCGCGCGACGTGCTGCAGGACGTCGCCGCGGGCCACGGCCCGGCCCACCTGCTGGTGACGCTGGGGTATGCCGGCTGGGGGGCGGGCCAGCTCGAGGACGAACTGGGCCGTAATGCCTGGCTCAACGTGCTGGCTTCCAACGAGATCCTCTTCGAGACCCCGGCCGAGCAGCGCTACGACGCCGCCCTGGCCCAGTTGGGCATCCGCTCGTCCATGTTGGCCAGCGATGCCGGCCATGCCTGAGGAAGTCCTGCTGGCCTTCGATTTCGGCTTGAAGAAGATCGGGGTGGCGCTGGGCAACACCTTGACGTCCAGCGCCCGCCCCTTGTGCATCCTGACGCCCTCGACCCGGGACCAGCGCTTTGCCCAGGTCGGCGCGCTGCTGGCGGAATGGCGCCCCGACCGCGTGGTGGTCGGCCTGCCCCTGACGCTCGACGGCGGCGAGCAGCCGGCCTCGCAGCACAGCCGCCGGTTCGCCCACCAGCTGGAAGGCCGGTTCGGGGTCCGCGTCGAGCTGGTGGACGAACGCGGCTCCAGCCTCGAAGCCCAGCGCATCCTCGGCACCCATGCGGCCGACGATGCCGTGGCCGCCGCCGTCATCCTCCAGCGCTACCTGGATCAGCAGGTATGATGGACGCCATCGCCCGGGCTGGCCGGGCGCGGGGGGTCTCGTGGCGCTCTTGCTGTTCCTGTTTCGTTCGGTGCTGGTCTCGCTCTGGATCCTGCTGGGTCTGCTGACCGAGCTGGCGATATTTCCCTGGCTGGGGCGCGCCCGCAGGCGCCGCGTGGTCGGCGGCTGGTCCCGCTGCCTGCTGGCCCTGTGCGGCGTGCGGGTGCGCGTCCAGGGGCGGCCGGTGCGGGACGGCGCCGTCCTGTGGGTGGCCAATCACGTCTCCTGGGTGGACATCTTCGTGCTCAACAGCGTGCGCACGACCTCCTTCGTCGCCAAGAGCGACATCCGCCGCTGGCCGGTGATCGGGCTGCTGGTGGCCTGGGCGGGCACGCTCTTCATCGATCGCGGCCACCGCCACGCGGTGCGCGAGGCCGGGCGCGAGATGGCGGCCTGTTTCGCGCAGGGCGACGTGGTGGGCCTGTTCCCCGAGGGCACCACCACGACGGGGCTGGAGGTGGCTTCCTTCCATGCGGGGCTGTTCGAGGCCGCGGTGCAGGCGGCCGTCCCGGTGCAGGCGGTCGCCCTCAGGTTTCTGCGCGGCGGGCGCCGCGCGCCCGAGCTGGCCTTCGTCGGCGATCAGACGCTGGTGGCCAATCTATGGTTCCTGCTGGGCGCCCGGGCGGTGGTGGTGGAATGCGAATTCCTCGCGCCGATCGCGCCGGATCCGTCTCTGGACCGGGGCCAGCTGGCCCGGCGGACCCACGCGGCCGTGCGCCGGGCGGTGGTGGGCGGGCAGGATGCCGCCCCCGCGCCGGCAGCGGCGGCATAGCCGTCCGCTGCCGGCTCAGCGGCAGTCCGAGCAGTCCTGCTGGACCCGATGGTGGTCGCGCAGCCGCAGCGCGGTCAGCGACCGCCCCCAGACGCAGCCGGTATCCAGGCAGATCGTGTCGGGGCGGATGTTCAGGCCCAGGGCGGACCAGTGGCCGAACACGACGACCTCGTCCCGGGTGCGGCGCCCCGGCAGGTCGAACCAGGGGCGCAGACCGGACCCGGCGTCCGGGCCGGCCTTGTGATGGAAGTCCATGCTGCCGTCGGCGCGGCACACGCGCATCCGGGTCAACGCATTGACGATGACGCGCATGCGGGCCGGGCCGCGCAGATCGTCGCGCCACTGCACGGGCTCCTCGCCGTACAGGTCGTGCACCGCCTGGGCCCAGTCGGGCTGGCGCAGCGCCGTCTCGATCTCGCGGGCCAGCGATTGCGCCTGGTCCAGGGTCCAGGCGGGCAGGATGCCGGCATGCACCACGACATGCCCGCGGGCCCGGATCATCAGGGGACGGTGGCGCAGCCAGTCGAGCAGTTCGTCGCGGTCCGGCGCGTCCAGGATGTCCTGCAGGGTGTCCGACTTGCCGGCCTTGCGCACGCCCGCAGCCACCGCCAGCAGATGCAGGTCGTGGTTGCCCAGGACCGCGCGAGCCCGGGAGCCGAGGCTGCGGATGAGCCGCAGGGCGCCCAACGAGTCCGGCCCGCGGTTCACCAGGTCGCCGGCGAACCAGATCTCGGTGCCGGGCAGGGAAAGCTCGGGGCGGGCCAGCAGCGCCCGCAGCGCGCCGGCGCAGCCCTGGACGTCGCCGACGACCCAGATGTCGCCGTCCGGATTCACGCCGCCCCCCGTTCCAGCCGCCGCTGCCGCCACCAGAGCGCCAGCGGATGGCGGTGCTCCATGGCCAGCAGGATGATCAGCGCCAGCCCCAGGCCCAGCATGCTGGGCACCAGGGCCGTGGCCCAGGGCGGCCAGTCGCCCAGCATGCCGGCGTTCAGGGCCAGCTGGTTGAGCATGAAGAAACCCACGCCCAGGATGATGCCCAGGAATACCTTGGGGCCGATGCCGCCGCGCCGGGTCTGCATGAACCCGATGGGCGCCGCGATGGTCATCATGACCAGCAGGGTGAAGGGATAGGCGATCTTGCGCCAGAGGGCGACCTCCTGGCGGTCGGTCTGGAGGTGGTTCTTGCGCAGGTACCGGATGTAGTCCACCAGGTCGGTGATGGCCATGCGCTCGGGCGTCAGGATGCGCGCGATGAGGCGCTCCGGCGTCAGCGAGGTCGGGACGCTGCGGCTTTCCAGGTGGCGCACCTCGCTGACCGGCGCGGCCGGGATGCGGGCGTCCGCCAGGGCGGCGGCCGGCTGGGGCTGGATGCGGGTCTCGGTCACGCCGGTCAGGGTCAGGCTGCCTTGTTCGAATTGGCCGTTTTTCGCCTGCACGTAGGCCTGCAGCGTGTCGTCGGCGCGGAATTCATAGAGCACCACGCCCTGCACGCGGCCCTGGCCGTCGAGCTGGTGGATGTTGATGATGCGGGTGCCGCCGCTGGAATCGCCTTCCTTGAACCAGTAGCCGCTGGACAAGCGCCCGCCGTCCGTGCGCCCCAGCAGGGCGAGCCGCGATTCGCTGCCGCGCAGCTCGGCGGCCGGGGTGATGTATTCCGACAGGATGTAGGCGCCCGCCATCAGGGG
The DNA here is from genome assembly GCA_035707805.1 of Castellaniella sp. Classification (GTDB taxonomy): domain Bacteria; phylum Pseudomonadota; class Gammaproteobacteria; order Burkholderiales; family Burkholderiaceae_B; genus Castellaniella. The sequence goes on along the minus strand of DASSTS010000040.1, from coordinate 38,579 downwards.
GATGGCGATCAGCCACAGGGTGCCCAGCAGCTTCAGGCCGCTGACGCCCGAGGCCCGCAGGATCGTCAGCTCATTGCGCTGGGCCAGGCTGGCCAGCGCCAGCACGGCGCCGATCAGCAGGCCGATGGGCAGCAGCTCGTACAGGTGGTTGGGCAGGTCCAGGGCCTGCAGGTAGAACAGGTTCAGCAGCGTGAGGCGGTCGCCGACCTTGTCCAGGCCCTCGATCAGGGCGAAGAACATGAACAGGCCCACGAGCGCGACCAGCACGACCGTCGTCGAGCGGTAGATTTCGCGGGCGATGTAGTGTCGGGCCGTGCGCATGGGTCGGAATACAGCGAAAACCTCAATAGTACTCTGAACGGCGCGGCGGGCCGCGGCGCTATCAGGGGACCTCGACCTGCGACATTCGGGCGCGCACCGTGGCGGCGTGCGAGCGCAGGTAGCCCGTGGCGCCGTGCCGGTCGTAGTAGGCGGGATTGGGCAGCATGGCGGCCAGTTGCGCGGCCTGCGTGCTGGAGAGCCGGGCCGCGTCGGTCTTGAAGTAGTGCCGGGCGGCGGCCTGGGCGCCGAAGGTGGCGCTGCCCCACTGGGCGACGTTCAGGTAGAGTTCCAGGATCCGCCGCTTGCTCATGACCGCCTCGATCATGTAGGTCAGGATCAGTTCCTGGCCTTTGCGCAGATAGTTGCGCGAGTTGGACAGGAACAGGTTCTTGGCCAGTTGCTGCGTGATCGTCGATCCGCCCCGGCGGCGCGAGCGGCCCAGGGCCTCCTGGCGCAGGTTGTAGTGCCAGGCCTTGCGGATGGCGTCCCATTCGACGCCGTCATGTTCCACGAAGCCCGAGTCCTCGGACGCGATCACCGCCCGCTTGAGGTGCGTGCTGATGCGGTCGTAGGGTACCCATTCATGGTGCAGCCGCGCCTCGGGATCCCGGGCCCTCAGGGCGTTGAGGGTGTCCTGCATGACCGGCGTGTTGTGGGGATTGCGGAAATTGAACCAGACCACCATGCCCAGCAGGCCCGCTTCGTACAGGAAACCGGCGCAGACAGCCACCATCAGGACCGTGGCGATCAGGCGGCGGGCCTTCATGGGGCGTTCGTGTCCAGCCCCGCCCGGGTGAAGTGCCAGGTGCGGGTGATCGCCAGGATGTCGGTGCGCGCGGCCAGCTCGGGCGGCAGGGGCGCGAAGGGCGCGGCCAGCTCGACGATGCGCCGCGCCGCGCTGTTCAGCACGGCGTGGGAGGACGGGCGGTCGAATTCCAGGTGGTCCAGGGTCCCGTCGCGGCGGATGTAGACGGTCAGCTGCAGGTCGCCGTAGATGCGGCCGCGCGCCTCGGGGGGGTAGTGCTGCGTGCCGATGAGCTCGATGCGCTGGCGCCACGCCTCGACGTATTGCGCGTAGTCCGCGGCCCGGACCGAAGGCGCGGTGAAGGTCTGGCGCGGCAGGGCGTTGTAGCGCTCGATGCGGGCTTTCAGGGCGGCGATGCGGGCATTGAGCACCAGGCTTTCCTGCTCGCGGTCGTCGTCGCCCGGATCCGCGCTGCTGCCCAGCAGGCGCGGGGCGGGGCGGGCCTGCGGCACCGCGTCGCGGGATTCCAGCTGGGTCAGCAGGCGCCGCTGTTCGGCTTCGAGTTCGGCCTGCCGCCGGCGCAGCGCCTGCAGCACCGCCTCGTCGGCCGAACCCTCGGCGGTGCGGGGCAGGGGCGAGGCCGCCATGCCCCGGTCGCGGTCCCCGCCGCCGTCCAGGTTCTGCTGGGCCAGCGCCTGGGGCTTGAGCGGCGCCTGTTCGCTGCGGCTGTTGACCAGGGTGATCTCGAGCGGCGATTCGCGGGCGACGGTGGTCGGCGCCTGCAGGCGCCAGGCCAGCAGCAGGGCATGGACGCAGACCGACAGCAGCAGGGCCAGCGCCATGCGGCTGCGGCCTTCATGGCGGGGCTCCAGCAACTGCAGGGGCAGCAGGTTCGCCGGCTGTGTCATGTCGTTCAGAGCGCTTCGCGCAGGCGGCACTCGATGTCCAGTCCCAGTTCATCGTAGCCCAGAATGTCCAGCACCAGCGCCTGGCCGCGGTCGAACGCCGGCAGGCCGTTGATGCGCGTGACCAGCGGTGCGCAGGCCAGGCGGACGAGGTTTTCCCGCAGGACGTGGGCGCGGACTTCCTTGAGGCCTTGCTGCTGCAGCCAGCGGATGCACCAGTAGCGCTCCATCGAGGACTGGAATTCGCCCCAGAGGGTGTACTGCGAGTCGAACGCGCCGATCAGGGCGTAGAGGTCGGCGTCCTTGGGCTTGAACGGCGCCACCAGGCGGGCGGAGACGCCGTGCTCGGCAGCGGCCAGGATCTGGCCCTGGTTGATCAGGTCCACGTAGCGGCGCAGCGGCGAGGTCGACCAGATGTATTGCGGCACCGCGATCGATTCGTGCGGCAGCGCCTGGGTCGACATCCGGGTGCGCCCCATCTGCTGCGACCGGTAGATGCCCGGGACCCCGTGGCGGGCCAGCAGCGCGCCCCACTGGGTGTTGGTCAGGATCATGTATTCGGCGACCAGGCGCTCCAGCGGCGCGTTGCGCTGGCGCGGGATCAGCCGGATGATCGAGTCGGGGTCGTCGGGCGGCCCGTCCAGCTCGAAACTGTATTCGACGCGGTCGTTGTTCTCCGGCTTGCCACGGACCTTGTCCCGGGCCGCGCTCAGTTGCTGCGCGAACTGCCACAGCGGCCGCAGCCAGTGGGCGTGAGGCAGGTCGGCGTCCGGGCTGGCCAGGGCCTCGGCCGTGATGCGGTCGCCCAGCCGGTCATGGCGCAGGTTCCCGGTGACCCGGATGCGTTCCAGGCGCGTCTCGGTGGCCAGGATCTCGCCGTCGGCCAGGCGGCCGGTGACGTACAGCGACAGCGCGGGCCGCCACTGGCCTTCGTCCAGCGAGAACGCGGCAATCAGCTCGCGCGGCAGCATCGGGATCTTGTCGCCCGGCATGTAGACCGTGGACATGCGGCTGCGCGCCATACTGTCGAATTCGCTGCCGCGCGGGATCGCCAGGGCCGGCACGGCGATGTGGATGCCCACCCGGATCGTGTCGGCGTCGGGCTGGGTGACGGACAGCGCATCGTCGATCTCGATGGTGCTGGAGTCATCGACGGAATAGGCTTCGATGTCGGTGGCGGGCAGGTCGGCGCCCCAGGCCTCGACCTCCACGGGCGGCCATTCGGTGCCCTTGGGAAAATGGGTCGCCAGGAACCGCTGGCGCATCATGCGCAGCGGATCGGGCCAGACGCCCAGCGACAGCAGCAGCTTTTCGGGGCTCGTGCCCGTCTGCTGGACGGCCGCGTCGAAGGCCTTCCATTCCAGGGAATTCTTGTCGGGGCGGTCCAGAAAGGCGGGCGCGGCGTCCCGCAGCGCCTCGGGCAGGCGCCCGGCGACCATCTCGTCGGTCCATTGCTGCTGCTGTTCGGCCTGCAGGCGTTTTTTCTCGATGGCCGCCAGCGCGGCCTGGAGGATGTCCGGCGGCGCGGGCCGGAAGGCGCCCCGGCCCCGGCGGTGGAAATAGGCCGGGGCCGCCGACAGCGCCAGGATCAGCGCGGTCTTTTCCACGGCGTCCGGCGCGTGGCCGAAATAGTCTTCGGCGAGCGCCGCGGCCTCGAATTCCTGTTGCGGCGCGAATTCCCACAGGAAATCGGGCTCCAGGGTGGCGGCCAGCGCCTCGGCGCTGGGCAGCAGGGCGTCGGGCGCCGGCCGGTCGAAGGTGAACAGGACGTTGTTGCGCTTGATCTTGCTGCGCTTGCCGGAGGCCGATTCCACCTGCAGCGAGGTGTCGGCTTCGGAAAAAATCGTTTCGGCCTTGAGTTTGCCGGCGTCTTCGTAGAGAACGTGCATAAAGGAATGGAAGGAGGTCAGTGGGGCGGACGGGCCTGGGGCGATGCGGGCGCGCGTTGCGCCAGCGCGTCCAGCAGTTTGGCATGGATGCCGCCGAAGCCGCCGTTGCTCATGATCAGGATGTGGTCGCCGGCCCGCGCCGCTAGGCACAGGGAGTCGACCAGCGCGTCCAGCCGGTCGCCGGACCAGGCCAGCCGGGGCCCCAGCGGCGCGAGGACGCGGGCGGGATCCCAGCCCAGGGCCTGCTTGCCCGCGGTTTCGCCATAGCAATAGACCTGGTCGGCCTGGGCCAGCGAGTCCGGCAGCCGCGCGGCCATGGTGCCGAGTTTCATGGTATTGGAGCGGGGCTCGAGCACGGCCAGGATGCGGGCGTGCGGGCCGACGCGCCGGCGCAGGCCGTCGAGGGTGGTGGCGATGGCGCTGGGATGGTGGGCGAAATCGTCATAGACGGCGACCCCGTCCACCGTGCCGCGCAGTTCCAGCCGGCGGCGCACGCCCTGGAACGTGTTCAGCGCGGCGATCGCCGCATCCACGGGAATTCCGGCATGGCTGGCCGCCGCCATCGCCGCCAGCGCGTTGGCGCGGTTGTGCAGGCCGGCCATGGACCAGTCCAGCCAGCCCTGCGGCCGGCCGTCGAGCAGGATCTCGCAGCGGCCCTCGTCGCCGGGCTGCGCGCGCGCGCGCCACAGGCCGCCGTCGCCGAAGGTCTCGACCGGCGTCCAGCAGCCGCGCGACAGCACCCGGTCCAGCGCCTCGCTGTCGGCCGGGCGGATGATCCGGCCGCTGGCCGGGACGGTGCGCACGAGGTGGTGGAACTGGGTCTCGATGGCCGCCAGGTCGGGGAAGATGTCCGCATGGTCGAATTCGAGGTTGTTCAGGATCGCCGTGCGGGGCCGGTAATGCACGAACTTGGAGCGCTTGTCGAAGAACGCCGTGTCGTATTCGTCGGCTTCGATGACGAAATGGCGGCGGTCCGGCTGGTAGCGGGCCGAGACCTGCAGGTCGGGCGCCACGCCTCCGATCAGGAAATTGGCGGGCCGGCCCGCATGCTCGAAGATCCAGGCCAGCAGGGCGCTGGTGGTGGTCTTGCCGTGGGTGCCGGCGACCGCCAGCACGTGCTGGCCGGGCAACACGTGATCGGCCAGCCACTGCGGCCCCGAGACATAGGGCAGGCCGCGGTCGAGGATGGCCTCCATCAGGGGGTTGCCCCGGCTGACGACGTTGCCGATGATGTACAGGTCGGCGCCCAGGGCGATCTGGCCGGCGTCGAAGCCCTCGACCAGCTCGATGCCCTGCTCGCGCAGCTGCGTGCTCATGGGGGGGTAGACCCCCGCGTCGCAACCCGTGACCCGGTGCCCCGCAGAGCGGGCGATGAGGGCCACGCCGCCCATGAAGGTGCCGCAGATTCCCAGTATGTGTACGTGCATCGTATCCTCCGGCCTGTATTGTAGGGCCCAATGCTATGATCATTCGACGACGGTTTTGGATGGATGGCGTGATGGACAGGCGGTCATTTCTGGGCGCGGCTGGCGCCGCCCTGCTGGGGGCGGCGGCCGGTCCCCCGGCGGTCCGGGCGGCGATGCTGCCGGCCGATCCGGTGTTCGGCCGCTCCTTCGACGATCTGCAGGGCGCCGCGCAGGCGCTGTCGGGCTACGTGGGCCGTCCGCTGGTGATGAATTTCTGGGCCAGCTGGTGCGCGCCCTGCGTGCGCGAGATGCCGCTGCTCGAATCCCTGCATCACCAGCATCCGGACCTGACGGTGCTGGGGCTGGCCATCGATACGCGGGCCAACGTGCTGCGCTTCCTGGACAAGGTGCCGGTCTCCTACCCGGTGCTGCTGACCGGCACCCAGGGCATCCCGCTGATGCGCGAGCTGGGCAACAAGGGCGGCGGCCTGCCCTTCACGGTCCTGTACGACGCCCGCGGCCACGCCGATTCGATGGTCCTCGGAGAACTCCGGCCAGATGACCTGCAGTCCCGCGTGGCCAGGATACTTTAGGTTTCAATTTTTCTGGGGCCGTCCCGGTTGGTGGCTGTTTTAATGGACAAATCGACGGTTTTAGCGTAAAAAGGCGCTTTAAGGGCTGATGCGTTCAGGTTGTGGCTGCCCCTGCGGGATCTCGGTGATCCCTCCTGGCAGGCCCCCTGGCACCCCGTCATTCAGATGCGGCCGTCGTGGATTTCCCCTGCTGTCCAGGGGCGCAACGACGGCGTATTTGTTTCTGCAGCCCGCATCTCATCATGAATGGCCCGCGGATATCGGGCCTGCAAACAGGAATCGTTTCTCATGGATCTTAGAAAGCTGAAGACACTGATCGACCTGGTGGCCGATTCGGGCATTGCCGAACTCGAAATCACCGAAGGCGAGGGCAAGGTCCGCATCGTCAAGTTCTCCCAGACCCCGGTGGCCGCGCCGGCGCCTGTGGCGGCCGCCCCCGCCCCGGTGGTGGCTGCCGCGCCGGCCGCCGCCGCGCCGGCCGCGCCCGCGGTTCCCCAGGGCCATCAGGTCAAGGCTCCGATGGTCGGCACGTTCTACCGCGCGCCCAACCCGAATTCGCCGGCCTTCGTGGAGGTCGGCCAGTCCGTCAAGGAAGGCGACCCCCTGTGCATCATCGAGGCCATGAAGCTCCTGAACGAGATCGAGGCCGACAAGTCCGGCGTGGTCAAGGAAATCCTGGTCGACAACGGCGAACCGGTCGAATACGGCCAGCCCCTGTTCATCATTGCCTAAGCCATGTTCGAAAAGATTCTGATTGCCAACCGCGGTGAAATCGCCCTGCGGGTTCAGCGCGCCTGCCGCGAGCTGGGCATCAAGACCGTGGTGGTCCATTCCGAGGCCGACCGCGAGGCCAAGTACGTGCGGCTGGCCGACGAGTCGGTCTGCATCGGCCCGGCCTCGCCGCGCGACAGCTACCTGAACATGCCGGCCCTGATCTCGGCCGCCGAGGTCACCGACGCCGAGGCCATCCATCCGGGCTACGGCTTCCTGTCCGAGAATGCGGATTTCGCCGAGCGGGTCGAGAAAAGCGGCTTCGTGTTCATCGGGCCGCGTCCCGAAAGCATCCGGACCATGGGTGACAAGGTCAGCGCCAAGCAGGCCATGATCGCCGCCGGTGTGCCGGTGGTGCCCGGATCCGACGGCGCCCTGCCGGACGATCCCGCGGAGATCCAGCGCATCGCGGCCCGCGTGGGCTATCCGGTCATCATCAAGGCCGCCGGCGGCGGCGGCGGGCGCGGCATGCGCGTCGTCTACGATGCCGAGTCGCTGCTCAATTCCGTGGCCATGACCCGCACCGAGGCTGGGGTTGCGTTCAACAACCCCGAGGTCTACCTGGAGAAATTCCTGGAGAACCCCCGCCACATCGAGATCCAGGTCCTCGCCGATGGCGAGGGCAAGGCCGTCTGGCTGGGCGAGCGCGACTGCTCCATGCAGCGCCGCCACCAGAAGATCATCGAGGAAGCGCCGGCCCCGGGCATCGACCGGGCGGTCATCGAGCACATCGGCGAACGCTGCGCCGAGGCGTGCCGGCAGATGCGCTACCGCGGCGCGGGCACCTTCGAGTTCCTGTACGAGAACGGCGAATTCTTCTTCATCGAGATGAACACGCGCATCCAGGTCGAGCACACGGTCACCGAGATGATCACCGGTCTGGACCTGGTGCAGTGGCAGCTGCGCATCGCGGCGGGCGAGAAATTCACCCTGCGCCAGCGCGACATCCACCTGCGCGGCCATGCGATCGAATGCCGCATCAATGCGGAAGACCCGCACAAATTCACCCCCAGCCCTGGAAAGATCACCAACTGGCACGTGCCGGGCGGCCCGGGGGTGCGGATGGATTCGCATGTGTTCACCGGCTACACCGTGCCGCCGTACTACGATTCCATGGTGGCCAAGCTCATCACCTACGGCGACGACCGCCACCAGGCGCTGATGCGCATGGACATCGCGCTGTCGGAGATGATCGTCGAAGGGGTGCGCACCAATATTCCCCTGCACCGGGAACTGCTGCAGGATGAGAATTTCATCAAGGGCGGCACCAGCATCCACTACCTCGAACACAAGCTGGCCCAGCGGAACTGAGGGCGGGGCATGCGTGAACTGGTACTGAGCTGCACGGAAGACCAGGCGGAAGCCTGGTCCGACGCGCTTCTTGAGGCGGGCGCCCTGTCCGTGTCCGTCGAGGACGCCGATGGCGATACCGACCGCGAGCAGGCGCTCTTCGGCGAGCCCGGCACGGAACCCGAGGTCCTGGCCTGGCGGCGCAACCGGCTGGTGGCGCTGCTGGCGGACGGCGACGATCCCGAGCAGCTCCTGGCCTCGCTCGACGGCCTGGCCGGTCCGGCCCCCACGGCCGGCGACTGGCGGTTGCGCACGGTGCCGGACGCGGACTGGGTCCGCCTGACCCAATCGCAGTTCGGCCCCATCACCGTGGGCGAGCGCATCTGGATCGTGCCCAGCTGGCATCGCGAGGACGCCGGCCTGCCCGAGGCCGGCGAGCACGACGGCATCGTCCGCATCGAGCTGGATCCGGGTCTGGCGTTCGGCACCGGCAGCCATCCCACCACGCACCTGTGCCTGGAATGGCTGGCCGCCCACCTGCAAGGCGGGGAAACCGTGCTGGACTACGGTTGCGGCTCGGGCATCCTGGCGATCGCTGCGCGCCTGCTGGGCGCCGGCGAGACCTGGGCGGTCGACATCGACGAACAGGCCGTGCTCTCGACCACGCACAATGCCCGAGCCAACGGCGTACAGGTCCGGGCCTGTCTGCCCGATGCGCTGTCGGACGGCACGCGGCGCGTCGTCGTCGCCAACATCCTGTCCAATCCCCTGAAGGTCCTGGCGCCCATGCTGTGCTCGCGGGTGGCGCCCGGCGGTTCGCTGGTGCTGTCCGGCGTGCTGGAACGGCAGGCCGAAGAGGTCGCCGCGGCCTACGCCCCCTGGATGGCGCTGCAGGTCTGGGCTGCGCGGGATGGCTGGGTCTGCCTGGCCGGCCGCAAAGGCTGACCGGCGGGAGAGCGGGGCATGGACCTGACCACGCGCTGCCCGCAATGCGGAACGGCTTTCGAGGCCAGCTTGGCGGACCTGCAATTGCGCAAGGGCTACATCCGATGCGTGCAGTGCTCGCACATCTTCGATGGCTATGCCGAGGTCGTGTCGGGGGCCGTCCCGGGGCAGACCGGCCCGGCCGTTCCCCGCGTCGAGCGCCGCCCGCCGCCCCCACCGCCGCCCCCGCCCCCGCCACCGCCCCCCGAGCCGCGCATCGAGCGCCGGCCCGCGCCTGCGCCGGTGGTTCCTCCCGAGCCGGACTTCAGCACCGGGCCGGAGCCCGACATCTTCGATCCCGCGGCGGACGAGCCCCAGGTGTTCCGTTCCAGCCGCGCCGGCCCCGCACCGGAGCCGATGCCAGGGCCGGGGCAGGCCCATTTCCGCGTCGAGCCGCAGATCGGTTCCGAGGACCGGCCGGCGCCTTTCGTGGTCGAGGCGCGCCCCGGCCATCGGGGGCAGGGCGGCACGGCCGCTCCCCTGCTGCCGGAGGGCGAGAGCCCGCCATGGTGGTCGGGGCCTGCCCGCCTGGCCGCCCGGCTCCTGCTGCTGGCGCTGCTGCTCTTGCTGGCCGCCCAACTGGTCTACGTCTACCGCTCGCAGCTGGCGCAGGCGGCGCCTGCCCTGCGTCCGTGGCTGCAGCGCGCCTGCGTGCCGCTGCGCTGCCAGGTGCCCTATGCCCGCGACCTCGCGCAGATCACCATCACCGGGTCCGCCCTGAAGGTCCAGGACACGCCGCCGGACGGCCGCCAGCCGCCCACGCGGGGCGGCGCGCCGGCTGCCGAGGCGCCCGAGCCGCAGCGGTTCGTGCTGCAGGCGACCTTGCGCAACCAGTCCGAGCGGGCCCAGGAATGGCCGACGATCGTGCTCGACCTGAAGGACGGGGCGGGCACGCTGCTGGTGCGGCGCAACCTGTCGCCCGCCGATTACCTGGGGGCCGAGGCGGCCTCGCATCCCTTCGCCGCCCGCGGCGAAGTGCTGGTGCAGGTGCCGCTGACCCTGAGCGGCATGCGCATCAACGGCTACCAGCTCGAACTGTTCTACCCTTGAGGAAAAACCATTCATGACCCAGAACAAGGATGTGCTGATTTGTGGTTCCATGGCCTTCGACACGATTGCCGTGTTCGAGGGCCGTTTTCGCGACCACATCCTGTCCGACAACCTCAAGTCCCTGAGCGTTTCCTTTTTCGTCCCGACGCTGCGCAAGGAATTCGGCGGCTGCGCGGGCAACATCGCCTACAACCTCAAGCTGCTGGGCGGCGATCCCGTGCCGGTCGGCACGGTGGGGCAGGACGCCGAAGACTACCTGCAGCGCCTGCAGGATCTGGGGATCGACACCCGCCTGGTGCGGGTCCTGCCTGATACCTATACGGCCCAGTGCTACATCACTACCGACCTGGACAACAATCAGATCGCTTCCTTCCATCCGGGCGCAATGCTGCGTTCCGCCGAGAACGACCTGAGCGGCCACAGCGCCCGCTGGGCCATCGTCTCGCCTGATTCCAAGGACGGCATGTTCACGCATGCCGAGCGCCTGCGCGCCGCCGGCATCCCGTTCATCTTCGACCTGGGCCAGGCCATGCCGCTGTTCGACGGCGACGACCTGCGCCGCATGCTGGCCATGGCCAGCATCCTGACCGCCAACGACTACGAGGCGAGCGTGATCGAGGACCGCATGGGGCAGCCCATGGAGGCGATCGCCGCCGGCCTGACCGCGGCGGTGGTGACGCGGGGCGCCGAGGGCGCTACGCTGTACGAGCGGGGCACGCAGACCGCGATCGCGCCGGTGCCGGTGACGCAGCTCGTCGACCCGACGGGCTGCGGCGACGCACATCGCGGCGGCCTGCTGTACGGGCTGGTCAACGACTGGTCTCTGTACGACGCCTGTTGCTTGGCGAATGTGATGGGGGGCCTTAAAATTGCCAGTCAAGGTCCGCAGAACCATAACCCGTCGCGCGATCAGATCATGGCGGCACTCCACCGCCACTATGGCGTCACTGCGGGCGTCCTTGCCTGATCTGCTGTCTGTGTGCTGTTGCAGGAGTCCCCTCATGGCGATCCATTCCCTTAACCTTCATTCCCGCGCCCTGCGCCTCACCGCGGCACTGGGAATGTCCCTGTCGCTGCTGGCCTTGGCGGGATGCGCCAATCAGTCGGCCTCGGGGTCGGTCTACACCTACGGACAGGCCCAGCAGGAACAGATCGTGCGCTACGGCACGGTGGTGTCCGTACGTCCGGTCGTCATCCAGTCCGACAAGTCCTCGGGCGTCGGGGCGCTGGCGGGCGGCGCCCTGGGCGGGGTCGCCGGCAGCGCCATCGGCGGCGGCCGGGGCCAGATCCTGACCTCCATCGGCGGCGCCCTGCTGGGCGGCCTGGCCGGCAATGCCGTCGAGAACAAGGTCAACAAGACCGACGGCCTGGAAATCACCGTGCGGCTGGACAACGGCGAGACCCGCGTCATCGCGCAGGCCAACGACATCGCCCTCAGCTCGGGCCAGCGCGTCCAGGTCATCAGCGGCGGCGGCCCCACCCGCGTCGTGCCGATGTAATGAAAACGGGCGCCCCGCGGGGCGCCCGATTGTCGGGGGCCGAGGCCCCGGCGGCAATGGCCCGGCGCTAGACGCCGAAGGTCGAGAACACCAGGTGGTTGAGGATCATCATGACGATCTGCGCCACGACCAGCAGCACCAGCGGCGACAGGTCCAGGCCGCCCATGCGCGGCAGCATGCGCCGGATGGGATCCAGCAGCGGCGCGGTCAGGGTGTAGAGCACCGGCATCACCGGCGACAGCGGATTGATCCACGACAGCACCGCCTGGATCAGCGTCACCCACACGATCACATTGAACAGCCATTTCAAGCCGACCAGCAGTCCGCTCAGCAGGACTGCACCGATGGCCGACGCCGGCGGCAGCATGCCGCCCATGGCGATCAGCCAGGTCAGCAGCAGATAGACGATCGCCGTCAGCCAGCAGGCGAGGATGCTGGGCCAGTCGAAACGACCGCTGGACGGCACGATGCGCCGCAGCGGCTGCACCAGCCAGTCGGTGACGCGCAGGATGGCCTGGGAATACGGATTGAAGGGATGCAGGCGGATCGCGAAGATCCAGGCTCTCAGGATCAGGGCGATCCCGAACAGCGAAAAAACGATATCGATCAGGAAGATCAGGATGTCACGGACCATGCGGCGCTCTCAGACGGCATCAGATAGTAGGTGGCCATTGTCGCATTAGCCAGAAAGATGCGGCAAATCCGGCGCCCGCGATGCAGCCGCAGCGTGACGGAAAAATCCCCGAGGCGGCACGGGGCCGCCTCGGGGATCCGGGACGATGCGTCAGGGACGGCCGGCCAGGGGGAAGGGCCAGCTGCCCGCCGGATTCGCATCCGTGCGCGCCGCGGGCGCGGCGGCCGCGGGTTTGCTGGCGGCTTTCTTGGCGGGAGTGGCCTTGGTGGCGGCCGGCTTTTTCACGGCGGCGGCTTTGGTCGCGGGCTTCTTGGGGCTTGCCGCCTTGGCAGCCGGTTTGGCGGCTGCGGCCGGCTTGGCTGCTGCGGGTTTTTTCGCGGCCGGCTTTTTCGCGGCGGCAGGTTTCTTTGCCGTGGCGGCTGCCGTCTTGGCTGCCGGTTTCTTCGCTGCCGCCGCAGGCTTGGATGCCGTCGCCTTGGCGGCGGTCTTGCCGGCTGCGGGCTTCTTGGCAACCGCCGCCGGCTTGGCGGGTTTTTTGGCCGCGGTCTTGGCCGCTGCCGTCTTGGCGGTGCTGGCCTTGGCCGTGGCCTTGGCCGCCGGCTTTGCCGCAGCCTTCTTGGCCGGCGCTGCCTTGGCGGTCGCGGCCTTGGCTGCGGGTTTCTTGGCGGCGGCCGGTTTTGCGGCGGTCTTCTTCACCGCGGCGGTCTTGCTGGCTGCGGTTTTCGTGGCGGCGGACTTGGCTGCGCCCGCCTTGGCGGAAGCGGTCTTTGCTGCGGTCTTGGGGGCTGCCGGCTTGGCGGCGGCTTTCTTGGGGGCTGCCTTGGCTGCCGGCTTTGCGGCGGCCTTGGTGGCCGTGGCCTTGGTGGTGGCCTTTGCTGCGGTGGTCTTCGGGGTGGCGGCTTTCTTGGCGGGGGTGACTGCGGCTTTCTTGGCGGTTGCCATTGTCGTGCTCCTTGGGTGCAAAAGGAAACGTCCACCCATTTGATATGACCCCCACACGTCCGGTGCGGCCCATCTCAAATGGCGCAGGCGTGCGATATCATGAATATCGCACGCCTTCAAGTCTATCGTAAGGAGTGGGGGCTTCCAAGCATTATCGGCCGCGGCGCGGCCATTATGCAGCCCGAGGATTGCCGCCTGTCTCGAAAAAGTTGCGTTTCGATTTGCCGGCGGCGGGCCTCAGAGATAAAACATGGCCTTGGCGAGGAACACGATCAGGACCACGTGGCAGAAGACGCTCAGGTGGATGAGCTGGAAATGGCGGGACTTCAGCCGGCCTGTGCCGCTCATGAGCATGGCGAAGATGAAGTGCCCCAGCACGCTGAAGGCGAAAATGATCTTGATCCACAGCAGGGTGGCGAAATGGCTGGCGAACGGCTGGGCCAGCGCCTCCCGGAATTGCCATGCCATTCCCAGCCCCGCACCGAACAGCACGATCATGACGAAGGGCATGATCCTGCGCGCGCGCCGGCCGATCGCGAGTTCGACGTTGCGCATGGCCTCGCGTCCGAGCGGCTTGCGGATGCCTTCGAGGATGAGCACCTCGAAGAAGACCGTGCCCACGAACATGATGGCGGCAAACAGGTGCAGCGTGACGAGTAAGGAATGGCTCATGTCAGTAGAATGAATGTTTTCCCGCGGACGTCACGGGGTCGGGAAAATTGTAGGCCGGGGCGCCCGCCCCGGCGGGATCGGCCCTGTCGCAGTCGGGGATATTGGATGACAATTGTCATGAACGGGAATCAAGCAATGCGATTCATTCAACTTTCCATGGCGGCGGCCGCGACAGTCGCCGCCGGCCTCTTGGCGGGATGCGCGTCCACGCGGCCGGCCTCGGCGCCCGAGGCCCAGGCCAAGCCGCCCGCCTGCACGGCGGCCGCGGCTGGCGATGCGCTGGTGGGCAACTGGCTGTCGGTCACGGCGCAGAAAGGCGTGGCGGGCTCGCTGCGCACCCTGTACACCCTGAATCCGGATGGCACCATGAGCTACGTCGAGCAGGTCAAGCGTCCGCGCACCCCCTCGCAAGGGCTCGAGGAATCCGGCTGCTGGACACGGGACGGCAGTACGCTGGTGCTGCGCACGCTGGAATCCAACGGCGTGCCGGTGAACCTGAACGATCCCATCTACAGCAACCGCTATCGCATCGTCCGCGCCGATGCGTCCGAACTGCGCCTGCAGGGCGAACAGGGCAGCATCCGGGCGCGCCGCATGTCGCCCGGATACCGGCTGCCTTTCTGACGATGGCGCTCAGCCGGCCAGGGTGGCGTCCAGGCGCTCGAGCACCGTGGCGCGGCCCAGCAGGGCAAGCACGGCGCCGATCGACGGCGTGTGCTTCTGGCCGGTGACGGCGACCCGCAGCGGAATGGCCAGCTTGGGCATCTTCACGCCTTCGGATTTCAGGACGTCCTTGATCAGTGCGTCCAGCGCCGGCTCGGACCAGTCCGCCTGGGCCTGGGCGCGGGCCTGGAAGATGCGCAGCAGCGCTTGCGCGGCGGCGTCCAGGACCTCGGCCTTCAGCGCGGCATCGGCGGGCGCGTAGGGGCCGCAGAACAGCAGGGCGCCTTCGGCGAGGTCTTCCAGGGTCTCGCTGCGGTCGCGCAGCAAGGCCATGATGGCCGGCAGGTCGGCCGCCTGCGGGTTGCCGCCGCGCCGGACGATGCGCGGCGCCACGCGCTGCGCGAGGTCGCCGGGTTCCAGTTGGCGCAGGGCGTGCGCATTGACCCAGTTCAGTTTCTTGGGATCCCATTGCGCCGCGGAACGGCTGAGATGCCGGGGATCGAACCATTCGACGAACTGTTCGCGGCTGAAGAGCTCGTCGTTGCCGTGGCTCCAGCCCAGGCGGGCCAGGTAGTTCACCATGGCCTCGGGCAGGTAGCCCAGCCGGTCGTATTCCATGACGCTGACCGCGCCGTGGCGCTTGGACAGCTTTTCGCCGTCGGGGCCCAGGATCATCGGCACGTGGCCGTAGCGCGGGGGCTCGGCGCCCAGCGCCCGCAGGATGTTGATCTGGCGCGGCGTGTTGTTGACGTGGTCGTCGCCGCGGATCACGTGGGTGATCTGCATGTCCCAGTCGTCCACGACCACGCAGAAATTGTAGGTCGGCGTGCCGTCCGGGCGGGCGATCACCAGGTCGTCGAGCTCGCCGTTGTCGAAGCTGATCGGACCCTTGACCAGGTCGTCCCAGGCGGTGACGCCGTCTTGCGGACTGCGGAAGCGGACCACCGGTTTGATGCCGGCCGGGACGGGCGGCAGGGTCTTGCCCGGCTCGGGCCGCCAGGTGCCGTCGTAGCGGGGCTTGGCGCCGGCGGCCCGGGCGCGTTCGCGCATGGCCTCGACTTCCTCGGGCGTGCTGTAGCAGTGGTAGGCTGTGCCTTTGTCCAGCATGTCGGCGATGACCTCGCGATAGCGGTCCATGCGCTGCATCTGGTAGAAGGGGCCCTCGTCGGCCTGCAGGTCCAGCCATCGCATGCCGTCCAGGATCGCCTGAACGGCCTCGGGTGTCGAGCGCTCGAGATCGGTGTCCTCGATGCGCAGCACGAACGTGCCGCCGTAGTGGCGCGCGAAGGCCCAGGAGAACAGCGCGGTCCGGGCGCCGCCCAGGTGCAGGTAGCCGGTCGGGGAAGGGGCGAAACGCGTGCGCACCGGGCGCTGTGGAGTCTGGGTCATGGCGGTATGCGGCAGCGGGGGACGCGGGCGAACCCCTGTAGAATCAGGATAGAAATCGTGTATTTTAAAGGACGCCCCGTCTTTGGGTGTCCAGGGTTCCATCCATGTTGCGTCATCGCCTGGCGGCCTTGTTCGAGCCGCGCTCTTTGCTAGTCCTCAGCTCGCGCGAATTGCCGGTCGCGCAGACGCCGCCGCCCATGCTGCGGGGGCGCGTCGCGGACGTGCGCGCGGACGCCGCCGGCCAATGGCGGCTGCCCGGGCGCCTGGATTTCCTGCAAGAGGGGCAGCGCCTGGACATGGCGCTGCTGTGCCTGGATCCGGCCCGGCTGCCGGCCGCCCTGGGGGCCTTGCGCGCGTACCGTCCCCGGGCCCTGGTGCTGCTGCCGCACGAGACGCCGTCCGCCGATCCGCTGGAAACCCGCACCTATTGCCAGGCCTGGGGTCAGATGAACGACTGCCTGGTGCTCGGCCCCGGCGCCCTGGGCATCCAGCGCCCGCACCTCGGCCTGAACCTGGGTCTGGACCCCAAGGGCGCGCCGGTCGGCCGGGTGGCGCTGGTCGCGCAGTCGCGCATGGTGGCCGCCGCCGTGCTGGACTGGGCAGGCGACATCCAGCTGGGATTTTCCGCGGTCGTGTCCACGGGCGACACCTCGGGTGTGACGGTGGCTGAAGTCCTGGAATACCTGTCGATGGATTCCCGGTCCGACAGCATCGTGCTCTACCTCGAAGAGGCCGATTCCTCGCGCCGATTCACCAGCGCGCTGATGGCGGCAGCCAGCGTCAAGCCGGTCATCGTGCTGAAATCCGGCCGCCAGGGGCCGGGCCACGAACCCGCGTCCGATGCCGTGTTCGACGCGCTGCTGCGCCGCACGGGCGCGGTCCGCATCCGCTTTTTCGTGCAGCTGTTTTCCGCCTTGAAGGTTCTGGTTCATGCCAAACACCAGCGCGGGCGGCGCATTGCGGTGTTCGCCAACGGCCATGGCGCGGCGCATCTGGCGCTGGACGCCATCGGCACCGGCGGCCCGGTGGCGCGCGCGGACCTCGGGACGCAGACCCGCCGCGACCTGGCCGCACTGCTGGAGCCGGGCGCGGCGGTCGCCAACCCGGTCGTCAGCCATGCGCCGCTGGATCCGGCGCGCCTGCGGCAGGCCCTGACCCTGCTGGCGGCCGACGGCAACGTGGACGGGGTCCTGGTGCTCATCGCGCCGGACCCCCTGTCCGACATGGATTCGGCGGCCGAGGCCCTGGCGCAGTTTTCCGAGGCGGCCGGCAAGCCCATCATTTCGTGCTTCCTGGGCGATGCGTCAATGCGGACGCAGCGCCACCGGCTCGATGCCGTCGGGCTGCCGGCCTTCCGCACGCCCGAGTCGGCCGCCAATGCCTTCGGGATCCTGGCTTCGTACCATTACAACCAGACGCTCGCCCAGCAGGCCCTGCCGCCGGAGATGCTGAACCGCCCGCCGCGCCTGGACGAGGCCCGCACTCTGCTGAACGACGCCATCATGTCGGGCAAGACGGAACTCGACCGCGCCAGCTGCCGCTGGCTGCTCGACTGCTTTCACGTGCCGATCCGCATCGAGGACCAGCCCGCGCCCGAGGCCGCGCGCCAGAATGTCCCCATGTCCATCCAGGTCCGCCAGGACGACCGGTTCGGCCCATATCTCCAGTTCGGCCCTGGCGGCCGGCCGGCGCGGCTGGCTTCGCCACACCGGGAGATCGAGCTGCCCCCGCTGAACAACTACCTGGCGCGCCAGCTGATCCAGCGCGGAAAATTCTGGCCGCGCGTGCTGGAAAAGGACCTCAGCCCGGCGGTCTTCGAGCAGCTGCGAGAATCCCTGGAGCGCATTTCAGAGATCGTCAGCGCGCTGCCCGGGGTGCGGTCCCTGTGCATCGATCCCCTGTGGTGGGACGACACCAGCCTTTTCGCCGAAGACGTCCGCATCGGTCTGGACCCGAACTACGATGGCGAGCGCCCGGAAAACCAGGCGTACCGGCACATGGCCATCCATCCCTATCCGCGGCGGCTGGTGCGGTCCATGGTGATGCCCGACGGCCAGGAATGGCTGCTGCGGCCCATCCGCCCCGAGGACGCAGTGCTGCTGCAGGAATTCGTGCGCGGCCTGTCGGACGAGTCCCGCTACATGCGTTTCGTGTCCATGCTGCGCGAGCTCACGCCCCGCATGCTGGCGCGCTACACGCGCATCGACTACGACCGCGAGGTGGCGCTGGTCGCCACGGTGCAGGTGCCCAATCCGGAAAACCGCGGCCTGCTGCGGGAACGCATCGTGGGATTCGCCCATTACCTGCGCAATGCCGACGGCCAGGGCGCCGAATACGCGCTGGTCATCGCCGACGATTGGCAGCGGCGCGGCCTGGGCGCGCAGCTGATGCGCAGCCTGATCCACGTCGCGCGCCAGCAGGGCCTGGGCTACATAGAGGGCCTCGTGCTGGCGACCAACCGCGCGATGATCGGCCTGATGACCTCATTGGGCCTGCGCAACGACCCCGACGAAGAAGACCCAGGAATGAGAAGGATCTGGATGAACCTGGACACGAAACAGTCCTGAGGACTGTTTCGTGCCTGGTTCATCCGAGCGGCTTGCAAGCCGCGAGGTGGATGCGCCGATCCAAGAGTCCTGAGGACTGTTTCGTGCCTGGATGAGATTGGTCGAGCCATGGTCCACTGCGGACCATGGCTCGCCTATCGAATCCGAGCGGCTTGCAAGCCGCAAGGTGGGGAAGCGCTATTGTCCAAGATGTTTCAAGCCGCAGAGTCGAGGCGTCGATAGCAGCGCCAAGCCGCGAGGTGGATGCGCCGATCCAAGAGTCCTGAGGACTGTTTCGTGCGGGGTTCATCCGGGCGGCGTGCCAGCAGCCGCCGGATCCAAACGAAACACACTCACCAGGAAGTCCCGGATGTCGACGAGTTCCCTGGGGTGCAGCCCATGCGGCATGGGATACGTGTGCCATTGCACGGCGTGCCCCTGCGCCAGCAGGACGTCCCGGCTGGCTTCCGCATAGGTGATCGGCACCACCATGTCCTGCGTGCCGTGGGCCATGAACACGGGCGTGCCGGCGTTGGCCGGATGCTGTTCCGCCGCCGTGGTGTTGCGCAGCGGCAGGTAGCCCGACAGGCCGATCAGGCCGGCCAGGCGGTGCTCCAGCCGCAGGCCGGTGTACAGCGCCATGGCGCAGCCCTGCGAAAAGCCGGCCAGCACGATCCGTTCGCGGGGGATGCCGCGTTCGGCCTCTCGCGTGACCAGCCCGGTGACCGCGTGGCGGGTCGCGCGGATGCCGTCCACGTCCTCGCGCGCATCCCGGTCCAGGCCGTACAGGTCGTACCAGGCGCGCATCGGCATGCCCTGGTTCAGCGTGACGGGGCGCACGGGCGCGTGCGGAAACACGAAACGGATCTCGGGCAGGTCCGGGTGGGCGAGCTCGGGCACGATGGGCTCGAAGTCGTGCCCGTCGGCGCCCAGGCCGTGCAGCCAGATCACGCTGTGGGTCGGCTGCGGGCCGGTGGTTCGTTCAATCGTCTCCAGCGTCGTGTCCATCCGGGGCGTCATCCTTGAATTCGAGTTGCTTCAGGGTCTGGAAAAGGGCGCGGTAGTGCTTGCGCGCAGGCTCGCGCCCGGGCGGCAGGGACTGGTTGTCCCGGATTTCCTTGCGGGCCGCGCGGATCTGGGCCCGCAGCGGCTGTATGTCCAGCTGGGGGAAGGCTTGCAGCAGCCGCGTCAGGGCCTCATCGCTTTCCAGCAGGCGGTCGCGCAGGTCTTCCAGGCGGTGCATGGCCCGCGTCTGCTCTCGCGAGCCGTTGGCCCATTCGGCCAGCTGGCGCCGCAATGCGGGCGCGTCGGCGTGGCGCAGCAGCTTGCCGACGTAGTGCGTCTGGCGGCGCCGGCCCTCGTGGGCGTGGATCCGCTGGGCCAGGGCGATGGCCTCGCGCAGCGGCTCGTCCAGCGGCAATTGCGCCAGCCGCGAGGCGGGCAGGTCGATCAGTTCGCGGCCCAGGTCCAGCAGCGCATGCAGGTCACGTTTGATCTGGGATTTGCTGGGCCGTTCGTCGCGGACGGAATCGTCGTCCGGAAGGCGTTCATCCATGGGTCGGGCATAAAATGGGTTTCAATTGACTATGATAACCGTCTTGAACCCGGCAGATTGCGCATGAAAGAACCCACAGACGATTTCCTGGACATCCCCGCCCAGCAGGCCCAGTTTCGCGAGCTGGTGACCGACGCCTTGCGCTGCGCGCGCGAGGCCGGCGCCTCCGATGCCGCCGCTGAGGTCTCCGAAAGCCGGGGGCTGTCCGTGGCCGTGCGCAACCGCACGCTGGAGACCATCGAGCAGACCCGCGACCGGTCCCTGGCGGTGACCGTCTTTGCCGGCCAGCGCCGCGGCTCGGCCTCGACCTCCGACTTTTCGCCCGAGGCGCTGCGCAAAACCGTCGAGGCGGCCTGGCACATCGCGCGGCACACGGCCGAGGACCCGGCGGCGGGCCTGCCCGACGCGGACCAGCTGGCCCGCCACTATCCGGACCTCGACCTGCATCATCCCTGGGCCATCGACGTCCAGGGCGCCGCCCGCCTGGCCATCCAGGCCGAGCGCGCCGCGCTGGCGACCAGCGACCGGATCACCAACACCGAAGGCGCCTCCCTGGACACCATGGAGGGGCATTTCGTACTGGGCAATTCGCGCGGATTCCTGGGCGGCTACCCGTATTCGCGCCACAGCCTGTCGGTGGCGCCCATCGCCGGACGCGGCGACGGCATGCAGCGCGACTTCTGGTACACCTCGGCGCGGCGCGCGCAGGACCTGGCCGCGCCCGCGCGGATCGGCCGCTATGCCGCCGAACGCGCGCTCTCCCGGCTGAACGCCCGCACGGTGAAGACCGGCCATTATCCAGTGCTGTTCGAGGCCCCCCTGGCTGTGGGGCTGCTGGGCGCGCTGGTCCAGGCGACGAGCGGCGGCGCCCTGTATCGCAAGGCCAGTTTCCTGCTTGACAGTCTGGGCAAGCCCGTCCTGGCCGACCACCTGGACGTCGTCGAGAACCCGTACATCCCGGGCGCCCAGGGCAGCTCGCCCTTCGACGCCGAGGGTGTGCGCACCCATGCGCGCCGCGTGGTCGACCAAGGTGTGCTGACCGGCTATTTCCTGTCCACCTATACGGCCCGCAAGCTCGGCATGGACACCACCGGCAACGCGGGCGGCTCGCACAACCTCAGCCTGCGCTCGCGCCTGACCGGACCGGACGACGACCTGGCCGCCATGCTGCGCAAGATGGGCACGGGCCTGCTGGTCACCGAGCTGATCGGCCAGGGCGTCAACTACGTGACCGGCGACTATTCCCGGGGCGCCTTCGGCTACTGGGTGGAGGGCGGTGTCATCCGCCATCCCGTGCACGAGGTCACCATCGCGGGCAACCTGGCCGACATGTTCCGCCAGGTGGTGGCGGTAGGCGCCGACGTCCATGTCCGGGGTTCCAAGTCCACCGGTTCGATCCTCATCGAGCGCATGGCGGTCGCGGGGCTTTGAAACGGGTCATTCCGGGCTGCACACCGCCGGATACACAGTGTAATATCGCAGGGTCGCTTCCCTCTTATTCGAACAACAGGAGATCTCTCATCATGCAGCGTCGTGCATTTCTGAAAAAGGCCGGGCTGGGCGCTGTCGCCGGCACTGCCGCCGTGGCCGCGCCTTCCATCGCGCAAACCACGCCCCAGCTCAACTGGAAGATGACGTCCACGTACTCGCCCGCGACCCCGGCGCTGTTTTCCACCGCGCAGCTGTTCTGCAGCATGGTCAAGGACCTGACGGACGGCAACCTCAACATCCGCCTGTACCCGGTCGGCGAACTGGTCCCGGGCTTCGGCGTCATGGACGCGGTCGGCAACCGCACGGTGGAATGCGGCCAGACGGCATCCTATTACTACTATGGCAAGAACCCCGCCTTCTGCTTCGACACCGCGGTGCCCTTCGGCCTCAACGTGCGCCAGATGAACGCCTGGATGCAAGAAGGCGACGGCCTCAAGCTGATGCGCGAACTGTTCGCGCCGCGCGGCATCATCAACTTCCCCTTCGGCAACACCGGCGCCCAGATGGGCGGCTGGTACCGCAAGGAAATCAAGTCCGTCGAAGACCTGAAGGGCCTGAAGATGCGCACGGCCGGCTTTGCCGGCGAGGTCCTGTCCCGCATGGGCGTGATCCCGCAGCAGATCCCGACGGGCGACATCTACCCGGCCCTGGAAAAGGGCGCGCTGGACGCCGTCGAATTCGTCGGCCCGGTGGACGATGAAAAGCTCGGCTTCCAGAAGGTCGCCAAGTACTACTACTATCCGGGCTGGTGGGAAGGCTCTGCCCAGGTGTCGCTGTACGTCAACGACAAGGCCTACGCGGAGCTGCCCAAGCACTACCAGGCGGCGATCGACGTGGCGTCGCGCGCGGCGTCCAACCATCTGGTCGAGTACTACGACAACAACAGCCCCGACGCCCTGCGCCGCCTGATCGCCAACGGCGCCGTGCTCAAGAGCTTCCCGCGCGAGGTCATGGACGCGTCCTTCGAGGCGTCCAACGTCGTCTACAAGGAATTCTGCGACAAGGACGCCGGTTTCAAGAAGATCTTCGACAACTACATGGCCTTCCGTGACAACATCGTGCCCTGGTTCCGCGTGAACGAAGGCGCCTACGACAATTACCTGGGCGCCGCGCTGGCCCGCCATAAAAAGTAATCGTTTCGTCGGCAGATAGTCCGGTTTCGTCGGCAGATAGTCCGCACGGCAAGGCGCCTTCCACAGGAAGGCGCCTTTTTCTTGGCATCGAGAGGTGCTGCTGGCATCGTTGGCGCAATGAGAGGGCGGGCGAGCCCGGTCGACCAGCGCCGGGTGCTGACGAAGGGAAGGCGGGGGCAGTCGGCGGACGTGTCTGAGGCCGTAGGCCGAGTTCGTCCGCCGCCCGCCTGGACGAGGCAGACCCGGGCAGTCCGCCCGCAGGGCGGACCGCTGGTTGGGGCGGACCGCCCTCTCATTGCACCAACGATGCTTGCCCCGGACCGCAAATTTGCCCCAACATCCCTCAACCATGTACAATGGTCGGATTTTCGTTTCGAATCAATTCGTACGGGTCAGCGGCCGAGTCCTCTTGGGCTCCGGGATAAGACCTAGACGGATGTGTAGAAAATTCGACGAAAATCCTTCATTCATTTCATCAGGAACACCATCATGAAGACCTTTGTGGCCAAGCCGCATGAAGTCAAGCGTGACTGGTTTGTGATCGACGCCAAGGGCAAGGTCCTCGGCCGTGTGGCCAGCGAAGTCGCACGCCGTCTGCGTGGCAAGCACAAACCCGAATTCACGCCGCACGTTGACACCGGCGATTACATCGTCGTCATCAACGCTGCCGATATCGTCGTGACCGGCGCCAAGGCGCAGGACAAGCGCTACTACCGTCACTCCACCTACCCGGGCGGGATCACGGAAACCAACTTCCAGAAAATGCAGCAGCGTTTTCCGGGCCGTGCCCTGCAGAAGGCCGTCAAAGGCATGCTGCCCAAGGGTCCCCTGGGCTACGCCATGGCGAAAAAGCTGAAGGTCTATGCCGGTGCCGAGCACCCGCATACCGCGCAGCAGCCGCAACCCCTGGATTTCTGAGGATAGGCCATCATGATCGGTAATTGGAATTATGGCACTGGCCGCCGCAAGACTTCGGTGGCGCGGGTGTTCCTGAAAAAGGGCACGGGCAAGATCATCATCAACGGCCGTCCCGTTGACGAATACTTCGCCCGGGAAACCGGCCGCATGGTCGTGCGTCAGCCGCTCGAGCTGACCAACCACCTGGAATCCTTCGATTTCCACATCAACGTCCATGGCGGTGGTGAATCGGGCCAGGCCGGCGCGGTGCGCCACGGCATCACGCGCGCCCTGATCGAGTACGACGAGACCCTCAAGTCGCCGCTCAAGCAGGCAGGTCTCGTGACCCGCGACGCCCGCGAAGTCGAACGTAAGAAGGTCGGCTTCCACAAGGCTCGTCGCCGCAAGCAGTTCAGCAAGCGCTGATCTCCGTTCCCGGGCGGTTCGCCGCCCTGGACGCAAAAAGGCCCTGGCAGTTCATGCCGGGGCCTTTTTGCATGGCGGCCGGATCCGGGCGCCGCGGGGCGGGCACGGGGCCCGCGCATGTCATAATTGAGAAACCGGCCGACCCGCATACGCGGCGGGCCGGCCGTTTTTCAGACAGGATGACAGCGCATGACCATGAACACCACGAATCGCATCAAGGCCGGCATCGTCGGCGGGACCGGCTACACCGGGGTGGAGCTGCTGCGCCTGCTGTCGCAGCATCCGGGCGTGCGCCTGCACGCCATCACCTCGCGCAAGGAATCGGGCATGCCCGTGGCGGACATGTTCCCCAACCTGCGCGGGCACGTGGACCTGCGATTCCAGACGCCGGAAGACGCCGCGCTCGACCAGTGCGACGTGGTGTTCTTCGCCACCCCCCATGGCGTGGCCATGGAACAGGCCCCGGCGCTGCTCGAGCACGGCGTCAAGGTCATCGACCTCGCCGCGGACTTCCGCCTCCAGGACGTCGATGCCTTCGAGCGCTGGTACAAGATGCCCCACAGCTGCCCGGCCGTGCTGCGCGACGCGGTCTACGGCCTGCCCGAACTGGATCGCGAGCGCATCCGGAACGCCCGGGTGGTGGGCAATCCGGGCTGCTACCCGACGACGGTGCTGCTGGGCCTGGCGCCGGTGCTGCAGGCGGACAGCCCCCTGGTGGATGCGGCGCACATCATCGCTGATTCCAAGTCCGGCGTTTCCGGCGCCGGCCGCAAGACACAGGTGGGGTCGCTGTTTTCCGAGGCCGCCGACAATTTCGCCGCCTACGGGGTGGCCGGCCACCGCCATCACCCCGAGATCGCCGAATGCCTCACGCGCATCGCCGGCCAGCCGGTGGGGCTGACCTTCGTGCCGCACTTGGTGCCGATGATCCGCGGGATGTTCTCCACCCTGTACCTGCGGATCCTGCCCGAGGCCATGAACACGGATTTCCAGGCTCTGTACGAGCAGCGCTACGCCGACGAGCCCTTCGTGGACGTGATGCCGGCGGGCAGCCTCCCGCAGACGCGGTCGGTGCGCGCGTCCAACATGCTGCGCATCGCCGTACACCGCCCTGCGGGCGGGGACACGCTGGTGGTCCTGGTCGTGCAGGACAACCTGGTCAAGGGCGCCGCCGGCCAGGCGGTCCAGAACATGAACCTGATGTTCGGGCTGCCCGAGACCACCGGCTTGCTCCAGGTCGCCGTCCTGCCCTGACGGAAGGCCGCCATGGCACGCGATCCTGCGCGAGGCGGGTTCAGGCGCTGGCTGGCCCGCGCCCTGGCGACGGGTCTGGCCTTCGTGCTGGTCTTCATCGCCGGCGCTGCGGCCATGCACCTGGGCATGCACGCCGGCGACGGGGAACGCATCCGGGGCCTGCAGGACCAGCTGGCCAGCCAGCAGGCCGAATCGGCCCGGCTGCTGGCCGAGGCGGACGCCGCCCGCAACGAGGCGGAAATCCAGGCGTCCACCCAGCGGGTGCTGCAGGAAAAACTCGCGGGCCTGCAGCAGCAGCTCGGCCAGGTGCGCGACCAGCTCGCCTTCTACGAGCAGCTGATCCCGCCCGGCCCCGCGGGCGCGGTGGCGATCCGGGCTTTCGACATCCAGGCCGACGGGGATTTCCTGCGCTATCGGGTGCTGCTGACCCGCAATGCCGCGCCCGACGCCCAGCCCTTCAAAGGCCGCATGCGTTTCGTGGCCGAAGGCCTGCGGCAGGACAAAACCGTTAAAATGGAGCTTGGTCCCCCGCAGGTCGCCGATCCGGCCGGCGGGACGGAGTCCGCGCCCGCCGATCCGCTGGCGCTGGTGTTCGACCAGTTCCAGCGCGGTACGGGCGTCCTTCAGGTCCCGTCGGGTGTGCAGATCCGGTCGGTGCGCCTGGAGATCCTGGAAGGCGAGACGGTTCGCGCCACCCAGGATGCTGTCTTGAATCGCGCGGCCCCTGCCGCGCAGGAGTCTCAACCATGACCGTCATTGAACACGCGGAACTCGACGTTCCGCCCAGCCCCCTGATCTTCACCGACGCGGCCGTGGCCAAGGTCCGCGAACTGATGGCCGAGGAAGGCAACGACGCCTTGAAACTGCGGGTCTTCGTGCAAGGCGGCGGCTGCTCGGGGTTCCAGTACGGCTTCACCTTCGACGAGGACGTGGCCGAGGACGACACGACCATCGAACGCGACGGCGTGCAGTTGCTGGTCGATGCGATGAGCTTCCAGTACCTGGTGGGGTCCGAGATCGACTACAAGGACGACCTCGAAGGCTCGCAATTCGTCATCCGCAATCCCAACGCCAACACGACCTGCGGTTGCGGGTCCTCTTTCGCCCCCTGATCAGGCGGGATACAGGCACCCGGCGATCGTCGCGTGCCGCGCCCCCGTCACGGCGGGCATGCAGGCCGCCCGGCCTGCCAGGTGCGCCTGGGCCAGCCAGGCAAAGGCCAGAGCTTCCACCGACTGCACCGGCACGCCCAGGCGATCCGTGGTCGACAAGGGGCAGGGCAGCGCGTCCGCCAGCCCCCGCATGAAGGCGCCGTTCAGGGAGCCGCCGCCGCAGGCCAGCACCTCGCGGGCGTCCGGCGCGTGGCGCGCGACCGCCCGGGCGATGGTCTCGACCGAAAATTTCAATAGTGTCGCCTGCACGTCCACGGGTGCCGGGGACGCCGGCAGGGCGTCGATCCGCGCCTGCAGCCAGTCCAGGTTGAAGAGGTCGCGCCCCGTCGATTTGGGCGGCGGCTGCCGCAGCCAGGGCTCCGACAGCAGGGCGTCCAGCAGCGCCGCGTCGCAGCGGCCCTGGGCGGCCCAGGCGCCGTCGCGATCATAGGGCTCACCCCGATGCCGCTGGGTCCAGGCATCCATCAGCATGTTGGCCGGACCGGTGTCGAATCCCCGGACAATCTCATCCAGCAGCGTCAGGTTGGCGATGCCGCCCAGATTCAGGATGACGCGGCCGGCGCCCCGGCCGAAGCACGCGGCATGAAAGGCCGGCACCAGTGGGGCGCCCTGGCCGCCGGCGGCTACGTCTCGGCTGCGGAAATCGGCGACGACCGCGATGCCGGTGCGTTCCGCCAGCCGCGCCGGCGCGTTGATCTGCACGGTATAGCCCGACTCGGGGGCGTGGCGCACCGTCTGGCCGTGCGCGCCGATGGCCTGGACGCCGGCGGCCGGGAGGCCTGCCTGGGCAAGCAGCGCCTGCACGGCATCGGCGTACCGGTCGGCCAGCGCATTGGCCGCCGCCGCCGCGCGCGCCAGCTCGTCGGCGCCGGGCGCATTCAGCGCCAGCAGCTCATGCCGCAGGGCATCGGGCAGGGGCAGACTGACGCTGGCCAGCATCCGGATGGAAAGGGAGGAGTCCGGCGCCGCGCGCGCACCGTCTGCCGGCGACAGCCGGGCCAGCACGCCGTCGACGCCATCGGTGCTGGTGCCGGACATCAGTCCGATGAAGCAGCCGTCCTGGGGGCGGGACATTGCCGGGCGGGAAGACCGGGCGCGGCGCGTCAGCGTTCCGCGACCTGGATCCGGCTGTCCTGCAGGCGCGCCAGCATCTCCATCTGGGGCTGGTAGCGCGCCACCAGGGCCTGGAAGGCCTTCTGGTCGCCGTTTTCCAGCGGGCGCGCCACCGGCAGGTCCACCGCAAGCGGGTCGACCGGCTGGTTGTTGATGCGGAACTCGTAGTGCAGGTGCGGGCCGGTGGCCCAACCCGTCTGGCCGACGTAGCCGATCAGTTGGCCCTGCTGGACGTGGTCGCCCTTTTTGAGGCCCTTCGCAAAGCGGCTCTGGTGCGCGTACAGCGTGGAATACTTGCCGAAATTCTTGAGGATGATGACGTTGCCGTAGCCGTTCTGCCGGCCGATGAAGGCGACCGTGCCGTCGGCCGTGGCGTGGATCGGCGTGCCCGAGGGCGCCGCGTAGTCCACACCCTTGTGGCCGACCCATTTCTTGTGGATCGGGTGCATGCGCATGCCGAAGCGCGAGCTGATGCGTGTGAACTTGATGGCGGTGCGCAGGAAGGCGCCCTTCAGGCTGGCGCCCGAAAAATCGTAATAGCCGCCCTGGCCCTGGCTGTTCTGGAACCAGACGGCGCTGTAGGTCTTGCCCTTGTTGATGAATTCCAGGGCGCGGATGTGGCCGGACCCGACCGTTTCGCCCTCGTGCAGGTAGACGTCGTAGACCACGCGGAAGCGGTCGCCCTTGCGCAGGTCTTTCAGGAAGTCGATGCGGCTGCCCAGGATGTCCACCATCTCCATGGTGACGGCGTCGGGCATCTGCGCGTCATCGGCGGCGCCGAACAGCGAGCTGGTGATCTCGCCCTCGGCCACGCGCGATTCGCGCACGGCCGCGGTGGCGCGTTCCTGGGCGGTGAAGCCGCCGTGGCCGTCGGGCCGGATCTCGAGCCAGGCCGACTGGACGCCGGACTTGACGCTGGCGCCTGGCGTGTGGGCGTAGCGCAGCCAGACCATGTTGCCCTGGTCGTCCAGGGCCGCCTGCACGGCGCGGCCCGGATACAGCTTGTAGATCGAACGGGCGCTCTTTTCGTGGGTCAGGAAGGTCAGCAGGCCGTCTTCGCTGACACCCAGCCGGTGCAGCAGATCGGAGACGGTGTCGCCCCGGCGGATGCGCGTGGTGGCGATGTAGGGCGCGGAGTCGTGCTTGCTGGCCCCCATGGGCGGCAGATCGAGCGTTTGGCGCGCCTGGAAGATGGGTTCGGGAGGGGTGGTCGGCTTGACGACGGCCAATGCGGCGGCGGTCAGAAACAGGCCGCCGGCGGCAAAAAGCAAACTGCGGGTGACGTGGCGGTGGCGTTGTGTCTGGTGGGCGGCAGGCATCATGGGCGGTGGTGGATTCGGTGTGTTCTGGCAGTGCTGCGCCCCGCGTCCGCCTGACGGGCGCGGCGCGGAATCGATGCGCGACGACGGGCCCGGCTGACTGGACACCCGCAAGCGGGGGCTCTGCTAATATGGGGCTCCCCGGGTGCTCGGACGTCGAATGTGTTGTACAGAAGCTGCGATGGCACGTTATGCTAGCGCATTAAATTCGATATATCGAGCATTTTTTCAATTTTTCTGATAAAGCCGTCACCATGTCGTCCCCCACCGCCCCTGAAGACCCCCAGATTGCCCATGATCTGCGTGTGGCTCAGCGCGGCTGCGATGAATTGCTCGTCGCGTCCGAGTTTTCCGCCAAGCTGGCCCGCAGCCGCGCGAGCGGCACGCCCTTGCGCATCAAGCTCGGCCTGGACCCGACGGCGCCCGACATCCACCTGGGGCATACGGTCGTGCTCAACAAGATGCGCCAGCTGCAGGACCTCGGGCATACGGTGATCTTCCTGATCGGCGACTTCACCGCGCAGATCGGCGACCCCAGCGGGCGCAACGCCACCCGCCCGCCGCTCACGCCCGAACAGATCCGCGAGAACGCCAAGACCTACTACGCCCAGGCCAGCCTGGTGCTGGATCCGGCGCGCACCGAGATCCGCTACAACTCCGAATGGTGCGACCAGCTCGGTCCCCGCGGCCTGATCCAGCTGGCGTCGCGCTACACCGTGGCGCGCATGATGGAGCGTGACGATTTCACCCGCCGCTTCAAGGGCGGGGTGCCGATTTCGGTGCACGAATTCCTCTACCCCCTGCTGCAGGGATATGACTCCGTCGCACTCAAGGCCGACCTGGAACTCGGCGGCACCGACCAGAAATTCAATCTGCTGGTGGGCCGCGAACTGCAAAAGGAATACGGCCAGGAACCCCAGTGCATCCTGACGATGCCGCTGCTCGAGGGCACCGACGGCGTCGAGAAGATGTCCAAGTCCAAGGGCAACTACATCGGCATCACCGAGGCGCCGGATTCGATGTTCGGCAAGCTCATGTCGATTTCCGACACGCTGATGTGGCGCTATTTCGAGCTGCTGTCCTTCCGGTCCCTGGAAGACATCGCGGCGCTGCAGGCGGAGATCGCCCAGGGCCGCAACCCGCGCGACGCCAAGGTGATGCTGGCCCAGGAGATCGTGGACCGCTTCCATGGCGCGGGCTGCGGGGCCCGGGCGCTGGACCATTTCAACGCCCAGTTCCGGGACGGCGCCATCCCCGAGAACCTGGCCGAGATCTCGGTCGGGCAGGGGCCCATGGGCATTCTCAAGATCCTGCGCGAGTCGGGCCTGGCGGCGTCGGCCTCCGAGGCCCAGCGCAACATCGAGCAGGGCGGCGTGCGCATCGACGGCGCCCGCATCGAAGACAAATCCCTGCAGTTGCCGGCCGGCACCTACGTCATGCAGGTCGGCAAACGCAAATTCGCCCGGGTCACCCTGACCTAGGCCGCCATCTTCCGGAGGGCCCATGAAACTGCATAGCGAATCCTTTCCCGATCAGGGGGTCATTCCCGAACGCAATGCATTCGGACGCATCGACCCGCAAACTCATGTGGCCCTGGCGGGCAATTGCAATCCTCACCTGGCCTGGTCCGAGGTGCCCGACGGCGTCCGTTCCTTTGCCGTGCTGTGCGTCGATCCCGACGTGCCCAGCCGGCCCGACGACGTCAACCAGCCTGGACGCGAAGTCCCGGCCGACCTGCCCCGAGTGGACTTCCACCACTGGGTGCTCGTCGACGTGGCGCCCGAGGTCCGCAGCCTGGCCGAGGGCAGCTATTCCAGCGGCATCACCCCGCGCGGCAAGGCCGGCCCCCTGGCGCTGGACGGCACCCGGCAGGGGCTGAACGACTATACCGGCTGGTTCTCCGCTGACCGCGACATGAACGGCGACTATTTCGGCTACGACGGCCCCTGCCCGCCCTGGAACGACGCGCTGGTGCACCGGTACGTCTTCACGGTCTATGCCCTGGACGTCGCCGAGCTGGACGTGTCCGGACGCTTTACCGGCGCCCAGGCGGTGGCCGCGATGCAGGGGCACGTGCTCGCCAAGGCCTCGATCACCGGAACCTACACGCTGAACCCGCGCCTGCATGCCCTGTGAACGGGCGCCTTCGCGCTAGAATGATTTGATTTGCCGCGCATTTCGCGCATTGCCCACTTTTTTCCTCGTCTTCAGGATCATTCATGTTTGACCGCTCCCGTACCCTCGACCAGGCCGATCCCGCCGTCTGGGCTGCCATCCAGCAGGAAAACGTCCGCCAGGAACAGCACATCGAACTCATCGCGTCGGAAAACTACGCCAGTCCCGCCGTCATGCAGGCCCAGGGCACGCAGCTGACGAACAAGTACGCCGAGGGTTATCCGGGCAAGCGCTACTACGGCGGCTGCGAATACGTCGACGTGGTCGAGCAGCTGGCGATCGACCGGGTCAAGCAGATCTTCGGGGCCGAGGCCGCCAACGTGCAACCCAATTCGGGTTCACAGGCCAACCAGGGCGTCTACATGGCGGTGCTCAAGCCCGGCGACACGGTGCTGGGCATGAGCCTGGCCGAGGGCGGCCACCTGACCCACGGATCGCCCGTCAATGCCTCCGGCAAGCTGTACGACTTCCATTCCTACGGTCTGGATGCCGACGAGGCGCTGGACTACGATAAGCTCGAGGAACTCGCCCGCACCCTCAAGCCCAAGCTGATCGTTGGCGGCGCCTCGGCCTATTCGCTGCGCATCGACTTCGAGCGCATGGCCCGCATCGCGCATGACAACGGCGCCCTGTTCATGGTGGACATCGCGCATTACGCCGGCCTGGTGGCGGGCGGCGTCTACCCCAATCCGGTGCCGCACGCCGACTTCGTCACGACCACGACCCACAAGTCCCTGCGCGGTCCGCGCGGCGGGGTCATCATGATGAAGTCCGAATTCGAGAAGATCATCAATTCCGCGATCTTCCCCGGCATCCAGGGCGGCCCGCTGATGCACGTCATCGCGGCCAAGGCGGTGGCCTTCGGCGAGGCCCTGCAGCCCGAATTCAAGGCCTACGCGGCCCAGGTGGCGGCCAATGCCCAGGTGCTGGCCGACACGCTGGTCAAGCGCGGCCTGCGCATCGTGTCCGGCCGCACCGAAAGCCACGTCATGCTGGTCGATCTGCGCGCCAAGGGCATCACCGGCAAGGCTGCCGAGGCCGCGCTGGGCCAGGCCCACATCACGGTGAACAAGAACGCCATTCCCAACGACCCGGAAAAGCCCTTCGTCACCAGCGGCATCCGCCTGGGGACGCCGGCCATGACCACGCGTGGATTCAAGCAGGCCGAGGCCGAGCTCACCGGCAACCTGATCGCCGACGTGCTCGAGCACCCGGACGACGCCGACACCATCGCCCGGGTCCGGGCGCAGGTCCACGAGCTGACGGCGCGACTGCCCGTCTATCGCTAAGCCAACGGGGCGGGCGCCCGCCGGCGCCCGATACGCTGATGAAGTGTCCGTTCTGCAGTTGTCCCGACACGCAGGTCGTGGACTCCCGAGTTTCCGAGGAAGGCGACACGATCCGCCGGCGTCGGCGCTGCACGGCCTGCGACCGGCGCTTCACCACCTACGAGCGCGTCGACCTGATGATGCCCGCCGTGGTCAAGCGCAACGGCACGCGGGCCGACTTCGATCCGGCCAAGCTGCGTTCCAGCATGGCGCTGGCGCTGCGCAAGCGGCCCGTCAGCGCCAGCGCCCTGGACGCCGCGGTGGTCCGCATTCAGGAACACCTGCTCACCAGCGGCAAGCGGGAAGTCCCGTCCGGCTACGTCGGCGAACTCGTCATGGCCGAGCTGCGGCAGCTGGACCAGGTCGCCTATGTCCGCTTCGCGTCCGTCTACCGCAGTTTCGAAGACATCCGCGAGTTCGTGCACACCATCGACGAGTTCCGGGCACCCGACCATGGCCGTTCCTGAGCAGACCAGCCAGTCCACCGAAGACCACCGCTGGATGCGCCGCGCCCTGGCCGTGGCCGAGCAGTCCCTTTACCTGAGCAACCCCAACCCCCGCGTCGGCTGCGTGCTGGTGCGCGACGGCCGCTGGCTGGCCGAGGGCTGCACCCAGGAGGCCGGCGGCCGCCACGCCGAGGCCCAGGCCTTGTGGTCAGCGGCCGAACAAGGCCTGGACGTGCGCGGCGCCACCGCGTACGTCACCCTGGAGCCCTGCAGCCACCACGGCCGCACGCCGCCGTGCGCGGATGCGCTGGCCGCCGCCGGGATCTCTCGGGTGGTGGCGGCCCTGCAGGACCCCAATCCCCTCGTGGCGGGCCGCGGCGCCCAGCGCCTGCGCGAGGCGGGCATCCCGGTGGACGTCGGACTGCTGGCCGAAGACGCGCTGGCCCAGAATCCAGGTTTTTGCGCCCGCATGACGCGTGGCACTCCGTGGGTCTGGCTGAAATCGGCGTCGACCTTCGACGGCCACACGGCGCTGCCCGATGGCCGTTCGCAATGGATCACCGGCGACGACGCCCGGGCCGACGGCCATGGCTGGCGCGCGCGCGCCTGCATGGTGCTGACCGGCATCGGCACGGTGCTGACCGACAACCCGCTGCTGGACGTGCGCGCCGTGCAGACGCAGCGCCAGCCGGTGCGGGCCGTGCTGGACACGCAGTTCATCATCTCGGAACAATCGCGGATCTTCAACGGCGACCCGGTCTGGATCTTCACCGCCCGCGCGGATGCCGGCAAGGCGGCCCGCCTGGCGGGACGCAACGTGCGGGTGATCGTCCTGCCGACCGGATCCAACGGCGCCCTGGACTTGAATGCCCTGATGCGCTGGCTGGGGGCGCATGAGATCAACGAGGTCCACGTCGAGGCCGGTCCGCGCCTGCAAGGCGCGCTGGTGGCCGGCGGCCACGTGGACGAATGGGTGGCCTACGTGGCGCCCAGCATCGTCGGCGACGGCCAGGGACTGGCGTCGTTGCCGGCGCCCCTGGCCTCGCTGGACCGCGCCTACCGCTTCGAGTTCCTGGATGCGGTAAAGTTGGGCGCTGACATGCGCCTGCGCCTGCGCCACCCGGGACGCTGGCAGGCGCTGCGCGCGGCATGCGGCCTGCCCGCCTAGCGGGTCCCGCCGCCCAGGGCGGCACGAACGTTTTCATGGATGGAATCCTCATGTTTACTGGAATCGTGGCGGCGGTCGGCCGCATCACCGAGGTCCGCCCGCTGGGCAACCACGAGGACGCCGGCGTGCGCCTGGTGGTGGACGGGGGGGGCCTGCCGCTGCAGGCCACGCGCCTGGGCGATTCGATCGCCATCCAGGGCGCGTGCATGACCGTGGTGGCGCTGGAGGACACGAGCTTCGAGGTGGATGTGTCCCGCGAAAGCCTGGTGCGCACCTGCGGGCTGGACCGCGAGGGCGAGGTCAACCTGGAACATGCCTTGCGCATGGGCGACAGCCTGGACGGGCACCTGGTGGCCGGCCACGTGGACGGGGTCGGGCAGGTCACGTGTTTCGACGCGGTCGGGGAATCGACGGAGCTGCGCATCATCGTGCCGGCGCATTTGTCGAAATACCTGGCCTACAAGGGGTCTCTCACCGTCAACGGCGTCAGCCTGACCATCAACCGGGTCGACGACCAGGAAGAGGGCACGGAGGTCTCCATCAACCTGATTCCGCACACCGTGCAGGTCACCACCCTGCGCGCGCTGGAGGTCGGGTCCCCGGTCAATCTGGAGGTCGACCTGATCGCCCGCTACGTCGAGCGCATGGTCAGCGGGGCCAGCCTGCCGGCCGCCGCGCCCACGCTGCCTTGATCCCTGGCATTTCATGCTAGAATGACGGACTTCGCCTGTTCGGTCTGACCGCAGGTGTGCAGGACAGGTGGCCGAGTGGTTGAAGGCGCACGCCTGGAAAGCGTGTATACGTGAATAGCGTATCGGGGGTTCGAATCCCCCCTTGTCCGCCAAGATTTCTCCAGCCCCTGATACCTTCCGGTTCAGGGGCTTTCGCTTTTTGCGCGGGCATGCGCGTCGACTCAAGGAGCCCATGTGCTGAACACGGAAATCACCGCCCTGGCGGAAGACATGACCGCCTGGCGGCGGGACATCCACCGGCATCCCGAGCTGGCCTTCGAGGAACGCCGCACGGCCGGCAAGGTGGCGCAGCTGTTGCGGTCCTGGGGGATCGAGGTCCACGAGGGCTTTGGCGGCACGACCGCGGTGGTCGGCGTGCTGCAAGGCGCCCGCGGCGCCGGCGGCACCCTGGGGCTGCGGGCGGACATGGACGCGCTGCCCATGCAGGAGCAGACCGGGGCGGACTACCGCTCGGTGCACGAGCACGTCTTTCACGGCTGCGGGCACGACGGCCACACGGCCATCCTGCTGGGCACGGCCCGGCACCTGGCCGCGCATCCCGATTTCGCCGGCACCGTGCATTTCATCTTCCAGCCCGCCGAGGAGACCCTGAGCGGCGGGCTGGCGCTGATCCGCGCGGGCCTGTTCGAGCGGTTTCCCTGCGACGAGATCTACGCGCTGCACAACAACAACTGCGTATCGCTGGGGCAGGTGGGCGTGCGCCCGGGCGCGATCCTGTCGGCCTGCGACTGGTTTCGCATCCACATCACGGGGGTGGGCACGCATTCCGCGATGCCGCACCAGGGGGTGGACCCGATCGTGGCCGGGGCGGCGCTGGTGCAGTCGCTGCAAAGCGTGGTCAGCCGCAACGTCGATCCGCTGGACGTGGCGGTGCTGAGCGTGTGCCAGTTCCATGCGGGCACGGCGATCAACGTGATCCCCGGCGCCGCGCAACTGGAAGGCACCTTGCGCACGCTGACGCCGGCGGCGCGGGAGACGGCGCTGGCGGGGCTGCGCCGCATGTGCGAGGGCGTGGCCGCCAGCCACGGCTGCGAGATCCGGTTCGAGCACCTGCAGTCCTCGCCGGCGACGCTGAACGCGGCCGGGCCGACCGAGGTGGTGCGCCGGGCGGCCGGTGCGGTACTGGGGGCGGAACAGGTGATCGAATGCCCGCCGCTCATGGCCTCGGAGGATTTCGCCTACATGCTGGAGCAGTGTCCCGGGGCGTACTTCTTTCTGGGACACGATGGCCGGACCTGCCATCATCCGGGGTTCGATTTCGACGACCGGACGCTGGCCACCGGGGTTGCGGTATTTGCGGAGATCGTGCGCCGGCGATTGGGCTGAGCGGCTCGCGCGCCGCTGCCGCGGCGCTGCGTCCCGAGGCCGGGCGGATCCGTCAGGCCGGCGGCGGGTCCCACAGCGCCTGCTGGGGGCTGTGATCCCGGTCGTATTGCGGTTCGCCCGGAAAGTGGCCGGCCGCGTCCGCCCAGGCGATCTGGAAGACCCTGACCGAGGCGCCGAAGCGGCTGCTGGCCTGCGCCACCCGCTGCGCCAGCACGAAAGGCGTCGAGACGTCCCGCAGGACGACCGGGATGCGAGCGGCATCGGCGGGCAGCGGGCCTTCGCTCAGGCCGCCCGATTTGCGCGCATGGGCCACGACGTCGGAGATCACATCCATGGCCAGGGCGTGATCCAGGGTGCCGGTGACGATCAGTTCAGGCAGTTGCGAGCGCGACAAGCCGATCGTGTGCAGGAACCAGTCGGCCGGGTCCATGTCCTCGTCGGCCACGACCAGGTGCGTGTAGTCGTGCCATTTCAGCTTGTCTTCCAGGAAGCCCTGCAGCTTGCTGCGGTTCCTGTCTTGCTCGGATGTCGCCATGCCGGGATTATCAGTCCATTCCGGGCACGGTGTTCGAGAAGCCGCAGTCGACGTGCAGGATTTCGCCGGTGATGCCCGAGGCCAGGTCGGACAGCAGGAAGGAGGCAGCGTTGCCGACGTCCTCGATGGTGACGTTGCGGCCCAGGGGCGACTGGGATTCCACGTACTTCAGCATGTTGGAGAAGTCGCGGATGCCGCTGGCGGCCAGCGTCTTGATCGGGCCGGCCGAGATGCCGTTGGCGCGCAGTCCTTTCTTGCCCAGGGACTTGGCCAGGTAGCGCACGCTGGCTTCGAGGGAAGCCTTGGCCAGGCCCATCATGTTGTAGTTGGGAATGGCTTTCTCGGCGCCCAGGTAGCTCAGGGTCAGCACCGAACCGTTGCGTCCTTCCAGCAGCGGCAGCGCCGCCTTGGTCAGGGCGGGGAAGCTGTAGGCGGAAATGTCGTGGGCGATGCGGAAGTTCTCGCGCGTCATGCCGTCCAGGAAATCGCCCTCCAGGGCGTCCCGGGGGGCGAAGCCGATCGAGTGCACCAGGCCGTCCAGGCCGTCCCATCGCTCGCCCAGCGCGGCGAAGGCCGCGTCGATCTGGCTGTCGTCACCGACGTCGCAGGGGATGACGATGTCGCTGCCCAGTTCCTTGGCAAAGCCGCGCACGCGATCCTCGAAGCGTTCGCCGACGTAGGTCAGTGCCAGTTCGGCGCCCTGGGCGCGGCAGGCGTGCGCGATACCGTAGGCGATGGACCGGTTCGAGAGAACGCCGGTGATGAGAATGCGCTTGCCGTTCAGAAAACCCATGATGTGTGATCCTGTGAATGAATTGTCTAGCTTTGGACGTCCGTGCCGGGTACGCGCAGGCGCTGGCCGGCTGACAGGGACGTGCCCTTGAGGTTGTTCAGCTTGCGCAGGGCGTCAACGGAGGTGTTGTAGCGGCGCGCCAGCGAGTACAGGGTGTCGCCCTTGCGGATCGTGTGCGTCCGGATGCTGGGCGCCGGGCGGGGGCCGGCCGCGCGCAGGTGGCGGGGGGCCGAAGCGTCGGGCGCTGCCACCTGCCGCACGACCGGCGTTTCCTCGCCCGGGGTGTAGGACGCCAGCCGGATGCCGGTGTCCTCGGCCGCGGCGGGCGCGGGGATCAGCAGCGTCGCGACGGTGGCGCGCGTCTGCCGGGACGTCAGGTTGTTGGCCTGGCGCAGCTGGTTCAGCGTGATGCCGTGGGCCTTGGCGATGCTGGCCAGCGACTGGCCGCGCGCCGGATGGACGACCTGCCAGGACGAGAGGCGTCCGGTATAGGTCTTGAGGTTGTCGTTGAAGACGGCGACCTTGTCCAGCGGCAGATGCAGCGCGGGGTTGTGCTCGCCCAGGATGACCGGGCGGTTGTAGGCGGGATTCAGGGCGCGGAAGTCTTCCACCGGCATTTCCGCCAGGGCGGCGGCCACCGCGATGTCCATGTCGCGTGACTTGTGGACGGTGGTGAAGTAGGGAGCGTTGCTGACCTTGGGCAGGGTGATGCCGTATTTTTCCGGCCGCGCGATGATGTTCTTGATGGCCTGCAGCTTGGGGACGTAGTTGCGGGTCTCGTCCGGCATGTCGAGCTGCGTGTACAAGGGCTCGCTGCCTTTGCTGACGGCCTTGTCGATGGCGCGTTTCACCGAACCCTCGCCCCAGTTGTAGGACGCCAGGGCCAGGTACCAGTCGCCCTGGAAGTCGTACAGGTAGCTGAGGTAATCCAGGGCCGCCTGCGTCGAGGCGACCGGATCGCGCCGCTGGTCGCGCCACCAGTCCTGCTGCAGCTTGTAGTGCAGGCCGGTGCTGGGGATGAACTGCCACAGGCCCGAGGCGTGCGAGCGCGAGTAGGCCGTGGGGTTGTAGGCGCTCTCCACGAAAGGCAGCAGGGCCAGCTCGGAGGGCAGGCCGCGGCGGTCCAGTTCGTCCATGATGTGGTACAGGTAGCGCGAGGCGCGCTGGCTCATGGTGCGGATGGATTCGGGGTGCGAGGCGTAGTAGTTGGTCCAGTAATCGACCAGGTCGGTGTGCAGATTGGGGATGGCGAAACCGCGGCGAACCCGATCCCACATGTCCTTGGGGGGATGCGTGAGGTCGATGGTGCGAGACGTGTCTGCGGCGACGCTGGTGGTGGTCTTGGCGGCTTTCTGGGGGCTGACTTTGGGGCCCGTGGCGCAGCCTGCCAGCACGAA
>DASSTS010000039.1:0-146527 GCA_035707805.1 Castellaniella sp. | reverse complement strand
CTTGAACGATATTTGATACTCCCGAGCTGAAAAGGTTCCTTCCCTCAAGCGAGGGATACTCAACCAACCGATCGGCGGACCGCCTTCGGCCGCGTACCCTGCACCCTGCGTGCGACCGCCCTATGCCCCTCGATGCTCGCTAGAGCAAACCGGTTTCCAGCTTGGCCACCTCCGACATCATCTCCTGCGTCCAGGGCGGATCCAAAACGATTTCGATCTCGGCCTCCTCCACCGTCGGCACTCGGCCAACCTTCGTTCTGACGTCGTAGGCGAGGATATCGCCCATGCCGCAGCTCGGCGCGGTCAGCGTCATGCGGATATGAACCCGGCGGCGGTCCTCGGCGAGCTTCTGGATGTCGCACTCGTAGACTAGGCCCAGCTCGACGACGTTAACGGGAATTTCAGGATCGTAGCAAAGCCGCAGCTGATCCCAGATCGCTTTTTCCACATCCTCCTCGGTCGCACACTCCGGCAGCGTGGGCGGCGGCTCGGGCTCCCGGCCGATGGCATCCGCATTCGAGCCGTCGACCCGGAACAGATTGGCCCAGAGATTGACCGTATAACTGCCGCCTAGCGCTTGGGTAATTTCCCCCTCGGAGCCCTTGGGGATAATTCCCGTCTCGCCCGAGGGCACCAACGCAACCTCACAATCGCGGAGAAAGGTAACCGCGGTATTCGATTCCGATGCCATGAGCGCCTCCTAACTCGTCGGCCACGCCCAAGCCCCGGCAAATCATCGTGAGCTTAGCCGGCGATGAAGATATAGGTGATTGCAATCAATTCTACCAGTAGGCGATGACCTGGAAAACTGATGCCGCTCCTGCTGCAGGACAGGTTCGTGCCGGTGGCTCTCAGCGGAGAGTTAAACGCTTGGTATGAATTGAGCGGTAGGAGCTGAGCGGTGCTCGATGACGCCCTGATCCGGTCGTTGATTTCGTCCATGAACTTCTGGCTCAGCATCGGTCTCGCCGTGTTCGCGGCCGAGATTCAGCAAATCTCCCGGCACCATGCCGCCAAGGCGGGTGCACAGCCATAGTGCGCAGTCTGGCGGGGACGCCTCAAGCCGGTGCCGTGAATCACCGCCCAAAATCGGCGCAATCCACCAAGCGATTGAATCAAACGCCTTTTCTGGCCTGGCACGGAGCCTGCAGAGCGCTTGCAGGTAAAGGTCACCGGCACAGCAGTGCTGCATGGTGCGTCAACGGGGAAACATCGATGAAAAAATTCATCGTGATACTGGCTGTCGCCTGCACCGCACCGACACTTGCCACGGCCAATCAGGGTGGACCCGTCTCGCCGCACAGCTTCACCGCCAACGTCGCTATCGTCAGCCAGTACGTGTTCCGCGGGCTGACCCAGACCGACGGGCGCCCCGCGATCCAGGGCGGTTTCGACTATGCGCACGCGAGCGGCTTTTACGCTGGACTGTGGGGCTCAAACGTGAGCTGGATCACCGACGGTTATGCCTCCGGCGCGAGCTATTCGGTCGAGCTCGATACTTATGCCGGCTGGAAATTCGCGCTGCCGCTGGACATCACGCTGGACGTTGGCTTCCTGCGCTACAACTATCCGGGACACGCACCCGCCGGCGGATTCGCCGCCGGAACCGCCCGGCCCGATACCAATGAGATTTACGCCGCCGCGGGATGGAAATGGGTGACGCTGAAATATTCGTACAGCCTTGGTGACACCTTCGGCGTGCAAGATGCGCGCGGCAGCGATTATATCGATCTGAGCGCCGCGGTGCCGCTGAGCGATACCGGCTTCACGCTCAGCGGGCACGTTGGACACCAGCGCTACCGCGGCACCAACGCCGCCCTGTGGCCCGCCGCCTCCGGCTGCACCAACAGTTGCCTGTCCTACACCGACTACCGGATCGGCGTGAACAAGGAATGGCTGGGAATTACTTTCGGCCTGGGATTCACCACGACCGACGCCCGCGCCACCGCGCCCGACGGCACCGCAATCTACGCCAACCGCTTCGGCACCAATATCGGCCGCAACCAGTGGATCGTATCGGCGCAAAAAACATTTTAAAGGCCTAATCGAACGATAACGAGAAAAGACGTCCATGAAACTAGTTACCGCCATCATCAAGCCATTCAAGCTCGACGAGGTGCGCGAGGCGCTTTCGGCGTTCGGCGTTTCGGGTGCCACCATCACCGAGGTCAAGGGCTTTGGCCGCCAGAAGGGGCATACGGAACTCTACCGCGGCGCCGAGTACGTGGTCGATTTCCTGCCCAAGATCCGCATCGACGTCGTGGTGGCGGCCGATCAGGCCGAAGGCGTGATCGAGGCCATCATCCGCGCGGCGCGCACCGGCAAGATCGGCGACGGCAAGATTTTCGTCACCCCGGTCGAGCAGGCCATCCGCATCCGCACCGGGGAAACCGGCGTCGAGGCGCTGTAGCGTCCGGCGCGGCCGCCAGCGGCCAGAATGCCGGCAGGAAATACTCGGCCACCAGCAGCGGCTGGCCGTGGCGGGTGAAGACTGAATGGCGGGCCTCGACGCGGGCGCCGACGGCGCAGCCGGCCCATCGGCCATCCGCGCGTTCCACCCGCAGCCGGCCAAAGCGAAACGCGCTGCGGGCGATCCGGGCATCCTGGTACAGGATGTCGGCCAGCGGACGGCGGCCCAGGCCGCGCATCGCTTTCCAAGCGCCCAGGCTGGCCGGCCAGGGGGTGAAGCTGCACGCCTGCACGCAAGGCCGGCCGTCGATCGTCATCAGGATCTCGCGCCACCAGACCGCCGCGCGGGGGTGCAGGCCGGCCTCCCGCGCCCAGCCGGCGGGCAGCGCCAGCACCGTCTCGCGGCGCACTGTCAGACGCACCTCGCCCAGACGCCGCAGCCCGGCCGTCAGGGCGCCGGGC
Source organism: Castellaniella sp. (assembly GCA_035707805.1). GTDB lineage: Bacteria > Pseudomonadota > Gammaproteobacteria > Burkholderiales > Burkholderiaceae_B > Castellaniella. The sequence continues at coordinate 143,656 of DASSTS010000039.1, read as the reverse complement.
TGGCGCAGCCAGGCGCCGCGCGGCGGGCGCAGGCAGGGGGACAATTCGTCGCGCCAGCGGCGCGGCCAGGCATTGCAAGGGCTCATCGGGGCGACACGATAGCATGCCGGACGCTACAATGCGCCCCATCATGGAACCGGTAAGAATCTCAAAATTGATGGCCCAGCGCGGCCTGTGCTCGCGCCGCGAGGCCGATGCCTACATCGAGCGCGGCTGGGTCCGCGTCGACGGACAGATCGTGCGCGAGCTGGGCACGAAGGCCCCGCCCAATGCCCGCATCACGCTCGAGCGCCAAGCGGCCCGCCGCCAGACGGACAAGATCACCATCATTCTGAATAAGCCCGTCGGCTATGTCTCCCACCAGTCGGACAAGGGGCATCGCCTGGCGGCGTCCCTGATCCGGGCCGACACCCAGTTTCATGCCGGGCGGCGCGTTTTCGATCCGGCGCACGTGCGCGGCCTGGCGCCGGCCGGGCGCCTGGACATCGATTCGCAGGGCCTGCTGGTGCTGACCCAGGACGGGCGCATCGCACGCCAGCTGATCGGCGACGATTCCTCGCTGGAAAAGGAATACCTGGTGCGGGTGTCCGGCCGCCTGTCGGCCAATGGCCTGGCCCTGCTGAACCATGGCCTGAGCCTGGACGGACAGGCGCTGCGCCCCGCCCAGGTGCGCTGGCAGAACGAGGACCAGCTGCACTTCATCCTGCGCGAGGGTCGCAAGCGCCAGATCCGGCGCATGTGCGAGATGGTCGGCCTCAAGGTCGTGGGGCTGAAACGCGTGCGCATGGGGCAGGTCGTGCTGGGCGACCTGCCCGTGGGGCAATGGCGCTACCTGCGCGAGGGCGAACGCTTCTGATCCGCCTGTCGCGCGGCCGGGCGCCGCGCGGCAGCGGCGCGTCCCGCCGGCGCGTCGGCCGCCTTGCCGTCCGGGGCGGGCGTGTTCCCGGCTCCGCCCTTGGCGGCGCCGGTCGTCAGGCTGAATCGCGCCTGGTCGTCCTGGGCCATCGCGGCCTGCAGCCAGGGCAGGGCGGCGCGCAACTCGGCCTCCAGCGTCCAGGGCGGATTGATCACGAACATGCCGCTGCCGTGCATGCCCAGCCCGTCCGCCGCGGGCTTGCGCACCGTCAGGCTGGCATTGAGCCAGTCCACCGGCAGGCGTTCCAGGGTCCGGACCATCTCGTGCGCCTGGATGCGCTGCACCTGCGGATACCAGACCACGAAACATCCCTGGGCGAAACGCTGCAGGCCGTCGCGCAACGCCTGCGTGACCGAACGGTAGTCCTGCTTGTTCTCGTACGAGGGGTCGATCAGGACCAGGCCCCGGCGCGGCGGCGGGGGCAGCAGCCGCTTCAGGCCGGCGAAACCGTCTTCCAGGGCCACCGCCACCTGGCGGCGCGAGGCGTGGACCTGGCGGCGCAGCGTGTCCTCCAGCACCTGGCCTTCGGTCGGATGCAGCTCGAACAGTCGCAGGCGGTCCTGGGCGCGCATGGCGTGCAGGGCCAGGCAGGGCGAACCGGGGTAGAGGTTGGCGACGCCGTCCGGGTTGAAGTCCTGGATGGCCCGCAGGTAGCGTTCGACCAGGGCGGGGGGATTGGGCGCGCCCAGCAGCCGGTCCAGGCCCTCGGTGACCTCGCCGCTCTGGCCCGCCCAGTCGCCGTCCAGCGCATACAGGCCGGCGCCCGCATGCGTGTCGATCACCCAGTAGGGCGTGTCCTTGCGGTTGAAGTGTTCCAGGATCTGGACCAGGACCGCATGCTTCAGGACGTCGGCGTGGTTGCCGGCGTGGAAGGCGTGTCGATAGCTGAACATGGCTTGGATCCTAGGTGTGGGAATCAGGGGTGCCGGGACCGATTTCGTCCAGGGCGTTGGTGAACACGGCCTGGCAGCCCCAACGCAGGAGTTCGCGGGCGCGGGCGGGATCGTCGACGGTCCAGATGGCCAGGGTTGCTCCCTGATCCAGGATCTCGCGCACGAGCGTCTCGTCAGTGTGCCGTGTATCGATATTCAGGCCGATGCAGCCCAGGCCCGTCATCCGGGTGTGCCAGTCCGCGGGCACCGGACCCTCGATGAGCAGGGCGCGCGGTAGATGCGGCGCGGCGGTGCGCGCGGCCTCCAGCGCGCTCTCGGAGAATGACGACAGCAGCGGCGACAACTCGGCGCCGGCCCACAAACGGTCGACTGCCTGGGCCACGGCCGTGCCGGTTTCGACCTCGCATCCCGTCGTGGGTTTGATCTCGATGTTGCTGTACAGGCCGCGCGCCAGGGTATAACGGGCGACCGACAGCAGGGTGGGCGCCGGCTCGCCGGCGAAGTCAGGCCCGTGCCAGCTGCCGAAGTCAAATTGGGACAGGGTCTTCCAGTCCAGGTTGGAAGCGACCCCGCGGCCGTCGGATGTGCGGTTGATCCGGTCGTCGTGCAGCAGGAAAGGCACGCCGTCCCGGCTGAGCTTCACGTCGAATTCCACCATCCTGAAACCATGCGCCGCCCCGGCCCGCATGGCCGCCAGCGTGTTCTCGGGGGCGAAGCGGCCGCCGCCCCGGTGGGCGATGAAGGCGGGCCAGGGCCAGGCGGGGGGCGATGCAGTCATGGTGGGCGGATGTCGCTCTGAGAAGGGGAAATCCGCCCATTTTAGCGGCTTGCCGCAGGCGCCAGCGGTCCCGGCATCACAGTGTTAAACTGCGTGACATTTGAGGCTGTCGGTTCGACCAGCCAGCTCGGGCGACGGTGTTCGCCTTTTTTGTTTCGGATGCGCCGGCACTGGCCGGCCATGCACAGCAGGACCTTCGCCCATGTTCGATTTCATTCGCACGCACCAGCGCCTGATGCAGTTGATCCTCCTGATCCTGGTGGTGCCGTCATTCGTGTTCCTCGGCATCAGCGGGTATTCCTTCGTGACCGCGGATCCGGCCGTCGCCGAGATCGGCAAGCTTTCGGTCACCAAGCAGGACTTCATCCAGGCGCAGCGCAACCAGCTGCAGCAGATGCAGGAAAGCAGCCAGGGCCGCTTCGATCCCGCGCTGCTGGACAATCCGGATGCCCGCCGGGCGCTGCTGGACCAGCTGATCGACCGCAAGGTCCAGATCGCCGTGGCGACCGACGAGCATTTCAGCGTGTCGGACAACTCCTTGCGCCGCGCCATCGCGGCCATGCCGCAAGTGCAGGTGGACGGCCAGTTCTCGGCCGACCGCTACCACGAGGTGCTGGCGTCGATCGGCCTGAGCCCGCGTGAATTCGAGGACAGCCAGCGGGCCGAACTGGCGCTGGACACGGTGCTGGGGCCGGTGCGCGATACCGCCGCCCTGCCGCCGCCGGTCATCGACGCCCTGAAGCGCGCCTTGACCGAAGAACGCACCATCCGCCTGCGCGTCTTCCAGGCGAGCGACTACCGCGGCTCCGTGACCATCAAGCCCGAGGACATCAAGTCCTGGTATGACGCCAACCAGGACGCCCTACGGCTGCCGGAACAGGTCTCCGCCGACTACCTGGTGCTGGACGAGGCCGCCGCCGTGGCCAGCGTCCCGGCCGTCAGCGAGGCTCAGCTCAAGGACTACTACGAGCAGAACAAGACCCGCTACGTGGTGCCCGCGCGGGTGAACGTCAGTCACATCCTGATCAAGCTGCCCTCGGGCGCCTCCGACGACGTCACCAAGGCCGCCCTGGCATCCGCCCAGGACGTCAGCCGCCGCGCGCGCGCCGAGCCCAAGCAGTTCGCCGAACTCGCGCGCAAGGAATCCCAGGACGCCGGCACCGCGCGCGACGGCGGCCAGCTGGGCTGGATCCAGCGCGGCACCCTGCCGCTCGCCATGGAGCAGGCCGTCTTCGCCCTGAAACAAGGCGAGGTGTCCGACCCGGTCAAGGGACCGGACGGCTACCACGTCTTCATCGCCAACGAGGTCCAGCCCGAAAAGGGCGAGACCTTCGACGAGGCCCGCACCAAGGTCGAGTCCGAGGTCCGCCGCCAATTGGCCGCCGACCGGTTCGCCGACATGGCGACCAAGCTGACGGGCCTGGTCTACGACAATCCCGCCAGCCTGGATCCGGCGGCCAAGGAGCTCGGCCTGCAGGTGCGCCAGGTCCAGGGCATCGCCCGCGACCGCCTGTTGACCGCCGACGAGGCGGGGCCCCAGGCGGCGGCTGCGTCCAAGGATGCGGCGATCCTGGGCGACGTCCGGGTGCGCCAGGCCCTGTTCAGCCGCCAGGTCATGACCGACAAGCAGAATTCGGGCGTGATCGAGATTTCGCCCGACACCATGGTGGTGGTCCGCGTGAACACCGTCACCCCCGCCCATGTGCCGGCGCTGGACAAGGTCGAGGCCCATATCCGTTCGCAGCTCGAATCACAGCGTGCCCAGGCAGCGGCGGTCGCGGCCGGCGAAAAGGTCTTGGCGGCCCTGAAGGAAAAAGCCGCGTCCGAAGGCTTCCAGGACCCCGTCACCATCAGCCGCCTGGATCCCGCGGGGCTGAGCAAGGCGGTGCTGGACGCGGCGTTCTCGGTGCCGCACCAGACTCTGCCCGCCTACGGCGGCGTGTCGCTGCCCGATGCCTATGCCATCGTGCAGGTGGAACAGGTCAAGCCCGGGACGACCGACAAGCCGGCCCTGGACGGACTGGGCGCCCAGATGGCGCGCGTCTGGGGCGGGGTCGAGCAGCAGGCCCTGATGGTGGACCTGCGCAAGGCGCTGGGCGTGAAGATCACCGACGAGGGTCGCAAACTGATCGAGAAGGGTGACAGCGGCTCGAACTGAGCCCCAGGATCCACCTCGCGGCTTACAAGCCGCTCGGATGATTCCGGCAAAAAAAGGTCCGCAGGGACCTTTTTTAGTCCGGAATCATCCCTTGGCGCGGACGATTTTTTGGACTTGGGGCACGTGCCGGATGGCGCGGATGACCTGGGCCAGGTGCTTGCGGCTGTCCACCTGGACGGTCAGGTGCAGCAGGGCGGTCGAGGCCGCCTCGTCGGGCATGGTCAACTGGGTGATGTTCGAGTCGGCCTCCGTGACCTCGGCCGCCAGGCGGCCCAGTACGCCGCGCTCGTTCAGCACGGTGATGTCCAGCCGGGTCGTCAGGTGGCGCGCCGTGGTCGCGTCCCAGACTACCGGGATCCAGCGTTCGGGTTCCTTGGCCTGTTGGCGCTGGGCCACCGGGCAATCAGCCATGTGGACCACCAGCCCGTGGCCCAGCCGGATGCCGCCGATGATGGCGTCGCCCGGCAGCGGGCCGCAGCACGGAGCCAGTTGCACCGCCTGGCCTTCGTTGCCGTGGATGACGATGGGCGCGCCCGAGACCGCGTTGAACTCGTCCACGGCCATGGCCGTGGTTTCCAGCATGGCGTTCTCCGGCGCGAAGCGTCGCGCCACGACGGCCGCCAGGCGCTTGCCCAGGCCGATGTCCGCCAGGATCTCGGCGCGCGAGGCGCCGCCCGAACCCTTGGCCAGGCGTTCCCATTGCGGATCGTCGTCCTTGGGATAGGCGATCCCCAGCTGGTCGAAGGCCTGGTTCAGCAGGCGGCGCCCGAAGGCGATGGATTCTTCGTAGCGCTCGGTGCGCAGGTAGTGCCGGATCTCGGACCGGGCCCGGCCGGTGCGCACGTAGTTCAGCCATTGCGCGCTGGGACGCGAGGCCGAGGAGGTCATGATCTCGACCGCGTCGCCGCTGTGCAGCTCGGTGCGCAACGGCGAGAAATCGCCATTGACCTTGCAGGCGACCGCGTGGTTGCCGACGTCGGTGTGGATGGCGTAGGCGAAGTCCACCGGCGTGGCACCGCGCGGCAGGGACAGGATCTTGCCCTGCGGCGTGAACACGTACACCGCGTCGGGGAACAGGTCGACCTTGACGTGCTCCAGGAATTCGCCGGAGTCGCCCGTCTGGCTCTGGATGTCCAGCAGGGACTGCAGCCACTGGTGGGTGCGTTTCTGCAGGTCGTTCAGGGATGTGCCCTGTTCCTTGTAGAGCCAGTGGGACGCGACGCCTTCTTCGGCGACGTGATCCATGTCGCGGGTGCGGAACTGGAATTCCACGGGCGTGCCGTAGGGGCCGATCAGGGTGGTGTGCAGGGACTGGTAGCCATTGATCTTGGGGATGGCGATGTAGTCCTTGAATTTGCCGGGCACCGGCCGGTACAGCTGGTGCAGCGTGCCCAGGGCCAGATAGCATTCCGGCAGAGTGTGGACCACGATGCGGAACCCGTAGATGTCGAGCACGTCGGAAAACGACTTTTTCTGCTCGACCATCTTTTTGTAGATGCCGTAGAGGGACTTCTCGCGGCCGCTGACCTCCGCGTCCAGGCCGGCGGCGGGCAGGGCGGCCCGCACGGACTCGGCGATCTTGGTGATGACCTCGCGGCGGTTGCCGCGCGCCGCCATCATGGCCTTGTACAGGACATCGTAGCGGTTGGGATACATGGCCTTGAAGCAGCGGTCCTGCAATTCGCGGAACAGCGCATTGAGCCCCAGGCGATGGGCGATCGGGGTATAGATGTCCAGGGTCTCGCGGGCCACCCGCCGGCGCTTTTCGGGCGCCACCGGATCCAGCGTGCGCATATTGTGCAGCCGGTCCGCCAGCTTGATCAGGATGACGCGCACGTCGCGCGCCATGGCCAGCAGCATCTTGCGGAAGGATTCCGCCTGTTGCTCGGCCTTGGTGGCGTATTCCAGGCGTTCGAGTTTCGTCAGGCCGTCGACGATGTCGGCCACGTCGGCGCTGAATTTCTCGGCGAGCTCCTGTTTCGAGACCCCCTGGTCCTCGATGACGTCATGCAGCAGCGCCGCCATCAGCGAGTCGGCGTCGAGCTTCCAGCCGGCGCAGATCTCGGTGACGGCGATGGGGTGCGAGATGTAAGGTTCGCCGCTTTCGCGGAACTGGCCCAGGTGGGCGCTGTCGGCGAATCGATAGGCCTCGCGCACGCGCTCGACGTCGCGCGGCGACAGGTAGCCGGAGATGATCTGTTGCAGGCCCGCCAGCGAGGCGATCGGGCTGGGGGCCGCGGCGGGCAGCGAGGCGGGGGCGCCGTGCGGTTTGCGGCGGCGCAGTCGGGGGCCTTTGCGCAGGACAGCCAGGAGTCCGGACGATGCGCCGCGTATGCCTGAAAACGCCATGGCCCCGCCTGCTCCCGTCAGGTGGGGACTTTGCGCAGCATCTCGGTGCCGACCTGGCCCTGGGCGATTTCGCGCAAGGCGGTCACGGTGGGCTTGTTGTGGCTTTGGATGCGCGATTCGTGGCCTTGAGCCAGTTCGCGGGCGCGGTAGGTTGCCGCCAGAGTGAGGTCAAAGCGGTTGGGGATCTGCTGGAGGCAGTCTTCGACAGTGATACGAGCCATAAAATTCCTGGTCAGCTAGCGTTGATGAGAGGTTTTCGGATGCCCAGTTGCATGAACAGATCGGCATGACGGAGGGATTGCGCCGCATAACGCAGGCGGGCGGCCGTGACGACGGCCTGGAGTTGTTGCGATGCTACGCTAAAGTCTTGATTAATAATAACATATTCACAGTCGGACGCATGCGCCATCTCGCCTCCGGCCGCCAGCAGGCGGCGGGCGATGACCTGGGGTGCATCCTGGCCGCGTTTGTTGAGGCGCAATTCCAGCGCCTCGATGGAGGGCGGCAGGATGAAGATCCCGATCGCCTGCGGATAATGCTGACGCACCTGGCTGGCGCCCTGCCAGTCGATTTCCAGGATGATGTCCTTGCCGGCGGTGATGGCCTGGGCGACGCGGTCGCGCGGCGTGCCGTAGAAATTGCCGTGGACCTCGGCCCATTCCAGCATGTCGCCGCGGTCGCGCATCGCCTGGAAGGTATCGACCGACACGAAGCGGTAGTGTTCCTGGTCGCGCTCGCCGGGGCGGGGCGTACGCGTGGTGCAGGAGATCGACAGCGACAGGCTGTCGTCCTGCGCCAGCAGCGCGTTGACCAGGCTGGATTTTCCGGCCCCGCTGGGGGCGACCACCATGAAGATGTTGCCGGCGTATCGGGAAGTCGTCTCGGGATTCATCGTGCCGTCCGCACCCATCAGAGACCCCGCGCGTCAGGCGCCTGCCCGAGCTCGGCCAGCGTGTCGGCGTAGGCCTGCGGGCCCGTGCACAGGAAGACGATGGCGTCGCCCGGATTCAGGTTGAAGAGGACGTCCTGGATCTGTTCGGACGCGTCGTCGCCGTCATGGATCGCCGCGACGTGCACGGCGCCCTCGCCCTCGAACTGTTCGGCCGGCACCAGGTCGGCGACCTGCTCGACGTCCGCGTCGCGCTGTGCCACGTACACGCGAAAAGGCAGGTCCTCCAGGGTGATGTCGAGAACCAGCCCCTGGTCCAGGCGGGCGATCAATCGGCTGTCAAGCGGCATGGGTATGAATGGGGAAAGAAAAGGTTTCCATTATAGTCATGCCGTCCGGAATTCCGCGATCACCGGCGCGTGGTCGGAAGGTTTCTCCCAGCCGCGCGGGACCTTGTCCACCCGGCATTCCGCGCAGCGGGCGCCGAGTTCAGGCGTGGCCAGGATGTGGTCGATGCGCACCCCGGCATTGCGGCGGAACGACATCATGCGGTAGTCCCACCAGCTGAAGATCTTGGGCGGCTGCTCGAACAGGCGGAAGGTGTCCTGCAGGCCCAGGTCCAGCAGGCTTTGGAAGGCCTCGCGCTCGGGCTCGGACACCAGCACGCTGCCCGCCCAGGCCGCCGGGTCGTGGACGTCGGCATCGGCCGGCGCCACGTTGTAGTCGCCCAGGATGGCCAGATCGCCGTGGGCGTCGATCTCCTGGCGCAGCCAGTCGCGCAGCGCCTGGTACCAGTCGAGCTTGTAGGCGTATTTCTCGCTGCCCACCGACTGGCCGTTGGGACAGTAGGCGCTGATGACGCGCACCGGGCGGCCGTCCGGGTCGGGCAGGGTGGCGGCAATGATGCGTTGCTGCGCATCCTCGTAGCCCGGGATGTTGCGCTGCACGTCGAGCAGCGGCGCCTTGCTGAGGATGGCCACGCCGTTGTAGGTCTTTTGCCCCGCCCAGCAGGCGTGGTAGCCGATGGCCCGCAGCGCCTCGTGGGGGAATTTGTCGTCGGCCAGCTTCAGTTCTTGCAGGCACAGGACGTCGACGGGATTCGCCTGCAGCCATTCCAGGACGTGGCCCAGGCGGACGTTGAGGGAATTGACGTTCCAGGTGGCGAGTTTCATGGTGTTGAGGTTTTCTATGGTGATCGACAGCCGCATCGTCGGGTGGCCCCTATGGTATCAGCCGACTGCCTTGTCCGTTCGATCCGCGCGGATCGGCAAGGCATTGCGGGCGGCGCCGGCCGGCTCCACGAAACCCCGCGGGCCGGGGCCTGCGCCGAGTCCGCGGTCGCGGCCGTGATCGATCCTTGATCCGTGCACTGAAAGTCCGCGCCAATCCTGGCTGTCGCCGATCTGTCATAGGGTTTTCCAATGGGTTATCCACGGACGATGTGGGTAAGTCGGTTCCGGCCGCTTTGGGCGAGGTCTGACCTTGCCCCATGTCTTTTCCTGGATCCTGTGCGATTCGCGTGACGGCGCCGGTCGGCCGCCGAATTCATGGGAGCTGCAAATGCCTGCGTATGCCGTGGCGACAATCCGAGAGACCCGGTTCAATGATGAGCTTGCCAATTACTTGCGAGGTATCGATGAGACGCTGGCTCCGTACTCCGGACGGTATCTCGTCCATGGCGGCCCCTACAAGCCGCTGGAAGGCTCATGGACCGGAGACCTGGTGGTGATCGAGTTCCCGTCGATGGAGCAGGCGGAATCCTGGTACCGATCCGAGGCATATGCCGCGATCAGGCCGCTGCGAACGAACAATACTGAAGGCGACGTCCTGCTCGTGCAGGGCGTGGCCGAGGGGCACAAGGGCGCGGATATTCTCGGATGAGGCGATCGATGCGCCGCTACAATTTCCCCGAACATGCCGCCGGCGCCTGCATCCGGTGGCGCAACCCGATCAAGAGGACCTGACATGAGCGACGAGGATTTCCACCCGGGCACGATCCGGCGGCTGGATGGGGGATACGAGGGGCGGCTCGAACATCGCTACGCCCATGAGCCGGCCGCGGTCTGGGCCATGCTGACCGAACCGCAGCACTTGGCGAAATGGCTGGCGCCGGGCACGATCGAGTTGCGCCAGGGCGGAGCGGTGCGCATCGATTTCGCGGACAGCGGCATCGTGATCGACAGCGTCGTCACGGCCTTCGAGCCTCTGAAAGTGCTGGAATATTCCTGGAGCAGCGGCGCGCAGCCGCAGCGGCCCATGCGTTGGGAACTGACCGGGGAATCCGGCGGTACGCGCCTGCAGCTGACGGTGCGCCTGCCGGGCGACGAGGACGCGGCCAAGGCCTGCGCGGGCTTCGAGGGACACCTGGCGATGCTGGCCGCCGCGCTGGAGGATGTGCCGGTGCGCTTCCCGCTGGATCTGTACCTTGCCGCGCGCAAGCATTATCAGGCTTCGCTTGACGCCTGACGCCTGACGCCTGACGGCATGCGGGAGGCCGGCGGGTCCGGTCCGCGGACCGGGCCGGATCCCGGCGCTTTGCCTATAGAGCAGGATAGTCGATGTAGCCGTGCGCCCCGCCGCCGTAGTAGGTGTCGCGGTCGCCCTCGTTCAGCGGGGCGTCCTGGCGCAGGCGCTCCACCAGATCGGGGTTGCTGATGAACAGCCGGCCGAACGCCACCAGGTCGGCGGCGCCGCTGGCGACGGCCTGTTCAGCCAGGGCCTTGTCGTAGCCGTTGTTCACCATCCAGGCGCCCTGGCCGCCCGCCTGGCGGTAGGCCTGGCGGAATGCCGCGTAGTCGAAGGGCTTGTCGCCCTGCTGGTGATCGCGCGGGCCGCCGGTGGCGCCTTCGATGACGTGCACGTAGGCCAGTCCCCGGGTGGCCAAGCCACGGACGACGTGCTCGAACAGGGGTTGCGGCTCGGGATCCGAGGCGTCGTTGGCCGGCGTGACGGGCGACAGCCGGATGGCCGTGCGTTCACAGCCGATTTCGGCGGACACCGCGTCGACGACCTCGAACAGCAGGCGCGCGCGGTTTTCGATCGAGCCGCCGTAGGCGTCGGTGCGATGGTTGGATCCGCTGCGCAGGAACTGGTCGATCAGATAGCCGTTGGCGGCGTGAATCTCGACGCCGTCGAATCCGGCCCCGATCGCGGCGCGCGCCGCCCGCCGGTAGTCGGCGACGATGCCGGGCAGTTCATCGGTCTCCAGCGCCCGGGGTTCGGACGTGGGCTCGAAGGTGCCGCTGCCGTCCTCGCGGACGAGATAGGTCTTGGCCTTGGCCCGGATCGCCGAGGGTGCGACCGGTGCGCCGCCGCCGGGCTGCAGGCTGGTGTGGGAAATCCGGCCGACGTGCCACATCTGCACGACGATCCGGCCGCCGCGCGCATGCACGGCGTCCGTGACGGCCCGCCAGCCGGCCAGCGCCTCGTCGCTGTACAGGCCGGGCACGTCCGCGTAGCCCTGGCCCTGGTGCGTGATGGCGGTCGCCTCGGTGATCAGCAGGCCGGCGCTCGCCCGCTGGGCGTAGTAGGTCGCCGTCATGGGCAGGGGGACGGCGCGCGGCGAGCGGTTGCGCGTCAGCGGCGCCATCACGATGCGGTTGGCCAGCGGCAGGCCGGGCAGGTCCAGGGGGTCGAACAAAGTGCTCATCAAGAGGGCTCCTCGGGTCGGGCGCGCGGCGGGGCGGCCGCGTCGCAGGGTGGATCGGTTCAGCGGGCCGGCAGATCGGATGCCACGATCTTGCCCAGGTGGGCGTTCGATTCCATGCGGGCGATGCCGTCGGCCAGCTGCGCAAACGGGACGATGCGGTCGATGATCGGCTGCATGCGCGGGTCGCTCATCCTCGGCAGCACGTCGCGGACCACGCCCCGGGCGAGGGCCTGGCGCTGGCCGGCGTCCAGCTGCTTGCTGGAGACGCCGAACAGCCGCAGCCGGCGGCTGTGGACGGCGGCCAGGTCCAGCGGGGCGCGGGTGACGCCGTCCACGTAGCCGACGGTCGCCAGCCGCGCCTGGAACGCCATGGAGCGCACGCAGGCCTCGAGGACGGTGCCGCCGACGATATTGACCACCAGATCCACGCCGCGGCCGCCGGTGGCCGCCATCACGGCATCGTGGAAGTCCGGCCCGCGGGTCGGAATGCCCAGGTCTAGGCCATGAGCGGCCAGCGTGTCGAGCTTGCCGGCCGAGCCGGACGTGCCGATCACCCGGGCGCCCATGGATTTGGCCAGCTGCAGGGCTGCCGCCCCCACGCCGGACGAGATGCCCGTGATCAACAGCCATTCGCCTTCGGCCAGGCCGCCTTGCGCGACCAGCATGTCGTAGACCACCAGGCTGGCGATGGGCAGCGCGGCGGCCTGGGCCCAGGACAGGGGCTCGGGCACCGGCATGGCGTCCCGGGCGTCGATCAGCACGCAGTCGGCGAACGCGCCCTTGCAGCGTCCCATCACGCGGTCGCCTTCCCGGAAGCCTTCGCAGCCCGGACCGGCGGCCGCGACCTCGCCGGCGGCCTCGATGCCCAGCGCGGCGGGCGCCTTGGAACCGGACTGGCGCAGGGCGAGGATCTCGCCCCGGTTCAGGCCGGCGGCGCGCACGTTCACCAGCAGCTGGCCGGGACCGGGCCGAGGGGCGGGCGCGTCTTCGGGGACGATGCGGATGGTGTCGTCGAGCAGCTGCGCGAGATGGCGTTGCATGGGATCTCCGGGTCAGGATTTTCCGTTCTTCAGGTACGGGCAGGTGGATTCGCTGAGCGGGCCGTAGGCGGTCTCGGCCGGGATGGTGGCGACGACCTTGTGCAGATCCCAGGGGCCGGTGCTTTCCGCCGGCGCCTTGACCTGCAGCAGGGTCAGGTCGTTCATCATCCGGCCGTCGGCCCGGATGACGCCGTTGTGCACGAAGAAGTCATTGACCGGATGGGATTTCAGCCAGGCCATGATGGTGTCGGCGTCGTCCGTGCCCGTCTCGCGCACGGCGTTCAGGTAGGCCGTGGCCGCCGAATAATCGCCGGCCTGGCCGTAGGTCGGCATGCGGCCGATGGTCTCGAAATAGCGCCGCGACCAGGCTTCGGAATCCGGGTTCTTGTTCCAGTACCAAGGCACGGTGAAATACATGCCCTGGGTGACTTCCAGCCCCAGGGCGTGGATGTCGAGCAGGGTGGCGGTCAGGCCCACCGGCGTCATGGTGCGCGTCAGGCCGAACTCCACGGCGGTCTTCAGGGAATTGACGAAATCGGCCGTGGCGTTGGCCAGCGCCAGCACCTTGGCCCCCGAACTCTGCGCCTGCAGCAGGAAGGACGAGAAGTCGGCCGCGCCCAGGGGCGTGCGCACCGAACCGAGCACCTGGCCGCCCGCCGCCTTGACCACGGCCGCCGTGTCGTGTTCCAGCTCGTGGCCGAAGGTGTAGTCGGTGGTCAGGAAGAACCACGAGCCGCCCCCCTGCTGCACGACCGCGGCGCCGGTGCCCCGGGCCAGGCCGCGCGTGGAATAGGTGTACTGGATCGTGTAGGGATTGCACTGCGCGTTGGTGAATGCCGAGGCCCCGGCGCCGGAGGTGATGAAGGGCTTTTTCTTTTCCGCGGCGACGGCCGACATCGCCAGGCTGGCGGCGGAATTCGTGCCGCCGATCAGCAGATCCAGCCGCTGGTTGTCGAACCAGTCGCGCGCCAGGGCGGAGGAAACGTCCGCCTTGTTGCGGCTGTCGGCCACCAGCAGCTCGATCTTGCGCCCGTCGATGGCGCCGCCCGCATCGGCGATGGCCATGCGGATCGCGTGGGCGCCCCCGGGGCCGTCGCCGTCGGCATAGACGCCGGACATGTCGGTGATGAAGCCGATGCGGATGACGTCGTCCGAGATCGGCGCGGCCGAGGCTGACAGGCCGGCCAGCGCCAGCGCGAGGCCGGCGCCCAGGCGGGCCGGAAAAATAGCGGGATGGTTCATGAGAGTTCCTGTCTGTGAGCGGCGGTCATGATGCCATTTCGCGGGCGCGCGCAGCCGAGTATGCCTGCTGGCGCCGGGGTTGCCGCGCACCGCATCACCACGCGCCCCGGTGTTCGGGCACGTGGGCGATCAGGGGCAGGCAGGCCAGCACCAGCAGGCTCCAGCCGCCATAGATCCAGGCTTGGCTCAGGCCGGGATCATGGGAAGTCGACAGCACGGTCGTGACTACGGAAATGAAGGTGATGGTGCCGATCTGGATGGACAGCGTGCGCAGCGCCGCCAGGGTGGACGCCGACTGCGGCGCCAGCTGCAGGCCGGCATTGCGGCTGGCCGGATTCACGGCGCCGGTGCCCACGCCCAGCAGGAAGGCGGTCATCGCCAGCCAGGCGAAGGGGGGCAGGCCGAAGGCGGGCGGCAGTGCCAGCAGCAGCATGCCCAGCGCGATCACGACGCAGCCCGCGTACAGCGGGGCGCGATAGCCGGTGCGCCGGATCGCCAGGGTGCCGGCCAGCGACAGCGCGATCGCGGCCACGCCCTGGAAGACCAGCAGGGTGCCGGAACCGAGGGCGCCCATCCCGTAGCGGTTGGTGGCATACAGCGGAATCAGTGCGACGGCGCCGATGGTGATGCCGCCAAAGAGCATGTTGATGAGGTTGACGGTGCCGAAGCCCGGCCCGTGGATGAGTTTCGGCGCGATGAAGGGATGGCTGCTGCGGTGGACGTGGCGGAAGAACAGCCACCCGGCGAGCACGGCGGCCGCGGCCGGCAGCAGGATCCGGGGCGAGGCGGCCGGCAGGTCCGGTTCCCCCAGGAAGCTGGTGGCCAGCATGCCGGCCAGCAGGCAGACCCCCAGGTAGCCCAGGCCGACGTAGTCCATGCGGGACCCGGCCCGGCGCGCGCGCGGCGGGTCGGGCGGGATGTAGCGCAGCGCCATCCAGATGATGAGCAGGCCGAGGGGCACGTTGATGAAGAACACGCCGCGCCAGTTCCAGTAGGTCACGAACAGGCCGCCGAAGATCGGCCCGACCATGGCGCCGATCGGAAAGATGCTGCCGAACAGGCTGACCGCCCGGTCGCGGCCGCTGCCGAAATAGTCCACCACGATGCCGGTGGCCGAGGGCGTGATACCGGCGCCGCCGGCTGCCTGCGCGGCGCGCAGCACGATCAGCGCGGCGATGCTGCGGCTCAGCCCGCACAGCAGGGACGCGCCCGTGAAGACGGCGATGGAGGTGATGAAGACGCGGCGCCGCCCGACGCGCTCGCTGAGCCTGCCGCTGACCGGCAGCATCAGGACGAATCCGAAGGCGAACGCGGTAATGGTCCAGCCGGCCCAGTTGATCGAGGTATCCAGCCCGTGCTGCAGCTCGTGCAGGACGGTGGCGACGATGGTGGAATCCACCGACATCATCAGCAAGGCCAGCGAAATCGTGGCGAAAGCGGGAACGCGGCGGATGGGGAGATGCGGTGCTTCAGGCATTGCTCATGGTTTTGGCAGGCCAGGCAGTCCCTGCAGGCCCTGCAGCAGGTTCTGCAGACTGGTCGGCTGGGCGGGCAGGGCGAACTGGCTGGCGGGAGGCTCCTGCGCGGAAATTGATTTCACCACAAAATCGCGACCCAGGCGCAGGATGCCGCGCCGCTGGGCGGGCAAAGATGCAGTCAGCTTGTGCGCCGTCTCGCCGCCCAGCACCCGCTGCAGGGTCTGCAGGCAGGTCTCCGTCATGTCCACCACCCGCGGCTGGTCGGTCAGCACGGCGTCGCTGACGTGGGACTTGCCCTGCGTGTCGGTGACGGTCAGGCGGTAGACGTGGCCCTGGATGCCCGCGACGGTCTCGGTCTTGTGCAGGTCCTCGACCTTGTCGACCCGGTCGGGCAGATACTGGTTGGGACGCGACTGGGCGAGGGCGCCCAGGCCCTGCAGCAGGCCGCCGATCTCCATGACCACGGGCGTTTGCCCCCGGTAGGTGACGGAATACGCCTTGCCCTCGCGCACCAGCAGGTAGTTGCGGCCGTCCTGCTGGTCCATGCGCATCGGACCCCCGGTCTGCCAGGCCAGCGTGGAGGTCTCCTGCCCCGCCAGCACCGTCGCGGTGCCGCCGGCCCGGGCGGCGGGCGACACGAGGGCGGCGCACAGGATCGACAGGACGGCGGGGATGCGGAACGGGAAGGCTGGCGTCATGGGGACCTCCTGGCGGAATGAGTGGATGCGCGCGCGGCCCCCGGGGCCGCTTGCGGACATTGTCGGACGATCGACGGCCTTGCGGCTGTATGGAAGGGTAACGGTCAGTGCCCCGTCCGGATGCCCAGGCCGCGCTCGAACAGCCAGGCGCAGCCCAGCAGCGTGATGTTGATCGCCAGGTACAGCAGGCCGGCGATGATGAAGGTCTCCACGATCAGGTAGCTCTGGCTCATCAGGCGGCGGGCCAGCCCGGTGAGCTCCATGACCGCGATGGTCGAGGCCAGACTGGTGCCCTTGATGGCCAGGACCAGCTCGTTGCTGTAGGCGGGAAAGGCCTGGCGGATCGCCAGCGGAAAGCGGATGCGGCGGAAGACCTGGAGGCGGTCCATGCCGCAGGACAGGGCGGCGTCGATCTGCCCCGGGGGCACGGACTGCAGGCCCCCGCGGATGGCCTCGCTCATGTAGGCGCCGCTGTTCAGGCTGATGGCCAGGATGGCGCAGCGTGCGCCGTCGCTGAACAGCCACCACAGCAGCGGCTGCCCCCGCACCGCGTCCAGGGTGCCGATGCCGTAGTACAGCAGGAACAGCTGGATCAGCAGCGGCGTGCCGCGAAAGGCCGTGCTGTACAGGAAAGCCGCGCCCGAGACCCAGCGATGGGGCGATCCGCGCATCAGGGCGGCGCCCAGGCCCAGCAGCGAGGCGAACAGGATGGAGAACAGGCCGATGCGCAGGGTGATCCAGAAACCGTCGATCAGCACCGGGACGGCCTTTTCGAACAGCTCGATCATGGCGCCGCCCCCTGCATGCCGCGGCCGAAATGGCGCTCGGCCCAGACGAACAGCCCCTGGCTGCAGGCGCCGATGAGGAAATACAGGATGCCCGCCAGCAGGTACAGGGTCAGCGGCGCCCGGGTGGCGGCCGAGCCCAGCACGGCCGCCCGCATCAGCTCGACCAGGCCGACCAGCGAGATCAGCGCGGTGTCCTTGAGCGCGTTCTGCCAGACGTTGTTGGCGCCCGGCAGCGCGTACCAGAAGAGCTGGGGCAGGGTGATGCGGCGCAGGATCTGGCGCCGGCCCATGCCGACCGCGCGGGCGGCCTCGATCTGGCCGGGATCGATCGCCTTGAAGGCGCCGCGGAAGACCTCGACGCTATAGGACCCCGAGATCAGGCCGATGGCCAGGACGCCCACGGCCATCGGGAAGACCTTGCTCATGAGGTCGTCCCATTCCAGCCAGTCGGCCAGGTCAGCCGCCGGCTGGACCGTGCCGAAGAACAGCAGATAGATGATCAGGAGCTCGGGGACGCTGCGCACCAGCAGCGTGTACAGGCTGACCAGCCCGCGCGCCAGCCAGCCGCCGCCGGACTTCAGCGCCGCGCCGGCGATGCCGATCGCCATGCCCAGCAGGATGCCCCACAGGCTGATGAACACCGTCATGCCGGCGCCGCGCAACAGCATGGTGCCCCAGCCGGCGCTCAGGATCTCGTGCAGGGTAGGGTTCATTGGGTTTGGGGGCCCCGGGGACAGGCCGCCCGGCGCGGGCCGGACGGACCCGGCCCCGGGCGGATCAAAGGGCCGGATTTTACTTGCAGGCGGCGTAGTTGGACAGGTCCACGCCGAACCATTTCTGGCTGGAGGCCTTGATGGTGCCGTCCTGGATCAGCTCGCACAGGGCCTTGTCGACCTTGGCCTTGAGCTGGGTGTTCTTCTTGTTGATGCCGGCGCCGATGCCCAGGCCCAGAATATCGGGATCGGCGCTGCTCTTGACCACGGCGTCGGCCAGGGCGAACTTGCCCTTGCCCGAGGTGTTCAGGAACTGGCTTTGCGGCGTGACCTCGGAGAAGGTCGCGTCCAGGCGCCCGGCCGACAGGTCCATCTGCATCTGGTCCTGAGTCTCGTAGGTCTTGATCTTCATGTCCGGGGCGTATTTCTGCAGAAAGGCGCCCTGCGTGGTGCCGCTTTGCACGCCGACCGTCTTGCCGGCCAGGCCCTGCAGCAGGGACTTCTGGTCCGCGGCCTTGAGCAGCGGGCTGCCGGCCGGCAGCACGAAGGCGGAGTCCTCGGTGGCATAGGGGATGCTGAAGGCGATGACCTTGGCGCGCTCGGCGGTCACCGACATGCCCGAGATCACCAGGTCGAAGCGCTCGGCCTCGAGCGCCGGGATCAGGCTGTCGAAGGCCTGCACGACGAAGCGGCATTTCATGTCAAGTTTCTTGCACAGCGCGTGGCCGACGTCGGCGTCGAAACCGGTGACCTTGCCCTGGGCGTCCACCATGCTCCAGGGCGGGTAGCCGCCCTCGGTGCCGATCTTCAGGGTGGCCGCTGAAGCGGCGGTGGCCAGGCCCGCGAGGCCCAGTGCGGCGCACAGCACCGCCTTTCGTGCAATGGATGTCACCATGGACGCAATCCTTTGAGTTTGGGGTCGGGAAAAAGGCAATAGTAGTACATCGGGCCGGCTTTCAGCCAATCTGGATGGACGCCTCGGGATAGCGGACGCGGCTGTGGCGCTGGGTGCCCAGGCTGTAGACCAGTGTCAGGGGGCCGAGGCGGCCGATGAACATCAGCAGCATCAGCAGGGTCTGGCCCGGCACGCTGAGCGTCGGGGTCAGATCCGGGCTCAGGCCGGTCGTGCTGAACGCCGAGATGACCTCCATGAGGATCGCCATGAAGGGCTGCGATTCCAGCAGGCTCAGCAGGAAGATCCCGACGCAGACCAGCAGGCCCGACACCATCAGCAGGGCCAGCGCCTTGTGGATGGCCTCGGGCGCGACGGTGCGGCGCATCAGCACCACGTCCTTGCGCTGCAGCACGTAGGCGCGTACCACCGCCAGCAGGATGATGAATGTGCCGAGCTTGATCCCGCTTGCCGTCGACAGCGAGCCGCCGCCGATGAACATCAGCGCCGCCAGCAGGAAACGCGAACTGTCGCGCAGCTGCTCCACGTCCATGCTGGCGAAGCCCGCCGTGCGCGCGCTCACCACCTGGGTCCAGGACGCCAGCCCCTGGCTGGGCAGCGGCAGCGATGCCAGCGTCGCCGGGTTGTGCGACTCGATCAGCCAGAACAGCGCCAGGGCGCAGAGGTTCAGCACGCCGGTCCCGATCAGCATCAGGCGGGTGTAGTAGCCCAGGGTCCGCCAGGCGCGCTTGTGATAGATGTCCGCCAGGACGCTGAACCCCAGCCCGCCCAGGACGATGCAGCCCGTCAGCACGAAGGTGGTCACCGGGTCGCCGGTGAAGGACGTCAGGCTGTCGGAAAACAGGGTGATGCCGGCGTTGTTGAAGGCCGAGACCACGTGAAAGCCCGCCATGAGGAAGGCGTGGCCCAGGCTGTCGTGCCGCCACCACCAGAGGGTCAGGATCAGGATGGCGGCCCCCTCGATGGCGAGCGAGAATTTCAGTACGGTCAGGGCGGTCTGCCGGATCCGGGCGACGCTGGTCTGGTTGAAGGCTTCCAGCGCCAGGGCCTGGTATTTCAGGCTGACGCGCTTTCCCAGGGTCAGCGAGGCGATGATGGCAAAGGTGACGAAACCGATGCCGCCGACCTGCACCAGGGCCAGCACGATGCCTTGCCCCAGGGCCGTGAGGTCGCGCACCGGGTCGATGACCATCAGGCCGGTGACGGTCACGGCCGAGGCCGCCGTGAACAGCGCCTGGAACACGCCAATGGGCCGGGCCTGGGCGGCCGGCATCGACAGCAGCGCGGTCCCCAGCAGGATCAGGGCCACGAAACTGCCCGCCAGGACGGCGGGCGGGCTGGCCTGCAGCTGCCCGGTGCGGCGGGCGCGGCGGTAGGCCTGCAGGGGGTGGATGGTCAGTCGCGCCATGCGGGTCGCCGCCCTAGCGCAGCTTGGGCGCGGCCAGCTTGAGCTGCTGCAGCGGGCCGAACAGGATCAGCGTGTCCTTGGCGCGCAGGACGAACTGTTCCGGCGGATGGGGTGTCGCCTCGCCCTTGCGCTTGACCAGCAGCGCCTGGATGAGGCCGGGCGGATCGGTCGTGAGCGCGTCGCCCAGCGTGCGGCCGTCGAGCAGCTCGCTGGCCTCGATCTCGACCACGAAGTCGCCGTTGCCCAGGGCGATGTAGTCGTTGACCATCGGGTAGCTGAGGACCTGGGCGATGCGGATGCCCATTTCCTCTTCGGGATGGATGATGCGGCTGACGCCCAGCTTGGTCAGGATCAGGTGGTGCGCGCGCGACGAGGCCTTGACCCACAGGGTGCGCACGCCCATGGACTTGAGGTGCACCGTGCAGACCAGGCTGGCCTGGATGTCTTCGCCGATGGCGACCAGCACCACGTCGTATTCCTCGAGGCCCAGTTCGGCCAGCGCGTCGCGGTCCGTCACGTCGGCGATGGCGGCGCGGGTCAGCCGCTCGGCATGCTGGTCGACGACGCGGCCGTCGATGTCCACGCCCAGCACCGAATGGCCCAGGCGCATGAGTTCCAGCGAGGTGGCCGCGCCAAAGCGTCCCAGTCCGATTACGGCGAATTGTCCCATGGGTCTCCTGTGTGTCGCGCGGCCCCCGGCAGCTCCGCCGATAGTCAGCGCGTCAAAATTCTGGTAAAAACCCTGATGGATTTTTAAAGTATTTTGATGTCTGGATTGTGCGTTGCAGCAAACTGTCTCGCAGTTCCGGTGTCGCGTTTCGATTGCATGATATGACAAGTTTGCTGGATCCGCTGCAGTTGGGTGACGTGTTGCTGCGCAATCGCATCGTCATGGCGCCCTGCGCGGCCATCCGCCCCGCCCAGGGCAGGGTCCCCGACGATGCATTGCGCGCCTACTACGCCCAGCGGGCCGCCGCCGGCCTGATCGTCACCGAGGCTGCGTCCGTGTCCCCCCTGGGGGTCGGCTACCCGGGCATGCCCGGCATCTGGAATTCCGCCCAGGTGCAGGGCTGGCGCCGTGTCACCGAGGCCGTGCACGACCGCGGCGGCAGGATCTTCCTGCGCCTGTGGCACGCGGGCCGCGTGTCGGACCCCGAATTCCTCTCCGGCGAGATGCCGGTCGCGCCCAGCGCCATCGCCTGCCGCTCGGGCGCCGTGGCGGGCGAACTCGACCCCGCGCGCTACGTCATCCCGCGCAGCCTGCATCCGGACGAGATCCGGCGGATCGTGGCCGATTTCGACCAGGCGGCGCGCTATGCCCGGCTGGCGGAATTCGACGGCATCGAGATCCACGCCGGCGACGGCTATCTGATCGACCAGTTCCTGCATGACGGCTCCAACCGCCGCCAGGACGAGTATGGCGGCCCGGTGGCCAACCGCAGCCGCTTCCTGCTGGAGATCGTCGACGCCTGCATCGGCGTCTGGAGCGCGGGGCGCATCGGAGTGCACCTGTCGCCGCGCGGGGACCGGCACGACATGCGGGATTCCGACCCCGTCGGCCTGTATCGCCACGTGGGGCGCGAATTGTGCAAGCGGCGCCTGGCCTTCGTCTGCGTGCGCGAGCGTCCCGGCGACGACGCATTGACGCCGGTCATCCGCCAGGCCTTCGGCGGTGCGCTGGTGCTCAATGAGGGCTACGACCTGGAATCCGCCCAGCAGGCCATCGAGACCCGCGAGGGCGATGCGGTCGCCTTCGGACGGGCGTTCGTCTGCAATCCGGACCTGGTCCAGCGCCTGGCGGAGGGGCTGGAGCTCAGGCCCTGCACCGAGGCGCTTTCGCCGGCCTGAGCCCGCCGGCAGGGATCAGGCGCCGCTCAGGCGGGCCTTAACCTGGGCCGAGACCGCGGACATGTCGGCGCGGCCGGCCAGGGCGGTCTTCAGCCGCCCCATGACGGCGCCCATGGCGGCGCCGCCCTGCAGGCCCTTGGCCTGGGCCTCGGACACCGCCGCCTCGATGGCGGCGGCGATTTCCTCGGGGCTGGCGCCCTGGGGCAGGAATTCCTTCAGGATGTCCAGCTCTGCGCGTTCCTGGTCGGCGCTGTCGGTGCGCCCGGCGCCCTCGAAGGCGGCGATCGATTCGCGGCGCTGCTTGGCCTGCTTCTCGATGATGGCGATGATCATGGCATCGTCGGGCTCGATGCGCTCGTCCACGGCCTTTTGCTTGATCGCGGCCTGCAGGAGGCGCAAGGTGCCCAGCCGCACGCTATCGTGCGCCCGCATGGCGGATTTGACGGCTTCGGTGATCTGGCTGGCAAGGCCGGTGCTCATGGGAATGTCCTGTGGAAGAGGGAAAACGTCATTTTAGCGAGGCAGGCGCCAGTCGTGCCGCTCGGTGGGCAGGCCGTCGGGGCCGTAGCTCTGCTCGCTCAGCAGAATGCTTTGATCCGCGCCGATGGCGATCACCGTCGAGCAGCGGGTGCCGTATTCGGGGCTGACGATGAAGGGGCTGCTCAGCAGTTTTTCGCGCGCCGGGCTCAGGCCGGTGCGCGGCAGCTCGGCCTCGGGTGCCGGGGTTGTGTCGCGCAAGAGGGCGAAGACCCGGTCCGGCTCGCGCACCCAGCCTTCCGGGGGCAGCGCGTCCAGCGCCGCGCGCAGCCGCAGGGTCTTGGGCCAGGGCGTGTTCAGCAGGTGGTTGGACAGCACGTGGGTGCCCGGTGCCAGCCGGCGCGGGGCCGGCGAGGCGTCGCGGTTGCCGACGTACCAGCTCCCGTCCGGGCCGCCTAGGATCAGGTTGAAGCCCGCCCAGCCCCGCGCCCGCCGGGCGATGGCCTCGCCGTAGTCGGCCGCGCCGGTCTCGCCCAGCAGGTAGTCGCGCACCAGCGTGCCGCGCGACGGCGCGCCCGCCGGCGCGGAAAAGCCCGGCTCGCGGTAGTTCGTCAGCAGCGCATAGCGGCCGTCCGGGCCGCAGCCCAGCCAGGTGCCGCCGGCCTCCAGGTCGCGTCCGGCCACGATGTCCGGGCGGCCGGGCCAGGGGCCGGCGGGGCTGGCCGGCCGCGCATGGAATTCGTCGCGGTTGGCGGCGATCAGGACGGGCCAGTCGGGATGGCCGAGCGACAGGTAGGCGATGCACATGACACGCAATATACTCGCCCCATGAATCCATGCGCGACTGCTTCTTCCATGGCGCGCCGGCGCCCGTGGAACCCTGGCCAGCCCGTCTCCCGCCGCGCGCCCGCCCGCCCGCGCGCAGGCCTGCCGGGCCTGCTGCTTGCGGCCGCGCTGCTGGGGTGGGCCGGGGTCTCGGCGGCGGTAGACCGGGCCTGGACACAGGACCGCACCAGCCAGGGCCTGCAGGCGGTGGGCCGGGCGGTCACCGTGACTTTCGAGCCGGGGCGCGACTATGCTGCGATTCCCGCCGGCGCGCGGATCACCCGGGTCTACGCGTCGCGCCGCTATGACAGCCGGGCGCAGGTCGCCACCGACCTGTGCTGGGGCTCGGCGCTGGGACCCTGCGTCCGGATGCAGGGCTCGCACCTGAACACGCGGATTTTCGAGGGGCGTGCGGCGCAGGGCCCCATGCTGCTGGTGCACCGGGTCCTGCACTGGGGCGGAGACGGTCCGCCGCTGTTCATCCGCGGGACGGTCACGGTCTGGTACACGGCTGCCCAGCCCTAGCTCAAGGAGCGCATCCCCGCCTGCCGGCCCGGCGGAAGGCTCAGGTTATACTGTGAGGCTTATCTACTTTGAAGGCTTGCGTTCTGGCGTTACGCAGAGCGGCTGGCGGACCGGTTTTCACACGGGGCATCATGGAAAAACACAGCTACAGCTACGACGAACTGCTGGCATGCGGGCGCGGGGAACTCTTTGGCCCGGGCAACGCCCAACTGCCGCTGCCGCCCATGTTGATGTTCGACCGCATCGTGCGCATCGACGATCAGGGCGGGCCGCACGGCAAGGGCGAGATCATCGCCGAGCTCGACATCCGCCCCGACCTGTGGTTTTTCGACTGCCATTTCCAGGGCGACCCCGTCATGCCGGGCTGCCTCGGCCTGGACGCCATGTGGCAGCTCGTCGGCTTCTTCCTGGGCTGCTGCGGCGGCCAGGGCCGGGGCCGCGCGCTGGGCGTGGGCGAGGTCAAATTCACCGGGCAGGTCCTGCCCACCGCCCGCCTGGTGCGCTATCACATCGACATGAAGCGCGTCATGATGCGCAAGCTCGTCATGGGCATCGCCGACGCGCGCATGGAAGTCGACGGCCACGAGATCTACGTGGCCCATGATTTGCGGGTGGGTCTGTTCACCCGCACGGACAATTTCTAGGAGGCCCGATTATGCGTCGCGTGGTCGTCACCGGGATGGGCATCGTATCCAGCCTGGGCAACAATCAGGCCGAGGTCCTCGACAGTCTGCGTACGGGCCGTTCCGGCATCACCTACCAGCCGGAATACGCCGAACAGGGCCTGCGGTCCCATGTGGCGGGCTCCGTGCGCCTGGATGCGCTCGACAAAATCGACCGCAAGCTCAGCCGCTTCATGGCCGACGGCCACGCCTATGCCTGGCTGGCCATGCAGGAGGCCATCCAGGATGCCGGCCTGCCGCCCGAACTCGTCTCCAATCCCCGCACCGGCCTGATCGTAGGCGCGGGCGGCGCCTCGCATTCCGCCATCAACGAGGGCATCCAGACCCTGCACGACAAGGGCGTGCGCCGCGTCGGCCCCTACATGGTGACCAAGGCCATGGCCAGCGGGGTGTCCGCGTGCCTGGCCACGGGCGCACAGATCAAGGGTGTCAACTATTCCATCAGCTCGGCGTGCTCCACCAGCGCGCACTGCATCGGCAACGCGGTCGAGCAGATCCAGCTGGGCAAGCAGGACATCGTCTTTGCCGGCGGCGCCGAGGAAGAGCACTGGTCGCTGTCCTTCATGTTCGACGCCATGGGCGCGCTGTCCACCCGCTACAACGACACGCCCGAGCGCGCCTCGCGCACCTACGACGCCGACCGTGACGGTTTCGTCATCTCGGGCGGCGGCGGCATCCTGGTGGTCGAGGAATACGAACACGCGAAAGCCCGGGGCGCCCGGATCCTGGCCGAAATCGTCGGCTACGGAGCCACGTCCGACGGCTACGACATGGTGGCGCCATCCGGCGAGGGCGCCGAACGCTGCATGCGCCAGGCGCTGGCGGGCGTCGAAGGCCCCGTGGACTACATCAACACTCACGGCACCAGCACGCCGGTGGGCGACGTCAAGGAACTTGAGGCCATCCGGGCCGTGTTCGGCGCCGAACAGCCCTGGATCGCCTCCACCAAGTCGCTCTCCGGCCATGCGCTGGGCGCGGCGGGCGTCAACGAGGCGGTCTACACGCTGCTGATGATGCGGCACGGTTTCGTGGCGGCCTCGGCCAACATCGAACACCTGGACCCGGCCGCCGAGGGCATGAACATCCTGCGCGAGACGGTGGAAAAGGCCGATATCCGCACGGCCCTGTCCAATAGTTTTGGCTTTGGCGGCACGAACGCCACGCTGGTGTTCTCCAAGGCCGGCCTGTAAGGCCGGCGGCCCGGCGGGGCGACCCCGCCGCCGGCCGATACGATGGCCTGCGCGAACGCGCAGGCCATTTCTTTTGGGCGGCCGGGACCGTCTTTTTCAGGCGCCCGGCACTTGCGGCGCCGCCTGCGGGCCGTCGTCCGCCGACAGCACGTGCGCCCGCACCAGCGCATTGCGTCCGGCGCACCAGCCGGCCGCCGCCGTGGCCAGGCCCAGCAGCCCGATCAGGACGGTGGCGGCGCGGAACCCGCCTGTCCACGCATACAGCACGCCGATCAGCAGCGGCCCGCTGGCCGCCAGCACGTAGCCGGTCGTCTGCGCCATGCTGGAAAGGTGGGCGGCCACGTGCGCATCGCGGGACCGCAGCACGATCAGCATCAGGGCGAGGGCGAAGAGCCCTCCCTGGCCGATGCCCTGCACGACCGCCAGGGGCCAGACCGCCCAGCGCGGGCCGAGCACCATGCCGACCAGCGCCAGCGTGGCCGTGGCCGACAGCAGCACGGCCAGCGCCCGCTGGTCGCGACTGCGCGCGGCCAGCAGCGGCGTGAGCAGGCAGGACACCACCTGCAGCAGGATGGAGACGGACGTGACCAGGCCCGATTCGGTGCCGCTCAGACCCCCGTCGCGCAGCATGGGCGCCATCCAGCCCAGCACGCAATAGGCCAGGGCCGACTGCAGCCCCATGAACAGCGTCACCGCCCAGGCCAGTCCGTCGCGGCGCAGGCCCTGGACCGGCAGCATGCGCGGCCTGGCGGCCTGGCGCGCGCCGGCGCGCCAGGCCACGGGGGCCCAGGCCGCCAGCGCCAGCAGGGCCGGAATCGCCCAGATGGCCAGACCCAGGGACCACCGGCCGCCCATGAAATGGGTCAGGGGCAGGGTGGTGGCGGCGGCCAGGGCCGCCCCACCCACCAGGCTCATGGTGTAGAGGCCGGTCATGAGCGCCGCGCGATCGGCGAAATCGCGCTTGACCAGGCTGGGCAGCAGGACGTTGCCCCAGGCGATGCCGGCGCCGGCCATGGCGGTGCCCAGGAACAGGCTCGTGACGTCCAGGACGCCGCGCAGGGCCGTGCCGATCGTGATCAGCAGCAATGCCAGGAGCAGTGTGCGTTCCACGCCCAGGCGCTGGGCGCCGCGCGGCGCCAGGGGGGCGAAGACCCCCATGCACAGGACCGGCAGGGTGGTCAGGTAGCCGGCGGCCGCGGCCGACAGGCCCAGGCCCCGGCCCAGGTCGGGCAGCAGGACGGCGGTGCTGGGAAACAGGGGCCGCAGGTTGGCGGCCAGCAACAGCAGGCTGGCGGCCACCAGCCAGCGTCCCGAGGCGGGGAAGCGCATCGGGCTCATGCCGCGAGCCGCCGCGTGTCGGGCAGCAGGAAGGCCGCGATCCCCAGCAGGGGCAGGAAGGCGCACAGATGGTAGACGAAGGCGATGCTGGTGGCGTCGGCCAGCTTGCCCAGCACGGCGGCGCCGACGCCGGCCATGCCGAAGGCCAGGCCGAAGAACAGCCCCGAGACCGTACCGGTCTTGCCCGGCATGAGTTCCTGGGCGTAGACGACGATGGCCGGGAAGGCGGAGGCGATCATCATGCCGGCGCAGAAGGCCAGCACCAGGGTCCAGTGCAGATTGGCGTAGGGCAGCGCCAGGGAAAAGGGCGCCGTCCCCAGGATGGAGCCCCAGATCACGCGCTTGCGGCCGATCCGGTCGCCCACCGGTCCGCCCACCAGCGTGCCGGTGGCCACGCCGGCCAGAAAGACGAACAGGGAATACTGGGCTTGCTGGATGTCCAGGCCGAAGCGGTCGATCAGGAAGAAGGTGAAATAGCTGGTGAGCCCCGCCACATAGAAATATTTGCTGAAGATCAGCACCAGCAAGACGGTGAGCGCACTGCGCACCTGGCGGCCGGACAGGCCGTTGTCGACCTTGCCCAGCGAGGCGCGTCCGCGGCTGCTGGTGAGGTTGGCGGCATACCAGCGGCTGACCCCGATCAGGATGCAGATGCCCAGCAGGGCGGCCAGCGACACCCAGGCCACGCTGCCCTGGCCCCGGGGGACGATCAGCAAGGCGGCCAGCAGCGGTCCGATCGACGAACCGATGTTGCCGCCGACCTGGAAGATCGACTGGGCCAGGCCGTGCTGACCGGCCGAGGCCATGCGGGCCACGCGCGAGGATTCCGGATGGAAGACCGAGGACCCCGCGCCCACCAGGGTCGCCGCCAGCACCACCAGGGGGAAGTTCCAGGCCTGCGAGAGCAGCAGCAGGCCGCAGCAGGTAAAGCCCATGCCGACGGGCAGGGAATACGGCAGGGGACGGCGGTCGGTGAAGCGGCCCACCAGCGGCTGCAGCAGGGACGAGGAGAACTGGAAAGCCAGGGTGATGATGCCCACCTGCGCGAAGCTGAGGTCGAAACGCCCCTGCAGCACCGGGTAGATCGCCAGCAGCACCGACTGCATCATGTCGTTGAGCAGGTGGGTCAGGCTGATGGCGCCCAGTACGGGAAAAGCGACCCCCGGCTGGGAGGCCGGGGGCTCGGGGTGGATCAGGGGGGCGGCGTCGGAGGCAAGCGTGGTCTTCATGAAAGGCCCGGAAGGGGTGCGTCCCGTCGATTGTACGCCGTTGCGCATGCATTCCAGCCGCGGCGGCGGTACGATGCTCACCTTTGCGCGCCTGCCGTCCGGTGCGGGCCGCGTCTGTGGAGAAGCGAACGAATGAGCAAGTGGCCCACGGGCTTGCTGCGCGGCGCCGGCCTGGCCCGCATGACTCTGCGCGGTGTGGGGCAGGTCTTCCTGCGCGGCCATGCGGGGGCGGGCCTGTGCTTTCTCGCGGCCGTCGCGGCGCAGTCCGCCGCGCTGGTCCTGGCCTGCCTGCTGGGCGCGCTCACCGGCACGCTCTGGGGATTGCGCCATGGCAGGCGGGCCGATTGCGAGGCCGGGCTGCATGGATACAACGGCGCGCTGGCGGGGATTGCGGTGCTGATCGCGCTGCCGTCCACGCCGCTGGCGTGGGCGCTGGCGGCGGGTTTGGCCTGGCTGGCGACCTGGATGGCGGCGGCATGGCGCCGCCGCCTGCCGGGCTCGCCCTATACGGCGCCCTTCATCCTGGTGACCTGGCTGTTGCTGGCCGCCATCCCCGTGGCGGGCTGGACGCCGGCCGAGGCCGTGGTGCCCGCAGCGGCCGCCGACGGCGCCGCCGCCTGGCTGGCCGCGCTCTTGCGCGGGGTGGGGCAGGTAATGTTCCTGGACGACCCGCTGGCCGGCGCTTTGTGCGTCCTGGGACTGGCATGGGCCGCGCCGTCCGCCGCCGGACGGGCGCTGGCCGCCTCGGCCCTGATGCTGGCCGCCGGTTGGCTGCTGGGTCTGCCCGCCGATCCCTGGCGCATGGGTTTGTACGGATTCAACGCGGTCCTCGCGTCCGAGGCCATCCATCAGGCGCTGCCGGGGCGTCGCGCGGCCTGGTGCGCGGGCCTCGCGCTCAGCCTGCTCCTGCTGCGCGGCTTCCAGCTGCTGGACTGGCCGGCCCTGACGGCGCCCTTCGTGCTGGCGACCTGGGGGGTCCGGCTGGGATGCCGTCCGCTCAGCT
This sequence comes from Castellaniella sp., assembly GCA_035707805.1. Lineage (GTDB taxonomy): Bacteria > Pseudomonadota > Gammaproteobacteria > Burkholderiales > Burkholderiaceae_B > Castellaniella. Next base: position 114,626 of record DASSTS010000039.1, on the reverse strand, counting down.
TGTTTAAAGCTTGAACTGTCATAATGTGAGGTTGTCCTGATTTCACCGGTACCCGCAGCTTGATTCTCGAAAAACCGTCCTCCACCGCCGATTCCGCCGCCCCCCGCCTTCAGGGGCGGAGCCAGTCCGGAGGGCTGCCGGTGGCGCCCGATCTGGGACCGAGCCTCGCCCAGGCGCGCATGCCGCGCGACGTGACGCGTTTCGACTGGCGGCTGCTGCGCATGATCGCCGTGTCGATCGGCCTGGGGTTCGTGGCGGCACTGGTGGCCTGGGCGCTGATGAAGCTGATCGGGCTGATCACCAACATCAGTTTCTACGGCACCTGGTCGACCGCTTTTTCCTCGCCGGCCGGCGCCGTGCCGCGCCTGGGGGCGTGGGTCATCCTCGTGCCGGTCGTGGGCGGCCTGATCGCGGGCGCCATGGCGCGCTGGGGATCCAAGGCGATCCGCGGCCACGGGATTCCCGAGGCGATGGAGCAGGTCCTGCTGAACGAGTCGCGCATCCCCACCCGGATCACGCTGCTCAAGCCGCTGTCCTCGGCGGTCGTCATCGGGACGGGCGGCCCCTTCGGCGCCGAAGGCCCCATCATCGCCACCGGCGGGGCGCTGGGCTCGCTGATCGGTCAGTTGATGAAGGTCACCGCCACCGAACGCAAGGTGCTGCTCGCCGCCGGCGCCTCGGCCGGGATGGCCGCGGTGTTCGCGGCGCCGATTTCCGCGGTGGCCCTGGCCGTCGAACTGCTGCTGTTCGAGCTGCGCGGCCGCTCGCTCATCCCCGTGGCGCTGGCCTGCGTCACCGCCACCGGCATGCGCGACCTGCTGATGGGGACGACCCCCGTCTTCCTGATGGACCACGTGGCGACGCCGGGCGGCGGCGCCCTGGCGGCCTACGTGCTCATGGGCGCCCTGATCGGCGCCATCAGCGTCGTCGTCACGCGGCTGGTCTATGCCATCGAGGACGGCTTCGAGCGCCTGCCGGTGCACTGGATGTGGTGGCCGGCCCTGGGGGCGGTGGTCGTGGGCCTGGTAGGCTGGGCGGCGCCCCTGACCCTGGGCGTGGGCTACAGCAACATCGAGGACATCCTCAACGGACGCCTGGCCATGGGCGCGCTGGCCTGGCTGTGCCTCATGAAGTTCATCTCATGGTCGATCTGCCTGGGCAGCGGCACCTCGGGCGGCACGCTCGCGCCGCTGTTCACGATCGGCGGCTCGCTGGGGGCGATCTTCGGCCTGCTGCTGTCCCACGCCATGCCCTGGCTGGGCGTGGACCCCCGCATCGCCGCGCTGATCGGCATGGCGGCCCTGTTCGCGGGCGCCTCGCGGGCCCTGCTGACGACGGTGATCTTCGCCCTGGAGACCACCGGCCAGCCCACCGGCCTGCTGCCGCTGCTGGGCGCCTGCACGGCGGCCTACCTGATTTCCGCCCTGATGATGCGCAATACCATCATGACGGAAAAAATCGCGCGGCGCGGCGTGCGGGTGCCCTCGGAGTACAAGGCCGACTACCTGGAGCAGATCCTCGTGGGGGCGGCCTGCGCGGACGACATGGTCACGCTGCGCGCCGACCAGACGATCGGCGAGATCCGCCGGTGGATCGCGCGGGGGGGCGCCGACGCCCAGCACCAGGGCTACCCCATCCTGGATGCCGCAGGCCGGCCCCTGGGCGTGCTGACGCGGCGGACGTTCTTCGATGCCCAGTGGTCGGACCAGGCACACCTGGGCGACCTGATCCATCGCCCTCCGGTCGTCATCTCGCCGGGCCATACCTTGCGCCAGGCCGCGGACCACATGGCGATCGAGAACGTAGGCCGGCTGCTGGTGGTGGACCCCGCCGACCCGGCCCGCCTGCTGGGCGTGCTGACGCGCGGGGACGTGATTGCCGCGCATACGCGGCGCATCCGCGAGAACGACCGCATGCGCCGCCAGATCAGCCTGCACACCTGGCGGCGCATGCGGGCCCGGCGGCGCCGGACCCGGGGCTGAACGCAGGCGGACCCCGCCGCGGACCTTGTCCGCTGCCGGCGGCTCGGCCCCGCGGGCTCATTCGATGTTCTGCGCCTGCTCCCGCATCTGCTCGATCAGCAGTTTCAGGTCGATGGCCGCCTGGGTGACCGCCAGGGCGGCCGCCTTGGATCCCAGCGTGTTGGCCTCGCGGTTCATTTCCTGGAACAGGAAATCCAGGCGCTTGCCGCTGCCTCGCGTGGCCGACGGATGCCGGCCGCCCAGGATGTCGCGCAGTTCCGCCAGATGGGACCGCAGCCGGGTCAGTTCCTCGGCGACGTCGACCCGCAGGCCGAACAGGCTGGCTTCCTGGGCGATGCGCGCGGTCAGTTCAGCGCCGCTGATGGCGGAGAATCCTTCCGGGCTGGCCGCCTGCAGCGCCTCACGCAGCCGCTGGGCCACCCGGTCCTGGTGCTGTTGCACCAGCTCGGGCAGCGATTCCTGCACGCGTTCGACGATGACGGCAATCTCGTCGGCCATGGCCAGCATGGCCTGCGCCAGGCGCGCGCCCTCGCGTTCCCGGGCCGCCTGAAATTCCTGCAGGGCCTGCGCGCACGCCTGCTCGCACAGGGGCTGCCAGATCTCGGCGTCCAGGCCTTCGCGGGCCAGGCCCTCGCGGGGCAGCTCTCCCAGGGTGGGGGCGGGAAGGTCGGGGATGTGGCGGCGCGCCCAGGCCAGCTGGTCCGCCAGCGCGCGCACGGCCTGCTCGTCGAAAGGCCGCAAGGCGTCCTGCCCGGCCGCGCTGTAGCTGAGCTTGAGTTCGACCTTGCCGCGCAGGACGTGGCGTCCCGTCATCTCGCGCACGAGGACCTCGGCGAAACGCAGGTCTTCCGGGATGCGCAGGTTCAGATCCAGGAACCGGTTGTTGACGCTGCGGATCTCAACGGCCAGGGCGCCTGGCTCGGCCTCCAGGCGGCTTGCGCCATAGGCGGTCATGCTACGGATCATCAGGGCGGTCTCGCGATTCTCTACAATAAGGGGCTCATTGTAGTCGCCCCTGATTCTGGAAATCCTTTCATGTCCCTGTCTTCCCCTTCCGTTTCCGCCGTCCGCCCCTCCGGACGCGCAGCCGACGCGCTGCGCCCGGTCGAACTCCTGACCGGCTATACGCGCCATGCCGAAGGCTCGGTGCTCGCCTGCATGGGCGACACCCGGGTCCTGTGCACCGCCAGCGTCCTGGACAAGGTCCCGCCCTTCCTGCGGGGCCGGGGGCAGGGGTGGGTGACGGCGGAATACGGCATGCTGCCGCGCGCCACCCACACGCGCGGCGAGCGCGAGGCCGCGCGCGGCAAGCAAAGCGGCCGCACCCAGGAGATCCAGCGCCTGATCGGCCGCAGCCTGCGGGCGGTGTTCGACCTGTCCGCCCTGGGCGAGCGCACGCTGCACCTGGATTGCGACGTGCTGCAGGCCGACGGCGGCACGCGCTGCGCCAGCATCACCGGCGCCTGGGTGGCGGCGGCCCTGGCCGTCCGCGGCCTGGCGGCGCAGGGCGTGCTGTCCGGCGATCCGCTGCGCGGCCAGGTGGCCGCCGTGTCGGTGGGCCTGGTGGGCGGGCAGCCCGTGCTGGACTTGGACTACGCCGAGGATTCGGGCTGCGACACCGACATGAACGTGGTGATGACCTCGGCGGGCGACTTCGTCGAGGTCCAGGGCACGGGCGAGGGCGGCAGTTTCCGCCGCCAGGAACTCGACGCGCTGCTGGACCTGGCCGCGGACGGCATCCGCGACCTGATCCGGGCCCAGGCTGGGGCGCTGGAGGCGGCACGATGAACCGCGTCGTCCTGGCCTCGAACAATCCGGGCAAGCTCAAGGAATTCTCCGCGAGCCTGGCGGCGGCCGGCATCGAGATGGTGCCCCAGGGCGCGCTGGGCGTGCCCGAGGCCGAAGAGCCCTTTGGCACCTTCGTGGAAAACGCGCTGGCCAAGGCGCGCCATGCCAGCCGCATCACCGGCCTGCCGGCCCTGGCCGACGACTCGGGCCTGTGCGTGCGGGCCCTGGGCGGCGCGCCCGGCGTGCATTCGGCCCGCTACGCCATCGCGGCCGGCGGCGCCCGCTCGGATGCGGCCAACAACGCCCGCCTGGTCGCCGAGATGGCGGGCCTGGACGATCGGCGCGGCGCCTACGTCGCCGTTCTGGTCTATCTGCGCAGCGCCGACGATCCGCGCCCCATCGTGGTCGAGGGCAGCTGGGCGGGCGAGGTCCTCGCCGCGCCGCGCGGCGCCAATGGCTTCGGTTACGATCCTTACTTCTACCTGCCGGACCTGGGCATGACGGCGGCCGAACTGCCGCTCGAACAGAAAAACATGCTCAGCCACCGGGCGAGGGCCTTGCGCGGCCTGCTGCAGGCCTTGCGCGGCGAGTCCTTCAATTCCCAGTCCTGAGACGGGAGACCGCCATGAAAAAACTGGTGCGCGTGCCCCAGCCGCAGGCCGAGGGCGATGGCCGTCCGGGCGTGCGCGGGCGCCCCGGCCTGGCGGCCCTGCCGCCGCTGTCGATTTACGTGCACGTGCCCTGGTGCGTGCATAAATGCCCTTATTGCGACTTCAATTCCCACGAGCGCAGCGGCGACATTCCCGAAGAAGACTACCTCCAGGCGCTGCAGGCCGACCTGGAACAGGCCCTGCCCGATGTCTGGGGGCGCCCCGTCTCGACCGTGTTCTTTGGCGGCGGCACCCCCAGTCTCCTGTCGGCGGACGCCGTCGACCGCATACTCGGCCTGCTGCGCGCCACGCTCAGCCTGCCGCCGGATGCGGAGATCACCCTGGAGGCCAATCCGGGCACGGCCGAGGCCGCCCGGTTCCAGGGCTACGCCCAGGCCGGGGTGAACCGGATCTCGCTGGGAATCCAGAGCTTCGACGACGACAAGCTGCGCCGCCTGGGGCGCATCCACGATGCCGATCAGGCGCGCGCCGCCATCGCCATGGCGCAGCGCGCCGTGGACCGCGTGAACCTGGACCTGATGTTCGCCTTGCCCCAGCAGACGCTGGCCGAATGCGAGCATGACGTGCGCGAGGCCATCGCTTTCCAGACGGGCCATCTGTCGCTGTACCACCTGACGCTGGAACCCAATACCGTATTCGCCAAATTTCCGCCGCGCCTGCCCGACGACGAGCTGAGCGCCGCCATGCAGGACCGGGTGGCCGAGCTGGCGACCGCCGCCGGCTTCGACCGCTATGAGGTCTCGGCCTATGCCCGCGCCGGGCAGGCCTGCCAGCACAACCTCAACTACTGGCAGTTCGGCGACTACCTGGGGATCGGACCGGGCGCGCATTCCAAGATCTCCTTCCAGAACCGCATCATCCGCCAGGCCCGCGCCCGCATGCCCGACGCCTGGATGCGCCTGGCGCGCGAAGGCGCGGGCCGGCACGTCGTCGAGCAGCGCGAACTCGGCCACGGCGACCTGGGTTTCGAGTTCATGCTCAATGCGCTGCGGCTGCGCCAGGGCGTGGAAGGCGGGCTGTTCATCGAACGCACCGGCCTGTCGCTGATGTCCATCCTGCCGGCCATGCGCCGCGCCGTCGATCGTGGCCTGCTGGAACCCGGCCTGGAACGCGTGCAGGCCACGCCTCAGGGTTGGCGCTTCCTGAACGACTTGCAGATGGAGTTTCTGCCCTAGATCCGGGCCTTCGTGCCACGATCCGGTGCACGCATTTGGGGCGTCTGCACCGATTTGGTGCGAAAATGGCGCGACAGGGTCCATTCCGGATCCCGGCCGCCGGCCCCTTTCCGGGGCGGGGATGCTCCGCCGGTGCCCAGATTCCGAATTGGCATGGTGTTTGCTTAAGACTTATCGGCGGCGCTGGGCGCCGTCGCGGGACGCAGAACCCGAGACCTGATCTTCTCTTACCATTTTTGGCGCAGGAGCCCGTATGTCCACCCCTGAACATGTCGTCCAGATGATTGCCGAGCGCGAAGTCGCGTTCGTGGATTTCCGCTTTACCGATACCCTGGGTCGGGAACATCACCTGACGGTTCCCGCCAGCCAGGTGGACGAGGACCGGATGGAATCCGGCGTGGCGTTCGACGGCTCCTCGCTGCCGGGCTGGAAGGGCATCGAGGCCTCGGACATGATCCTCGTGCCCGATGCCGGCACCGCGCGGATGGATCCCTTCCGCGAGGAAAGCACCCTGATCCTGACCTGCGACGTGGTCGAGCCCTCCGACCTCAAGGGATACGACCGTGACCCGCGCTCCCTGGCCCGCCGCGCCGAGGCCTACCTCAAGTCCAGCGGCCTGGGCGACACCGCCTATTTCGGGCCGGAACCCGAATTCTTCGTCTTCGACGGCGTGAGCTGGAATGCCGACATGTCCGGCAGCTTCGTCAAGATCCGCTCCAACGAGGGCGTCTGGTCCAACGCCGATGACGCCAACGGCACCAACCTCGGCTACCGTCCGGCCATCAAGGGCGGCTACGTCCCCGTGCCGCCCGTCGATTCCTTTGCCGACATGCGCTCGGAGATGTGCCTGCTGATGGAACAGATGGGCGTCCCCGTCGAGGTCCACCACCACGAGGTCGCCAACTGCGGCCAGCTCGAGATCGGCACGCGCTTCTCGACCCTGGTGCAGCGAGCCGACTGGACGCAGACCATGAAATACGTCATCCGCAACGTGGCCCACGTCTATGGCAAGACGGCGACCTTCATGCCCAAGCCGGTGGTGGGCGACAACGGGTCGGGCATGCACGTGCACCAGTCGATCTGGAAGGACGGCCAGAACCTGTTCGCCGGCAACGGCTACGGCGGCCTGTCCGAATTCGCCCTGTACTACATCGGCGGCATCATCCATCACGCGCGCGCCCTGAACGCCATCACCAATCCGGGCACGAATTCCTACAAGCGCCTGGTGCCGCACTACGAGGCGCCGGTGAAACTGGCCTATTCGGCGCGCAACCGCTCGGCCTCGATCCGCATCCCCTACGTCAGCAACCCCAAGGCCCGGCGCGTCGAGTCGCGTTTCCCGGACCCGCTGGCCAATCCCTACCTGGCGTTCTCGGCACTGATGATGGCCGGCCTGGACGGAGTGCAGAACAAGATCCACCCCGGCGATCCGGCCGATAAGAACCTCTACGACCTGCCGCCCGAGGAAGACGCCAAGATCCCGACGGTGTGCTCGTCGCTGGAGCAGGCCCTGGAGGCCCTGGACCGCGATCGCGAGTTCCTGACGCGCGGCGGCGTGTTCAGCAACGACCTGCTCGACGCCTACCTGGACCTGAAGGAAAACGAACTCAACCGCCTGCGCGTGACGCCGCATCCGGTCGAATTCGACATGTACTACACCCTGTAGGATGCGCCGTGGACCCGTCCGGCTTCGAACTGCTGCAAACGGCGGTGCTGCTGCTGGACGGGGCCGGCCGGATCGCCTACGCCAACGGCGCGGCCGAGGAGCTGCTGGGCATGTCGCGCCGGCAGCTGGAAGGCCAGCTGCCGGGGCCGTACCTCGAGGGCCTGACCAGCGTCCTGAAGACGTCCCTGAGCGGCCAGCCCTGGTCCGTCCTGCTGGAGATCCCCGTGCACCAGGCGGCCCGCTTCGAGGATCAGCAGCAGGCCCTGGCGGGGCAGGCGGCGCAGCGCGAGACCCTGCGCAACCTGGCCCACGAGGTGCGCAACCCCCTGGCGGGGCTGCGCGCCGCGGCGCAGCTGCTGGAAATGGAGCTGCCGCGCGACGAGCTGCGCGACTATACCCGCGTCATCATCGACGAGGCCGACCGCCTCGCGGACCTGGTGTCGCGGCTGGTGTCCCCGCAGCGCCAGGACCTGGAGCCGCAACGATTCAACGTGCACGAGATCTGCGAGCGGGTGCTGGCCCTCGCGGCGCTGGAATTCGGGCCTTCGCTCACGCTGGTGCGCGACTACGACGCCTCGCTGCCCGACATCCTGGCCGACCGCGACCGCCTGCTGCAGGCCTTGCTGAACGTGGTCCGCAACGCGGCGCAGTCGCTCAGCGAATCGCCTGAGGTGGCCGAGCCCGTCCTGCGCCTGCGCACCCGCATCGTGCACCAGCCGGCGCTGCTGCGTTCGCGCCACCGCATGGGCGTGCTGATCGCCGTCGTCGACAACGGCCCGGGCGTGCCGGAATCCCTGCGCGACAAGCTCTTCCATCCGCTGGTCACCGGCCGCGCGCAAGGCACGGGGCTGGGCCTGAACCTGGCCCAGGGCTGCGTGCAGCTGCACGGCGGGGTGCTGGAATTCGATTCGCGGCCGGGCCATACGGAATTCCGTTTCCTCCTGCCGCTGGAGGCTTCATGAAACCCATCTGGATCCTGGACGACGAGCCCGGCATGCGCTGGGTGCTGGAACGCGCCCTGGACAAGGCCGGCTGGCCGGTGCTGTGCTTCCCGGACGGCGAGGCCCTGCTCGCGGCCCTGGACGGCCTGGGGCCGGGGCGGGACCCCCGCGAGCCCGCCGTGCTGGTGTCGGACGTGCGCATGCCCGGCCTGGACGGCTTCGGCATCCTGGCCCGGGTGCGCGCGCAGCGGCCCGAACTGCCCGTCATCCTGATGACCGCCTACACGGACCTGCAGACCACCGTGGCGGCGTTCTCGGAAGGCGCCTTCGACTACCTGGCCAAGCCCTTCGACATCCAGGCGGCCGTGGACCTGATCGGTCGCGCGGCGCAGGCCGGCCCGAGGGCGGCGCCGGCTCCGCCGGCAACGCCGGACGGCGAGCCTGGCGATCCGCCCGGCCCGCCGTCGGGGACGGGGGCCGAGGGCGGCGACCTGCTGCCCTCGCACGCGCCCGCCATGCGGGAAGTCTTTCGCGCCATCGGCCGCCTGGCGCAATCCAGCGCCACGGTCCTGATCACGGGCGAGTCGGGCACAGGCAAGGAACTGGTGGCGCGGGCGCTGCACCGCCACAGCCGCCGGGCCGCGGGGCCTTTCGTCGCGGTCAATGCCGCCGCCATTCCCCGCGACCTGCTGGAGGCCGAGCTCTTCGGCCACGAGCGCGGCGCCTTCACCGGCGCGGTGCAGATGCGCCGCGGCCGCTTCGAGGAGGCCGACGGCGGCACGCTGTTCCTGGACGAGATCGGCGACATGCCGGCCGAGCTGCAGACCCGGCTGCTGCGCGTCCTGGCCGAGAGCCGCTTCTACCGCGTGGGCGGCAGCCGCGCCATCGGCGTGGACGTGCGCATCGTCGCCGCCACCCACCAGCCGCTGGAGGCGCGGGTGCAGGACGGCCTGTTCCGCGCCGATCTGTTCCACCGCCTGAACGTCATCCGGCTGCGCCTGCCGCCGCTGCGGGAACGGCGCGAGGACATCGAGCCGCTCGCCCGGCATTTCCTGCGGCGCAGCGCGGACGAACTGGGCGTGCCGGTCCGCGCGCTCGGCGCCGACGCCCTGGAGGCCCTGCGGCAATTCGACTACCCCGGCAACATCCGCCAACTGGAAAACATCTGCCAGTGGCTGACGGTGATGACCGCCAGCGTCCAGGTCCGCGCGGCGGACCTGCCGCCGGAGGTCCGGCAGGCGCTGCCGGACGCCGCCGACGGCCTGCCGGCGCCCGGCGCCGCGGCGGGGCAGGGGGCCGGGGATGCCACCCTGTCGCCGGACTGGCAGGCGGCGCTGTCCGCGGAGATCCGGCGGCGCCTGCTGCAGAAAGACCCCGACCAGATCGAGCGCCTGCGCCAGGACGTCGAGCGCATCCTGCTGCGCGAGGCGCTGGCGCAGGCGCGCGGCCAGCGGGGCCGGGCCGCGCTCATCCTGGGCATCGGCCGCAACACGCTGACGCGCAAATGCCAGGAGCTCGGGCTGGACGAGTAGGGCGGCCCGGCAATCCCGGGGGGCGTGCTGGTACAATGACCGGTTGTTTCCGTTTCCCCGATTCCGATGGCGGACTGTGCCTGGCTTGAGCCAGATCAAGCAAAGTCGCGCGAATCCCGGCCCGCGGTCTTCCGGGCCGGCGCCCGCGTCGTACCATTGTCCCGTCCATCCGTTTTTCGCCCCGAGCCATGGCTGCCTTCATTTCCGAACAAGTCCTGAGCGTGCATCACTGGAATGACACGCTGTTTTCCTTCAAGACCACGCGCGATCCCGGTCTGCGTTTCCACAACGGCCATTTCGTCATGCTGGGCCTGGAGGTCGAGGGCAAGCCCCTGATGCGCGCCTACAGCATCGCCAGCGCCAACCACGAGGAAAACCTCGAATTCTTCAGCATCAAGGTGCCCGACGGGCCGCTGACCTCGCGCCTGCAGCACCTGCAGCCGGGCGACGCCGTGCTGGTCAGCAAGAAACCCGTCGGCACCCTGGTGGTGGACGACCTGAAGCCCGGGCGCCATCTCTACCTGTTCGCCACCGGCACGGGCCTGGCCCCGTTCCTCAGCATCGTCAAGGATCCGGAGGTCTACGACCGCTTCGACAAGGTCGTCCTGATGCATGGCGTGCGCTTCATCAGCGAGCTGGCCTATGCGGACTACCTCACGCGCGAGCTGCCGCGGGACGAGTTCCTGGGCGAGATGGTGCGCGACAAGCTGGTCTACTACCCCACGGTCACGCGCGAGCCCTACGTCCACCAGGGCCGCCTGACCACCCTGGTGGAGACCGGCCGGATCTTCACCGACATCGGCCTGCCGCCCCTGGACCCGGCCGCCGATCGCGCCATGATCTGCGGCAGCCCCGCCATGCTGACCGACATCCGCGCCATGCTCGATGCGCGCGGCTTCGTGGTCTCGCCCGGCGTGGGCGAGCCGGGCGATTACGTCTACGAGCGCGCCTTCGCCGAGAAATGATCCGCCTGGGAAATCGCCCGTCTTTTATTTTTTGCTATTGATCGGTACACTCTGATAGTTGTGAAATTCATTCAGGAAAGTCCATCATGAGCAAGGCCATCGTTCATACCGACTCGGCGCCCGCCGCCGTAGGTCCGTATTCCCAGGCGGTCGCCGCGCAGGCCGGCCGCCTCGTGTTCCTGTCGGGGCAGATCGGCCTCGAACCGGGCACGGGCGAGCTGGTGTCGGAAAACTTCGAGGGTCAGGTGCGCCAGTCGTTCGCCAACATGCAGGCCGTCATCGAGGCCGCCGGCGGCACGCTGGACAATATCGTCAAGCTGACCCTGTTCCTGACGGACCTCAGCAAATTCGCCAGCGCCAACGCGATCATGGCGGAAATCATCCCCCAGCCGTATCCCGCCCGTTCGACCATCGGCGTGGCCAGCCTGCCCAAAGGCGCCCAGTTCGAGGTCGAGGCCATCCTGGCCCTCTGATCCCGCCGCCCGCGCCGATGGATCCTGCTGGCGCCTCCCGGGCGTCCCGGCGCCCCGCAAAGACCGCACCCGCCGTCCAGCAGGCCCGGCTGTTCGAGCGCCTGGGATTGCGGACCGCGGCCGACTTCATCGTCCACCTGCCGCTGCGCTACGAGGACGAGACCCGCGTCACGCCGGTGGCGCAGGCGCGCCCCGGCACGCATGCGCTGTTCGAGGGCGAGATCCTGGACAGCCAGATGCGCCCGCGCCCGCGCCGTGAACTGCAGGCGGTCCTGTCGGACGGCACCGGCCGCCTGTCGCTGCGCTGGCTGCACGTCTATCCCGGCCAGCAGGCCCGCTTGCAGGCGGGGCGCAGGGTCCGCGTGCGAGGCGAGGTGCGCATGGGCTACCAGGGGCCGGAGATCATCCATCCCCTGGTGACCGAGCCGGGCACGCCCCTGCCCGAGACCCTGACGCCGATCTATCCCACGACGCAGGGCCTGTCGCAGCCCAGCCTGCGCAAGGCCATCGCCCGGGCGCTGGACCAGGCGGACCTGAGCGATACGCTGCCGCCGGCCGTGCGCCAGGCCTACGGCCTGGCCGACTTCGAAAGCTCGCTGCGGGTCCTGCATCACCCGGGGCCCGGCATCTCCCTGGAACTGCTGGCCGAGCATGAGCACCCGGCCTGGCGGCGGATCAAGTTCGACGAACTGCTGGCGCAGCAGCTGGCGCTGGCCGACGCCCGGGCGGCGCGGCGCGCGCAGTCGGCGCAGCCGCTGCCCGGGGGCGGCCCGCTGTCGGCGCGGCTGCGCGAGACGCTGCCTTTCGCGCCCACCGGGGCGCAGGAGCGCGCGATCCGCGAGATCCGCGAGGATCTCGGACGTTCTCATCCGATGCACCGCCTGCTGCAGGGCGACGTCGGCAGCGGCAAGACCCTGGTGGCGGCTTGCGCCGCCGCCCAGGCCCTGGACGCGGGCGTCCAGGTGACGGTCATGGCCCCCACCGAGATCCTGGCCGAGCAGTTGTGGCGCAAGTTCTCCGAGTGGTTCCTGCCCCTGGGCGTCCCGGTGGCCTGGCTGACCGGCGCCCTGACGGCGGCCGAGCGCCGCCGGGCGCTGGGGGACATCGCCTCGGGCGCGGCCCGGCTGGCCGTGGGCACCCAGGCGCTGATCCAGGACAAGGTGCGGTTCGAGTCCCTGGGCCTGGTGATCAGCGACGAACAGCACCGCTTCGGCGTGGGACAGCGCCTGGCGCTCAGCCGCAAGGGTGACCAGGCCGCGCAGGTCCCGCACCAGCTCAGCATGAGCGCGACGCCGATCCCGCGCACGCTGGCCATGGCGTTTTTCGCCGACATGGACGTGTCCGTGCTGGACGAGCTGCCGCCGGGACGCACACCGGTGCGCACCCGCCTGTTCGCCGACCAGCGCCGCGACGAGGTCCTGGCCCGCGTCGCAGCCGCCGCCCGGGAAGGGCAGCAGGCCTACTGGGTCTGCCCCCTGGTCGAGGAAAGCGAGGCCTTGCAGCTGCAGACGGCGGTGGACACCTGGGAGCACCTGCGCACGGAGCTGCCCGATCTGGCCATCGGCCTGATGCACGGCAGGCTGTCGGCGCAGGACAAGGCCGCCGCCATGGACGCCTTCCGGCGGGGCGAGACCGACCTGCTGGTCAGCACGACCGTCATCGAGGTGGGGGTCGACGTCCCCAACGCCAGCCTCATGGTGATCGAGCATGCCGAGCGTTTCGGCCTCGCCCAGCTGCACCAGCTGCGCGGGCGGGTGGGACGGGGCGCGCGCGAGTCCACCTGCGTGCTGCTGTACCAGCCGCCGCTGTCGGCATCGGCGCGCGACCGGCTGCGCGCCCTGTACGAGACCACCGACGGCTTTGAGATCGCGCGGCGCGACCTGGCCCTGCGCGGCCCGGGCGAATTGCTGGGCCTGCGCCAGTCCGGCCAGGCCCTGCTGCGGTTCGCCGACCTGAATGCCGACGAGGGCCTGCTGGAGCAGGCCCGGGCCGCCGCCGCCTGGCTGGCCGCCGATTTTCCCAGGCAGGCCCGGCAGCACCAGCAGCGCTGGATGGTGGGGGCCGTCCAGTACCTGCGCAGTTGAACGTCCACACGAGGGAACGCATGACTCTGACCGAACTGAAATACATCGTGGCCGTGGCGCGGGAACGGCACTTCGGACGGGCTGCCGAGGCCTGTTTCGTCAGCCAGCCGACCCTGTCGGTCGCCATCCGCAAGCTGGAAGAAGAACTGGGCGTCGTCCTGTTCGAGCGCGGCGGGGCCGAGGTGGGCATCACGCCGATCGGGCTGCGGGTGGTCGCCCAGGCGCAGAAGGTCCTGGAAGAGGGCGCCAATCTGCGCGAGATCGCGCGTCAGGGCCATGATCCGCTGGAGGGTCCGCTGCGCGTGGGCGTCATCTATACGGTGGGGCCCTACCTGCTGCCGCATCTGGTCCCCGAACAGATCCGCCGCACCCCGCAGATGCCGCTGCTGCTGCAGGAAAACTATACGACGCGCCTGCTGGAGCTCCTGCGCCAGGGAGAGATCGACTGCGCCATCGTCGCGCTGCCGCTGCCCGAGACCGGACTTGCGCAATGCGCGCTCTACGACGAGCCTTTCTACGTCGCGCTGCCCCACAACCATCCCTGGGCCCATGAAAAGCGGATCGCCTCGGAACGCCTGAAAGAAGAGACCATGCTGCTGCTGGGCGCGGGCCATTGCTTTCGCGACCAGGTGCTGGAGGTCTGCCCGGAGCTGTCCCGCTATTCGGCCTCCAGCGAGGGCATCCAGCGCACCTTCGAGGGCTCCTCGCTGGAGACGATCCGCCACATGGTGGCCGCCGGCATCGGGATCACCGTCATGCCGGCCAGCGCCGTCGCCATGCAGGGCTCCGAAAGCAAGCTGCTGCGCTTCATCCCCTTCACGCCGCCGGCGCCCGACCGGCGCGTGGTGCTGATCTGGCGCAAGAGCTTTCCCCGGCTGGCGGCGATCGAGGCGCTGGCGCTGGCCGTGCGCCATTGCGGGATGCCAGGCGTCACCATGCTGGAAGACCCGGTGTCGGCGGCCGTGCTGGCCGATTGACGCGCCGCAAGATCCTGCCGCGCATCGGCCGTTCCAGACCGGGCGCGCGCGAGGGCTCATGGTATGCTGAAACCGTCTTGTCTCAACGGAGCACTCCATGGCAAAAGCTGTCAAAAAGACCTCGCCGACCAAAGCCCCGACGTCCCCCTCGGGTCTGCCCATCGACATCGGCATCTCCGACAAGGACCGGGCCTCCGTGGCGGCGGAGCTCGCCCACACCCTGGCGGATACCTACACCCTCTACCTGATGACGCACAATTTCCACTGGAACGTGACCGGGCCCATGTTCAGCACGCTGCACCAGCTGTTCATGACGCAGTACACCGAAGCCTGGCAGGCCCTGGATGCCGTCGCCGAGCGCATCCGCGCCCTGGGCCACTACGCGCCGGGCACCTACGCGGAATACGCGCGCCTGAGCTCCATCCGCGAGCCGGAATCCGTGCCCTCCGCCGAGGAAATGCTGCGCCTGCTGGTCGCCGGCAACGAGGCCGTCGCCAAGACCGCGCGCAAGGCCTTCAAGGTGGCCGACGCCGTCAACGACCAGCCGACCGCCGATCTGCTGACCCAGCGCCTGGACGTCCACGAAAAGAACGCGTGGATGCTGCGCAGCCTGCTGGCCTGACCTGTTTCTTTGCGTGCCGGGCGGGTTTGCCGGCACCCTGGTTTCGGGAAAACCCCCGTATGTGGCATGAACCGCCCTGCGGGGGTTTCGTGTATTCTTTCCAGGTCTTTCAAAGGAGGTTGTATGAACATTCGCTTGACGCCGACGGTCGCCGCACTGGGGCTGGCTGCCGGCATGATGATGTCTTCCGCGGCGAACGCTGACACGATCAAGATCGCCATCGCGGGGCCTTATACCGGGGCGCTGACGCAGTACGGCGATATGGTCAAAGAGGGTGTGGACACGGCAATCGAAACCATCAATGCAGCCGGCGGCGTGCTGGGCAACAAGCTCGAGGCCGTTGTGATGGACGACGCCTGCGAACCCAAGCAGGGTCCGGTCGTTGCCAACCGCGTCGTCAATGAAAAGATTCACTACGTGGTCGGCCACGTGTGCTCGGGCGCGACCATCGCAGCCGCGCCAGTCTACAACAACGAAGGCGTGGTCATGGTCTCTCCGTCCGCCACCTCGCCCGCCGTGACCGACGGCAAGAACTACGACATGATCTTCCGCACCATCGGCCGCGACGACCAGCAAGGTCCCGCCGCCGCGGAATTCATCGCCCAGAAGATCAAGCCCAAGGCGGTCGCGGTGCTGCACGACAAGCAGTCCTATGGCCAGGGCATCGCCACGGCCGTCAAGAACGACCTGGAAAAGGCCGGCATCAAGGTCGTGCTCTTCGAAGGCATCAACGCCGGTGACAGCGATTATTCCGCCGTCATCACCAAGCTCAAGTCCTCGGGCGCCGACTTCGTCTATTACGGCGGCTACCACCCCGAAATGGGCCTGCTGCTGCGCCAGGGCGCCGAACAAGGCCTGCAGGCCAAGTTCATGGGTCCCGAAGGCGTGGGCAATCCGGACATCAACGCCATCGCCGGCCCGGCCGTCGAAGGCATGCTGGTGACCCTGCCCGCCGACTTCACGACCGACCCGGCCAACGCCTCGGTGGTCAAGGCCTTCAAGGACAAGAACCGCAATCCCGGCGGCGCGTTCCAGCTGACGGCCTATTCCGCCCTGGAAGCCATCGCCGCGGGCATCAAGGGCGTCGGCAAGGACGACCCGACCAAGGTCGCCGCCTGGCTGCACAGCAACTCGGTCAAGACCCCGATCGGCGACATCTCCTGGAACAAGCAGGGCGACCTCAAGTCCTTCAAGTTCGACGTCTTCACCTGGCATGCCGACGGTTCCAAGACCGTCTTCAAGTAAGCCGGATTGACGGCCTCGGGGATCCGGTTTCGGCCGGCCCCGTCTCCCCGTCTCCCGGCGGCGCAAACCCCGGGAACCCCCCAAAAAGCACAGGCCCCTCGTTGGGGCCTGTGCTTTTTGGGTTACGGCCGGGCCGCGCGTTTCACTCGCCGACGCGCTTGCCCGTGTCCGCGTCGAACCAGTGCGCGGGATGCTGGCCGTCGGGGCCGAACGTCACCGTATCGCCCAGGGCCAGCGGCTGGCCGCGCGTCTCGGCGACCGCGCAGCGCAGCACCAGCCCCTGGTCGCCCCAGCGGGCATGGATCAGTTGCTCGGAGCCCAATACCTCGACCATCTCGACCCGGGCCTGCAGGCCTGGCGCGTTCAGGCGCAGGTGTTCCGGGCGCAGGCCCAGGATCAGCCGGGCGCCCCCCGCGGCCGCCGGCGTGCGGACGGGCAGGGCGGCGCCATCGGGGCCCAGCGCGCGGCCCTCGGCGTCCAGCTCGACCCGCAGCAGGTTCATGGGGGGCGAACCGATGAAGCCGGCCACGAAGACCGTGGCCGGCCGCTCGAAGACCTCGGCGGGCGTGCCGATCTGCTCGGGGACGCCCTGGTTCATGACGACCATCCGGTGCGCCAGGGTCATGGCCTCGACCTGATCGTGGGTCACGTACAGGCTGGTGGTCTTGAGGCGCTGGTGGAGTTTCTGGATCTCCAGGCGCATCTGCACGCGCAGTTTCGCGTCCAGGTTGGACAGGGGCTCGTCGAACAGGAACACGGCGGGTTCGCGCACGATGGCGCGGCCCATGGCCACGCGCTGGCGTTGGCCGCCCGAGAGCTGGCGGGGGCGGCGGTCCAGCAACTGGTCCAGCTCCAGGATGCGGGCGGCATCGTCCACCCGGCGGCGGATCTCGGCCTTGTCCATGCGGCGGATCTTCAGGCCGTAGGCCATATTGTCGAAGACGCTCATGTGGGGGTAGAGCGCGTAGTTCTGGAACACCATCGCGATGTCGCGCTCGGCCGGCTCCAGCGTATTGACCACGCGCTCGCCGATGGCGATCTCGCCGTCCGTCACGGACTCCAGTCCCGCCACCATCCGCATCAGCGTGGACTTGCCGCAGCCCGAGGGTCCGACGATGACGACGAATTCGCCGTCGCGGACCTCCATGTCGATGCCATGGATGACGGCGACGCCGCCGGCGTAGGTCTTGCGCACATTGCGGAAGCTCAAGGTTGCCATATCAACATCTGTCCTATTTTTCGGTATCGACCAGGCCCTTGACGAACCATTTCTGCATCAGGATGACGACGGCGGCCGGCGGCACCATGGCCAGCAGCGCGGTCGCCATGACGAGGTTCCATTCGGTCACGCTGTCGCCCCCGGCGATCATCCGGCGGATGCCGACCACCACGGGATACATGTTTTCCTGCGTGGTGATGATGAGCGGCCACAGGTACTGGTTCCAGCCGTAGATGAACTGGATGACGAACAGCGCCGCAATGCTGGTGCGCGACAGCGGGAAAAGGATGTCCTTGAAGAAACGCATGGGACCGGCGCCGTCGATGCGGGCGGCCTCGGCCAGCTCGTCGGGGACCGTCAGGAAGAACTGGCGGAACA
The DNA here is from genome assembly GCA_035707805.1 of Castellaniella sp. Taxonomy (GTDB): domain Bacteria; phylum Pseudomonadota; class Gammaproteobacteria; order Burkholderiales; family Burkholderiaceae_B; genus Castellaniella. Next base: position 96,908 of record DASSTS010000039.1, on the reverse strand, counting down.
GGAAGGTCGCGGTGGCCGACGCGATCAGCGGCAGGGTCAGGCCCGCGTAGCTGTTGAGCATGCCCAGGTTGGCCACCACGGCGTAGGTGGGGGCGATGCGGACCTCGACGGGCAGCATCAGGGTGACGAAGATCATCCAGAAGCACAGCATGCGCAGCGGAAAGCGGAAATACACCACGGCGAAGGCCGACATCATGGAGATCACGATCTTGCCGACCGCGATGGCCAGCGCCATGAAGGTGCTGATCCACAGCATGCGGCCGACCGGCGGCGTGTTGATCGCGTTGCCTGTCAGCACGGCCCAGTAGTTGCCGAGGAAGTGCGAACCCGGGATCAGCGACATGGGCGCCTGGGCGACCTCCTGGGCGGTCTGCGTCGAGGCCACGAAGGCCACGTACAGCGGAAAGGCGATGACGGCCACGCCCAGGATCAGGACGGCGTGGGAGACCAGGTCCAGCAGGGGACGGCGTTCAACCATGGGGATGCGCCCTCATCAGTAATTCACCTTGCGGTCCACATAGCGGAACTGGATGGCCGTCAGGGCGATCACGATCAGCATCAGGATCACGGATTGCGCGGCCGACGAGCCCAGGTCCAGGCCCTTGAAGCCCGCGTTGTAGACCTTGTAGACCAGGATGTCCGTGGCATGCCCCGGGCCGCCCTGGGTGACGACGTCGATCACCGCGAACGTGTCGAAGAAGGCGTAGATGAAATTGATCACCAGTAGGAAAAAGCTGGTGGGTGACAGCAGCGGAAACACGATGCTCCAGAACCGGCGCGCGGGGCCCGCGCCGTCGATGGCGGCGGCCTCGATGAGCGAGCGCGGAATGGACTGCAGGCCGGCCAGGAAGAACAGGAAGTTGTAGGAGACCTGTTTCCAGATGGAGGCGAAGACGATCAGCGCCATGGCGTCGTTGCCGTCCAGGCGGGGGTTCCAGTGCAGCCCCATCTGCACCATGGCCACGGCCAGGATGCCGACGGACGGCGAGAACAGGAACAGCCACAGGACCCCGGCCACGGCGGCGGCCACCGCGTAGGGCCAGATGAGCAGCGTCTTGTAGATGGCGGCGCCTCGCACCACGCGGTCGGCCATCACGGCCAGCAGCAGCGAGATGGCCAGGCCGCCGACTGCCACCAGGGCCGAGAACCAGGCTGTCGTGCGAAACGAAGCCAGGTATTCGGCATTGGAGAACAGGTCGGCGAAATTGGCCAGCCCCACGAACTGCGAGGACAGGCCGAACGGGTCTTCCAGCCGGAACGACTGCCACATGGCCTGGCCCGCGGGCCAGAAGAAGAACACCAGCGTGATGGCCAGCTGGGGCGCCAGCAGCAGCCAGGGCAGGGTCCGGTGCCGGAAGACGACGCGTTTCTCCATGGATTACTTGACGCTCTTCTCGAATCGTTCGAGCAGGGCGTTGCCTTCGGAAGTCATCTTCTTCAGGCCGTCGTCCGGGCTGACCTTGCCCGCGAAGATCTGTTCCATGGTGCTGTCCTCGATGTCGCGGATCTGAGGCAGGTAGCCCAGCCGGATGCCGCGCGAGTTGGCGGTGGTGTCGGCGTTGAGCTGGCGCACGGCGACCTCGGTGCCGGGGTTCTTGTCATAGAAGCCGGATTTCTTGGTTTCCTCGTAGCCGGCCTTGGTGACCGGCACGTAGCCGGTGTTCTGGTGCCAGGAAGCCGCCTGTTCCGGGCTGGACAGGAACTTGAAGAATTTCACCACGCCCTTGTAGGTGGCGTCGGACTTGCCCGAGAACACCCACAGCGAGGCGCCGCCGATGATGGAATTCTGGGGCGCGCCCTTGACGTCGGGGTAGTAGGGCAGGGTCGAGGTGCCGAAGGCGAACTGGCCGTTCTTGATGATGGAGGCCCGCATGCCGCTGGAACCCGTGTACATGCCGCACTTGCCCGAGGTGAACAGGGCGTTGCCCGCGTCTCCGCGTCCGCCGTACGTGAATTCACCCGCCTTGGCCATGTCGGCCAGGAAGCTCAGGTGCTTGTGGAAGAGGGGGCTGTCGAGCTGCAGCCGGGCGTCCAGGCCGCCGAATCCATTGTCCTTGGACGCATAGGGCACGTTGTGCCAGGCCGCGAAGTTCTCAAGCAGCACCCAGGACGGCCAGGCCGTGGAATAGCCGCATTCCATGCCGGCGGCGCGCAGTTTCTTGGCGGCCGCGGCGACCTCGGGCCAGGTCTTGGGCGGCGCCTCGGGGTCCAGGCCGGCTTTCTTGAAGGCGTCCTTGTTGTAGTAGAGGACCGGCGTCGAACTGTTGAAGGGCATGGACACCAGCTTGCCGTCCGGCGAGGAGTAGTAGCCGCCTACGGCGCCCAGGAAGGCCTTGGGGTCGATCGGGTCGCCGACCTTTTCGGACAGGGCCTGGACCGGCTCGATTGCGCCCTTGGCATACATCATGGTCGCGGTGCCGACCTCGAAGACCTGGAGGATGTCCGGGGCATTGCCCGCGCGGAAGGCCGCGATCCCCGCATTCATGGATTCGCCGTAGGCGCCCTTGTAGACCGCGTGCACCACGTAGTCGGACTGGCTGGCATTGAACGCCTTGGCGATGGCGTTCACGCGCTCGCCCAGCGGGCCTTCCATGGAGTGCCAGAACGTGATGTCGGTGGCGGCCTGGGCCGCGCCGGCGGTGGCGAGCAGGGTTGCCAGGACGGTCATGCGGGAAATGGAATATGCCATCAAAGTCTCCTGTTGATTGCCCCACGAATCCAGCCGGGGCGGCGGGGGGGCATTATAAGGAGCTATTGTGACCAGTTCGGGTCAGCTTTGACAATCCCTGATTGCCGTAATGACCGTACAATGGGGCGCTATGGAAAAAGCCCTCTCTCTCGCATTGATCGGCGGCGGCAACATGGCCAGCGCCCTGGCCAGCGGCCTGATCGGGCGGCGCTGCGCCGCCGCCGACGTCCACGTCGTCGATCCGGGAGACGACACCCGCGCCCGCTGGCAGGCGCAGGGCACGACCACGGCGTCCGCGCCCGGCGCGCAGTTGTCGGACTGCCGCGTCTGGTTCTTCGCCGTCAAGCCCCAGATCATGGCCGAGGTGGTGCGCCAATGCCGTCCCTGGCTGCAACCCGATACCCTGGTCATCAGCATCGCCGCCGGCATTCCGGGCGCCGCGATCGCCGGCTGGCTGGGATCGGACGGCCGGCCCTACGAACGCGTAGTGCGCTGCATGCCGAACACCCCGGCGCTGATCGCCTGCGGCATGACCGGCATGGCAGCCTTGCCGGGCGTGGACGACGAGGACCGCGCGCTGGCCGAGACGCTGCTGCGCGCGGTGGGCGACGTGCTGTGGGTGCCCGACGACGCGGCCATCGACGCGGTCACCGCGGTCTCGGGCAGCGGGCCGGCCTACGTCTTCCTGTTCCTCGAATCGCTGATCGCCGCCGGCGTGGAACAAGGCCTGACGCCCGAACAGGCGCGGCAGCTTGCGCTCGCGACCTTTCACGGGGCGACCCAGCTGGCGACCCTGTCGCCCGACACGCCCGCCGTGCTGCGGGAACGCGTCACGTCCAAGGGCGGCACCACCGCCGCCGCGCTGGCGGTGTTCCAGCAGCGCGACCTGCCCGCCATCATGCGCGAGGCCGTCGCCGCGGCGGCGCGCCGCGCCGGCGAGCTGGCGCAGGAATTCTCCCGATAAGCTGTCCACGTAACAAGGTATTATCAGGGATTAACCGTAGTGACACCTCCGGGGCAAGTCGTCAGAATACGCGTGCCGCTCAGGGCGGAAGCTAAAACCATCGCTTGGCGCCCCTGGCTCGAGCACCCCGATCGGGTACCGTTGCAGCCAGTGGCGCCTCTACCGGAGACCTCAAGAATGAAGTTCAAGTTGCGCATCACTCCCGTCATTCTGGCGTTTGGCGCTTTGTCGCTGGCCGCTGGCGCCCATGCCGATACGCTGAAGATCGGCATTCCCCAGCCGATGACCGGCCCCAACACCCAGTATGGCGACCAGATCCAGGCTGGTGCCCTCACCGCCATCGATGCGCTCAACGCCGCCGGCGGCATCAAGGGCATGAAGATCGAGCCCCTGCTGATCGATGATGGCTGCGAACCCAAGCAAGCCGTGCCGGCCGCCAACCGCGTCGTCAACTCCGGGGCGAAGTTCGCGGTGGCCCACGCCTGCTCGGGCACCACCGTCCCGGCCGTGAACGTCTACGAACAGGAAGGCATCGTCGCCATCACTCCGGGTGCGACCTCGCCGCTGGTCACCGACACGATCAAGCCGCATTACTTCTTCCGCACCATCGGGCGCGACGACCAGCAGGGTCCCTTCGCCGCCGACTACATCGCCAAGCAGCTCAAGCCCAAAAAGGTCGCCATCCTGCACGACAAGCAGACCTACGGCTCGGGCGTGGCCACCCAGGTCCAGAAGTCCCTGGAAAAGGACGGCGTGAACATTGCCATGTTCGAGGGCATCAACGTCGGCGACAGCGATTATTCCGCCGTGATCTCCAAGCTCAAGGCCCTGGGCCCCGACCTGATCTACTTCGGCGGCTACCACCCCGAGCTCGGCCTGCTGCTGCGCCAGGCGCGCGAGCAGGGCCTGGACACCCAGTTCATGGGCCCCGAGGGCGTCGCCAACAAGGATCTCGCCGCCATCGCGGGTCCCGCCGTGGACAAGCTGCTGGTCACGCTGCCGGCCGACTTCACCAAGCGCAAGGGCAACGAGCAGATCCTCGAGAACTTCAAGAAATACAAGCGCAGCCCCGATGGCGCCTTCACCATGACGGCCTATGCGGCGGTCCAGGTGCTGGCCGACAGCATCAATGCCGTGGGCGCCAACCCCGACAAGGTCGCCGACTACATGCACAGCCACAGCTTCGACACCAGCATCGGCAAGGTGGACTACGATGCCAAGGGCGACCTGAAGCACTTTGAGTTTGCCGTGTTCCGCTGGGACGCCAACGGTAATCTCACTCAGATCCAGCCTTAACGGGCTCGGCGGGTCCCGGCGCGAGCCGGGGCCCTTTCCCCGGCCGGACCGCCAGGTCCGGCGATTACCTGCAGGTTCCTTGCCACTATGTCCGAATTGCTCCCCCTATTGACGCAACAGCTGTTCAACGGCTTGTCGCTGGGCGCCATCTATGCGCTGATCGCCATTGGCTACACCATGGTCTACGGCATCATCGGCATGATCAATTTCGCCCACGGTGAAATCTACATGATCGGCGCCTACGTCGGCCTGGTGACCCTCTCGGCCATCGGCGTCAACAGCGGCCTGCCGCTGCCCGTCATGGTGCTGGCCATGCTGATCATGGCAGTCCTGGTGACGGCCGTCTATGGCTTTGCGGTCGAGAAGATCGCCTACGCGCCCTTGCGCAACAGTCCCCGGCTGGTGCCCCTGATCTCCGCCATCGGGATGTCGATCTTCCTGCAGAACTGGGTGGCCACGGGCCAGGGCGCGCGCGACATGGCGGTCCCGGCCCTGATCAGCGGATCGGTGGACTTCACGATCGGCACCAGCGACTTCATGGTGACCGCGCCGTATTCGCGCATCCTGATCATCGTGGTCACGGTGCTGATGATGCTGGGCCTGACGCTCTTCATCAAATATTCCCGCACCGGCCAGGCGTCCCGGGCCTGCTCGCAGGACCTGCACATGGCCAATCTGCTGGGCATCGACACCAGCCGGATCATTTCCTACACCTTCATGATCGGCGCCATGATGGCGGCCGTGGGCGGCGTGCTGATCGCCCTGGCGATCGGCAAGCTCAACCCCTTCATCGGCTTCATCGCCGGCATCAAGGCCTTTACCGCCGCCGTGCTGGGTGGCATCGGCAGCATTCCCGGCGCCATGCTGGGCGGGGTCCTGCTAGGCCTGGCCGAGACCTTCGCCGCGGCCTTCATTTCGTCGCAGTACAAGGACATTGTCGCCTTCCTGCTGCTCGTTTTCATCCTGATGTTCCGTCCGACGGGGCTGTTGGGTAAACCCGAGGTGGAAAAAGTCTGATGATGCAGAACTTCAAGAACTCGGTGATCGCGGCCTTGATGGCCGGTGTCATCATCGCCCCCGTTTACGGCCTGCAGATCCTGCGCCGGGGCCAGGAAACCTATCTGCAGCCCGACTGGAAGATGATCATCGGCGGCATGCTGCTGGTCTTCCTGGTCCAGATGCTGCGGCCGCTGGTCAAGCGCCGCAAGTCCGGCGCCCCGCGCTTCACCCTGCCGACCTTCTCGGACAAGGCCCGTCACAAGGCCATCATCGTGCTGGTGCTGGTCGCAGTGATCTGGCCCTTCTTCACGGGCCGCGCCCAGGTGGACATCGCCACCCTGGTCCTGATCTACGTGATGCTGGGCCTGGGCTTGAACATCGTGGTCGGCTTTGCCGGGCTGCTGGACCTGGGCTTCGTGGGTTTCTACGCCACCGGCGCCTACACCTACGCGCTGCTCTATCACTGGGCCGGCTGGGGCTTCTGGGAGGCCCTGCCGTTCGCGGGCCTGGTCTCCGCGCTGTTCGGCTTCGTGCTGGGCTTTCCGGTGCTGCGGCTGCGGGGCGACTACCTGGCCATCGTGACGCTGGGCTTTGGCGAGATCATCCGCCTGCTGCTGATCAATCTGTACAGTTTCACGGGCGGCCCCGACGGCATTTCCGGCATTCCCAAGCCCTCGTTCTTCGGCTACCAGATGGTGCGCCGCACGATGGACGGTTCGCCGACCTTCCATGAGCTCATGGGCTGGTCCTTCGACAGTCAGGACGTGGTGGTCTATCTGTACCTGATGGCGCTTGTGCTGGTGCTGTTCACCCTGTATTTCACCAGCCGCCTGATCCGCATGCCGATCGGGCGCGCCTGGGAGGCGTTGCGCGAGGACGAGATCGCCTGCCGGTCCCTGGGCCTGAACCCGCGCAACATCAAGCTGTCCGCGTTCACGATGGGGGCCATGTTCGCCGGCTTCGGCGGCGCGTTTTTCGCCGCGCGCCAAGGCCTGGTCAATCCCGAATCCTTCACCTTCATCGAGTCGGCCCTGATCCTGGCCATCGTGGTGCTGGGCGGCATGGGCTCGCAACTGGGGGTCATCCTGGCCGCCGTGCTGCTGACCGTGGTGCCAGAGCTCGCCCGCGAGTTCGCCGAGTACCGCATGCTGATCTTCGGCCTGGTGATGGTGGTCATGATGGTGTGGCGCCCGCAGGGCCTGCTGCCGGTGAAACGTCCGCAAGTGGAATTGGAATCATGAATGAATCTTTGTTGCAGGTCAGCGGACTGACCATGCGGTTCGGCGGCCTGCTGGCGGTCGACCAGGTCGAATTCGAGGTCCGCAAGAACGAGGTCTTCGCCATCATCGGCCCCAACGGCGCCGGCAAGACCACCGTCTTCAACTGCGTGGGCGGTTTCTACAAGCCGACCACCGGCGCCATCGTCATGGACGGCAAGCCCATCACCGGCCTGTCCAGCCACAAGGTCGCCCGCCACGGCCTGGTGCGCACGTTCCAGAACGTGCGCCTGTTCAAGAACCTGACCGTGCTGGAAAACCTGCTGGTGGCCCAGCACATGCTGATGCAGACCGGCCTGGTCCAGGGGCTGCTGAAGCTCCCGTCGTTCCGCCATTCCGAGGCCGAGGCCAAGCGGCGCGCCGTACAGTGGCTGGACTTCATGGACATCCGCGAGTACGCCAACCGCGAGGCCGGCAACCTCGCCTACGGCCACCAGCGGCGGCTGGAGATTGCGCGCTGCATGATCACGCAGCCGCGCCTGCTGATGCTCGACGAGCCGGCCGCGGGCCTCAATCCCCAGGAAAAGCGCGACCTGTCCGCCCTGATCGACCAGCTGCGCCGCGAATACGGCGTGGCCGTGCTGCTGATCGAGCACGACATGAGCCTGGTCATGGGCGTGTCGGACCGCATCCTGGTCATGGAACACGGCAAGCCCATCACCACGGGCCTGCCTCAGGAGGTCCGCACGGATCCCCGCGTCATCAAAGCTTATCTGGGGGAATAACCGTGCTCAAACTGGAAAACGTCAGCACGTTCTACGGCGCCATCCAGGCGCTCAACGACGTCTCGGTCGAGGTCCGGCAGGGCGAGATCGTCACGCTCATCGGCGCCAACGGGGCCGGCAAGACGACCCTGCTCATGACGGTCTGCGGCAACCCCCGCGCGCGCTCCGGGCGCATCACCTTCCTGGACGAGGACATCACCGAGCAGCCCACCCACACCGTGATGCAGCGCGGGATCGCCATTTCGCCCGAGGGCCGGCGCGTTTTCCCCGACCTGACCGTCGCGGAAAACCTCAACATGGGCGCTTTCTTCCTGGACCGCGCCCAGACCGAGGAAAGCATGGACCACGTCTTCGACCTGTTCCCGCGCCTGAAGGAACGCGCCAGCCAGCGGGCCGGCACCATGTCCGGCGGCGAACAGCAGATGCTGGCCATCGGCCGCGCCCTGATGACGCGCCCCAAGCTGCTGCTGCTGGACGAGCCCACGCTGGGCCTCGCGCCCCTGATCATCGCGCAGATCTTCGACATCATCCGGACGATCCGCGAGGAAGGCGTGACGGTGTTCCTGGTCGAGCAGAACGCCAACAAGGCCCTGCAGGTCGCCGACCGCGGCTACGTGCTGGAGACCGGCAAGGTGGTGCTCTCGGACACGGGGGCGAACCTGCTCAGCAACGACGAGGTGCGCAAGGCATATCTGGGGGCTTGAGGGTGCCTGCAGGCCGCTCGGATTGGCCTGCACACAAAAACAGCCCGCAGGGGCTGTCTTGGATCGGGGCATCCCTCCACCTCGCGGCCTGCAGGCCGCTCGGATTGGCCTGTACACAAAAACAGCCCGCAGGGGCTGTTTTTGAGTCAGGCCAATCCCTGTGACTTCAGGGCGGATTGGACGCCGGGGTCGTCCTGCATGCGTTTCTGGAAGCGGCGCAGTTCTTCCATGCCAGGCAGGGCGACCTGCTTGGCGTCGGCCCACAGGAGCATCACGAACAGGTAGGCGTCGGCGACGGAGCGCTGGCCGGTGAGCCAGTCGCGGCCCTTCAGGCGGTCGTTCAGGATGGCGAACAGGCTCTTGAGCTTTTCGCCGGCCTTGGCGGCCAGGACCTTGCCGATGGCCTCGTCGCCGCCGCTGAAATAAGGGGCGCCGAAGACCAGGCCGAAGGTGCGGTGCACGTCCGAGTTGCAGAAGCCCAGCCAGCGGCGGGTCTCCGCGCGGGCGCGCGGCGTGTCGCCCATCAGCTGGGCCTCGGGGTTGAGTTCGGCCAGGTAGTCCAGGATCGCGGCGCTCTGGGTCAGCACGAAATCGCCGTCCACCAGCGTGGGCACGGCGCCGGCCGGGTTCAGTTTGAGGTAGGCGGGCTCCTTGGTCTGCTCGCGGGTCAGCCTTTCGGTCTCATAGGGCTTGCCGATCCATTCCAGGACGATATGCGAGACGAGGGGGCAGGCGCCCGGAAAGTAATAGAGCTTCATAAGACTCCTTCGAGAGGTTCAGCGTTTCGTCAAAGTTATCACACTCTGGCGGTGTGGCGCGGGCGCCGGGACAGCGGCGGCAGGACGGGGCGGCAGTGGAGTAGACTAGGGTTTCCCTGAATATGCCCCGTTCACAGAGAGGCCCTCGCATGGACCCACTGCGCATTGTTTTCCTCGACCGCGACACGCTGCCACCGTCCATCGAGATTCCCGCACCCGGCGTGCCGCACGAGTGGGTCTGCCATGGCCGCACGACGCCCGAACAGGCGCCCGAGCGCATCCGGGACGCCGACATCGTCATCACCAACAAGGTCGTGCTGAGCGCCGCCATGCTGCAGCAGGCGCCGCGCCTGCGCATGATCGCGCTGGCGGCCACCGGCACCGACAACATCGACCTGGAAGCCTGCGACCGGCGCGGCATCATCGTCTCCAACGTCAGGGACTACGCCGTGCACACCGTGCCGGAACACACTTTCGCCCTGATGCTGGCCCTGCGCCGCAATCTGCTGGCCTATCGGCAGTCGGTGGCCGAGGGGCGCTGGCACGACAGCGGCCAGTTCTGCTATTTCGACTTCCCGGTGCGCGACCTGGCGGGCGCCACCCTGGGGATCATCGGCCGCGGGGCGCTGGGCGAGGCAGTCGCGGAGATCGCCCGGGCCTTCGACATGCGGGTGCAGTTCGCCGCGCGGCGCGACGCCGATTCCCCGACCGAGGACTACACCTCCTTCAGCCACGTGCTGCGCACCAGCGACATCATCAGCCTGCATTGTCCCCTCAACGCCCAGACGCGCGGCATGATCGGCTATGACGAGTTCTCGCTGATGGACCGCAAGCCCTTGCTCATCAACACGGCCCGCGGCGGCCTGGTGGACGAATCCGCACTGGAGCACGCACTGCAAAGCGGCCAGATCAGCGGGGCGGGCTTCGACGTCGCCACCCGCGAGCCGCCCGGACCGGACCATCCCCTGATGAAATTGCTGCGCTTTCCGAATTTCATCCTGACCCCGCACGTCGCCTGGGCCAGCGAGGAGGCCATCCGGGCCCTGGCGAACCAGGTCCGCGACAACATCGAGGCCTTCTGCCGGGATGCGCCGCGCAACGTGGTGGCGGGGTTCCATGGCTGAGCCCCTGCGACTGGCCATCAACGGCTATGGCCGCATCGGCCGCTGCGTGCTGCGGGCGATGGCGGAATCCTGCGATCCGGACGCGGTGCGGGTGGTGGCCATCAACGAGCCCGCCGATCTCGAATCCATGGCCTACCTGACCCACTTCGATTCCACCCACGGCGTGTTTCCGGGGCAGGTCGAGACCGCCGGCGGCGGGCTGCGGATCCAGGGGCGGGACATCGCCGTCTTCCACGCCCGCGAACCCGGCCAGGTGCCCTGGGAATCGCTGGATCTCGACCTGGTGCTCGAATGTTCCGGCGTCTACGGCAGCCGTGCGGCCCTGCAGGGGTTCCTGGATGCCGGCTGCCCGCGCTTGCTGGTCTCCAATCCGGGGCATGGCGCCTCGGACGTGGACTGCACCATCGTGCACGGCGTGAATGATGCGGAACTGCGGGCGGACCAGCGCATCGTGTCGGCGGCCTCGTGCACGACCAATGCGATCGTGCCCGTGCTGGACCTGCTGGACCGGCGGCTGGGCGTGGAGAGCGCTTTCCTGACGACGCTGCATTCAGTCATGAACGACCAGCCCATGATCGACGGCTACCATCATTCCGACCTGCGGCGCACGCGCTCGGCGATGCAATCGATCGTGCCGGTCACCACGGGGCTCGCGCAGGGCGTCGAACGGCTGCTGCCGGGACTCTCGGGCCGGGTGCAGGCCAAGGCGGTGCGCGTCCCGATCCTGAACGTCTCGGCGATCGACCTGGCCGTGAACCTCGGGCGGCCGACCTCGGTCGACGAGCTCAACGCCCTGCTGACGGCGGCTGCCGCGGCCCGGCCCGAACTGCTCGCCTGCACGCGCCAGCCGCACGCCTCGGTGGATTTCAACCATGATCCGCACTCCGCCATCCTGGATCTCGGCCAGACGCGAGTCAATAATGGGCGCTTTGCCAACCTGCTGGTGTGGTTCGACAATGAATGGGGTTTCGCCAACCGGATGCTGGATCTCGCCCAGGGCTGGGCGCGGCTGTTCCGTCCGGCAATGGCCCGCGACACCGATTTTTCACACTGACTTCAATCGAAACGATACAGGAGCTCGACATCATGGCTGAAAGCCGTACCGAAACCGATTCCATGGGGGCCATCGAAGTTCCCGCCGCCCATTACTGGGGGGCCCAGACCCAGCGGTCCATCCAGAACTTCCCGATCGGCGTGGACCGCTTCCGCTGGCAGGCTCCCATCATTCATGCGCTGGGCGTGCTGAAGAAAGCCGCCGCCCAGGCCAATGCCGAACTCGGCGAGCTGCCCGCCGACATCGGCAACCTCATCGTGCGCGCCGCCGACGAGGTCATCGAAGGCAAGCTCAATGCCGAGTTCCCGCTGGTCGTCTTCCAGACCGGCTCGGGCACGCAGTCCAACATGAACGCCAACGAGGTGATTGCCAACCGCGCCATCGAGCTGGCCGGCGGCACGATCGGCTCCAAGGCCCCCGTGCATCCGAACGACCATGTCAATCGCGGCCAGTCGTCCAACGACACCTTCCCGACCGCCATGCACATCGCCGTGGCCACCGAGCTCGCGCGGCAGTTTTTCCCGGCCGTGGGCAAGCTGCGCGCCACCCTGGATGCCAAGGCCCGCGCCTACCAGGACGTCGTCAAGACCGGCCGTACCCACCTGCAGGACGCCACGCCCATCACGCTGGGCCAGGAGATCAGCGCCTGGGTGGCGCAGATCGACTTCGCCCTGGACGCCGTCCAGGCGGCGCTGCCGGGCGTCTACGACCTGGCCATCGGCGGCACCGCGGTCGGCACGGGCCTGAACGCCCACCCGCGCTTCGGCGAGCTGGCGGCGGCCCGCATCGCCGACATCACCGGCCTGCCGTTTCGCAGCGCGGCCAACAAGTTCTTCGCCCTGTCGGCGCATGACGCGCTGGTCAGCTTGTCGGCGGCGCTGCGCACGCTGGCGGGCGCGCTGATGAAGATCGCCAACGATGTGCGCTGGCTGGCCAGCGGCCCGCGCTGCGGCATCGGCGAACTGGTCATCCCCGAGAACGAACCGGGTTCCTCGATCATGCCGGGCAAGGTCAATCCGACCCAGTGCGAGGCCATGACCATGGTCTGCGTGCAGGTGTATGGCAACGACGCCGCGGTGGCCTTCGCCGGGTCCCAGGGCAATTTCCAGCTGAACGTCTACAAGCCCGTCATGGTGCACAACGTCCTGGAAAGCATCGGCCTGCTGGCCGACGCCTGCCTGTCCTTCGACGAGCACTGCGCCGTGGGCATCGAGCCCAACACCGAACGCATCGAGCAGAACCTGGAAAAGAACCTGATGCTGGTCACCGCCCTGAACCGCCACATCGGCTACGACAAGGCGGCCGCCATCGCCAAGAAGGCCCACAAGGAACACAGCACCCTGCGCCAGGCGGCGCTGGCGCTGGGCTTCCTGACGGATGCGCAGTACGATGAATGGATCGTCCCCCTGGACATGACGCATCCCAGCAAAGGCTGAACCATGTCGAACCGCATCCGGATCAAACGCGTCTACGACGAGCCGTCGGCCGACGACGGCTTCCGGGTGCTGGTGGACCGCCTCTGGCCCCGGGGAGTGGCCAAGGCGTCCCTGCCGCACGAGCTGTGGTGCAAGGACCTGGCCCCCAGCGCCGAATTGCGCCGCTGGTTCGGCCACAAGCCCGAGCGCTGGGAGGCCTTCCGCCGCGACTACACCGCCGAACTGCAGTCGGCGCCGGCCCAGGCCCTGATGGACGAGATCCTGTCGGCGGCCGGGCGCCGGCCCGTCACGCTGCTGTACGGCGCGCGGGATACCGAACACAATCAGGCGATCGTGCTGGCCGAGCTCATGCAGGGCCGCGGCCGGCACGCCGGCTAGGGCGGGGGACCGCCGCGCGGCGGCCGCTCCGCCGGGGCCCGCGCGAAACCGGATGAAGACCCTGGAGGGGGAATGCTGCTGCTCTATTTTGGCGCCCAGTCCGTCTGGGCACTGTCCTTGCTGGGCCTGGTGCTGCTGCTGGCCGTGGTGATCGCCGTCCAGGCGCATCGCAGCCGCGCCCTGGGCGGCAACGAGGAACTGCCCGGCATGACGGGCGAGGTCACCGAGCCCGCCGACGAGCGCGGCACCAGCCGGGTGCTGGTCCGCGGCGAGATCTGGCAGGCGCGCTCCAAGGCGCCACTGAGGACGGGCCAGGCGGTCCGGGTGCTGCGCGCCCGCGGCCTGGTGCTCACCGTCGAGCCCCTGGCGGAAAACGACACTGTTTCGGGAGAATCCGCATGATGTTTCTGGATCTGGGCTCGGGCCTGAGCCTGCTGGTACTGGTCTTCCTGCTGCTGGTGCTGTTCAAGCTCTTTCACATCCTGCGCGAATACGAGCGGGCGGTGATCTTCACGCTGGGGCGCTATACCGGCAGCAAGGGGCCGGGGCTGATCATCGTCATCCCCTTCCTGCAGCAGGTGGTGCGGGTGGACATGCGGGTGATCACGATGGACATTCCGCCGCAGGACGTGATCTCGCGCGACAACGTCTCCGTGCAGGTGAACGCGGTCGTGTATTTCCGGGTGGTGGATCCCGGCAAGGCCATCATCCAGGTCGAGCACTTCCTCGAGGCGACCAGCCAGCTGGCGCAGACGACGCTGCGCGCCGTGCTGGGCAAGCACGAGCTCGACGAAATGCTGACCGAGCGGGAAAAGCTGAACCTGGACGTGCAGACGATCCTGGACGCACAGACCGACGGCTGGGGCATCAAGGTCACCAACGTCGAGATCAAGCACATCGACCTGAACGAGACCATGGTGCGCGCCATGGCCCGCCAGGCCGAGGCCGAGCGCGACCGCCGGGCCAAGGTCATCCACGCCGAGGGCGAACGCCAGGCGGCCCAGGCCTTGGCCGAGGCCGCGCACACGCTGGCGCAGGAGCCCTCCGCCATGCAACTGCGCTATCTGGAAACCCTGACGCAGGTGGCGGGCGACAAATCGTCGACCCTGGTGTTCCCGGTGCCCGTCGACCTGCTGGCGGGTTTCATGGGGGGGCCGCGTCCGCCTCTGCCAGCAACTGACCGATCACCGCTCCCGCCCGCAGATCGTCCAGCCGGCCAAAATGATGCAGCCGCACCCGACCCTGCGCGTCCAGAATGAACAGCGTCGGGGTGCCCTGCATGTGCCAGGCCTGCATGGTGAGGGGGATCGGATTGCCGCGCGGATCGGGCCGGTCGATCCCCACGGGGAAGGGAATGCGATATTCGTGCAGGAAGGCCCGCAGGGCGATTTCCTGCATGGCGGCGTGATGCTCGAACACCGTGTGCAGGCCGATCACCTGCACGCGGCCGGGCGGGAAGGCCTGGTGGATGGACTTGGCCTGCGGGATCCCATGGGAAACGCAGCCAGGACACAGCATCTGGAAAGCATGGACGACCACCACGGTGCCGCGCAGATCGGACAAGGACAGCGGGGATTCGACATTCAGCCAGCTTTCGACGTCCCAGTCGCAGGCCGGCTCGCCCGTGATCATCATCGCGTCCTCCGTGTTCGATACAGTCCATCATAGGCCGCCCGCCCGGAGCTGGGAAGACCTACAATTCATAGTAGTATTTTCCTGTCGGGGCCCAAGCCATGGTGTAATGGGCCGCCTGCCGGGATACCGCGCGCCGCATGAGCGGCGACGCCGGCGCACCGCCTCGCGGCCTCCGCGCCCGACTCTTTTCCACGTACTGGAGACTTGCTCATGAAACTGTCTGCACTGGCTTTGTGCGTCCCCCTGCTGGCCCTGGGCTCCGCGGCTCACGCCGCCCCCGACTACGCTCAGGTCAAGGACATCCTGGCGAAGAACGCCTGTCTGGCCTGCCATGCCGTCGACAAGAAGGTCATCGGACCCGCCTACGAGGAAGTCGCCGCCCGGCACAAGGGCCAGGCCGACGCCGCAGAGATCCTGACCAAGCACATCAAGGAAGGCAGCACGGGCAACTACGGCCCCATCCCCATGCCGCCCAACGCGGGCATTTCCGATGCCGACGTCAAGACCGTCGTCGAATGGCTGGTGGCCGGCGCCCCGCACTGATCGTCCGACCGCTTCGAACCCTGCGCGCGGCCCTGGGCCGCCGCAGGGTTTTTACATGAATCCTCGCTTTCCCCGGGAGCCCGCATGAAACGCGCCGACATCGCCCATGGCCTCGACCCGCAGTCCATTTCCACCGAAGTGCTGCTGGAAAAGTACGCCAAGGGCAACGAATCCACCATCACCGAGATCCAGCAGCGGGTCGCGCGCGCCCTGGCGGCCGTCGAAAAGCCGCGCCAGCGCGCCCGCTACCAGAAACTCTTCCTGGACGCCCAGCAGCGCGGTTTCATCCCGGCCGGGCGCATCAATTCGGCCGCGGGCACGGACCTCGCCGCCACGCTGATCAACTGCTTCGTGCAGCCGGTGGGCGACTCGGTGTCCAGCGCGGTCGACGGCCGGCCGGGCATCTACGACGCTCTGCAAAAGGCCGCCGAGACCATGCGCCGCGGCGGCGGGGTGGGGTACAACTTCAGCCACATCCGGCCCGCGGGCGCCGCCGTCCGCGGCACCGCGTCCAAGGCCTCCGGCCCCGTCTCGTACATGCGGGTGTTCGACCGCTCCTGCGAGACCGTCGAGTCGGCCGGCGCCCGCCGCGGGGCGCAGATGGGCGTGCTGAGCGTCACCCATCCGGACATCGAGGCCTTCATCCTGGCCAAGCAGACGCCCGGCGAGCTCACCAATTTCAACGTCTCGGTCAGTGTGACGGACGAATTCATGCGGGCCGTCGAGGCCGACGGGCCGTTCGCCCTGACCCATCCCGCCGAGCCCGGGGCCGAACTGATGGCCGCCGGCGCGCACCGGCGCGAGGACGGGATGTGGGTCTATCGCGAGGTCCGCGCGCGCGCCCTGTGGGACCTGATCATGCGTTCCACCTACGACTACGCCGAACCCGGGGTGCTGTTCCACGACCAGATCAACCGCGAGAACAACCTGCACTATCTGGAGACCCTGGACGCCACCAACCCCTGCGGCGAGCAGCCCCTGCCGGGCTACGGCTGCTGCTGCCTGGGCTCCATCGACCTGACCCGCTTCGTGCGCCGGCCTTTCGGCCTGCAGGGCGAGCCCGAGGTCGACTGGGACGGCCTGGCCGAGGTCACCGCGGTCGCGATCCGCATGCTGGACAACGTCCTGGACGCCACGGTCTGGCCGCTGCCCGAACAGGCCGCCGAGGCCGCCCGCAAGCGGCGCGTCGGCCTGGGGGTGACGGGCCTGGGCGATGCGCTGATCATGCTGGGCCTGGCCTACGACAGCGACCCGGCGCGCGCCATGGCCTCGCGGTTCGCGCGCGAGGTCGCCCACGCGGCCTACCGGGCCTCGGTCGAACTGGCCCGCGAGCGCGGCGCGTTCCCGGGCTTCGTGGCGGACGAGTACCTGCAAAGCGGCTTTGCGCGACGCCTGCCCGAGGACATCCGGGCCGCCATCGCCGAGCACGGCATCCGCAACAGCCATCTGACCTCGATCGCGCCCACCGGCACCATTTCCCTGGCCTTCGCCGACAACGCGTCCAACGGCATCGAGCCGCCGTTCTCCTGGACCTACACGCGCACCAAGCGCATGGGCGACGGCAGCCGCCAGGACTACGTCGTCGAGGACCACGCCTACCGGCTGTACCGCCTGATGGGCGGCGACGTGTCGGGGCAGCTGCCCCCGGCCTTCCGCACGGCGCTGGAGATCTCCGCCCGCGACCATGCCCTGATGGTCGCCGCGGTCAAGGACCACGTCGACGCGGCCATTTCCAAGACCGTCAACGTGGCGGCCGATTATCCCTACGAGGATTTCAAGGACCTCTACCTGCAGGCCTGGAAGCTCGGCCTCAAGGGCATCACGACCTACCGGCCCAGCGGCAAGCGCGGCGCGGTGCTGTCGGTGACGCCGGCCGCCAGCGCGCCCGCGCAGCCCGAGGCGATCTCGCTGTCCGAGGCCGACCGGCGCCTGGTGCTCAAGCGCACGATCGAGCCGGTCCTCAACAGCCTGCGCTGGCCCAACCGGCCCCGGCTGCCGCGCGGCGCCTCCTGCTGGGCCTCGGACGCCATCGAGACCTCCGAAGGCAGCTTCGTGGTGTTCGTCTCGGACCTGCAGAACCGCCCGTTCGAGATCTGGGTCAACGGCGCACGGCCGCCGCGCGGCCTGGGCTCGGTCGCCAAGATGCTCAGCCTGGACATGTACACGGACGACTTTCCGTGGCTCAGCCGCAAGCTCGAGGTGCTGGCCCGCACCAACGGCGGCGTGGAGTTCCAGATCACCGACCCCGAGACCGGCGAGCCGACGTGGATGCCCTCGACCGTGGCCGCGCTGGCGCGCCTGGTGGCGTTCCGCCATCGCACGCTGGGCATTGCCGCCTCGGCCGACAGCCATTCCGCCATGATGGAGGCGCTGATCGCGCCGCGCGAACCCAAGACCGGGCCCGACGGCACGATGGGCTGGATCTGCGATGTGCTCAACCCCGTCACCGGCGACGACTTCGTGCTGATGGTCAAGGAGCTGCGCATGCCCGACGGATCCACGCGTCCGTATTCCGTCTGGGGCGCGGGCAAGTTTCCCCGCGCCTACGAAGGCCTGTTCAAGCTGCTGAGCCTGGACATGCGCATCGTCGATCCGGCCTGGATCGCCATGAAGCTGCGCAAGCTGATGAAGTACGCCGAACCGCAGGGTGATTTCCTGGCCCGTGTCCCGGGCAGCGACAAGTCTCGCTCCTTCCCCTCGACGGAAGCCTATATCGCGCGCCTGCTCATCCACCGGTATGCCATGCTGGGCATCCTGGACGAGGATGGCCGGCCGATCGAGCAGATGGGCGTGGTGCAGGCGGAGGCCGAGGCGGCCGCCGAGGACGCCGGACCGCCGCCGCAGTCCGTGCCGCTCATCCAGGGCAGCGAGTGCCCGGAATGCCATCTGCATCGGGTCATCAAGAAGGACGGTTGCCAGTTCTGCACGAATTGCGGTTATACGGGGATCTGTGGATGAACCACCAAGACTACGATGTACTGATCATCGGCAGCGGGCTGTCAGGCCTGACGGTCGCGCTGCACCTGGCGGCCGACAAGAAAGTCGCCGTCCTGTCGAAAAAGGCGCTGCTCGACGGCGCCAGCAACTGGGCCCAGGGCGGCATCGCGGCGGTCCTGGACTCGCAGGACAGCCACGACAAGCACATGGCCGACACCCAGGTGGCCGGAGCCGGGCTGTGCGATCCCGAGGCCACGCGCCACATCGTCGAGCAAGGCCCCTCGGCCATCGAATGGCTGATCCGGCTCGGCGTGCCCTTCACCCCCGACCAGGGGGCCGAACTGGGCTTTCACCTGACGCGCGAGGGCGGGCACAGCCAGCGGCGCATCATCCACGCCGCCGACGAGACCGGACACCTGGTCCAGCAGACGCTGGAGCAGCAGGTGCGCGCCCACCGCAACATCACCCTGCTGGAATACCACTCGGGGGTGGAGCTCATCACCAGCCGGATCCTGGACGAAGAAGACACCGCCATGCCACAGGCGCCGGCGCGCTGCCTGGGGGCCTACGTCTACGACGAGCGCGCCGACCAGGTCCGCACGATCCTGGCCGGGCAGGTGGTGCTGGCCACCGGCGGCGCCGGCAAGGTCTATCTGCACACCAGCAACCCCGACACCTCCACGGGCGACGGCATCGCCATGGCCTGGCGCGCGGGCTGCCGGGTGGCCAACATGGAATTCATGCAGTTCCATCCGACCTGCATGTACCACCCCCAGGCGAAATCCTTCCTGATTTCCGAGGCGGTGCGGGGCGAGGGCGGGGTGCTGCGCCTGCCGGCCGCGGCTGGCGCCCAGGCGGGCGAACGCTTCATGCAGTGGCACGACGAGCGCCTGGAGCTCGCGCCGCGCGACGTCGTGGCCCGCGCCATCGATTTCGAAATCAAGAAGCGCGGCCTCACCCACGTGGACCTGGACATCAGCCACCGTCCCCCGGAATTCATCCGCGAACATTTCCCCACCATCCACGCCCGCTGCCTGGAATTCGGCATCGACATGACGCGCGAGCCGATTCCTGTGGTGCCCGCCATGCATTTCACCTGCGGCGGGGTGGTCATCGACCGCAACGGGCGCACCGACATCCCCGGCCTGTACGCCGTGGGCGAGACGGCCTACACCGGACTGCACGGCGCCAACCGCCTGGCCAGCAATTCCTTGCTGGAATGCCTGGTGATCGGCCGCAATGCGGCGCACGACATCGACGCGCAGCCGTCGGCCGCGCCAACGGCCGGGCGCGTGCCCGACTGGGACGACAGCCGCGCGCGCGACGGCGCCGAGGCGGTGCTGGTCACGCATGCCTGGGACGAGGTGCGGCGCCTGATGTCCAATTACGTGGGCATCGTGCGCACGCAAAAGCGCCTGGGCCGGGCGCAGCAGCGCATCCGGCTGCTGGAGCAGGAAATCGACGCCTACTATCGGGAATACCGGGTGACCAGCGATCTGCTGGAATGCCGCAACCTGATCCAGGTGGCGGCGCTGGTGGTGGCCGCGGCGCTGTCGCGCAAGGAAAGCCGCGGCCTGCATTACTGCCAGGACTTCCCCTGGACCCTGCCGCGCGCCCTGCCGACCGTCATGACGCCCGAAGAGGGCTTTCGCTGATCCGCGACCCAGGCGGGCCCGCGCGGGAGACGCGGGCCCGTCCGGGTCGCCGTGCGCCTCAGACGATGCGCATCGAATAATCGACGGCTTTGATGTCCTTGGTCAGGCTGCCCACCGAGATCCGGTCCACGCCGGTCTGCGCGATGGCGCGCACGGATTCGTGGGTGATGCCGCCCGAGGCCTCCAGCAGGGCCCGGCCCTGGTTCAGTTCGACCGCGGCCTTCATCTCGTCCAGGGGGAAATTGTCCAGCAGCACCGAGGTGGCGCCGGCCTCCAGGGCCTGGCGCAGCTCGTCGAGGTTCTCGACCTCGATCTGGACCGGCACGTCGTGAGGCAGCGACTGGGCGGCGCGCAGGGCCTGGGCGATGCCGCCGGCCGCCGCGATGTGGTTTTCCTTGATCAGCACGCCGTCGTAGAGCGCCAGTCGCTGGTTCTGGCCGCCGCCCACGCGGACCGCGTATTTTTGCCCCAGGCGCAGGCCGGGCAGGGTCTTGCGGGTGTCCAGGATGGCGGCGCGTGTGCCGCTGGTCAGGTCCGCGTAGCGGCGCGTGGCGGTCGCCACGCCGGAAAACATCTGCAGGAAATTCAGGGCGGTGCGTTCGGCCGTGAGCAGGGCGCGCGCCGGGCCGTGCAGCCGGCACACCACCGAATCGGGCTCCATCCAGTCGCCTTCGGCGTAGGCCCAGTCCACCAGGATCCGGTCGTCGACGCGGTGCATGACGGCCTCGAACCAGGGCGCGCCACACAGCACGGCCGGCTCGCGCACGATGACGCGGGCGGCCTCGACCTGGTCCTCGGGGATCAGCAGGCCCGTGACGTCGCCCGTCCCGACGTCCTCGGCCAGCGCCTGCTCGACGTGGGCCTGGAACGCGGCCTGCAGGGCGGGGGAGAAGGGCGCGTGCGGATTGCGCAGCGTGGAAGGAGGCTGTTGGGCGTTCATGCGGGTCCCACATTGGAAAAAAGCACCTGTTCCTGGGCCAGGTCGGGGCCGGGGCGCACGGGGCGCCGGCGGGCGGCGGCGAAATCCAGCATCCGGTCGATGCAGACCTTGGCCCGGCGGCCCAGGGCCGGATCCAGGTGGACCTCGTTGTGGCCGAATTCCAGGGCGTCGGCCACGCCCTTGAGCGAATTCATGGCCATCCAGGGACAGTGGGCGCAGCTCTTGCAGGTCGCCGATTCGCCGGCCGTCGGCGCGGCGATGAAGGTCTTGCCGGGGGCGGCCAGCCGCATCTTGTGCAGCAGGCCCTGGTCGGTGGCGACGATGAAGGTGGTGGCGGGCGATTCGGTCACCGCCGCCAGCAGACGCGAGGTAGAGCCCACCACGTCGGCCTGGGCCACGACCGAGGCCGGGGATTCCGGATGCACCAGGATCAGGGCATCGGGGTGTTCCTTGCGCATCAGGTCCAGCTCGATGCCCTTGAATTCGTCGTGCACCGTGCAGGACCCCTGCCACAGCACCATGTCGGCGCCCGTCTGGCGCTGGATGTAGGATCCCAGGTGGCGGTCGGGCGCCCAGAGGATCTTTTGCCCCTGGCGGTGCAGTTCCGCCACGATGTCCAGGCCGATCGAGGACGTCACCATCCAGTCGGCCTGCGCCTTGACCGCCGCGCTGGTGTTGGCGTAGACCACCACCGTGCGGTCGGGGTGCTGCGCCCGGAACTGCGCGAAGGCGACCGGGTCGCAGCCCAGGTCCAGCGAACAGGTGGCATCCAGGTCGGGCATCAGGATGCGCTTCCCGGGGCTGAGGATCTTGGCGGTCTCGCCCATGAACCGCACCCCCGACACCACCAGGGTGTCGGCCGCATGGTCCCGGCCGAACCGCGCCATCTCCAGTGAATCGGACACGCAGCCGCCGGTCTCCTCGGCCAAGTCCTGGATGTCGGCATCCACGTAGTAGTGGGCGACCAGCGCGGCGTTGCGGGACTTGAGCAGGGCGCGTATGCGGTTTTTCTGGAATTCGCGTTCTTCGGGGGACAGCGGCGGGTTGACCCGGGCCCAGGCCTCGGCAACGTTCAGGGTTCCGCTGGCCATGTCCGGACGGTCGAATTCAACGATTCGGGTACCTGAGGGCATGATGGATGCTTGAAATGAAGACGGATTAAACCTAGGAATCATACGACAAAGGCCGTGGCGGCGCCGCAATGTCCTTATGAGCGGCTATAATGCGGCACCCGTCACCGGGGAGTAGCCGACCAGCCGCATCCATGCGACTGGGGCCGATGTCAACACACTTGGTCGTCCGACCATGGCACCGGCAGCCGATCATTCGCGCCTGGCCAGACCGCTGACTGCGCTTCCCGTCGCATGGGGCCGACGGGGGCGTGGTCGCGTCAGCCCCTGGATCTCTCTTCATGCATGCGTTCCTGGTGTCCGTCGGCGTGGTCGCCTTGGGCGAAATCGGCGACAAGACCCAATTGCTGGCCATGGTGCTGGCAGCCCGCTATCACCGCCCGGCGCTGATCTGCCTGGGCATCCTGATCGCCACGCTCGCCAACCATGCGCTGGCCGGCATCGTCGGCATCGCGGTCGCCGACCTCCTGCATCCGACCGCCCTGAAATGGGTGCTGGGCGTTTCCTTCCTGCTGATGGCGGGCTGGCTGCTGATCCCCGACAAGCTGGACGACGAGCCCAAGCCCATGCGCGGCCTGGGCGTGCTGACCACGACCCTCGTCATGTTCTTCCTGGCGGAAATGGGTGACAAGACCCAGATCGCGACCGTGGCGCTCGCCGCCCGCTACGACGACCTGACGGCCGTGGTGGCCGGCAGCACGCTGGGCATGATGCTGGCCAATGTGCCGGCCGTGTACCTGGGCAGCAAGGCCGCCAGCCGCCTGCCGCTGAAGTGGGTCCACGGCGCCGCCGCCGTCCTGTTCGTGATGGTCGGTACCGCCGCCCTGGTCGACGCGGCGGGCTGGTTTGCGAACTAGGGAAAACCCGTAAGAATCTCCCAGGCGGACGGAAAGGGAGTAGATTCGGGCCACGCCGCCTTGCGCGGCGATGCGGCGCCGCCGCGGGGGCGAGGCCGCCGCGCCATCCGACGTCGGAGTTGCCATGTCACTATTCAAGCTTGAGCAGCATCCTGCCGCCTACTTCGCCGATTTCGTCTTGTATCCGCTGGCCATTGCGGCTGGCGCCGCAGCCCTGGTCCTGCTGCCGCACGGCAGCCCGGCATGGGCGCTTGTCCTGGCCGCCTTCCTGGGGTTTCTGGCATGGAGCTTCGTCGAATACGCCATGCACCGTTTCGTCTTCCACGGCCTGCAGCCATTCAGGCGCTGGCACGAGGAGCACCACCGCCGCCCCGCCGCGCTCATCGGATCGTCCACCCTGGTGAGCCTGTGCGCGTTCGCGGGCCTGGTGTTCTGGCCGCTGTCGGCCGCCACGGGCCCCTGGATCGCACTGGCGGCCACCCTGGGCATGGGCGCCGGCTACCTGCTGTACGTCACCGTCCATCACGGCGCTCATCACTGGAAGGCGCGCGAAGGTTCATGGATGCGGGCGCGAAAACGCGACCATGCCCGTCATCATCGGCCGGGCGCGTCCGGATGGTATGGCGTGACCACGCCGTTCTGGGACCATGTCTTTCACACCGATGCCGCAGACCGTTCTGCTTGAGTCCGCCATCGCGGGGGACGAAGGCCGTCGCGCGTGCGGGAAGATCCGGCGCAGATATACGGTTTTCCATATGGTTGATAAGAATATTTCATCCTGAAAAATATGTAATTCGTAATTTTTATCCATAAACTATCCAGCAGTCCGACACGGCATGGAGCCGGGCGCAAAGAGAGTCTTCTCCTTCGTGCCCGGCGCCGGCCCGCCTCTTACACGAACAGGGTTCAGGAGACTGCATGAAATACCACCATCACGAATACGTGTCCCACGATCCGCGCATCCAGGAGCCGGCCGGGGCGGGGCTGAACCGGCCCGAGGACGTGCCCGACCGGGTGGACGTGCTGATCGTCGGCGCCGGGCCGGCCGGCATGATCGCCGCCGCGCAGCTATCGCAGTTTCCGAGGGTGGTGACGCGGATCGTCGACCGCCGTGCCTCGCGCCTGGAGGTCGGCCTGGCCGACGGCATGCAGAAGCGCAGCCTGGAGACCTTCGACGCCTTCGGCTTTGCCGACGCCCTCATGGCCGAGGCCTGCCACGTGACGGAGACGGCGTTCTGGCGGCCGGCCCCGGACGCCCCGGACCGCATCCAGCGCGTCTCGCGCCTGGACGAGGATCCGCACGGCGTCAGCGAATATCCGCACCTGACGGTCAACCACGCGCGGGTGCTGGACTATTTCGCCGAGTTCATGGGGAACGCTCCCACCCGAATGAAGCCCGACTACGGCCTGGAATTCCTGGGCCTGCAGATCGAGCCCACGGGGGAATACCCCGTCGCGGTGCGGCTGGTCCACACGGCCGGCCCGAAGGCGGGGCAGGAGCGCACGGTCCACGCGCGCTACGTCATCGGCTCGGACGGCGCCCACAGTGGCGTGCGCAAGGCGCTGGGATGGCGGCTGCAGGGCGAATCCGCCAATCACGCCTGGGGCGTGATGGACATCCTGGCGGACACCGATTTCCCGGATATCCGGGTCAAATGCGCCATCCAGTCCGGATCGCACGGCAACATCCTGCTCATCCCGCGCGAGGGCGGCTTCCTGTTCCGGCTGTACGTGGATCTGGGCGACGTGGCGGCCGGCGATCAGGGCGCGGTGCGCCGCACGCCCGTCGAGCAGACCATCGCCCGGGCGCAGCGGATCTTCCATCCCTACCGCCTGGACGTGCGCCACGTGGCCTGGTACAGCGTCTACGAGGTCGGACACCGGCTGTGCGAGCGCTTCGACGACGTGCCCCCCGACGAGGCCGGCACGCGGATGCCCCGCGTGTTCATCGCCGGCGACGCGGCCCACACCCACAGCGCCAAGGCCGGGCAGGGCACCAACGCTTCCATGCAGGACGGCTTCAACCTGGGCTGGAAGCTCGGGCACGTGATCGAGGGGCGCAGCCCCGAGGCGCTGCTGGCGACCTACAGCACCGAGCGCCAGCAGATCGGCCAGGACCTGATCGACCAGGACAAGCGCTGGGCCGCGCAGATGGCCAAGTCGCCCGAGGAATTCTCCAGCCAGGCCGAGTTCGAGGAAGCCTACCTGCGCATCACGGAATTCGCCCAGGGCTTCATGACCCAGTACGCGCCGTCCATGATCACGGCCGCGGCCAAGGACCAGGCGCTGGCCGCGGGCTATCCCGTCGGCAAGCGTTTCTGGTCGGCCGAAGTCATGCGCGTGGCCGACGCCAACCGCCGGCACCTGGGACACGAGGCCAAGGCGGACGGGCGCTGGCGCCTGTACGTCTTCGCGGACGCCGCGCCGCCGGGCGAGGATTCGCCGACCGCCGCCCTGGGGCGCTGGCTGGCGCAGTCCCCCGATTCTCCCATCCGGGGGTTCACTCCAGCGGGGCTGGACGAGAACGCCTGGTTCGACGTCAAGGTCATCTACCAGCAAAGCCACGACCGGATCGACATCGGCCAGGTGCCCGAGGCCTTCGTCCCCCGCGTCGGGCCGTATCGCCTGGCCGACTATGAGAACATCTACGCAGCCTTGCCCGGCGCCGACATCTTCGATCTGCGCCGGATCGACCGGCGTGGCGCCCTGATCGTCGTGCGTCCCGACCAGTACGTCGCCGACGTGCTGCCGCTGGATGCCACCGACCGCCTGGCGGCGTTCATCCGGACTTTCGCATTGCCACAACGTTAAAACCCAGAAAGGAGAGAGACTATGAAGTTCCGTATCGCATTGGGCGCCATCGCCCTGACGGCCGGCGCCGCGCTGGCCGCCGGCAGCGCGCAGGCCAAGGACCTGAAGATCGGCCTGGTCCTGTCGATGTCCGGCCCGTTCGCCGATTACGGCCGCCAGATCCAGAACGGCATCCACCTGTACATGGCCGAACACGGCGACACGGTGGCCGGACGCAAGATCCAGCTGATCGTCAAGGACGACACCGGGATCGCGCCGGCGATCGCCAAGCGCCAGGCCCAGGAGCTCCTGACCAAGGACAAGGTCGACATCCTGGCCGGCTTCGACCTGACGCCCAACGCCTTTTCCGTCGCGCCGCTGGCCACCGAGGCCAAGGTCCCGATGGTGGTCATGAACGCCGCCACGTCCTCCATCACGGAAAAATCGCCCTACATCACCCGCGTGTCGATGACCCTGCCGCAGAGCTCCTGGGCCATCGCCCAGTGGGCCTACAAGAACGGCATTCATTCCGCCTACGTGATGGTGGCGGACTACGGCCCCGGCCACGACGCCCAGGAGCAGTTCAAGAAGACCTTCACCGGGCTGGGCGGCAAGATCCTGGGCGAGGTCCGCACGCCGGTCAACACGGCGGATTATTCGCCGTTCCTGCAGCGCGTGAAGGACGCCAAGCCCGATGCGCTGTTCTTCTTCGTGCCGCCCGGCAGTTCCATGGTGGCGCTGGCCAAGAATTTCCGCGAACTGGGCCTGGACAAGCTGGGCATCAAGGAAATGGGCCCGGGCGACATGACCGACGAGAATTCGCTGCCGGCCCTGGGCGACGCCGCCCTGGGCATGATCACGGCCTTCCATTATTCGGCGGCGCACGATTCGCCCGAGAACAAGGCCTTTGTGGCGGCCTATGCCAAGGCCTATCCGGGCGACCATCCGAACTTCATGTCGGTGGGCGGCTATGACGGCATGCAGCTGATCTACAAGGCGCTGGAAAAGACGGGCGGCGACGCCGGCGGCGATGCCTTCATGGCGGCGGTGAAGGGCATGAAATGGGAAAGCCCGCGCGGCCCCGTCGAGATCGACGCCCAGACCCGTGACATCGTGCAGAACGAATACATCCGCAAGCTGGAACGCGTGAACGGCGAGCTGCAGAATGTCGAGTTCGACACCTTCAAGGCCGTGAAGGATCCCGGCAAGCAAGGCTGACCCGGATCGACGCCGGCATGACGACGGGGACGCGCGAGGCGGGCCGTGGGCACTGACTGGACCGACCGGATCCGGCTGCGCAACCTGCGGTTCCTTCTCAGCCTGGCCCGCACGCGCAACCTGAGCCGCTCGGCGGCGTCGCTGCACACCACGCAGCCGGCGCTGTCCAAGTGGCTGAAGGACCTGGAAAACGACATCGGGCTGACGCTGTTCGACCGGCATGCCCGCGGGCTGACGCCCACGGTGCACGGCCAGGTCCTGATCGCGCACGCCCGGCGCATCGAGGCGCAGCTGGACCGCGCCGCCACGGACATGCGCATCCTCAGCGAAGGCGGGGCGGGGCACGTCGCGCTGGGGGCGTCCGGCGTCGCCGCCACGGAAGCCGGCCCACTGTCCGTCCTGGAGATGGCGGCCCGCATGCCGGGTCTGCGCATCGACCTCGTGGAAGGCACCATGGACCTGCTGCTGGGGCAACTGGCCCAGGGCGACCTGGACATCGTCCTGGGGCGGACGGTGGACGTCCCCGAAAGCCTGCCCGAATTCAATACCGAGGTCCTGTACACCGAAGCCGTCGACCTGGTGACGCGATGCGACCATCCGCTGCTGCGGCAAGACGCCATCGGCTGGGACGACGTGCAGCAATACCAGTGGATCGTCTGGCCGCGGGGCTCGCCGATCCGCAAGGCGCTGGAGGACGCCCTGGCGGCCGCCGGCCGCCGCTTGCCGCCGAACTACATCGAGTCCAATTCCGTGATCGCCAACGTCACGCTGCTCAACAACAGCGAGGTGATCGGCACGGCCTCGCACCGGTCCGCCCGGATCCTCTCGGGCATGGACATGTTGCGCATCCTGCCGCTGACGCTGCAGGGTACGGGTTCGGTCTCCCTGTATTGGCGCCGCAACGAGCTGCTGCCCAAGTCGGTGGAGCAGGCGCTGGATTGCATCCGCTGGGCGGTCCGGGCAGGGAACAGGACCCCGCCCGACCTCTTCCTTCCCGCCGGCAAGGCATGAAAATTGCTGTAGGCGAATCCCAGACAGGGAACCACGCCGCGCGATGGCAAAGGAAGAACAACATCAATGAATACCGGGTCACGCGAGGAAGAACTCCTTGCCAAGCTGAAGAAGGCCCTGCAGGACGAGGAAGGCGATGACACGGCGATGGGGCGCATGCTGTGCGCCTACGATCCCGCCGACATCGCGCTCGCGCTGGAAGAGCTTGAGCCGGACGAGGCGAAACGCGCCTTCGCCACCCTGAACGAGCACTGCAGCGCGCTCGTGCTGGGCATGCTGGCCCCCGAACTTACCAGCGCCATCGCGGCGGACCTGGACGTGCGGGACCTGGAGCGATTCGCCCGGATCCTGCCGAACCGGGATGCCGCGGCCCTGCTGGCCGAACAGGCGGGCGGGGCGCTGCGCGACACGCCGGAAGCCGGGATGCTGGACTCCGCCGTGCGGCGGGACGTGAAGATGCGGCTCGACTACCCCGAGGGCAGCGCCGGGCGGATGATGACGGGCGATTTCATCCGCCTGCATCCCTCGATGACGGTCGCGCAGGCCCTGGAGGCCGTGCGCCGGTCCAACCCCGAGGAAGACATCCCCAATGTGCTGTGCGCCGTGGAGCGCGACGATTCCTCGGACACGCCGCGGGAACGCCTGATGGGCGTGATCTCGATCCGCGACGCCCTGATGGCCTCGCCCTCGCAACGCATCGACGAGGTGATGGCGAACGAGGTGCTGTGCGTCACGGCGAAGACCGGCACCACCGAGGCCGCGCGCCTGCTGTCCAAGCACAAATTCCTGTGCCTGCCGGTCACGGACGACGAAGGCTTCCTGCTGGGCATCATCCCCGCCGAGGACCTGATGCAGTTCACGCTGGCGCAGCTGTACGAACGCTATTCGCGCAGCGTGGGCACGGACGCGGCGGCCATGGAGAAGATGACGCCAGCCCAGGCCGCCATGACGCGGCTGCCCTGGCTGCTGGGGACGATGGTCATCGAACTGGGCGCCGGGCTGCTGATCGACCAGTTCAACGAAGTGCTGTCCAAGGTCATCCTGCTGGCGTCCTTCATGCCCATCATTTCCGCGGTGTCGGGCAACGTCGGCCTGCAAGCCGCCGCCATCACGGTCCGGCGGCTGGACACCGGCGGCGCCTCGGCCCGCGCGGCGCGCCACGCCTTGCTGAAGGAAGCCATGACCACCTTCTTCATGGCGATCGCGTGCGGTCTCGTGCTGGCGGTGATCGGCGGCGTGTGGTCCCGGCATCTGATGTTCGGCGTGGTCATCGGGCTGGCGCTGACCGCCTCGATGCTGACGGCCGCGACCATGGGCACGTTGTTTCCCATGGTCTCCAAGCGGATGGGCTTCGACCCGGCCACCACGGCGGGGCCTTTCGAGACGGCTTTCCAGGACGTCGTGGGCTTCGGGGTGTTCCTCGGGCTGGCGACTTTGTTCGCGGACCAGCTGTGATCGCGGCGCGGCGACCGGAATAAGGCTCACACCGATCCCGGCAATCGGTTTAGGATTCAAGGGTTATTCCGCATTATTTTTATTAGATCTCTATGAATAGAATAACCCTACTGAGAAGTCGTCCAGGACAGCGTGCCGTCACCGGCCTGCAGGACGGCTTCGGAGGGGCGGCGCCGTGGCGGCCGCCCTGGGGTTCCGGGTCACGGTAGGGGGCCTTGTACTGCAGTGGTATGTGGCGCTCCAAATGACATCCAACGGATGGAGACATACACATGAATGAACAAGTCAGAAAAGCCTGGTTCACCAGCCCGCGGACCCTGGCGGGCGCCGTCCTGCTGGGCTGTGCGACCCTGGCATTCAACCCGGCGGGCGCCTTGGCGCAAGACACCACGAGCCCGACCAAGATCCGCTTCGTCGTCAGTCACCGCAGCGCCTTGCTGTCCACGCTGCCCACCTATATCGCGGAGGACAACGGCCTGTTCAAGAAACATGGGGTCAGTGTCGAATACATCAGCGGCGGTGGAGGCGGCAGCACCTTGCGCCTGCTGTCCACGGGCGACGTGGACATGGCCGAGGGCGGCACGCCGGCCACCATCCTCGCGGCCCACACCGATCCGAACATCGAACTGGTCGAAGGCTGGGCAGGCTCGGCGGGCGTCATGGTCTGGATCGCGGACAAGGCCAGCAACATCACGTCACCCGCGGGGCTTTCGGGCAAGAAAGTCGGCTACAGCAAGGCGGGTTCGGCCTCGCAGTGGCTCGCTGAAGAAAGCACGAAAAAGGCCGGGGTCAAGGACGTCTCATTCGTTTCCGTGGGCGGCATGGGCGACAACTGGACCGCGGTCAAGGGCGGAATCATCACGGCGGGATGGGCGATGGAGCCCTTCCTGAGCGAGAAAATCCACAATGACAATGCCGTCGTGGTGCTGGACCCCAGCCAGTACATCCAGCACTACTATCTCGAGGGAATCGCGGTCAACAAGAAGTTCGCCCAGAAGAACGCCGCGGCGGTCCGGGGCCTGTTCGAGGCGCTGGACGAGGCCATCCAGTTCATCCGGGCCAATCCCGAGAAAGCCGCCGAGATCGCGGCCCGCCACTACAAGTCGTCCAAGCCGGTGCTGCTCTCGGGGATCCAGGGGTATCTGAAGAACGACGTCTGGAACATGAAGATCAATCCCGCCGCCTTCACAGCCGTCATGAAAGGCATGGTCGAGAGCGGGCTGCTGGACGAGCAGATCGACGTGGGAAAACTGCTGAACCAAAGCTACCTGCCGGAATCCTTGCGAACGCCCTTCGATGGAGAAAAGTGATGGCGGGTACCGAATTTCTCGAGTTGAAGGAAGTCTCCAAGGCCTATTCCATCCGGCAGAAAGACGGCTCGACGCAGCAGATCGAGGTCGTCCATAACGTCACGCAGACCGTCCCCGAGGGCCACTTCGTCACCGTCGTGGGCCCCAGCGGCTGCGGCAAGTCCACCCTGCTGGGGATGATCGCCGGCCTCAGTCTGGTGACCAGCGGCCAGCTGCTGCTCAAGGGCAAGCCGATCACCTCTCCGCATCCGTCGCTGGGCATGGTGTTCCAGGAAGACTCGATCTTTCCGTGGATGAGCGCGCTGGAAAACGTGGCCTTCGGTCTCGAGATGCAGGACGTTCCCAAGGCCCAGTGCCAAGAGAAGGCGGGGCAGGCGCTGGACCTGGTCGGCCTCAAGGGGTTCGAGTACTCCTACCCCAAGGAGCTCTCGGGGGGCATGCGGCAGCGGGTGGCCATCGCCCGGGCGCTGGCGCTGGATCCGGACATCCTGCTGATGGACGAGCCTTTCGCCGCCGTGGATCCCCAGACCCGCATGTTCATCGGCACCGAGCTGCGGCGCATCTGGCGCGACACGGGCAAGACCATCCTGTTCATCACGCACGACATCAACGAGGCCGTGTTTCTCTCGCAGGAGATCTGGGTCATGTCGAGCCGGCCGGGGTCGGTGATGGAGACGCTGGCGGTGGACCTCCCCGAGGAACGCGACATCACCATCCTGGGGTCGGACGATTTCACCTACTACACCGGCCATCTGTGGAACGTGATGCGCACCGAATGGGAAGCCACGCAGGGCGGCGCCGAGCACATGGCCTGAGGTAGCGGGAAATGAACAGACAGATGGCGGGATGGCCGCTGCGGCCAGGGCTGACCATGGCCCTTTTGGTCGCGGCCTTTCTGGCCCTGGTGGAAATCATCACCCGCCTGGGGCTGGTGCCCGCCATCATCGTCTCGCCGCCCTCCAGGGTCGCGCGGGTCCTGTGGGAGATCGTGGTCTCCGGCAAGGTTCTGCCGGATTTCTGGCGCACGACCTGGGAGGTCGTCATCAGCGTGATCCTGGCCATCGTGGCGGGGGTGCCGATCGGATTCGGGCTGTGGCGCGCGCCGCTGCTGGGACGCGCGCTCGAGCCCTATTTCGTGGGCGCCTATGCGATGCCCCTGGTGCTCTTTTACCCGTTCCTGCTGGTGATGTTCGGGCTGGGGGCCGTGCCCATCATCGTCATCGCCGCGGCGATGGGGCTGATTCCCGTCATTCTCAACAGCTGGGCCGCTTTCCGCGGGGTGCCCGACATCTATTTCAAGGTCAGCGCGAGCTTTCGCTGCACGGGCGCGAGGCGCTTCTGGCGCGTGATCTTCCCGGCCTCGGCGCCCATGATCTTCGCCGGCTTCAAGCTGTGCCTGATCTATTCGTTCGTGGGCGTGATCGTCATGGAGTTCATGGTGGGAAACGTGGGGCTGGGTTTCCGCGTGGCCTATGACTACGACGGTTTCAAGATCGACGAGATGTATGCCTATGTCGTGATCATCATCGCGCTGGCCGCGGTCATCACGGGCGTGCTGATGAAGATCGAAGGACGGATCCGCGGGGAGATCGGCAATGGATAGCAATACGGAATCCGGCCATCAGAACCCCTATGCCGTCTTCGGCGGGATGGTGCTGGTGGCGATCGCGGCCTGTCTGCTCTGGCAGCTCGCGTCCTCGCTGGTCTTCGTGATTCCCGAACCCGCCAAGACCCTGGAGGCTTTCGGCGGCATCAGCGGCGAACTGGGGCCCGCCATCCGTTCGACCTTCGGCAACGCCGCCGTCAGCTTCGTGCTGGCCGTCACCATCGGCTCGGTCCTGGGCGTGATCGTGGGGCGCAGCCCCTATTGGTATTCCGTGCTCAGCCCCATGATCGTGGTGGGCGGCGCCACGCCCAAGATCATCATCTATCCCATCCTGCTGCTCGTGCTGGGCCTGGGGCCGTCCTCCGTGATCGCGATGGGCTTCATCGGCGGCATTTTCTCGATCCTGATCAACGTCATGGTCGCCGTCCGGACCACGAAACCGGTCTACACTCAGGTCGCCCGTTCGCTGAACGTGAAGCCCTGGCGGGCGCTGTGGCGCATCTATCTGCCGGCAGTCTCGCTGCCGCTGCTCACGGGCATCCGGCTGTGCTTCGGCCTGACGGTGGTCAACGTCATCTTTGCAGAGCTGTTTGCCGCCAAGAGCGGCATGGGCAAGAACATCATGGACTACTACGGCGTCGGCCGGTATTCCCAGATGATGGCCATGATCACGATCCTGTTCCTGGCCGCCATGGCCGGGTCCATTCTTCTGTGGGCCCTCGAGCGCCGGGTGAGAAACCGGGTGAGCTAGGCCCGGCCGGAGGCGGGGCAGGGGCCTGGGCTAGACTTCGCTCGCGCGCAGCGATTCGGCTTCCTTGATCCAGCTGGCGAGCTCGCGGGTGGACGGCAGCCGGCGGCCTGCGTCCTCGGCGCGCGACTCGTCGTGCGCCATGTTGGAGGCAATGGTGAGCAGCACCTTGCGGCACGCCCGGATCTCGTCGTCGGACAGGCCTTGCGTGCTGATGGTGTTGACCTCCTGGGCCAGCGGGACGAGCTTGTCCTGGAGCGCACGGCCGGCGGCCGTCAGGAAGATGTGCAGGTTTTTCTTGTTGCCCGGCAGGTGCTTGCGCTCGATGTATCCCAGGGATTCCATGGCGCGCAGCGCGGAATACGTGGTGGGCTCCATCAGCCCCGCCTTCTTGTTGAGCGCATGTTGCGTCAGGCCGTCTTCTTCCCAGAGGATGCGCAAAAAGGCCCAATGGCCGAAGAGCACATTGTGTTCGGCCAGCCGGATCTGCAGGCCGCGCACCAGCGAACGGGCCGCGTAGCGGATCAGGTGCGCCAGCCGGTCGTTCGGATCGATTGCTTCCCAGTGCGCGGGGAGGCCGCTTTTCCCTCTCGAAGCCATGTCGTTCACGGTGAAAACAAGTTGGCGCTCATGATATCAGCTTGGCTTAACAGGCACCGGCCAGCACCACGTCGCAGCGCGCCCGGTGGGATTCCAGCAGCGCCAGGCAGGCCTCGGTCGTACCCCGGGCCCATTCCCCGGTGTGCAAGGGCGGCCTGTCCTGAAAGAGGGCGCCGTACAGCTCGTCGATGACCTCCGCGCGTGGCACCGCCGTCGTCCCCAGGGGAATGAAGGTATGCCGCTCGTCCGCATAGATGCTCAGTCCATCGGGCAGCGGCCGGATGTCGCCGCGTTCGCACGACACGATGACCGGGCCGAAGTGCTGGTGGCGCCGGGCCTCCGGCTCCCGGCGCGGCGGCGTGTAGTCGGGGCCTCCGTAGGTGCGCGCGGCCTTCAACCGCGCCTCTTCGGCAGGCGACCGGATGGCATGGAGCCTGCGTCGGGCCTCGCCATAGGCCCCGGGATCTTTCGGGGTCCCCATTTCGCCGATCCATCCCATCCATTCGTCCGTGTCGAAATGGCCGTAGCCGCTGTAGCTGGCGCAGGCGTAGGCGCCGCCGTCGAACCAGAGCAGGGCGCTGTAGGCGCCCTCGGTCGGCCGCTGCGGATCCCAGTTGCCCAGGGCGCACCGCAGCCGCACCAGGCGCTGCCCGGCCAGCAGGCGGACGATGTCGATCTGGTGGGCCGCCTGGCTGAAGACGGCGCCTCCACCCTGGTCGGTCGCCAGCTCTTCGGGTCGCCGCGGCCGGTAGAGATAGTCCGTGTAGTTCTGGGCGTGAATCATCGTGACGCGTCCCATCCGGCCGCTCGAAATGACGTCCCGCGCCCGCAAGTAGGGGGTGTCGAAGCTGTGGCAATGCCCGACGATCAGGTGCACGCGCGCCCTGCGGCAGGCCTGGATCATGGCATCGCAGTCGTCCAGGGTCAGGGCCATCGGCTTTTCGACCAGGACATGCCGGCCCGCCTCGGCCGCCATGGCGGCGTGCCGGGCGTGCCACTGGTGGGGGCTCGCGATATAGACGACCTGCACCGCGGCGTCCCGGACGAGGTCGGCGGCCTCGGCATAGGCCGGACGGCCGAAGTCCGACGTGAACTGCTCGCGCGCGGCTGCGCGCGGGTCGCTGGCCGCGACGAGTTTTACGCGGGGATCGGCCAGGAACGTGGGCAGCATCAGCGAAAAGGCGCGGCCCAGGCCGATCACGCCGATCTTGATACGCGCGGTCTGCGGCATGGCGATCACAAGTCCAGGACGAGGTTGGCGGATCTGGCCCGGGACACGCAGACCATGATCTGGTGGTCCTGCTCGTCGGACATGAGCACCATGTCGCGATGGTCGGCCGCGCCTTCCAGCAGCGTGGTGCGGCAGGTGCCGCAGGTGCCGCTTTCGCAGGAGCAGGGCACGGCCACCCCGGCCGCGTGCAGGACGGCCAGAATGGACTGCCCCGCCGGGACCTCCAGCGTCCGTCCCGAACGGGCGAGGGTGACGGTGAAGGCGTGGTCATCGGGCTTTCTTTCGCCGCCTTCGATGAAGCTTTCGAAATGGATGTGGCTGCGCGACCAGTGCCCGGACATGTCGCGCACGTCCTTCATGAGGGCGCGCGGTCCGCAGCAGTACACATGCCCCTTGCCGGGCGTTTCCAGCACAGGCCACAGGTCGAAACGGTCGTGCGCCGCGCCGCTGTGGTGGAAGGTGACGTGCGACGCGTACGGCGGGGATGCGAGCAGGTCGCGGTAGGCCGTGTCCGCCTCGTCGCGGGTGAGGTAGTAGAGATGCCAAGGGATGCCGCTGTCTTCCCCCAGCGACCGGATCATGGACAGGATGGGCGTGATGCCGATGCCGCCGGCGATGAAGACCAGGCTGGCGGGATCGTCGACCAGCGCAAAGGCGTTGTCGGGAGGCAGCGCCTGCAGGACATGGCCGACCCCGGCCTCGTCGATCAGGCTGCGGGAGCCGCCGCGGCCGGCGGCGTCGCGCTTGACGGTGATGACGTAATGGCCGCGGTCGTCGGGCGGGTTGCACAGCGAATACTTGCGCAGCGCGCCATTGGGGGCGCGCAGCCGGAGGTGCGCCCCGGGGGTAAAGGGGGGCAGCGGTCCCCCATCCGCCGCCTCGAATTCAAAGACGTGGATGTCGCGCGCGATGGCCTCTTTGCGGGTGATCCGCAGCCGCAGGCCGGCGTCGCCGGGGCCGTCCGGGGGCGTCAGTTCGACTGTGTCAGGGTCCTGCATGATGGGCGTGTCCACGAGCGTTCAGATCTTGAAGGTTTCGTACGTGCTGGGATGGAAGAGCGCCTCGACGGGCACCTGCCGCTTCGAGAGGCCCTGCTGGAAGTGATGCCGGGTGAAGGCTTCCAGGGTCTTGAGGTTCGCGGCGACGCCGTACGACCAGAAATCCTCGCCCAGCGTCTCGCGCGCGGCCTTGAGCTGTTCTTCCACGAACGGTAGCGTGATCTTGGTGGCGGAGGTATCGGACAGCCGGTGCAGCGCCGCGGCCTTGGACTGGCCGAAAGCCTTCACGAGCGCCGCCGCCAGCCAGGGATGCCGGTCCGCCAGCGTCTTGCGCAGGCCCAGCAGGTGCATGATGGGAAAGATGCCTGTGCGCCGGTAGTAGTCCTTGGCCACGGCCGTCGGGTCGCCGAACAGCCAGCCCACGTCGGGGTTGCGGCGCGCGGCCCCGGAAGGCGCGCGCGGCGCGATGAAGCCGTCGATCTCGCCCCGGTCCAGCATGTCGGAGATCGTCGTGTCGGCGGGGGCGTCGCTCAGGTCCACGCCCGGGGGCAGGTCCAGGGAGATTTTCTCGATGCGGCCCGGCTGATCGATGCCGCCCCGCACCCACTGCACGTCGGAGGGCAGGACGCCGTAGTCGTCCTGCAGCAGCGCGCGCGCCCAGACGATCGCCGTGAGCTGGTATTCCGGGACGCCGATGCGCTTGCCGCGCAGGTCTTCCGGCGTTCGGATCCGGTCTTTGCGCACATAGATCGAGGTATGCCGGAACGCCCGCGACAGGAA
Organism: Castellaniella sp.; assembly: GCA_035707805.1. Taxonomy (GTDB): domain Bacteria; phylum Pseudomonadota; class Gammaproteobacteria; order Burkholderiales; family Burkholderiaceae_B; genus Castellaniella. Next base: position 60,060 of record DASSTS010000039.1, on the reverse strand, counting down.
CACGGGCAGCGCGATGTAGGGGCAGTCGCCCTCGGCCGTCTTGACCAGGTAGCTGGAGAACGAGACTTCACTGACATCGAAGTCCTGGTAGCGGAAAGCGCGGAAGAACATTTCCTCCGGGCTGAGCAGCATGAAGGTCGGATCGACTCCGTCGATCCGGACCTCGCCGTCATACAGGGGCCGGTTGCGGTCGTAATCGCCCATCGCGATGGAAAGATTGAGTTTTGCCACGATGTCTCCGGCCGTTGAAGGAGGAAGGGCGTCGGGACGCCACCGGGGTTTCTAGGTTTCGGTCCCGGTGACGGGGCTCACCTGGCATTGGCGCCAGTCCGTGCTCTTCGGGAACACGCCCTGGAAAGAGCAGACGGAAGGATCCACGTGATCCTTGCCGGTGCCGATCACGGGCTTGCCGGCCAGCATCGCCTTGACCGCCTCCAGCATGACGCGGCGGAACTCCACGACCGCCAGGTCGCCGGCGGCCAGCGTTTCCCCTTCCTCGCTACGGTCGGCAATAGGCCCGAGGCTCGTCCACATGGCAAGGTCCTGGTTGGGAAAACCCTTGATCCCCGTGAAATTGCCGGCGCGCATCGCCTGGCGGTCCTGCCAGAACCGGTTTTCGGTGTTGCGATAGGGGCGGTACAGCGGATCGAGGTCCGTGCCGACGCTCTGGCCCAGGAATCGCCGCCAGGCTTCGGTGTCCGGAGTCGTCAGCGGATTGCCCCAGGCGATGAAATAGAACACGGTGTTCGTGTCGTCGACCGGGACGTTGAAGTTGGCGACGTTGTAGCGGTTGTTGGGCGGTATCAGCGCGGAAGAGGGGGCGATGAAGACCGTCGAGCGGATGTAGTCGGTTTCGTCCGCATTCGTGATGGGCCGCCGGATGGCCGCGTAGCGAAAGCCGTACGGCGTGTGTTCCACCTGCAGGCGGGGCGCCTTGTCGGTGGTCGGCCGCAGCCATTTCTTGTCGGTGGCCGTACTGCCGCTCACGCGGGCCGCCACCATGTCCGAGGAATGCAGGCTCGAACTGTGGGACGAGTCGATGTTGCCTTCCAGGACCTGCGCCCAGTTGCAGGGCACGATCACCTTCGCGATGCTGACGCGCACGTCTTCGGAGGGCGCCCAGGGCGGCGGCACGAATTCGGGGACCTGATCCTGCGGACCCATATAGCCCCAGACGACGCCCGCCCACTCGTGCGTCTTGTACGCCAGGTGGCGGACCTTGCCGGGCAGGGGGCTGGAAGGGGGCTCGGACACCATCTCCACCACCTTGCCCTCAACGTCCATCTTCCATCCGTGATAGAGGCAGCGCAGCCCGCATTCTTCGTTGCGGCCATAGAAGAGCGATGCGCCGCGGTGCGGGCAGCGTTCGCCCATCACGCCCACGCGGCCCTTGGAGTCGCGAAACACCACGAGGTCCTCTCCCAGGATCCGGGCCCGGACCGGATCGCAGTCCGGCTCGCTGACCTCTTCGGCCAGACAGACGGGCAGCCAGTGCCGGCGCATCAGCTGACCCATCGGCGCGTCGCCTTCGACCCTGCATAGCAGCTCGTTCTCGTCCTTCGTCATCATGCGTCTCCGTTCAGTCTCTGGTTTTTTTTCCATGGCCTTGCGTCCTTAATCAGCCATGGCATGATTGAAATAATATTAGAGATCTAAACATGCATCAAGTCGGGAATCCACCGGCAGCAGGATGCCGAAGGAGGGAGGAGCTTGGGACTTAATCGCGGGGAGTCTGCACCTGTGCGGTCCAGAGTCCCCAGGGGCGTTGCATGACGGTCTGGATGGAACGGTCGGCCAGCCGGCCTTCCTCGGGGTCCAGGTAGCGGATGTCGCCCCGCAGGTTGACGGCCGTCTCCAGGAGAGCGGCGTTCTTTTGCGTGTAGATGGCGCGGTAGACGGCGATCGGCAAGGTGCTGCCCACGGCGACGAAACCGTGTCCGCGCATCAGCGATACCGCCGCCTGGCCCAGGGATTCGGCCAGGGCTGCGCCATGTTCATGGCAGGTGACCAGCATGTCGGTATGGCCGAAGCGTTCGGCAATGTCGAAGACGGGCGCGCCATCGGCCAGGAACCCCGCCATGTGGAAGACGGGCCGCAGCGGCACCGACGAGATGGTGAAGGGCACGACGGCCTCGGAATGGCTGTGGACGATCGCCTTGACGTCGGGCCGCCGCCGGTAGATCTCGCCATGGATGAACCGTTCCAGGTACAGCTTGCGGGTTTCGGGCCGGACGGGCTCGGAGGCGAGGTCGAACTCGACCAGATCATCGACCGTCACGATGCCTGGGGCCAGCGACCGGGACAGGAAGAAGCGTTCCGGATCAGTCGGATGGCGCAGGCTGACGTGTCCGAAGCCGTCGAGCACCTCGTTCTGCGCCAGGATCCGGTTGGCCAGCACCAGGTCTTCAAGACTGGCTCGTATGTTCTCATCCATGAACCGACTCCTTTGAGCGGGGAAAGGTGAGGATCCGGAGCGATCCCCGTGGCGTCTCCGGAGGCTGTCCGCAGATGGACGCGCTCTTATCATATCGCCAAGCCGGCGGCGGGCATCCGCGGCATCCCGAATCCCGGATACCGAATCGGCCTTGCTTCATGACTTTACATAATACACATTATGCGAATAATAAACGGGAAAGCCGGGGCCTCCCCATGGCGCCTGGCCGGTTTCCCCGGGCCGGTCTCAGCCCGGATTCCAGGGTCGTTCCGGACTGCGTGTCCGCAGCGGATCAAGGTAAGATGCTAACTTCCGTCACTCCTACGCAGGCCGTCCATCGTCATGCGCATGAATCCCTCGACCCTGATCGGCATCGTCGCCAGCATTCTGCTGCTGGCGGTGGTCCTGGCGTTTTCCACCGAGGACCCGCAACTGTTCATCGACCTGCCGGGCCTGGGCATCGTGCTGCTGGGTACCGCGGCGGCGACTTTCATCGCGTATCCCTTGCGCGAGGTCATGAGGGTCTTCGGCCTGATGCGCAGCGTCGTGCACCATGAAACCCTGCACGTCGAGCGCGACCTGGAAGACCTGGTGGCGATCTCCAAGATCTGGATGCAGAGCGACATCCGCGCGGTCGAACAGGCGCTGGAAAAGGTCTCCAATCCGTTCCTGCGCAGCGGCGTGCAGCTGGTGATCGACAACGTCCCCGAACAGGACATCATGGATCTCCTGCAATGGCGCATCGCCCGCATGAAGGCCAAGGAACACGCGGAAGCCCAGCTCTTTCGCGTCATGGCGGGCTTTGCGCCGGCCTTCGGGATGGTCGGCACCCTGGTCGGGCTGGTGAACCTGCTGTTCCTGCTGGGCGGCGGCGACATCACCGCCATCGGGCGCCAGATGGCGCTCGCCCTGATGACGACCTTCTACGGGGTGCTGCTGGCCAATCTGGTGTTCAAGCCCATCGCCGTCAAGCTCGAGCGCCGCACCGAGCAGCGGCTGGTGCTGATGAACACCATCACCCAGGGCATCTCGATGATGAGCCAGAAGCGCAGCCCCGCGCTGATGCGCGAGACCCTCAAGGCTTTCGTGGCCGACGTCCGCGACGAGATCAAGGACAGCATCCCGGCGCCGCGCGCGGAACAGCCCGCATGAGATCCGGCCCGGTCGAACTGCAGCCCGCGCGCGAGTTCGTGCAGCGCATGCACGAGCTGGAGGCCGAGCTGCAGCGGGCCCGCCAGGCGCAGCGCCGGCAGCGTTCGGATCCCGATTCGGGCTCGCGCTGGGGGCTGGAGTCCCGCCCCGTAGCGCAGCAGGAGGAAGGCTGGTTCCTGACCTATCTGGACATGATGACGCTGCTGCTGGTCGTCATGATCGTCATGCTGGCATTCTCGGGCGGCATGGTGAGCCGCGACCGTTCGCAACTGGCCGCCGGCGGCGCGGGCGTGCCCGCCGCGGCATCCTCCGCGCCGGCGGCGGCGTCCGCCGATGACGCGGCGCTGGCACAGCCGGAAACCGGGGAAATCCCCCTGCCGGATCTGCCGCAGCCCTACCCGCCTTCCTCGTCCGGCGATTTCGAGCGCTCCGCCTATCCGGATCGGGCTGCGGCGGCGATGGCCTCCGCCTATCCGACGCCGGCCGACCTGAGGCCGCCCGCGCCGCCCCCCGCACCCGCACCCGCGCCAGCGCCCGCGCCTCCCTCCGCCGCCGGGCCTGCGTCTGTTCCCGCGGCGCCCGCCCAGCCGGCCGCGCCTCAGGCAGCTCCCGCCGCCCAGCAGGCAGGCGCTGCCGTGGCGCCGGCTTCCCCGGCACTGCCGTCGCCCGGCGCCGGCGAATCCCCGGCGCCTGCCCAGGCCGCCCCTTCCCCGACCGCGCCCGCCCCGGCGGCGGCTGTGTCCGGCGTCGCGCCGGGCACGCCGGCGGCGCAGGCGGCTCCCGAGCCCCCCTTGGCCCAGGCCGCGCCGGCATCGGGGGCGCCCACGGCGACCGCAGCCGCCCCGGCGGCGGCATCGGCCGCGCCTGAGGCGCCGAGCGCCCAATCCGAAGGGGAATCCCTGGCCGCCGCCCTGCCCCTGGACGAGCTGGGCAGCGAGGTCGAGGTCGTCGTCAACAAGCGCTCGGTCAGTCTGCGCGTCAATAGCGAGATCCTGTTCGGCACGGGCCAGGCGGACCTCAGCCCCCATGGTCTGACGGTGCTCAAGCGCCTGGCGGAAGTCCTGTCCAAGGGCGGCTACAACATCGTGGTCGAGGGGCACACGGATTCCGTGCCGGTGCGCAACAAGGGCCGCTATCCCTCCAATTGGGAACTCTCCACGGCCCGGGCGGGCAGCGTCGTGCGCTATCTGCAGGCCAGCGGCATCGACAAGGCGCACCTCAAGGCGGTGGGCTACGCCGACACCCGGCCGCTGGCCAGCAACAAGGATGCCGACGGCCGCGCCCGCAATCGCCGGGTCGAGCTGGTCATCGAAAAACGGCCGGACTGATCAGTCCCGGGAGAACGGCCGTCCCTGGAAGTCGACGGTCATCAGATTGCCGTCGGGCGCGCCCATGCCCGGCGCGTTCATCGGCATGCCGGGCACGGCGACGCCCCGCACTCCCGGATGGACCAGCAGCTTGCGCACCGCGGAGGCCGGCACGTGGCCCTCGATGATCTGGCCGCTGGATTCGAGCTTGGCCGTATGGCAGGATGCCAGCGCCGCAGGCACGCCCAGGCGCGACTTGACCGCCGCCATGTCCGCGGAGGGCACTTCCCTCACCTCGAAGCCTTCGGCGCGCAGATGCTCGGCCCAGCCGTGGCAGCAGCCGCAGTTCGGATCCTGATGGACGGTGATGGCTTCGCCGGCATGGGAGGCCGTGCCGCCCGCAAGCGCGCCCAATGCCAGCATGCCGGCCAGTGCGAATGATTTCATGAGGACTTCCCGAGGGATGGATGAGGCGCAGCCTGCGCGCGGACCATGAGGACCCGGCGCTCAGATCTGCTCGAAACGGTCGTAATGGCGCTCCGTGCGGACTTCCTCGTGCCGCACGCCTGTCACCCGGGCGGCGGGCGGACCCTGCAGCAGCCAGGACAGCATCTGGTCGACTTCCGCGTGCGGCCCCTGCAGCAGCGCTTCGACGCGGCCGTCCGGCAGGTTGCGCACCCAGCCGCCGAGCTTCAGGCCGTGGGCACGGCGCACCGTGGCGGCGCGAAAGCCGACCCCCTGGACCTTGCCCTCGACGAGGACGGACAGGGTTTCGAGCGCGTGGTCGGGATGCAGAGGTTTCATGGCGGCAAGACAAGGACGGGTTTTCCCGCAGTATCCCATACTCCGGCGCGGACGGGCGCCGCTCCCGGGGAGCGTCCGGGCCGATGAACGGGAGGATGCGTCCGCCGCCGCGGCGGAGGCAATGACCCGCCGGTCAGTCTGGTTTTTGTCGTCCTCCGTCATATCGACATAGCGTTTCCATCGTTCTGCTGCGCCAGCCGCCTGCCTAGAATGTGTCCATCGCCGCCCGCGCGGCCGCATCCCGACCCATTCGAGGCCTCCATGAGTGACACACAGCCCAGCATACGCAAACACACCGTCGTGATCGTCGGCGCGGGGACCGGCGGCGCCGCGGTCGCCGCCCGCCTGCGGCGCAACCAGGCCGACCTGGACATCGCCGTCATCGACCCGTCCAGCCACCACGATTACCAGCCGGCCTGGACCCTGGTGGGCGGCGGCGCCTACCGGGCCGAGGACACGCGCCGCGACCTGCACGACTGCCTGCCCGACGGCGTGCGCCACATCGCCCAGCGGGTGGAACGCCTGCTGCCCGACGAGCAGCAGGTCGAGCTGCAGGACGGCGCCCGGGTAGCCTACGACTACCTGGTGGTCGCCGCGGGCATCCAGATCAACTGGCATGCCATCGACGGCCTGGCCGAGTCGCTGGGCAAGAACGGTGTCACCAGCAATTACCGCTACGACCTGGCGCCCTATACCTGGGAGCTGGTCAAGCAGTTTCGCGGCGGCACCGCGATCTTCACGCAGCCCGCGGGCGCGGTGAAGTGCCCGGGCGCGCCGCAAAAGGCCTTGTATCTGGCCGCCGACCATTTCCGCCGCCAGGGCATCCGGCCCGACAGCCTGCAGTTCCGCACGGCCGGGGCCAGCGTGTTCGGCGTGCCGTTCTACGCCCAGGCGCTGGACAAGGTCATGGCCTCCTACGGCGCCGAACCGCGCTTCGGGCAGAACCTGGTCGCCGTCCGGGGCGAGGAACGGATCGCGGTCTTCGAATCCGTGGTGGACGGCCAGGCCGTGCGCGAGGAAGTCGCCTACGACCTCCTGCACGTGGTGCCGCCGCAAGGCGCGCCCGACTTCATCCGCCAGAGCCCGCTGGCCGACGCCAACGGCTGGCTGGAGGTCGACAAGCACACGCTGCGCCATCCCCGCTATCCCAACGTGTTCGGCCTGGGGGACTGCACCTCCACGCCCAACAGCAAGACCGCCGCCGCCATCAAGAGCCAGGCGCCGGTGCTGACCAGCAACCTGCTGGGCGCCTTGCGCGGAGCCGGCAACGTCGAATCCTACGACGGCTATGCCGCCTGCCCGCTGACGACGTCGCGGGGCAAGGTCATGCTGGCGGAATTCACCTACGGCGGGGCCGTCACCCCCAGCTTCCCGCTGGATCCCCGCGTCCCGCGGCGCGCCTACTGGTGGCTGAAGCGATCCTTCCTGCCCTGGTTCTACTGGCACATCCTGATCCAGGGACGCGGCCTGCCGGTCACGCACAAGGCGCGCCGCTTTCCGGCAGGCGTGCCCTCCGTGCAGCCCTGACACCGGCCCGCCGTCCGGCGCCTGCCCGCGTCCGACAGCGGTCGCCAGCGGACCGGACGCGGGCCGGGCCTTCTGCTAGGATGACGTTCCGTCATCCTGTTTTTTTCGCAGAGGATCTTCCACTCATGTCTCAGACTGCCTTGGTCACCGGCGCATCGGCCGGTTTCGGCGCTGCCATTTCCCGCCGCCTGGTCGCAGAGGGCTATACCGTCATCGGCGCGGCCCGCCGGCTCGACCGCCTGCAATCCCTGCAGGCGGAACTGGGCGACGCCTTCCACCCCCTCGTCATGGACGTGACCGACGCCGCCGCCGTCGACCAGGGCTGCGCCTGGATCGCGCAGCGCTTCGCCGGCCTCGACCTGCTGGTGAACAATGCCGGGCTGGCGCTGGGGATCGCGCCCGCGCAGCAGGCCTCGATGGAAGACTGGGAGCGCATGATCGCCACCAACGTGCTGGGGCTGAGCCGCCTGGTGCACGCCGTGCTGCCGGGCATGGTCGAGCGCAATCGCGGCCACGTCGTCAACATCGGGTCCACGGCGGGCAACCATCCCTATCCGGGCGGCAACGTCTACGGGGCGACCAAGGCCTTCGTGCGCCAGCTGAGCCTGAACCTGCGGGCCGACCTGTGGGGCACCCGGGTGCGCGTGACCGACATCGAGCCCGGGCTGTGCGGCGGCACGGAGTTCTCCCTGGTCCGCCTGCAAGACGCCGGGCGCGCCGCCGCCGTCTACGAGGGCGCCGACCCGCTGACCGCCGAGGACATCGCCGACGCCGTGGCCTGGGTGGCGACCCGGCCGGCCCGCGTCAACATCAACATCCTGGAACTGATGCCGGTCTCGCAGTCCTTCGCCGGCTTGAGGATCCACCGGGACGCCTAGGCGCCCAGCCGCTCAGCCCCGCATCAGCATCAGCGTCAGCGAGCCGGGCTCGATGATGGTGGCGCCGGTGAACGGCCGGTCGAACGAGGCGATCAGGTAGAGGGTGGCGCCGAAACCCAATGAGAACAGGCCCAGCGCCAGCACCATGGCGCGGCGCTGCGTGGCATGCAGTTCGTGGATCACGCAGGCCGCGACGAACAGGAGCACCAGCACGGCCATCCATTTCGTCGTCACGACGCGGCTGCTGGCGACCAGCAGGCGCTGGTCGCGGGCGGCCTCGATCTGCGTGGCATAGCGGCGCAGATCCTCGGCGGCCTGCTGCAGGCCGATGCGTTCGGGACCGGCGTCCCGGGCATAGACGTCCACCTGGATGGACGTCTGCCCCAGCGCGTCGAGCAGGCTCTCGGCCTTCGGGCTGGACTGCCCGGTGGCCATCAACGGCCATTCCTCTTCGACCACCTCGCGGATGTAGTCGGTGGTCAGTCCCGTGACCTGCGCCCGCAGGTCGACCGGCAGGTGCTGCGCGACCCGCAGCGTGTCGGCCACCGCCACGGCCTCGTGCTCGACGGCGGTGCGGCCCCGGGTTTCCTGCTGCCAGACGTCCGAGGCGACGAAGGCGATCACCAGGCCCGTGGGCAGCAGGATGCCGGACAGCATCGTGTTGACCATGCCGGTCTTGTGCCGGTTGGGCCAGGCCACGCGGACCGCCGCCATGGCCGCGGCGGCCAGGACCGTGATCAGCGCGACCATCGCCACGCAGACGATGAACAGCATGCTGTCGGACAGGTCGTAGATGAAATCGAACATGCAGTCTCCCCTGGCCGGCTGTGGTAGATTCTGATCATGCCGGCCGTGAATGTTCACGGCCACCATTATCACCGAATCCAGGAACGCGCCTCGATGTCCACACACCCTTCATCGTCCGTCCGAATGCAGCGCGCCGGCCTGGCGGCGCTGGTCCTGAGCCTTGCCCTGGCGGGCTGCGCCAGCGGGCCCCAGGACAATCTGTCGCTGATCCCGGCCCGCCTGGACCAGCAGACGCAAAAGGAAGGCCTGTTCGCCCAGCCGGTGAAATGGACGGCCGAGCGGCCCGGCTGCAGCGGCGAATGTCCCAAGCTGGTCGTGGATTCCCTGGCTTTTCCGGGACACCCGCGCCTGACCGGGCTGGTCGATCATGCACTGGCCGCCATGACCTGGGTGGACGCGCAGCGTCCGGCGCCCTACGACACCGTGGATTCCTACCGCGACTATTTCTGGAAGACCGCCGGCCAGCGCGACGAGACCGACCTCAGCGCCCGCACGCGCTATCGCAATGCCGACCTGACGGTGGTCGAGCTCAACGTCGGCCAGTACCGCACCGGCATGGCCCACGGCCTGTCGGGATCCCAGTTCCTGAACTGGGACAACCGCGCGGACAAGGCGCTCGCCATCGACAGCCTGCTGGCGCCCGGCGCGCGGCCGGCCTTTGACGAGGCGCTCAAGCAGGCCCACGCGCGCTGGCTGCAGCAGCACCGCGACGCTGTCCCGGATACGGAGAGCTTCGTGCGCATGTGGCCCTTCGTGCCCAGCGACAACATCGCCCTGACCGACGAGGGCGTGGTCGTGAAATACCAGCCCTACGAGATCGCCCCCTATGCCTGGGGGCAGCCGGAACTGCTGATCCCCTACCCCGCCCTCCGGGGCATCCTGCGTCCGCAGTACCTGCCGCCGCAATCCTGATCCCCGCCGCCGCACGCGCATACCCATATAGCGACGCCGCATTATGCGCGGCGTTCATATCGTTCCAGGAAACGATTCGTTCTGTCGCGGAGGCTAAGTCTTTAATCTGGTGTCTCGATCCATTGCTGCCCGAGACCCTTTCATGCGACTGCGCTTCCGATTCCTGTTTCCCCTCGCGCTGGCCGCCGCCGGCCTGGCCGGCGCGGCCCATGCCGCTGACGTCACGCTGCTGAACGTCTCCTACGATCCCACGCGCGAGCTGTACCAGGCCTACAACGAGGCCTTCGCCCGCTACTGGCAGGACAAGACGGGAGACCACGTGACGATCCGCCAGTCGCACGGAGGTTCGGGCAAGCAGGCGCGCTCGGTGATGGACGGGCTGCAGGCCGACGTGGTGACCCTGGCGCTGGCCCCCGACATCGACGCCATCGCGTCGCGCGGCGCCATCCGCGCCGACTGGCAGCGGCAACTGCCCCTGAACAGCGCGCCCTACACGTCCACCATCGTCTTCCTGGTGCGCAAGGGCAATCCCAAGGGCATCCATGACTGGAGCGACCTGATCAAGCCGGGCGTACAGGTCATCACCCCCAATCCCAAGACGTCCGGCGGCGCGCGCTGGAACTACCTGGCGGCCTGGGGCTATGCCCTGCGCCAGCCGGGCGGCAGCGAGGCGAAGGCCCGCGAATTCGTCGGCAAGCTGTACCGGCAGGTGCCGGTGCTGGATTCCGGCGCCCGGGGCGCGACCACGACCTTCGTCGAGCGCGGCATCGGCGACGTGCTGCTGGCCTGGGAAAACGAGGCCTTCCTCGCCATCCAGGAACTGGGGCCGGACAAGGTGGACATCGTCGTGCCCTCGGTCAGCATCCTGGCCGAGCCGCCCGTCGCGGTGGTGGACAAGGTCGTCGACGCCCGCGGCACCCGCCAGGTGGCCCGGGCCTACCTGGACTACCTGTATTCCGAGGCCGGCCAGGAGATCGCGGCACGGAACTACTACCGGCCCACGCTGAAGACGGTCGCGGACCGCCACGCGCAACAATTCCCCCAGCTGTCCCTGTTCACTCTCACGGACGTGGCGCCCAGCTGGGCCGCGGCGCAGAAGACGCATTTCGCGGACGGCGGCGTGTTCGACCAGATCTACCAGCCGGGCGCCCGCTAAGCCATGGCGCATTCGATCGCGCTGCGAGGCGCCGGCGCCCGCCGGGTCCTGCCCGGCCGCAACTTGACGCTGGGCCTTACCCTGGCCTACCTGGGGCTGGTCGTGCTGCTGCCCCTGTCGGCCGCGTTCCTGACGGCCTCGACTCTCAGCCCGGAGGCCTTCTGGGCCGCGGCCACCGCGCCCCGGGTGCTGGCCTCGTACCGCCTGAGCTTCGGCGCCGCCCTGCTGGCGGCGTCCGTCAATGCGGTGTTCGGCGGCATCGTGGCCTGGGTCCTGGTGCGCTACCGCTTTCCGGGCAAGCGGCTGGCCGACGCCCTGGTGGACCTGCCTTTCGCCCTGCCCACGGCCGTGGCCGGCATCGCCCTGACGGCGCTGTATGCGCCCAACGGCTGGCTGGGCGGGCTGCTGGCGCCCCTGGGCATCCAGGTGGCCTTCAAGCCGCTGGGCATCGTGGTCGCCCTGATCTTCATCGGCCTGCCCTTCGTGGTGCGCACCGTCCAGCCGGTGCTGGAGGACATGGCGGCCGAGTACGAGGAGGCGGCCAGCAGCCTGGGCGCCTCGCGCCTGCAGGTATTCGCCCGCGTGGTCCTGCCCACGATCCTGCCCGCCCTGCTGACGGGCTTTGCCCTGGCGTTCGCGCGCGCGGCCGGCGAATACGGCTCGGTGATCTTCATCGCCGGCAACATGCCGATGGTCTCCGAAATCACCCCCCTGCTGATCGTCACCAAGCTCGAGCAATACGACTACGCCGGCGCCACGGCGATCGCCGTCGTGATGCTGGGGATCTCCTTCTTCCTGCTGCTGGCCGTCAACCTGCTGCAGGCCTGGGTGCGGCGCCGCGCCACCGGCCTGCCCGACTGAAACCGCTTGCCATGTCCACGCCCTACGCCACGATCGATTCCCTGTCATCCCGCCAGGCGGCCCGCGCCGCCCTGCCGGCCGCCGAGGGGCGGATCGCCCGCCTCGCGCTGATGGCGACGGCCTTCGCCTTCCTGTTCCTGTTCCTGCTGATCCCGCTGGCCGCGGTCTTTCACGAGGCCCTGGGCAAGGGCTGGGCCGCCTGCGTGGCCGCGGTCGCCGATCCCGACGCGCTGGCCGCCATCCGCCTGACGCTCACGGCCGCCGGCATCGCCGTGCCGCTGAACCTGGTTTTCGGGGTCTGCGCAGCCTGGGCCGTCGCGCGTTTCGAGTTCCGGGGCAAGAACCTGCTGATCACCCTGATCGACCTGCCCTTTTCCGTGTCCCCCGTGATCGCCGGCCTGATCTACGTGCTGATGTTCGGCGCCCAGGGCTGGTTCGGCCCGTGGCTGCAGGCGCACGACGTCCAGATCCTGTTCGCCGTGCCCGGCATCGTCCTGGCCACGGTCTTCGTCACCGTGCCCTTCGTGGCGCGGGAACTGATCCCGCTCATGCAGTCCCAGGGCAGCGAGGAAGAGGAAGCCGCCATCGTGCTGGGCGCCTCGGGCTGGCGCGTCTTCTGGCACGTCACGCTGCCCAACATCCGCTGGGGGCTGTTCTACGGGGTGATCCTGTGCAATGCGCGCGCCATGGGCGAATTCGGCGCCGTGTCCGTGGTGTCCGGCCATATCCGCGGCCTGACCAACACCATGCCGCTGCACGTCGAGATCCTCTACAACGAATACAACTTCGCCGCCGCCTTCTCGGTGGCGTCGCTGCTGGCCTTGCTGGCGCTGCTGACGCTGGCCTTGAAATCCCTGGCGGAATGGCGCCTGCGCGCCCAGGCCGCGAGAATCGCACCGGAGCAGTCAACATGAGTATCGAAGTCCGCCACATCCACAAACAGTTCGGCGCCTTCACGGCCCTGGACGACGTGTCGCTGGCCTTCCCCGACGGACGGCTGACGGCCCTGCTGGGCCCCTCGGGTTGCGGCAAGACGACACTGCTGCGCATCATCGCCGGGCTGGAGCACCCCGACCGAGGCCAGGTCCTGCTGGAGGGCCAGGACGCCTCGGGCACGCACGTCCGCCAGCGCCAGGTCGGCTTCGTCTTCCAGCACTATGCGCTGTTCAAGCACATGACGGTGTTCGAGAACGTCGCCTTCGGCCTGCGCGTCAAGCCGCGCCGCCAGCGCCCGGACGAACGCCGCATCCGCGAGAAGGTCATGAGCCTGCTGGATCTCGTGCAGCTGGCCTGGCTGGCCGACCGCCGGCCGGCGGCCCTGTCCGGCGGGCAGCGCCAGCGCATCGCCCTGGCCCGCGCCCTGGCGGTCGAGCCACGCGTGCTGCTGCTGGACGAGCCCTTCGGGGCGCTGGACGCCAAGGTCCGCAAGGAACTGCGCCGCTGGCTGCGCCGGCTGCACGACGAGCTGCACATGACCAGCCTGTTCGTCACTCACGACCAGGAAGAGGCGCTGGAGGTGGCCGACGAGGTCGTCATCATGAACAAGGGCCGGGTCGAGCAGACGGGCGCCCCGCAGGCCGTCTACGACAAGCCCGAGACCGCCTTCGTCTACGGCTTCCTGGGGCACGTGAACCTGTTCCATGGCCGGGTGCGGGACGGCCGCCTGCATGCGGGCAGCGCGGCATTCGACATGCCGGGCCTGGATGGGGCGGCCGACGCGGCGGGCACCGCCTACGTCCGGCCCCACGACATCCAGATCGAGCCGGTCCCGCCGGCGGGCGCCCCGGCCGGCGCGACCGGCCTGCTGGTGGACCTGCAGCGGGCGCACGCCTTCGGCCCCCTGGCGCAGCTGGAACTGCGCCGCGAGGACACGCAGGAGATCATCGAGGTGGTCATGCCCAGCCGCGAGTTCGACCGGATCCGGGCGCAGGGACATCGCCGCTTCATCGCCCGGCCCCGCCAGGGGCGCGTCTTCCTGAACTAGCGCGCCGGGTTCCTGAACTAGCGCCCCGGGTTCCTGGACTAGCGCCCCGAGGGGGTGTCCTCGAAGCGGCCCAGGTCGAAATAGCGCGAGAACGAGGCCGGGTCGCCGGCCTGGGCGTCCTCGCTCCCCGCGGCCGGCGCGGATCCGGGCGACATGGCTTCGCCCGGCTGGCCGCCCGGAGCCGGCGCCCCGGCGGCACCCTGCCCCGGCGGCAGGCCGGCCGCCTGGCGCGCACGGGCCTGCGCCACGCGCGCGGCCACCTCGTCCAGGCGCGCGGCCAGGGTCGTGTTGTTGCGCTTGCGCGCCCAGTCGGCCGCCGTCTCGCGGGCGGTGTTGAACATGGTCGGATCGGCGCCGCGCGACAGCAGCAGCTGCACGATGTCGGTCTTGCCGGACAGGGCCGCCATCATCAGCGGCGTGGTGCCGTCCGGCCCCGGGGCGTTGACGATGGCCCCCCAGTCGATCAGCAGCCTGGCGGTCTCGACCTGCGCCTTGGAGGCGGCGTAGTGCAGCGGCGTCCAGCCCAGGCGGTTGACCTGCGCGCCCGCCTGGATCAGCGCGGCGGCGCGCTCGTTCTGCCCCAGGATGCACAGGTACATCAGGGCGGTCTCGTCATGGGCGTTGGCCTGGTCGATCCGCACGCCGGGGGCGATCCGCAGCACGTCGAAGACCCGCCAGGACTGCTCGCGGGCGGCCTGGGTCAGCGCCGGATTGCCCAGGGAATTGACGGCATTGGGGTCCACGCCCCGCAGCAGCATGTCCTGCACGGTCGAGACGTCGTCGCGGCGGATCGCGGACCACCAGTCCGCCGGCGGTGCGGCCTGCGCCGCCTGGGCGCCGGGCAGCCACAGCAGCCCGGCCAGCATCAGCGCCAGGGCCGCCCGCAGCGCCCGGAATGCGGCAAAGGCCCGGTGCGGGCGGCGCGCCACGAGCGTCCAGCGGGGAAACGTTCTGCATTCGGGTGACATGGCGGCGGACCTCCGTCGGAAAATGGCTGCGGTTCGGGCGCCGGGCTCAGGGCGCGGACGCCGGTCCCCCGACCTTGTCGAACAGCGTGAAGTAATTGTCGGCCGTGGCCTGCTCGATGTCGGACACCGGCACGCCCCGCAACTCGGCGATCTTCTCGGCGACGTGGATCACCTTGGACGGGTCGTTGAGTTTCCCGCGGTACGGCACCGGGGCCAGGTAGGGGGAATCGGTCTCGATCAGCATGCGATCGAGCGGCATCTTGCGGGCGACTTCCTGCAGTTGAACGGCATTCTTGAAAGTCACGATGCCCGAGAACGAGATGAAGAAACCCAGGTCCATCGCCGCCCGTGCGACGTCCCAGGATTCCGTGAAGCAGTGCATCACGCCTTTGCCGGCCTGCTCCTCGCGCATGAGGCGCAGCGTGTCCTCGGGCGCCGAACGCGTGTGGATGATCAGGGGCAGCCCCGTCGCGCGGGCGGCGCGGATGTGCGTGCGAAAGCGCTCGCGCTGCCAGTCCAGCGGTTCGGTCAGGCGGTAATAGTCCAGCCCGGTTTCGCCGATGGCCACGACCTTGGGATGCGCGGCGCGGGACACCAGGTCGTCGAGGCTCGGTTCCGCCGTGTCGTCGTCCTCGGCGTCGTTGTCCGGATGGACGCCGACCGAGGCATGCAGATGGGGGTGCGCCTCGACGATCGCCATCAGGCCCGGCCAGTCCCGCAGGTTGACGCTGACCACCAGCGCGTGGCCGACCTGGGCGGCGCACATGCGCTGCAGCACCTCCGGCAACTGGGCCTGGAGGTCGGGGAAATTGAGATGGCAGTGGGAATCGACGTACATGGGCGCGGATCAGGATCGGTGGATGTCAGGCCGGACGTACGGCCTGCAGCAAGCGCTGGGCCGCGTGGTCGGCCAGCAGTTTCGGATTCAGGGGGTGCCCGGCCAGGCGGCGCTGCTCCTGCAGCCATTGGCCGCACCGGGCCAGGGCCGCCGGGTCCAGCCTCTGGGCCAGGACCTGGATGCGGTCTCCCTGCTCGGGATAATACCGCGCCGGCAGGCCGTGCGCGGCCAGCCCCAGGTCCAGCCAGAGCCGCTGGAAGGCATCGACCCAGGCGGCGGTGTCCTCGGCTACCAGGGCGTCGGCCAGCGCCGCGGCGGTGCCGCCGCCGGCCGCGAGATCCAGGAATCGGTCCAGCCAGGCCGGAATCGCCGGCTGGCCGGCGGCGGCGTGCTGCCGGGCCAGCAGGGGCGCGCCGCCCGCGGCGGCCAGCCGCGCGGCGGCGTGATCCACCCCCTGTTCCTGCAGCCAGGCCAGCGCCTGCGGCGCCGCCGGCACCGGCATCGGCAGGCGGCGGCAGCGCGAGACCAGGGTGGGCAGCAGCCGGTCGGGCGCCTGGGCCACCAGCAGGAACACGGTATGGGCCGGGGGTTCCTCCAGGATCTTCAGCAGCGCATTGGCGGCGACGGTGTTCAGGGCCTCGGCGGGATACAGCAGGGCGACCCGCCAGCCGCCCCGGTGGGTGGCGGTGTTGAACCAGGGCAGCAGGTTGCGGATCTGCTCGATGCGGATATCCCGGGACGGCTGCTTCTTGCCGCCGGATTCGTCGGCTTCCTCGCCCGCGCCTTCCTGGACCGCGACCGCATCGGGCCGGATGCGGCGCAGGTCCGGGTGGTTGCCGGCCTGCACCCAGCGGCAGGCCTGGCATTGCCCGCAGGCCAGTCCCGCCTGCGGCGATTCGCACAGCAGGCTGGCGGCGCCCGCCATGGCGAATTCGAACTGGCCGATGCCGGGCAGGCCGTGGACCAGCCAGGCATGGGCGAATCGGTCCCGGGCCGACAGCCAGTCGCGCGCCAACGTCTGCTGCCAGGGCAGGAATTCGGGAATGCTCACGCGCTGTCTCCGGACCGCGCCGGGGCGGTGACGCCGCGGGCCCGCAGCAGGTCCCGCAGGGCGGACTCGAGCCGGACGCGGATCTCCGCGATGCCGCACCGCGCGTCGATGACCTGGAATCGGCCGGGGTCGGCCTCGACCCGGGCGTGGTAGGCGCGGCGGGTGCGATCGAAGAATGCCTCGCCTTCCCGCTCGAAGCGGTCCTCGGCGGCGCGGCCCTGCCGCAGGCGCGCGCGGGCGGTCTCCAGCGGCACGTCGAACAGGAAGGTGCAGTCCGGCCCCTGGCCTTGCTGCACCCAGTCCTCCAGCAGGCGGATCGGCTCGGGGCCGAGCTGCCGGCCGCCGCCCTGGTAGGCGAAGGAGGCGTCGGTGTAGCGGTCGCACAGCACCCACTGGCCGCGCTCCAGCGCCGGGCGGATCACGGCGCGCCAGTGCTCGTTGCGGGCGGCGAACATGATCAGGGTTTCGGTGCGCAGGTCCATGGCCTGGTGCAGGACCAGCTCGCGCAGCTGCTCGCCCACGGGCGTGCCGCCGGGCTCGCGGGTCTCCAGCAGGTCGATGCCCGCCTCGCGCAGCCAGCCGGCCATCCAGCCGGCATGGGTGCTCTTGCCGGCCCCGTCCAGGCCTTCGAGCGTGATGAAACAGCCGCGCCGCGTCATGGTGTCAGTTCCGCTTGAGGATATATCGCCCGACCGCCTGATTGTGGGCCGAGAGGTTGCGGGAGAATTCGCTGGTGCCGTCTCCCCGGGAGACGAAATAGAGGAAGTCGTGATGCTCCGGGTGCAGGGCGGCCGTCAGCGCCGCCTTGCCGGGGTTCGCGATCGGTGTGGGCGGCAGGCCCGCGCGGGTGTAGGTGTTCCAGGGCGTGTCCTGTTCCAGGTCTTTCTTGCGCAGGCGCCCCTGGTAGCGGTCCCCCATCCCGTAGATCACGGTCGGATCGGTCTGCAGCGGCATGCCCAGGCGCAGGCGATTGACGAAGACCCCGGCGATCCGCGCGCGGTCGCTGCCGTGGCCGGTTTCCTTTTCGACGATGGAGGCCAGGATCAGCGCCTGGTAGGGATCAGCCAGCGGCAGGTCGCGGTCGCGCTCTTTCCAGAGACGGTCCAGCACCTGGCGGCCGGCCTGCGCGGCGCGGCGCAGGATGTCGAGGTCGGAGGTGCCGGGCGCGAACACATAGGTGTCCGGATAGAACAGGCCTTCCAGGGACTTGGTGTCCAGCCCCAGGCGCTGGGCGACGGCGGCCTCGTCCAGCCCGAGGGTGTCGTGGCGGACCTTGGGGTCGGCATCCAGGGCGGCCCGCATCTGGGCGAAGGTCCAGCCCTCCGGGAACGTCAGGCGCACCTGGGTCATGTCACCGTTGGCCATACGTTCCAGCAGCATCCAGGGCGTATCCCCGGCGCGCGCCTCGTAGGCGCCGGCCTTGAGCAATTTGTCGCGGCCGCTGAGGCGCGCCAGCCAGGCAAAGGCCAGAGGATCGACCGCGATGCCGGCCGCCTGCATGGCCAGGGCGATCTGGCGAGGCGTGCTGCCGGACTCGATCATGTAGTCCACGACCGGGGTTTCCAGGGTCACGGGGCGTTTCCAGCCCCACCAGGCGGCGCCGCCGATGCCCGCGCCCAGCAGGGCCAGGCATACGATCAGCAGCCAGATGAGAGAGCGCATCATCTTTTTCATGGACGCCAGTTTACCCGAGGGAGTCTGGCCCCTGGGGGGCCGGCGCGGCGCCGGGGACGCCGTCCCGCTGGCCCCGGGGCCGCAGGAGCCCCAGGGCAGGCAGGGTCATGGCTTGGTCGAAGCGGGCCCGGCCGGTATCATGGATGGCTTGGCGGACCGATCCGCCTCTCTGACGACGAGGGTGTTTGACGTGGAAGGACAATGGCGGCTGGCCGAGCAGGCCATCATTCATCTGCAGGGGCCCGATGCGGCTGGCTTCCTGCATGGGCAGCTCAGCAATGCGGTCGAGGGGATGCCGCAGGACATGGCCCGCCCCGCCGGCTACTGCACGGCGCAGGGCCGCCTGCTGGCCAACGGGGTGGTCTGGCGCTCCGGCGACGAGATCCTGGATTTCATGGTCTCCCGCGACCTGGTGCCGGGCTTGCTGCGGCGGCTGCAGATGTTCGTCCTGCGCTCCAAGGTCCGGCTCTCGCTGGACGAGGCGCGCGACGTGCGGGGCGTGGCGGGGGCCTCCCGGGTTCCGGCAGCCCTGCATGGGCTGCCGGCCTGGTCCCGGCGGGCCGTCGACGGCGCCGACTGGATCGTGGCGCCGCATTCGGCCCCCCGGTTGCCCGCCGCCTGGCGCATCGGGCCCGGGGACCCCGCCGCGACGACGGCCTTGCCGGCATCCGATGAATCCGGCTCGGCGGCCTGGGACGCCGCGCGGCTGGACAGCGGCTGGCCCTGGATCCGGGCAGCCAGCCAGGACGTCTTCCTGCCCAGCGCGCTCGACATGGACCTGAACGGCGGCATCGATTTCCGCAAGGGCTGCTATCCCGGCCAGGAAGTGATCGCCCGCAGCCACTACCGGGGCACGGTCAAGCGGCGCATGGCCCTGGGCGTCGCGGCCTGGCCCCGGGACCTCCCGGCGCCGGGCGCGGGCAGCGACCTGTACGCGGCCGGCGGCGACGCCGCGCGGCCGACGGGCCGCATCATCGAAGCCGCGATCTGGCAGGACCGCCTGCACGTCGCCGCCGAGATCACCCTGTCCGACTGGCCCGCCATGCGCTATGCGGTCGGCGCGCCGGACGGCCCGGTCCTGGCCCTGCGGCCGGCCAGCGCGGTGGACGCGCCGGCCGCCTGAGGCCCTAGTCGCGAGGCTGGTGATAGAGCTTCAGGATGCTGGAGAAATCCAGCCGCCCGTGGCCCTGGGTGCTGTGCAGGGCATACAGATTGCGGGCCAGCTCGCCCAGCGGCGTGGTGGCCCGCGCCTGCATGGAAGCCTCGGCCGCCAGGCCCAGGTCCTTGAGCATCAGGTCCACGCCGAAGCCGCCCTGGTATTCGTGCGAGGCGGGCGCGTGTTCCATGACGCCCGGCCAGGGGTTGTAGAGCTCGGTGGCCCAGTTGCGGCCCGAACTCTTGGCGATGATGTCCGACAGCGTCTTGGGATCCAGGCCGTTGGCCACGCCCAGCGCCAGCGCCTCGGCCGTGCCGGCCATCTGGATGCCCAGCAGCATGTTGTTGCAGATCTTGGCCACCTGCCCCGCCCCGGCTTCGCCGGCGTGGAAGATGTTCTTGCCCATGGCCTGGAGATACGGCATGGCGGCTTCGAGATCGGCGGCGGCCCCGCCGACGATGAAGGTCAGCGTTCCGGCCACGGCCCCGCCGGTGCCGCCCGAGACGGGCGCATCGATCATGCGGATGCCGCGCTCGGCCGCCGCGCGGGAGACCTTGCGGGCGGATTCGGGCGCGATCGTGCTGCATTCCAGCACCAGCGTGCCGCGGGCGATCGAGGCCAGCAGGCCGTCGCCGCCCAGGTAAAGGCCCTCGACGTGGCGGCTGGCCGGCAGCATGCTGATCACCACGTCGGCGCCCGCCACGGCCTCGGCCGCCGAGGCGGCGGCCGTCGCGCCCGCCCGGGTGGCGGTCTCGACGGCCTGCGGCACCAGGTCGAAGACCTTGAGCGCATGTCCCGCCTTCAGCAGGTTTTGCGCCATCGGGCCGCCCATGTGGCCCAGGCCGATGAAAGCGATCGTCTTGCTCATTGCATGTCTCCTTGGTATGGCTAGGTTGTTCTTGTTCAGCCTCTGAGGTCGGCCAGCGGATGCGCCTGCCCCGCCGGCCAGGGCTGCGCGAGGAACCGCCGCACCCAGTCGGTGGAGGCCTGTTCCAGGGTGCCCGGCCGCCAACGCGGCGACTTGTCCTTGTCAATCAGCAGCGCGCGGATGCCCTCGCGGAAATCGGGCTCGGCGCAGCAATGCAGCGAGGCGATGTATTCCATGCGGAAGACGTCCGCCAGGGACTGGTGGCGCGCACGGTTGAGCAGGGTGTGGCTGAGACGCGCCGAGCCGGGCGAGCCGGCCAGGAAGGTCGCCGCCGCCCGCGCCAGCCAGGGGTCGTCGTGGCGCTTCCAGGCGGCGATGGCCGCGCCGATCTGCAGGAAGTCCGCCCGCCCGCAGGCGCGGCGGATGGCGTCCGAATGGCGCTGCAGGGGCCCGGGCTCGGGCGTGCCGATCTGCAGGGCGTCCAGCACGGCGTCCACCTGGGCCGCGCGCTCGGCGGCATTGCCCGACCATTCCACGGCCGCCAGCGCGCCCGTCAGGGCATCGAAACCGTCCGCCTCGCAGATCCGGTCGGCCAGCCCGTAGTGCAGGCAATCGGCCGCGCCGAGCTGCGCCCCCGTGAACGCCAGGAATTCGCCGATGCCGCGCGGCAGGCGGCTGAGCATCCAGGTGCCCGCGACGTCCGGATACAGCCCGATCGTGACTTCGGGCATGGCAAAGCGGGTCGTGGGCGTGACCAGGCGGTGGCTGGCGCCCAGCATCAGGCCGACGCCGCCGCCCATGACGATGCCGCTGCCCCAGCACAGGACCGGCTTGGCGTAGCGGTGGATGCGGTAGTCCAGCCGGTATTCCGTTTCAAAGAAGCCGCGCGCCTGGACGTTGGCCCAGGCGTCGCCCGCCGGACTGTCGAGCATGCCGCGATAGAGGCCGTGCAGGTCGCCGCCCGCGCAGAAGGCCTTGTCGCCCGCGCCGCGCAGCACGACGGCCGCGATGCGGTCGTCGTCTTCCCAGTCGGCCAGGCGGTCGTCCAGCTGGCGGCACATGGCCAGGGACAGGCCGTTGAGCGTCTGCGGGCTGTTGAGGACCGCCACGCCGATGCGCCGGCCGCCGCCGGCGGGGAGTTCCTGGAACAGGACCGGATCCGCCGGCTCGTCGGGGCCGGAAGCGGCAGCGGGTGCATTCATCTCAGGTCAGCCTCCTGGTTGAGGATGTGTCGCGCGACGATCACGCGCATGATTTCGTTGGTGCCCTCCAGGATCTGGTGGACGCGGGTGTCGCGCACCAGGCGTTCCAGGGGGTAGTCCTTCAGGTAGCCGTAGCCGCCGTGGATCTGCTGCGCATCCAGGCAGGACTGGAAGCACAGGTCCGTGGCGAATCGCTTGGCCATGGCGCAGTAGGCGCTGGCCTGCGGATCGTTCTCGTCGAGCTTGGCCGCCGCCAGCCGCACCATCTGGCGCGAGGCGACGATATTGGCCAGCAGGTCGGCCAGCTTGAACTGCAGCCCCTGGAAATCCGCAAGCGGGCGGCCGAACTGCCGGCGCTCGCCCATGTAGCGGCGGGCGGCCTCGTAGGCGCCCTGGGCCGCGCCCACGGAACAGGTGGCGATGTTGATGCGTCCGCCGTCCAGGCCCTTCATGGCGAAGCGGAATCCCTCGCCCTCCTCGCCCAGGCGGTTCTGCACGGGCACGCGGACGTTCTCGAAGGTGATGGGCCGCGTGGACTGGCTGTTCCAGCCCATCTTGTTTTCCTTGCGGCCGTAGGTGATGCCCTCGGCATCGGCGGGCACGACCAGGGCCGAGATCCCGCGCGGCCCCTCGCCGCCGGTGCGCGCCATGACGACCAGCACGTCGGTGTCGCCCGCGCCCGAGATGAAAGCCTTGGCGCCGTTGAGCACGTAGTGCTCGCCGTCGCGGCGGGCGCTGGTCGTGAGCGAGGCCGCGTCCGAGCCCGAGCCCGGCTCGGTCAGGCAATAGGACGCCAGCTTTTCGCCGCTGGCCAGCAACGGCCCCCAGAAGTCGCGCACGGCGGGCTGCGCCCAGGTGCCGACCATCCAGGTGGCCATGTTGTGGATGGTGATGAAGGCCGTGGTGGAAGGATCCACCGCCGCCATTTCCTCGAACACGAGGGTGGCGTCCAGCCGGGGCAGGCCCAGCCCGCCGATGGATTCGGGCGCATACATCGCGCAGAAGCCCAGCTCGCCGGCCTTGGCGAAGGCCTCGCGGGGAAAGATGTGCTCCTCGTCCCACAGGGCGGCGTGCGGGGCGAGCTCTCCCTGGGCGAACTCTCGGGCAGCCTGCGCAAAGGCCTGTTGTTCTTCGCTGAGGCGAAAATCCATGGTGCATTGTCTCCGGATTCATGTTCGTCACGGTCGCGGGACACGGGTGGCGCCCCCGACGTGGCCGCGCCTGATCGAGGGCGGCCACTGCGTCGCAGGCTTACTGTAGCACTTGGCGACAGCGCCTGTTCGGCGGGATCACCTTAGATCAGGCGCGGCGCGCCGGCTGTCAGGGAGACGACAATTGTCAGAAGCCTTCCAGCACCACCTTGCCGCGGGCCCGGCCGCTCTCCAGCAGGGCGTGGGCCTGCCGCAGGTTGGCGACGTTGATGGGCCGCAGGCGCTGCGCCAGCGTGCTGCGCAGGCGGCCCTCGTCCACGAGGCGGGCGACTTCGTCGAGCAGTTCGCCCTGGCGGCCCATGTCGGGCGTCTCGAACAGCGAGCGGGTGAACATGGATTCCCAGTGGATGGACACGGACTTGCGCTTGAATCCCAGGACGTCCAGGCTTTCGGGATCGTCGATGAGCCCGAAGCGCCCCTGCGGCGCGATCAGCTCGACCACGTCGGCCACGTGCTCGTGGGTGGCGGTGATGGAAAACACGAATCCGGGCTGGCCGATTCCCAGCGCGGCGATCTGCGGCGCCAGGGGCTGGCGGTGGTCTACCACGTGGTCGGCGCCCAGGGACCGCACCCATTCGCGGGTTTCGGGCCGCGAGGCCGAGGCGATCACGGTCAGGCCGCCCACGGCCTTGGCGAGCTGGACGGCGATGGATCCGACGCCCCCGGCGCCGCCGATGATCAGGATCGCGTTCGCCGCGCCGGGCACGGGCTTGCGCACCTCCAGCCGCTCGAAGAGCATCTCCCAGGCGGTGATCGAGGTCAGGGGCAGCGCGGCCGCGTGGGCGTCGTCGAGCCTGGCGGGCTTGTGGCCCACGATGCGTTCATCGACCAGGTGGTATTCGCTGTTGGCCCCCTGCCGCGCCACCGAGCCGGCGTAGAAGACCTCGTCGCCGGGCTTGAACCGGCTGGCCGCCGGCCCCGCGGCCACGACCCGGCCGGCCACGTCCCAGCCCAGGACCTTCCAGTCCTGGCCCTCGGGCCCGACCCGCCGGCGGATCTTGGTGTCCACGGGATTGACGGACACGGCCCGGACCTCGACCAGCAGGTCGCGGCCGGCCGGCGACGGCCGGTCCAGTTCGATTTCGACGAGGGCGTCCTCGCGGTCCAGGGCGCCGGGGTGGCGATATCCAAAGGCTTTCATCAGAAGCTCCTGTTGTGGTGGGAAGCGGATGGCGAGAGAATATCGTCATGTGCCAATCCATCGCTACGCACAAATAACGCCTATAGTGACAAAAAGGATACCATCATGGCCAAGGCCCGCCACTCCCGCCTCGGTTGCAGCCCGGGTTGCTCCGTCGAGGCAGCCATCGGCTTGATCGACGGAAAATGGAAATCCGTGGTGCTGTTCCATCTGCTGAACGGCACGCTGCGTTTCAATGAAATCCGCCGCCAGATCGTCAATGTCTCGCCGCGCATGCTCACGCGGCAATTGCGCGAGCTCGAAGAAGACGGCCTGGTCGAGCGCACCGTCTACGCCCAGGTGCCGCCCAAGGTCGAATATTCCCTGTCGCCGCTGGGCATGACCATGCAGCCGGTGCTGCAGGCCCTGAAGGTCTGGGGCGACGCCCACATCGGCCTGTATGGCAAGCCGAAAGATCAGCCCCGGCGCGAGCCCGCCCCCTGACGGTGGGCCGCCCGCCGGCGGCGGGATTCCAGCGGATCGAAAACCAGCGGACGGTAGAGTTCCAGCCGGTCGTCTTCGCGCAGCACGCGCTGCGGATCGCAGCGTTCGCCGTAGACGCCCATGGCCGGCGGGTGGTCGGTGAATTCGGGAAATTCGCGCGCAAAGCCGCTGAGCGCCAGCGCCTGGGCCGCGGTCGCGCCCTCGGGCACGTCCAGCGTCTCGCGCCAGAGCCGCGCCGGCGCGGCGAAGGCGACGTGGATGCGCACGATCAGCCCCCGTAGACCACGTGGGCGCGCTGGGTGAAGGAATCGATGAAGCTGCTGGCGATGCGGTTGAACACCGGCCCGACCACGGCCGACAGCGCCCGGCTGGAGAAGGCGTAGTCCATGGTGTACAGGACCTTGCAGCCGTCCTCGCCCAGCGGCTGGAATTCCCAGTAGCCCGTCAGATTGGAAAACGGGCCGTCCACCAGGTGGAAGACGATCTTGTTCGGATAGTCGTGGTCGTTGCGCGTCGTGAAGCTCTGGCGGATGCCGGCGAAATGGATCTGCACCGTGGCCTGCATGCCCTGCTCGCTGCGCCACTGGACCTCGGCCCCGCCGCACCAGGGCATGAATTCCGGATACCGGGCGACGTCGGCGACCAGATCGAACATCTGGGGGGCGGTGAAGGGAACCAGGACAGAACGTTGTATCGAGGGCATCGGCAGGTCAGTGGGAACGGGCGTACGCTAGAATGTATGGATTTTATCAGCGCATGCGCTGTCGACGCGAACATGAGCATTGTAGAAAACCGCAAGGCCAGCCACGATTACTTCATCGAGGAGCGCTTCGAGGCCGGCCTGGTCCTCGAAGGCTGGGAGGTCAAGGCCATCCGCGCCGGTCACGTGCAGCTGAAGGAAAGCTACGTCATCGTGCGCGACGGCGCGCTGTGGATCCTGGGCATGCACATCAGTCCCCTGCCCACGGCCTCGACCCACATCCATCCCAACGCCACCCGCACGCGCAAGCTGCTGCTGCACGCCGAGGAGATCAGCAAGCTGATCGGCAAGGTCGAGCAGCGCGGCTACGCCCTGGTGCCCCTGAACCTGCACTACAAGGGCGGGCGCATCAAGCTGGATTTCGGCCTGGGCCGCGGCAAAAAACTCCACGACAAGCGCGACACGCAGCGCGACAAGGACTGGGCGCGGGAAAAAGAACGGCTGATGAAGCACGACACGCGCCAGAGCCGCAAGGATTGATCCCGGCCCCGTCCGGGGCCGCCGGCGTCACGCCGGCCCGTCGCGGAATGCGCGGCGGTAGGCCGTCGGGCTGGTGCGCAGCCGCGCCCTGAAGTGCTGCCGCAGCGACAGGGCCGACCCGAACCCCGCTGCCTGGGCCACCGCCTCGACCGGCAAGGCGCTGCGTTCCAGCAGTTCCCGGGCCCGGTCCAGGCGTCGCGCCAGCAGCCATTGGGTCAGCGACGTGCCGGTGGCCTGCCGGAAATGGCGCGTGAAGGTACGCCGGCTCATGGCCGCGCGGTCCGCCAGCGCATCCACGGTATGCGGGTGTTCGACGTGGGCCAAGGCCCATTCCATCACGCGGGCCAGGCGGCCCTCCCCCGGAGACGAAGGCACGGGACGCTCGATGAACTGCGCCTGGCCGCCATCCCGGTGCGGCGCCACGACCAGCGACCGGGCGACCCGGTTGGCCGCTGCGGCGCCCACCAGCCTGCCCAGCAGATGCAGGCAGCAATCCAGCCCCGCGGCGACCCCGGCCGAAGTCAGAACCCGTCCCTCGTCCACATAGAGCGCCTCGTGTTCCAGCCGGATGTGCGGATGGCGCCCGGCCAGGGTCGCGGCATGCGCCCAGTGGGTGGTCGCCCGCAGGCCGTCGAGCAGGCCCGCCTGGGCCAGCGGGAAAGCGCCCAGGCACAGGCCTACGAGCCCCGCGCCGCGCTGGCTGGCGCGGCGCAAGGCGTCGATCAGCCCGGCCGGCGCGCAGCGGCAATCCGAATGCCAGCTCGGCATGATCACCCAATCCGCCCAGTCCAGGTCCGCGAGCCCGTATTCGGTGTCCATGGTGAATCCTGCCGTGGTCCGCAGGGGCGGCGGGCTGGCGGCGCAGACGCGCACTTCGAAGCCCGATCCGCCTTCCGTGCCGGCGCCGAAGACCAGCGAGGGCACCGAGAGGTGAAACGGTGTGATGCCGTCGAATGCGATGACCGCGATCCTGCACGCAGCCGGACGGGACGCCGGACCGGACGCCGGCTGAAGGATTCCGGACGGCCCGGCGCCGGGCTGCGCGGAGGAATCGTGCTGGGTATGACTCATGATGGCCCGATTATATCGAATAATGATATTCAGGCCATCCATGAGGTATGGGCGCGGGATCGACAATACGTTCACCGGCCGCACGGCCGGCCCACTTCTTTCCTGGAGACCCTCATGTCCAATACCCCGCGCCGCGCTCTGCTCGTCATCGACGTCCAGAATGAATACTTTACCGGCGGCCTGCGCATCGCCTACCCGCCCGCCGAAGACTCGCTGCGGCGCATCGGACAGGCGATGCGGGCCGCCCGCTCGGCGGGCATTCCGATCGTGCGGGTCCTGCACGACAGCCCCGAGGGGGCGCCGCTCTTTGCCCAGGGTTCGGCGACCTGGCAGCCGCATCCTGCCCTTGTGGACGAAGCGGTGGACCACGTCGTCCACAAGGCCCGCGCCAGCGCTTTTGCGGGCACGGACCTGGGCGGCTGGCTGGACGCGCGCGGCATCGATACCGTCACCGTGGCCGGTTACATGACGCACAACTGCGACGCGGCGACGATCTTCGAGGCCTTGTCGCGCGGGCTGCAGGCGGAATTCCTGTCCGACGCCAGCGGCTCTCCGGCCTACCGGAATGCCGCCGGGCACGCCAGCGCCGAGGAGATCCATCGCGTGTTCTGCACGGTGTTCCATTCGAATTTCGCGGCGGTCGCCACGACGGAGGACTGGATCGAGGCGGTCGGCGCCGGCCGCGCGCTGGACCGGGACAACATCCTGCTGTCAGTCCGGCGGGCAGCGGATCCGGCCGCCGCGCTTCAGCGCGGCTGAAACGCGATCACGGCCATGCCGCCCAGGGCCAGCGCGACGCCGGCCAGGTCCCAGGCGGTGGGACGCACGCCGTCCACCGCCCACAACCAGATCAGCGCGACACCGATGTACACCCCGCCGTAGGCGGCATACACGCGCCCCGAGGCGGCCTCGTGCAGGCTCAGCAGCCACACGAACGCCGCCAGGGCGGCGGCGGCAGGCAGCAGCAGCCAGGCCGTCCCGCCCTGGCGCAGCCAGAGCCAGGGCAGATAGCAGCCCAGGATCTCGGCAAGCGCCGTCAGCAGATACAGGGAAAAGGTCTTCATGGGTCGTTTCCGCGGCGCCGGCGCCGCACGCCCGCGGCGTTCAGGCGCGGATGGCGAATCCCTCGATCTCCAGCAGGCGGATCTTGCGGTCCAGGCCACCGCCGTAGCCATTGAGCGTGCCATCACGGGCCAGGATGCGGTGGCAGGGAATGACGATGCTGATGGGATTGCTGCCGACCGCCGTGCCGACGGCCCGTCCGTGCCCGGCGCTCAGCCCCGCCTGGAGGGCCAGTTCCCCGTAGGACAGCGTGGCGCCGCAGGGCACGTCCAGCAGCGCCCGCCAGACCCGCTGCTGGAAGCCGGTGCCGTGCGGGTTCAGCGGCATGTCGAAGACCCGGCGCCGTCCGCGCCAGTACTCGTCCAGCTCGCGGCAGGTCTGTTCCAGGACCGCCCGCGGACCTGCCGGCATGCCGGCCTGCAGGAAGCGCGGCGCCGCGACCAGCCCGGAGGCATCCGGGTCCCCGGACGCCCCCGGGGCGGGAAAAAGCTCGCCGCCGGCGGCGGGCACGGCCCTGAAGCGGCGCGTCTGGCGCCCTTCGCGCGTGCCGGCCGAGGGACGCGAGATGATGTCCCCCGCCGCCGCCACCCCCGCCAGCCGGGGGCAGTCCCGCTGGTCGGTGAAGTACAGGCCCGTCAGGCCCGCCGCGTCCGCCGTCAGCAGGATGTCCCCCAGCGGGGATGCGACGAGGGCCTGGAAGGACATGGCCGCCGTCAGGCCGCCACCGCCGTATTGGCCAGGCGCTGCCAGGTGTCGACCACGGTGTCCGGGTTCAGCGACATGGACAGGATGCCCTCGTCGCGCAGCCACTGGGCCAGATCCGGATGGTCGCTGGGCCCCTGCCCGCAGATGCCGACGTACTTGCCGGCCTTCAGGCAGGCCTGGATGGCGCGGCGCAGCATGAACTGCACGGCCGGATCGCGCTCGTCGAAATCGGCGGCCAGGAGCTCCATGCCCGAGTCACGGTCCAGGCCCAGGGTCAGCTGGGTCATGTCGTTCGAGCCGATCGAGAAGCCGTCGAAATACTGCAGGAACTCGTCGGCCAGGATGGCGTTGGACGGGACCTCGCACATCATGATCAGGCGCAGGCCATTGTCGCCGCGCTTGAGGCCGTGGCCGGCCAGCAGGTCGACGACGCGCTGCGCCTGCCCCAGCGTACGCACGAAGGGCACCATGATCTCGACGTTGGTCAGGCCCATGTCGTCGCGCACTTTCTTCAGGGCCTCGCATTCCATGCGGAAGCACTCGGCGAATTCCTCGGCGATGTAGCGCGACGCGCCGCGGAACCCCAGCATGGGGTTTTCTTCCTCGGGCTCGTAGCGCGAGCCGCCCACCAGCTTGCGGTATTCGTTGGACTTGAAGTCCGACAGGCGCACGATGACGGGCTTGGGATAGAAGGCCGCGCCGATGGTGGCGATCCCTTCGGCCAGTTTTTCGACGAAGAAAGCGCGCGGGCTGGCATAGCCTCGGGCGGCGGACTCGACGGCCTTTTTCAGGTCGCTGTCCACGTTCGGGTAGTCGAGGATGGCCTTGGGGTGGACGTTGATGTTGTTGTTGATGATGAATTCCAGCCGCGCCAGGCCGACGCCGCCATTGGGAATCTGCGAGAAATCGAAGGCCAGCTGCGGGTTGCCGACGTTCATCATGACCTTCAGGCCGATGTCGGGCATCTCGCCCCAGCGGACTTCCTCGATCTCGGTCTCGATCAGGCCGTCGTAGATGTGGCCTTCGTCACCCTCGGCGCAGGACACGGTGACCTCGCGGCCGTTGGCCAGCACGTCGGTGGCGTCGGCGCAGCCCACGACGGCCGGGATGCCGAGTTCGCGGGCGATGATGGCCGCGTGGCAGGTGCGCCCGCCGCGGTTGGTGACGATCGCCGAGGCGAGCTTCATGACCGGCTCCCAGTTGGGATCCGTCATGTCCGTGACCAGGATGTCGCCCGGGCGGACCTTGTCCATCTCGGAGGCGTCGGCGACCACGCGCACCGTGCCCGAGCCGATCTTCTGGCCGATGGCCCGGCCGCGCACCAGCACCTCGCCGGTGGCCTTGAGGCGGTAGCGTTCCTGGACGTCGTGGTGGCCCTGCTGCGACTTCACGGTCTCGGGACGCGCCTGCAGGATGTAGAGCTTGCCGTCCAGCCCGTCGCGGCCCCATTCGATGTCCATGGGACGCTGGTAGTGCGTCTCAATGATGGTGGCGTAGCGGGCGAGCTCGATGATCTCGTCGTCGCTCAGGGAATAGCGGTTGCGTTCGGACGCGGGAACCTCGACCGTGCGCACGGCATGGCCGGAGACGCGCTGCTCGTCGAATTCCATCTTGATCAGCTTGGAGCCGATGCGCCGGCTGATGATGGGATAGTGGCCCGCGGCCAGCGTGGGCTTGAAGACGTAGAACTCGTCGGGGTTGACGGCGCCCTGCACCACGGTCTCGCCCAGGCCGTAGGACGAGGTGATGAACACGACGTCCTTGAAGCCCGATTCGGTGTCCAGGGTGAACATCACGCCGGCGCTGCCCTTGTCGGAACGCACCATGCGCTGGATGCCCGCCGACAGCGCGACCTCGGCGTGGGCGTAGCCCTTGTGCACGCGATAGGAGATCGCCCGGTCGTTGTACAGGGATGCGAATACGTGGCGGATCTTTTCCAGCACGTCGTCGATGCCGACCACGTTCAGGTAGGTCTCCTGCTGGCCGGCGAACGAGGCGTCGGGCAGGTCTTCGGCCGTGGCCGACGAACGCACGGCGAAGGAGCCCTTGCCGTCGGCATCCAGATGGGCGAAGGCCTCGCGGATGGCCTGTTCGAAGGCGGCCGGGAACGGCGTGTCGATCACCCACTGGCGGATCTCGGCGCCGGCGGCGGCCAGTTCGCGCACGTCGTCGGCGTTCAGGGCGTCCAGGCGCGCGTTGATGCGGGCGTCCAGCCCGGTGGATTTCAGGAAATCGCGGAATGCATCCGCCGTGGTCGCAAAGCCGCCCGGAACCCGGACGCCGGCCTGCGCCAGCTGGCTGATCATTTCACCGAGAGAAGCGTTCTTGCCTCCTACCGAGTCCACATCCGTCATGCGGAGCTGCTCGAACGATACGACATACGACATGGTGTCACCTTTGAGATAGAGAAAGCGTGTTTGCCCGACGCACGTCGTCGGCCCGGGGGCCGACGCCAAGACCGTCCTGCGGTGCGCGGCGCCTGGAAATGGTGCCCCGCAGCAATGAACGGCCGACATGCGTCTGGCAAACCAGCCTTGCCTGGCCATCAGGTGACTGGTAATCTTCGCGGATTGTACCGTTTCTGACGTTTGATGGTTCAAAATCCATGATCGATCCCGTAATCGAACGACCCGTATTCATTGTCTCGGACAGCACCGGGATCACCGCCGAGACCTTCAGTCACGCGGTACTCTCGCAATTCGAGGAAATCGCATTCCAGGCCGTGCGCCTGCCTTTCATCGACTCGGTCGAAAAGGCCGATGCGGCCGTGCGCCGCATCACCCAGAAGGCCGAGCAAGGGGGGCCGCCGCCGCTGGTGTTCAGCACGCTGGTGGACCCCGAGATCTCCGACCGCATCCGCCAGTCGCCCTGCATCTTCCTGGACCTCTTCGGCGCCTTCGTGCAGAACCTGGAAAGCGTGCTGGGCGTGAAATCCAGCCGCTCGGTCGGCCGCTCGCACACCAACGGCCTGTCCAAGCAATACAACAACCGCATCGAGGCCATCAATTTCAGCCTTGCGCACGACGACGGGCAGTACATCCAGGGGCTGGAGCAGGCCGACGTCATCCTGGTGGGCGTGTCGCGCTGCGGCAAGACCCCCACGAGCCTCTACCTGGCCATGCAGTACGCCGTCAAGGCGGCCAACTACCCGCTGATCCCCGAGGACTTCGACCGCGGCGCCCTGCCCGCCACCTTGCTGCCGTTCCGGCGCAAGCTCTTCGGCCTGTCGATCCAGCCCGAGCGCCTGGCCGAGGTCCGCAACGAACGCCGGCCCAACAGCACCTACGCCTCGCTCAAGCAATGCCGCCAGGAGGTCGCCGACGCCGAGCGCCTGATGCGCATGGAGAACGTGCCCTGGCTGTCCACGACCACCCGGTCCATCGAGGAGATCTCCACCAAGATCCTCGACGAGGTCGGCCTGGACCGCATGACGTACTGAGCGTTCAGCGCCCGGCTTGCTGCCGGCGCTGCTCGAACAGGCAGACGGCGGCGGCCGCCGCCACGTTCAGGGACTCGACCCCGGCCGACTGAGGGATGTGCACCCGCCAGTCGGCGATCTTCAGCAATTCGTCCGCGACGCCCCGGCCCTCGTTGCCGAACAGCCAGGCGCAGGGGCGGCGCAGGTCCTGGCGGTACAGCGAGCCGGCATCGTCCAGCGTGGTCGCCGCCAGCGGCACGCGCAGCCGCGGCCGCAGCGCCAGCAGGTCGACGTGCTCATGGATCCGGATGGCGAAATGGGCGCCCTGCCCGCTGCGCAGGACCTTGGGCGACCAGGCGGCGGCGCAGCCCGGCGACAGGAAGGCCGCGGCCAGGCCCGCCGCCGCGGCGGTCCTCAGCAGGGTGCCGAGGTTGCCCGGGTCCTGGACACGGTCCAGGCAGAGGCAGCCTTCGTCGACCTGCCCGGGAAGCTCGGACGCCGGGGGTTCGACCAGGAAGAACACTGCCGGGCCGTGCTCGACCTGCGACAGCACCCGGGCCAGGTGATCCTCCAGGACGATGCGCCGCGTCGATTCGCACTGGCGCCACAGGGGCTTGATCCAGCCCGGCGACTGCGCCTGGATGGCCTCGCTGACGATCAGGGCCTTCGGGGGGCCGTAATGCTCCAGCCAGGCGCGGCAGAGATGCTCGCCCTCCAGCAGCACCCGGGATTCCCGGTGACCGGGCCGGCCCTGGGCCAGGCGCAGCCACAGCCGGTAGTCGGGATTGTCGCGGGATGCGATGTGGCGCACCGGGACGGTCGCGTTCATGCCTGCCCGTCCTGCAAGAGCCGGCGCACGGGCGCAAAGCTGCGCCGGTGCGCCGGACAAGGTCCGTGGGCGGCCAGGCGGGCCAGGTGCAGGGCCGTCCCGTAGCCCTTGTGCTGATCGAAAGCGTACTGGGGAAACTGGGCATGCAGCGTCAGGCAGCAGGCGTCGCGCGCCGTCTTGGCCAGGATCGAAGCCGCCGAGATGGCGGGCTCGAGCGCATCGCCGCCCACCACGGCCCGGGCCGGGCATGGCAGGCCGGCGGGCAGCCGGTTGCCGTCCACCAGGATCAGGCGCGCGGGGCGCGCCAGGCCCTGGCAGGCCTCGCGCATGGCCTGCAGGGTCGCCTGCAGGATGTTCAGGCGGTCGATGTCCTCGACGCTGGCCTGCATGACGGCCCAGGCCAGCGCTCGTTCGCGGATCTGCGCCGCGAGTTCTTCGCGGCGGCCGGGGCTGAGCTTCTTGGAATCGTCCAGGCCGCGGATCGGCCGGTCGGGATCCAGGATGACGGCGGCGGCAAAGACCGGCCCGGCCAGCGGGCCCCGGCCGGCCTCGTCCACGCCCGCGACCCAGCCGGCCGGGATGGGACCCGCGGCGAACAGTTCAACCTGCGCGCCCATGGCAGACCTCCAGAATGGCCTGGGCCGCCAGGCCGGGGGTGTCCCGGCTGAGCGTCTCATGCAGCGCCGCGAAGCGGCGCGCGATCCGCTGGCTGCGGTCCGTGTCGGTGAGCGCGATCCAGGTCTGCTCGGCCAGCGCCTCGGGCGTGGCGGCCTCCTGCAGCAGCTCGGGCACGACGAACTCGCGCTCCAGGATGTTGGGCAGCCCGACCCAGGGCAGACTGGGCGCCTGCTGGCCGGACTTCCAGGCCATGATGCGCCGCATCCAGGGGCTGATGACGTAGGAGATGACCAGCGGCCGCTTGAACAGCGCAGCCTCCAGCGTGGCCGTGCCGCTGGCCACCAGCACGGCGTCGGCCGCCTCCATGGCATGCCAGGCGACGGGCCATTCGCCGGTGTCCAGGCCGTCGGCCCGCCGCCCCGCCCCGCCCTCCGGGGGCGCGGCGTCCAGGATCCGGCAATGGGCGACCGGATGCTCGCGCAGGATCGCCTCGAACTGGGCGCGGCGCTGGGGATTGACCACGGGCACCAGGATCTGCAGCTCGGGATCCTGAGCCTGCAGGATGCGGGCCGCCTGCAGGAACCGGGGCGCGAGCAGGCGCAGTTCCGATTCGCGGCTGCCTGGCATCAGCGCCAGCACGCGCCGGCCGGCCTCCACGCCCAGCGTGGCACGGGCCGCCGCCCGGTCGGGCTGGCGGGGGATGAGTTCGGCCAGCGGATGGCCGACGTACGTGACGGGGATGCCCTGCTGCCGGTACAGCTCGACCTCGAAGGGAAACAGCACCAGCATGTGCGAGACGGCCCGGCGGATCTGGTGGATGCGCTCGAAGCGCCATGCCCAGATGGACGGCCCGACGAAATGCACGGTGGGGATGCCGGCGGCGCGCAGGCGCTCTTCCAGCCGCAGGTTGAAGTCCGGCGCGTCCACGCCGACGAAGACGTCGGGGCGCTGCGCCAGCACGCGCCTGCGGGTGTCCCGCCAGGTGCGGATCAGGCGCGGGGCCTGGCGCAGCGCATCGACGTATCCGAAGACCGACAGCGCATCCATGGGGTGCCAGGCCTGGAAACCCGCGCGGGCCATGGCCGGCCCGCCGATCCCTGCCGTCACGGCGGCGGGATCGCGCGCCTGCAGGCCGCGGATCATCCGGGCGGCCAGCAGGTCGCCGGACGGCTCGCCGGCGACGATGGCGGCGCGCACGCCGGTGCGGCTCATGGACGGGCGATGCCCCGGCCGGCGTCCTTCAGGAAATCCACCAGGGTCTGCACGGCGGGCGCCTCCGCCGGATGGTCCGCCTGCAGGGCGGCCAGGGCCTCGACCGCCCGGTCGATGGGCAGCTGGCGCCGGTACAGGATCTTGTAGGCTTCCTTCAGGACCTGGACGTCGGCGGGCGTGAACCCGCGCCGCCCCAGGCCCTCGGCATTGATGCCCACCGGGCGGAAGGAATCCCCCGCGCCGATCATGTAGGGCGGCACGTCCTGGCGCACCGAGCTGGTGCCGCCGATCATCGCATGGGCGCCGATGCGGACGAACTGGTGCACGGCCGACAGACCGCCGACGATGGCCCAGTCGCCGATCTGGATGTGGCCGCCAAGCTGCACGCTGTTGGCCATGATGATGTGGCTGCCGAGCTGGCAGTCATGGGCGATGTGCACGTAGGCCATGATCCAGTTGTCGTCGCCCAGGCGTGTCGCGCCGGCATCCTGCACCGTGCCGATATTGACCGACACGTACTCGCGGAAGGTGTTGCCCGCGCCGATCTCGAGCCGGGTCGGCTCGTCCGCGTATTTCTTGTCCTGGGGAATGCCGCCGATGGAGCAGAACCGGTAGAAATGGTTGTCGGGCCCGATCGTCGTGTGGCCGTCGATCACGCAGTGCGGTCCGATGCGCGTGCGCGCGCCGATGCGGACGTGCTCGCCGATGATGCTGTAGGGACCCACGCTGACCGTATCGTCCAGCACGGCGCCCGGCGCGACGATCGCCGTGGGGTGGATCTGCGCCGATGCCATCATTCTTCCAGGATGCGCACCGCGCACATGATCTTGGCCTCGGCGGCCACCTGGTCGCCGACCTTGGCCACCGCGGTGTACTTGCAGATGGAACGGCTGAGCTTGTCGGCCGAGACCTCCATGCGCAGCTGGTCGCCCGGCACGACGGGGCGGCGGAAGCGCGCGCCGTCCACGCCCACGAGGTAGTAGGCGATCTTGGTGC
This sequence comes from Castellaniella sp., assembly GCA_035707805.1. GTDB lineage: Bacteria > Pseudomonadota > Gammaproteobacteria > Burkholderiales > Burkholderiaceae_B > Castellaniella. The sequence continues at coordinate 24,495 of DASSTS010000039.1, read as the reverse complement.
TGGCCAGGTTGGGCGCGCCGGCGTCGGCAAAGGAAAACAGGGCGGCCGCCTGGGCCAGCGCCTCGATGATCAGCACGCCCGGCATCACGGGATGGTGCGCGAAATGGCCCTGGAAGAACGGCTCGTTGTAGGTGACATTTTTGATGGCGACGATGCTCTTGCCCGGGTCCATTTCCAGGACGCGGTCCACGAGCAGCATCGGCTGCCGATGCGGCAGCCGTTCCATGATGTCTTTGATATCGAGTTCCATTATCGTGTGTCCTGCTTGTTGTTCGTCGGCGCCTCGGCTGTGCCGGCCGCCTGTCGTTCTGCCGCGCGGATGCGTTTGCGCAATTGCGCCAGCTGGCCGATGACCGCGGCATTGTGCTGCCACGCGCCGTGCTCGGCCACCGGAAAGACCCCCGTGTAACGGCCGGGGGCCAGGATGTCGGAGGTGACCGCCGTGCCGCCGGAAATGTGCACGTCGTCACCCAGGGTGAGGTGGCCGCCGAACATGGCGGCCCCGCCGATCACGCAGCGCTGCCCCATGGTGGTGGACCCGGCCACCCCGACGCAGGCCGCCATGGCGGTATGGTCGCCGATGCGGCAATTATGACCGATCATGATCTGGTTATCGAGCTTGACGCCGTTCCCCAGGACGGTGTCCTCGACAGCCCCGCGATCCACGGTCGTGTTGGCGCCGATCTCGACGTCGTCGCCGATGCGCACCCCGCCCAGCTGGGCGATCTTGGCCCAGGCGCCGGGCGTGCGCGGATCGGGCGCGAAGCCGAAGCCGTCGGCGCCCAGGACGACCCCGGAATGCAGGATGGCGCGCGCGCCGACCCGGACGCCGTGATAGAGCGTCACGTGCGCGTGCAGATGGCTGTCGGCCCCGATCTCGCAATCCGGCCCGATCACGCAGGCCGCGCCGATGCGGGTCCCGGCGCCGATGCGCGCGCCGGATTCGATGACGGCCAGCGGACCGACGTGCACGCCGTCTTCCAGCACGGCGTCATCCGCGATCACGGCGCTGGGATGGACGCCCTTGGGCAGGCCGGCGATCCGGTGCCGGTCGAACCATTGCGCCAGCAAGGCGTACATCAGGTAGGGCTGAGGACACAGAACGACCGCCCATTCGGGCGGCTGCGGGTGCTGTGCCTGGAATGCGGTCCAGTCCTGGGGCCGCAGGATCACGGCGGCCGCCCGGCATCCGGCCAACTGCCCCTGCAAGCGGGGGTTGGACAGGAAGCTGATCTCGGTCTGCCCGGCGGCGGTCAGCGAACCGATGCCGGCTATGCGCCGTCCGCCGGTTCGCGCTTCATCCTCGATGGTGCATCCCAGCCCGACCGAGTCGGCGGCCCGCAGCAGTTCCGTCAATGCTGGGGCCCGCTGGGGCGCAAGCAACACCGGCATGGGTGATCAGCCGCCCAGAGCCTTGATGACCTGGTCGGTGATGTCCACGCGCGGGCTGACCGTCACGGCGTCCTGGATGATCAGGTCGTAGTTCTGCTGCTCGGCGATCTTTTTGATGGCCGCGTCGGCCTTTTCAACGATGGCGGAGAATTCCTCGTTGCGGCGGCGGTTGAAGTCTTCCTGGAATTCGCGGCGCTTGCGCTGCAGGTCGGAATCCATGTCCTGCAACTGGCGCTGGCGCTTGATGCGCTCGGCCTCGGACAGCACGGGGGCGTCCTTGTCGAGTTTCTGGGCCTGGGCGCGCAGGCTGTCGGACAGCTTTTGCAGATCCTGGTCGCGTTTTTTGAATTCGGATTCGATCTTCGCCTGGGCGGCCTTGGCCGGCTTGGAATCGCGCAGGATGCGTTCGGTGCTCACGAAACCGATCTTGGTGCCCTGGGCCTGGGCCTGGACGGGAGCGACGAAGAGCGCCCCCAGGCCGATTGCGAAGGCGACCGCCAGCGCGCGGTGGCCGGACACGGCGCGCTGCGCCAAAGTTGAAACATTCAAGCCTGAAAGAATCATGATGACAAAACCACCTGCCCGAAAGGCTGCGATAAAAAGGACTATTGTGCCATTAAACGATCGGAATCAGAAACCTGTCCCGATCTGGAATTGGAAGACCTGCTTCTGATCGCCTTCCTTGGCGTTCAGCGCGCGGCCGAAAGACAGCTGCAGCGGACCCAGCGGGGATTCCCAGGACAGGCCCAGGCCTGCGGAGTACTTCCAGCCGCAGGGATCGGCGACCTGGCCGTAGCGGCCCTGCGCGCAAGGCGAGCCGTCGGTCGTGGTGACCTGGCCCACGTCGGAGAACATGAACCAGCGCAGGGTGCGGTCGCGCGACGCGCCCGGGAACGGCAGGTACAGCTGCACGTTGCCCACGATGCGCCGCGAGCCGCCCAGGTAGGTGTCGGTCAGGCTGTCGCGGGGGCCCAGCGAGGCGCCCTCGTAGCCGCGTACCGAGCCGATGCCCCCGGCGTACAGGTTCTTGATCACCGGGAAGGCCTTGCCGCTGTTGCCGTAGGTCTTGGCCCAGTCGACCTGCCCGTTGAGGGCCAGCGTGAAAGCGCGGCCCAGCGGCATGTAGTACTGCTGCTGGCCGGAGAGCTTGTAGTAGCGCAGGTCCAGGGTGGAGACGTCGGCCGACAGGCGGGTGTAGCTGCCCTTGTGCGGCGCCAGCGCGCTGTCGCGGGTGTCCTTGGCCCAGCCCACGCTGAAGATGCCGGCGTTGGTGGTCTCGCCGTACTGGTCGATGAACTGCTGGTAGGCCAGCGGCGCCGGGTTGTTCACGCCGCACGAGGCGGGCGTGGTGGCCCCGATGCAGCCGCGGACGTCCTTGAGCGAATTGCGCTCGAAGGTGAAGCCCGCGAAGATCCGGTCGACCTCGGAAATCGGCACGCCGAAGTTCAGGCCCAGGCCCATGGATTCGACCGTGTACCAGCCCAGCGATCCGCTGTCGGACACGTCGTACGGCGTGGTGCGGCGGTAGTAGATCGAGGTCGTCTTGCTGATGCCGTCCTGCGTCCAGTAGGGATTGGTGTGCGACAGCACCACGGCCCGGTTGGTGCGGCTGGTGTTGACGTTCAGCGACAGGGAATTGCCGCTGCCGAAGACATTGTCCTGGCTGATGCCGGCCGACAGCATGAGCTTGTCGGTGGAGCCGTAGCCCACGCCCAGGTTGATCATCCCGGTGGGCTTTTCCTTGACGTCCACGTTGACGTCGACCTGGTCGGGCGAGCCCGGCACCGGTTCGGTCTTGACGTCGACCTCGCTGAAATAGCCCAGGCGGTCGACGCGCTCTTTCGAGGTCTTGATGCTGGAGGCGTCATACCAGGCGGCCTCCTGCTGGCGCATTTCGCGGCGCACCACCTCGTCGCGGGTACGGGTGTTGCCGCCCACGTTGATGCGGCGCACGTAGACGCGGCGGCCCGGATCGACGTAGAAAGTCAGCTTGGCGACGTGGTTGTCGCGATCCAGCGTCGGGCTGGGATTGACGTTGGCGAAGGCGTAGCCCAGAGAGCCCAGGTAGTCGGTGATGGACTTGGCGACGGCATTGGTCTTTTCCGCCGAGAAGGTCTCGCCTTCCTTGACCGTGACCAGCGGCTGGAGCTTGTCTTCCAGCCCCAGCAGGTCGCCCGCCAGGTCGACCGGGCCGAGCTTGTAGGGCTCGCCCTCGTGAACCGTCATGGTGATGTAGATGTTCTTGCGGTCCGGGGAGATCGTGACCTGCGGGGGCTCCATGGAGAATTCCAGGTAGCCGCGGTCCAGGTAGTACGAGCGGATGCGCTCGACGTCGCCTTCCAGCTTTTCGCGGGAATACTTGTTCGTGCCCGTGTACCAGGTCATGAAGCCGCCCGTGGTGAGCTCCATCTGGTCTTCCAGGGTACTGGCGGAGAAGGCATCGTTGCCGATGAACTCGATCTTGTCGATGGTGGCCACGCCGCCCTCGAAGATATCGAAGCTCACGCCGACGCGATTGCGCGGCAGCGGCGTGATGACGGGGCTGATCTGCACCCCGTACTTGCCCTTGGACAGGTACTGCTGCTTGAGCTCGAAGACGGCCCGGTCGAGCATGGCCTGGTCGAAGATCCGGCCCTGGCCGAAGCCTACCTGGGACAGCGATTTGGTCAGCGCCTTGGCGTCGAACTCGCGCATGCCGTTGAAATTGATGGAGGCGATGGTCGGGCGTTCCTTGACGGAGACGACCAGCACCTCGCCCCTGGCATCGATCTTGACGTCGCTGAAGAACCCGGTGCCGTAGAGTTTCTGGATGGCGGTGGCGGCCTCTTCCTCGGTGAAGGTTTGACCGATCTTCACAGGCAGATAGGTGAAGATCGTGCCCGGATCAACGCGTTCGATGCCCTGGACCTGGATGTCGCGCACGACGAACGGGGTAAAGGCGTTCGCGACCGCCGGCGCCAGCAGCACGGCCAGCACCATGGGTATGGCGCGCTTGATCAGACGAGAGTTCCGGAGAGACGACATCCTGGCAATCCTTTTTCAGCCGTGCGGAGACATGGGGCAAGTGATGCGCGATTGTAAGTCACAACCGGATCACCTGAAAAGCCGCGAAAAATCATTGAACAAGGCGAGAAACATGAGACTGAACACCAGCCCCATGCCCACGCGCAGGCCCAAGGCGCGGGCGCGTTCGGAGACCGGGCGGCCGCCGCGCAGCGCCTCGATCAGGTAAAACAGCAAGTGGCCGCCGTCCAGCATGGGGATGGGCAGCAGGTTGAGGACGCCGATGCTGATGCTGATCAGGGCCAGGAAACGCAGGTAGGCCTCCAGTCCGATCCGGGCGGTCTGGCCGGCGTATTCGGCGATCGTCACCGGGCCGCTGACGTTGCGCCAGGACACCGAGCCCACGACCATGCGCCCCATCATGCGCAGCGTGAAGGCGCTCATGTCCCAGGTGCGGCGCAGGCCCGAAGCCAGGCTGTCGACCGGCCCCAGGCGCACCAGCACCAGCGGCTGCCGGCCCTCGACCAGCGCGCCGATGCGGCCCACGCGCCGGCCCGCATCCTCGGCCGCGGCCGGGGTCAGCGTGAGGCTCAGGACGTCGGCGCCGCGCTGCACGGCCAGCGCCAGGGGCCGGCCCGCATGCGCCTGGACCGTCTCGACGAAGGCCTGCACCGAGGGCCGTGCCCGGCCGTCCGCGGCCAGGATGAGGTCGCCCGCCCGCAGCCCGGCCGCCTGCGCGACGCCGCCCGGCGTCAGGGAGCCGATGACCGCCTGTGGCGCCTGCAGCGCCAGTCCCGCCTGCGCCAGGGGGTCGGCGGCATCCGGGCCGAAATCATGCGCCGGCAGCCGCAGGGTCACAGTGCGCTGCGCGCCGTCCTCGCCGCGCACGGCCAGCCTCACCTGTCCGCCTTCGGCCAGCGGCTGCAGCAGGCGCCAGCGCGCCTGCGTCCAGGAATCCACGGCATGGCGGTCGACCCCGGTGAGCGTATCGCCCGCCCGCAGCCCCGCCTGCGCGGCCGGCGTACCGGCGGCCGGTGCCGCCAGGACCGCCGCCGGCTCCTGGCTGCCCCACAGGCCCAGGGCGGCATAGATCAGCACGGCCAGCAGCAGATTGGCGCAGGGACCGGCCGCCACCACGGCGACCCGGCGCCACAGCGGCTGGCTGTTGAAGGCCGCCCGTCGGGTGGCCTCGTCGGCGCCGGGCGGCGCCTCGTCCAGCATCTTGACGTAGCCCCCCAGAGGGATGGCGGACAGCGCCCATTCGGTGCCCCGCCGGTCCTGGCGGCTCAGCAGCACGGGCCCGAAGCCCACGGAAAATCTCAGGATACGCACACCGCAGCGGCGCGCGACCCAGTAATGGCCCAGTTCATGGAAAGTGACCAGCAGGCCCAGGGCCAGGATGAAGGCGAACAGCGTCAGCGCCATGTGCGAGGTATCGGAAAAAAGGTGCCGGCGGCGGAATCAGCGAGCCGACTGGCAGTAGCCCGAGGCCAGCCGCCGGGTCCGGGCATCGAGGTGCAGGACTTCGTCGAGGGATCCGGGAATGCCCGCGCCATGCGCGGCGCCATCGTCCAGGCAGCGTTCGATGATGGCCGCGATCTGGGTATATCGGATACGGCCCTGCAGAAAGCCGTCGACGGCCACCTCGTTGGCGGCATTGAGCGTGATGCAGGCCCCCTGCCCCTGCTTGAGGGCGTCCAGGGACAGGCGCAGGCAGGGAAAGCGCACCAGGTCGGGCGCCTCGAAGTCCAGGTGCCCGAGCCGGGCGAGTTCCAGCAGCCCCACGCCGCTGTCGATGCGATCGGGGTAGCCCAGGCCGAAGGCGATGGGCGTGCGCATGTCGGGCTGGCCGAGCTGGGCCAGGATCGATCCGTCCACGTACTCGACCATGGAATGCACCACGCTTTGCGGGTGGACCACCACCTGGATGCGTTCCAGGGGCATGGAAAACAGCCAGTGCGCCTCGATGACCTCCAGGCCCTTGTTCAGCATGGTGGCCGAATCGACGGAGATCTTGCGCCCCATGCGCCAGTTGGGATGGGCGCAGGCCTGGTCCGGCGTGACGTGGTCCAGCTGGTCCAGGTCCGTGCAGCGGAAGGGGCCGCCCGAGGCCGTCAGCAGCAGGCGCCGCACGCCGCGCGCCGGCTGGGCGGGAGCGCGCGACCGGTCGGCGGACTGCGGCAGGCACTGAAAGATCGCGTTGTGCTCGCTGTCGATGGGCAGCAGCTCGGCTCCGGATTCCCGCACGGCCCGCATGAACAGGCCGCCGGCGGCCACCAGCGCCTCTTTGTTGGCCAGCAGCACGCGCTTGCCGGCCCGCGCCGCGGCCAGGGCGCCCGGCAGGCCGGCGGCGCCGACGATGGCGGCCATCACCGTGGTGACCTCGGGATCGGCCGCCGTGTCGGCCAGCGCCTGGGCGCCCAGGCGGATCTCCGGCAGGGGCCGGCCGGCCGGCCAGGCGGCCAGGAAACGCCGCCGCGCGGCCTCGTCGGGCATGATGACCACCCGCGCGCCATGCTGCGCGGCCTGGGCGGCCAGGGCTTCGATGCGGCTGTGCGCGCTGAGCGCGTGGACGGTCAGTCGGTCCGGATGACGGGCCACCACATCCAGGGTACTGACCCCGATGGAGCCGGTGGACCCCAGGACACACAGGCGTTGTACGGCAGACATGAATGTTTATCCGATGAGCAGCAGGAGGATGGCCGCCGGGGCGACGGGCAGCACGGCGTCGATCCGATCGTACACCCCGCCATGGCCCGGCAGCAGCTGGCTGGAGTCCTTGACCCCGGCGCGGCGCTTGAGCAGGGACTCGAACAGGTCGCCCAGGATGGACCAGGCGGCCAGGAAGATGCCGATCAGCGCCAGGGCGGCCCAGCCCGTGCGCGGCGCCAGCAGCGCGCCGTAGCTGCCGGGCCACCAGGCCGCCGTGGCCAGCAGCCACAGCGTCGCGGCCAGCACGCCGCCCGCGGCGCCTTCCCAGGTCTTGCCGGGGCTGACCCGCGGCGCGAGCTTGTGCCGCCCGAGGGCGCGGCCGGTGAAATAGGCGGCGATGTCCGCGCACCAGATCAGCGCCCACAGGCTGATCAGCGCCGCGGCGCCGTGGCGCAGGAAAATCCAGGCCAGCGCGTACCAGGTCGCCGCCAGCGTGACGCCGCCGGCCAGCGCCAGGCCCAGCGCCGGGCAGCGCGCCGGCACCTGGGCGCGCGTCACCATGAAGGGCGCCGCCAGCAGCCAGAACAGGATGGCCAGGGGCAGGATGAACGCATGGAACAGCCGCTCGAGGCCGGGGTGGCCGTCGACCAGCAGCCGCGAGGCCACGCCCAGGGCGCAGACGAACACGACCGCCGCGCAGCCGCGCGCCAGGGGGTGCGGCCAGACCAGGCGCAGCCATTCCCAGAGCGCGCAGCCCGCCATCAGGGTGAGCAGGGCCAGCATGGGCCAGGGGGTGGAGGCTGTGACGGCGCCCGCGACGATCAGCAGCAGGACGATCGCGGTCAGGATTCTTTGACGCAGCATCGGGGATTCCTTCAGGTCGTTGTGCGCAGTTGCTCGCTGGTGCGGCCGAAGCGCCGCTCACGTTCACGATACCAGGCAAAGGCCTGGTCGATCTCCGCGGCGCCGAAGTCGGGCCAGTAACAGTCCGTGAAATACAGCTCGGTGTAGGCGAGCTGCCAGATCAGGAAGTTCGAGATCCGCTGCTCCCCGCCGGTGCGGATGAACAGGTCGGGTTCCGGCGCATAGGCCAGGGCCAGCCGGGCCTCGAGCGCGGCCTCGTCGAGCTGTCCCGGGTCGGCGGCGAGCTCGGGATGATCGGCCAGCAAGGACCGGGCCGCCTGCAGGATGTCCCAGCGCCCGCCGTAGTTGGCGGCGATGGTCAGGGTCAGGGCGGACTGGCCTGCCGTGCGCGCCTCGGCGTCGCGGATCAGGCCCTGGAGCTTGTCGTCGAAGGCGCCGAGGTCGCCGACGATGCGCAGGCGCACCCCCTGGGCGATGAGCTTGTCGACTTCTTTTTCGAGCGTGCGCACGAACAGGCGCATCAGCAGCGAGACCTCTTGGGCCGGACGGCGCCAGTTCTCGGAGCTGAAAGCGAACAGCGTGAGGTATTCGACGCCCCGCCGGCCGCAGGCCTCGACGGCGCGGCGCACGGCCTGGACGCCGCGCACGTGCCCCGCCGTGCGGGGCAGCATGCGCTGGGTCGCCCACCGGCCGTTGCCGTCCATGATGATGGCGACGTGGCGCGGCGTCTGTCCGGTGACGGGAATCGTGCGCGTGGAACTGGCCGGAGTCATGCCGCTGGGATCGGTCGGAAAGCCGGTGCTCAGACCGTCATGATCTCGGCTTCCTTCTGGGAGACGAGCTTGTCGATGTCGGCAACGTAGCGGTCGGTGAGCTTCTGGACTTCGTCCTGGCCGCGGCGCTCGTCGTCTTCCGAGATTTCCTTGTCCTTCAGGAGCTTTTTGAGGGTGTCGTTGGCCTCGCGGCGCAGGTTGCGCACGGCGACCTTGGCGTCCTCGCCCTCGCCCCGCACGACCTTGGTGAGGTCGCGGCGGCGCTCTTCGGTGAGCGCGGGCATGGGCACGCGGATGTTGTCGCCCATGGCGATCGGATTGAGGCCCAGGTCCGACTCGCGGATGGCCTTGTCCACGGCCGCGGCCATGGTCTTTTCCCAGACCTGGACGCTGAGCGTGCGGGCGTCGATCACGCTGACGTTGGCCACCTGGCTGACCGGGACCGGAGAGCCGTAGTATTCGACCAGGACGTGGTCCAGGATGCCGGCGTGCGCGCGGCCCGTCCGGATCTTGCCCAGACTGGTCTTCAGGGCTTCGATGGATTTTCCCATGCGCTCGTCGGCCGAGCGGCGGATGTCGGAAAGGCTCATGAGGATTCCTATACCTGAACCAGGGTGCCCTCGTCCTCGCCGCAGACGACGCGGCGCAAGGCCCCGGGTTTGTTGATCGAAAAGACTTTGATCGGCAGTTTCTGGTCGCGGCACAAGGCGAAGGCCGTGGCATCCATGACCTCGAGGCGGCGCACGATGGCCTCGTCGAAGCTGATGCGCGAATAGCGGGTGGCGTTCGGATCCTTGTTGGGATCGGCGCTGTAGATGCCGTCGACCTTGGTGGCCTTGAGCACCACCTCGGCGCCGACCTCGGCCCCGCGCAGCGCCGCGGCCGTATCCGTGGTGAAGAAGGGATTGCCCGTGCCCGCCGCGAAGATGACGACCTTGCCTTCCTCGAGGTAGCGCAAGGCCTTGGGGCGGATGTAGCGCTCGACCACCTGGTCGATGTTCAGCGCGGATTGCACGCGGGCATCGACGCCGTGGTTCTTGAGCGCGTCCTGCAGGGCCAGGCCGTTCATGACCGTGGCCAGCATGCCCATGTAGTCGGCCGTCGCGCGGTCCATGCCCTGCGCGCCCGGCGCCACGCCGCGGAAAATGTTGCCGCCGCCGATCACGACGGCCAGCTGGACCCCGAGCGACACGATGCCGTGGATTTCTTCGGTCATGCGAAGAATGGTCGCGCGGTTGATGCCGAAGGCATCACCTCCCATCAGCGCCTCGCCCGACAGTTTCAGAAGGACGCGCTTGTAGGCCGGATTTGACATGCACCAGATTCCTGGAAGAACGGAAACAGAAAAGGAGGCAGGCGTGTGATCGCGCCGGGCGTGCGGCGGCATCGCGCACGCGGCGCGATGCCATCGTACCTGAATCGGAGGAAATCAGGAACCGCTGGCGGCGGCGGCCACTTCGGCGGCGAAGTCCTCGGATTTCTTCTCGATGCCCTCGCCCACCACGAACAGGACGTAGCGGTTGATGCGGGCGCCCTTTTCCTTGAGCATCTGCTCGACGGTCTGCTTGTCGTTCTTGACGAAGGGCTGCGACAGCAGCGTGACTTCCTTGAGGAACTTCTGCACGGCGCCTTCGACCATCTTGGTGACGATCTCGGCGGGCTTGCCGGACTCGGCGGCCTTCTGTTCGGCGACCGAGCGCTCGGCGGCGATCAGCGCGGGATCCACGCCGCCGGCGTCCAGGGCGCGCGGCTTGGTGGCGGCGATGTGCATGGCCAGGTCCTTGCCGACCTCGTCGGCGCCGGCGAAGTCGACCAGCACGCCGATGCGCCCGCCGTGCACGTAGCTGTTCAGCCCGTCAGCGGTCTCGAAACGCTGGAAGCGGCGCACGGACATGTTCTCGCCGATCTTGCCGATCAGTGCGGTGCGGGTGGTTTCGACCGTGCCTTCGCCCAGGCCGCACTGGTTCAGGGCGGCGACGTCGGCGGGGTTCTGTTCGGTCACGAGGCGGGCCAGCTCGTTGACGAAGGCGACGAAATCGTCGTTCTTGGCCACGAAGTCGGTCTCGCAGTTGACTTCGATCAGGGCGCCGGTCTTGCCGTCGGCGGCGATGTGCAGGCCGATCAGGCCTTCGGCGGTGACGCGGCTGGCGGCCTTGGAGGCCTTGCTGCCGAGCTTGACGCGCAGCAGTTCCTCGGCGCGGGCCAGGTCGCCGTCGGCTTCCGTCAGGGCCTTCTTGCATTCCATCATGGGCGCGTCGGTCTTTTCGCGCAGTTCCTTGACCATGGCGGCGGTGATTTGAGCCATTCGATTCTCCTGTTCGATCAATGCAGATACCGGCAGGCGCCGGTATCGGGCTGGCCGGCCGGGGCGGCGCCCGGCCGGCAGGGGTCGCCGGGGCGAGGGATTATTCCTCGTGCTGGTCCTGTTCGACCTCGATGAATTCCTCGCCTTCGGCCAGTTCCTCGACCAGGCCGTTCAGGCTCTGTTCGCGGCCAGCCAGCACGGCGTCGGCCATGCCGCGGGCGTACAGGGCGATGGCCTTGGAGGAATCGTCATTGCCCGGGATCACGTAGTCGATGCCCTCGGGGGAGTGGTTGGTGTCCACCACGCCGACCACCGGGATGCCCAGCGTGCGGGCCTCGGCCACGGCGATCTTGTGGTAGCCCACGTCGATGACGAACAGCGCGTCGGGCAGGGTGTTCATGTCCTTGATGCCGCCGATGGACTTGTTCAGCTTGGCCAGTTCGCGCTGGAACATCAGGCCTTCTTTCTTGGACATGTGCTCGGTGGCGCCCTCGGCCTGCTGGGCTTCCATGTCCTTCAGGCGCTTGATGGACGTCTTGACCGTCTTGAAGTTGGTCATCATGCCGCCCAGCCAGCGGCTGTCGACGTAGGGCATGCCGCAGCGCTGGGCCTCGGCGGCGACCAGTTCGCGGGCGGAGCGCTTGGTGCCGACGAACAGCACGTTGCCGCCGCGCGCGGCCACCTGGCGCACGAACTGCGTGGCTTCCAGGTATTTCTCGACCGTGCGCTCGAGGTTGACGATGTGGATCTTGTTGCGCTGACCGAAGATGTATTCGGCCATTTTCGGGTTCCAGTAGCGGGTCTGGTGACCAAAGTGCACACCAGCTTCCAGCATTTCGCGCATGAGGCTCATGAAGAATTCTCCAAAGGGTTCGGTCTTGTACATGGCCAGTATCCGGGACTAACATGTTCGAGGCATCGAACACTGCAGTCCGCAAACACCCATGGCGGGCCATGCACGCTATTAAAAAACAGTACAGAATAAGCAGGACAGATGCGGTGCAAACCAGAAAAGCGCCGCAGGCGCTGCCTGCCCCAGATCAGATACTGCCCAGGTACTACCCATCCGCTGGCAAAATCCAAAGAGAATTCTGCTAGCGAAGCCTATAATTCTACTATTCTTCCCGTAATTTCAGCAAGTTTCTCCCATGACCCAACTCGTGACCGATCCCCAGGAACTCAACCAGATGCGCGCCGCGTGCCAGGCGGCCGCCAGCATTCTGGACTATCTCGAGCCGCACGTCCGCGCGGGCGTCACCACCGGGGAGATCGAACGCCTGTGCATGGATTATCTGACCAACGTGCTGCAGGTGAAATCCGCCACGGTCGGCTACGCCCCGCCGGGCTACCCGCCCTACCCGGCCTCCATCTGCATCTCGGTCAACCACGTCATCTGCCACGGCATCCCCGGCGACAAGGTCCTGAAGAACGGTGACATCCTGAACATGGACATCACCATCATCAAGGACGGCTGGTTCGGCGACACCAGCCGCATGTACTACGTCGGCGAGCCGTCCATCCTGGCCCGGCGCCTGACCGAGACCACCTATGAATGCATGTGGCTCGGGATCGAGCAGGTGCGCCCCGGCGCCACCCTGGGCGACGTGGGCCACGCCATCCAGAAACACGCCGAAGCGGCCGGGTTCTCGGTGGTCCGGGAATACTGCGGCCACGGCGTGGGCCGCCGCTTCCACCAGGATCCCCAGGTCCTGCACTATGGCAAGCCGGGCACCGGCCTGCGCCTGGAACCGGGCATGATCTTCACCATCGAGCCGATGATCAATGCCGGCCGCCGCGAGATCCGCACACTGGCCGACCAATGGACGGTCGTGACGCGCGACCACAGCCTGTCGGCCCAGTGGGAGCACAGCATCCTGGTGACGGACCAGGGCTACGAGGTCCTGACCGTCTCGCCCGGCATGCCGGCCCCGCCCGCTTTCGTGAAGGCGGCAGCCTCTGCATGATGGCCCAGTCGCCGGACGGAGTGGCGGCGCTGCGCGAACAGCTGCAGCGGCGCCGCGCCGAAGCCATCGCGGCCTACCGCAGGCACCTGCGGCCCGACACCCTGCTCACGGCCCTGCGGCGCATCGCCGACGAGCTCGTGCGCGAGCTCCTGACCCTGAATCCCGTCCCCCAGGGGGCCTGCGTCGCAGCCGTCGGCGGCTATGGCCGCGGCGAGCTGTATCCAGGGTCCGACCTGGACATCCTGATCCTGCTGGACGACAGCCCCGACGCGGCCGGCCGCGAGCGCATCGAGGCCCTGATCGCCGCGCTGTGGGACATCGGCCTGGAGCCCGGCCACAGCGTACGCACCCTGGCTCAATGCCGCCACGAGGCGGCGGCCGACATCACGGTCCAGACTGCCTTGCTGGAAGCCCGCTGGCTGGCCGGCAGCCGCAAGCTCTTCCAGCAGTTCCGCGACCAGATGCGCGCCGACCTGGACCCGCGCGAGTTCTACCTGGCCAAGCGCACCGAGATGCAGCAGCGCCACGCCCGCCACCAGGACACGCCCTACGCCCTCGAGCCCAACTGCAAGGAAGCGCCGGGCGGCCTGCGCGACCTGCAGGTGCTGCTCTGGCTGGCGCGGGCGGCGGGCCTGGGCGACGACTGGAACGCCGTGGCCCGGACCGACCTGCTTACGCCGGCCGAGTTCCGTTCGCTGCGGCGGGCCGAACGCGCCTTCAAGCGCCTGCGCATCGAGCTGCACTTGCTGGCGGGACGCCGGGAAGACCGCGTGCTGTTCGACCTGCAACCCCGCCTCGCGCAGATCTACGGCTTTCGTGACCAGCCGCACCGGCGCGCCAGCGAACTGCTGATGCAGCGGTACTACTGGGCCGCCCGGGTGGTCTGCCAGGTCAACCGCCTGCTGATGCAGGCCCTGGAAGAACACCTGTTCCCCCAGCCGCAGGCCAAGACCGAAGCCCTGGACGATGATTTCTGCGTGCGCCGCGACCATCTGGCGCTGTGCCGTCCGGACGCTTTCGAGCGCAACCCCGCCCTGCTGTTGCGCGTCTTCCTGGTCATGCAGCAGCACCCCGAGCTGCAGGGCATGGCGGCCGGCACGCTGCGCGCCATGTGGCACGCGCGCCACCGGATCGACCCGCAGTTCCGCAACAATCCGGTCAACCGCCGTCAGTTCCTGCAGATCCTGCAGCAGCCGCGCGGCATCGTCCACGCCCTGCGGGACATGACGATGTGGAACATCCTGCCGCGCTACCTGCCGGTGTTCCGGCGCATCGTCGGCCAGATGCAGCACGACCTGTTCCATGCCTACACGGTGGACCAGCACATCCTGATGGTGATCCGCAACCTGCGCCGCTTCACCATGCCCGAGCACGCCCAGGAATACCCGCTGGCCAGCCAGCTGATCGCCGACCTGGACGAGCACTGGCTGCTGTACGTGGCCGCGCTGTTCCACGACATCGCCAAGGGCCGCGGCGGCGACCATTCGCAGCTGGGCGCGGCCGAGGTCCTGCGTTTCGCGCGCCAGCACCAGCTCTCGCGCGAGCAGTCCGCGCTGCTGGAATTCCTGGTCCGCGAACACCTGACGCTGTCCCAGGTCGCCCAGAAGCGCGACCTGAGCGACCCGCGCGTGATCCACGAGTTCGCCACACGCGTGGGCACGCAGCGCCGGCTGGCCGCGCTGTACCTGCTGACCGTGGCCGACATCCGCGGCACCAGCCCCCGGGTCTGGAACGCCTGGAAGGGCAAGCTGCTGGACGACCTGTATCACCAGACCCTGGCCGCGCTGGGCGGCGCCCGCCCGGACACGGGCACGATCCTGGCGCTGCGCAAGGACGCCGCGGCCGCCGAGGTCCGCCGCCTGGGCCTGCGCGACGAGAGCCGGGAGGCCTTCTGGTCGCAGCTGGACGTCGCCTATTTCCTGCGGCACGAGGCCAACGAGATCGCCTGGCACACCCGCCACCTGTACCACTGCTTCCAGGGTCCGGATCCCGTGGTCCGCGCGCGGGTGCTGGGGCAAAACGAGGCCCTGCAGATCCTGGCCTATGCGCCCGACCGCGCCGACCTGTTCATGGACATCTGCCGGTATTTCGACCGCCACGGCCTCAGCATCCAGGACGCGCGCATCCACACGACGCGCCAGGGCTGGGCGCTGGACAGCTTCATCGTCCTGCTGCCGGACGCGGACCGCGACTACCGCGCCCACGCCACCCTGATCGAGCACGAGCTGCGAGCCGCCCTATCCTCGCCGGGCAGCGGCGGCAGCCCGTCGGCGCTGCGGCGCGGATCGCGGCGCTCGCGCGTCTTTCCCATCCTGCCCAGCATCGCCCTGCAGCCCGACGAGCAGGGCGGCAACTGGCGGCTGTCCATCACGAGCGCCGACCGCATCGGCCTGCTGCACGACCTGGCCAGCGTCTTCACACGCCACGGCATCAACCTGAAGATGGCCAAGATCATGACGCTGGGAGACCGCGTCGAGGACATCTTCATCCTGCAGGGGGCGGTCCTGGACCAGCCGCGCGGCCAGTTGCAGTTCGAGCGGCACGTGTTCGACGTGCTGTCGGCCGAGGCGGGCGCGCCGACCGCGCTTACAATCCCATCGACTTCTTCCGCCGCCTCATCATGACCCTGACCCGTTCCGACCGCATTCTCAGAACCATCGCCCTGCTGTGCCTGGCCGCCGTGGGCTTCGCCCTGGTCTCGCAGCACGTCTTCGGCATGCGCCCCTGCGCCTGGTGCGTGCTGCAGCGCCTGATCCTGCTGGCCATCGCCGCCGTCTGCGGCCTGGCGGGCACCGGCTGGGGCCACGCGGCGGTGCGGCGCATCGGCGCCGTGCTGGCCGCCGTGCTGGCCGTCTGCGGCATCGCGGCGGCCTGGTACCAATACACCGTCGCGGCCAATGCCTTCTCCTGCGCCCAGACCTTCGCCGACCGGTTCATCTCGGGGTCGGGGCTGGACGCCGCCCTGCCCTGGCTGTTCGGCATCTACGCCAGCTGCGCCGATGCCCGCGTCAGCCTGCTGGGCATCGAATACGCGGTCTGGGGGCTGATCCTGTTCGTCCTCTGCGCAGCCCTGGCCCTTGGGTCGCTGGCCAGCCAGCGGCGCCGGGCCTGACGCGCCCTCAGGCGTCGTCCTCGGCGGCCGCCATGGCGCCCGACCGGATCGGCAGGCCGCGGGTGCGGCTCAGGCGTTCCAGGTAGGCCTCGTCGATGTCGCCCGTCACGTAGCAGCCGTTGAAGCAGGACGACTCGAACACCCGCATGGCGGGGTTCAGATCCCGCAGGGATTGTTCCAGGTCTTCCAGGTCCTGGTAGACCAGGCCGTCGGCGCCGATCTCGCGCGCGACCTGGGCCGTGTCGCGGCCGGTGGCGATCAGCTCGGCCTGGGTCGGCATGTCGATGCCGTAGACGTTCGGATAGCGCACGGCCGGGGCCGCCGAAGCGAAATAGACCTTGTTGGCGCCCGCAGCGCGGGCCATGTCGACGATTTCCCGGCTGGTGGTGCCGCGGACGATGGAGTCGTCCACCAGCAGCACGTTCTTGCCACGGAATTCCAGGTCGATGGCGCTCAGTTTCTGGCGCACGGATTTCTTGCGCACCGCCTGGCCCGGCATGATGAAGGTGCGGCCCACGTAGCGGTTCTTGATGAAGCCCTCGCGATAGTTCAGGCCCAGCCGGGATGCCAGTTGCATCGCCGAGGGCCGCGAGGAATCCGGGATCGGCATGACGACGTCGATGTCGCCCAGGCGCAGGGACTTGGCGACCTTGTCCGCCAGGTATTCGCCCATCTGCAGCCGCGCGTCATAGATCGAGATGCCGTCCATGATCGAATCCGGGCGGGCGAAATAGACGTACTCGAACACGCAGGGCGTCTGCGGCAGGCCCGGCTCGGCGCAGAGCTCGTGGCTGAGCTCGCCGTCCTCGGTGATCACCACCGCCTCGCCTGGCGCAATGTCGCGCACCAGGGTGAAGCCGGTTCCCGTCAGGGCGACGGATTCGGAGGCCAGCATCCACTCGGGGCCGGCATCCGTGTCGTGGCGGCCCAGGCACAGCGGCCGGATGCCGTGGGGATCCCGGAAGGCCACCAGCCCGAAGCTGCTGATCCGGGCGATCACCGCATAGGCGCCCTTGGCGCGGCGGTGCACCGCGCGCACGGCCTGGTAGACCGCGTGGGCGTCCAGCGTCACGCCGTCGGAGGCCTGCTGCAACTCGTGGGCAAACACGTTCAGCAGGACCTCGGAATCGGAATTGGTGTTGATGTGGCGGCGGTCGTACTTGAACAGGGCCTCGCGCAGCTCGCGCCAGTTGGTCAGGTTGCCGTTGTGGACGAAGGTGATGCCGAAAGGCGCGTTGACGTAGAAGGGCTGGGCCTCGTCGACGCTGGCGCTGGACCCCGCCGTGGGGTAGCGGACCTGCCCCAGGCCGCTGTTGCCCGGCAGCGCGCGCATGTTGCGCGTGCGAAAGACGTCGCGCACCAGGCCGTGGGCCTTGTGCATGTTGAAGAACTGCTCGTGCGCCGTGGCGATGCCGGCGGCATCCTGGCCGCGGTGCTGCAGCAGCAGCAGGCTGTCATAGATCAGCTGATTGACGGGGCTCTTGCCCATCACACCGACGATTCCACACATGATTGAGTTCCGGACTTAGTAGGGAAGCAGCCGCGCCACGTCGACGGGCAGCAGGGATTTGACCTGTTGAAAGCCTCTGGTGAGCGCGGCCGAGGTGCGCGCCTGCTGCCACCAGGGCTCTTTGGGCAGTTCGGTGTAGCCGGCCAGCCCGACCAGGGCCAGCACCAGCACCAGCCCGCGCACCGCGCCGAACACGGCGCCCAGGCCGTGGTCGGCGGGCGTCAGGCCCGTGCGGTCCACCAGCGCGCCCAGCGCCATGTTCAGCAGGCCGACCGCGAGCAGGGTGAGAATGAAGACGGCCCCGTAGGCCGCCAGTGTGCGCAGCAGGCCGTTTTCGATCAGCGTATCGAGCCAGAGCGAAGCGGCGGGGCCCCACCAGATGGCGGCGACGAAGGCCGCCACATAGGCGACCAGGGACAGGACCTCTCGCAGGAAGCCGCGCAGCAGGCCGATCAGGCAGGACACCGCCACGACCGCCAGGACGATGTAGTCGAAGCTGGTCACTTGTCGGAGATGAGCCCGTTCTGATAGCCCAGTGCGCGCAGCCGCGCCTGGGCCGCCTGGGCCGCCTCGTGCGACCCGAAGGGGCCGACCCGCAGACGATAGACGGTGCGCCCGCCCGACTGGCCGCGTTCGACGTAGGCGTCGGTCACGCCAGCCTGGCGCAGGCTGTCGCGCCGCTGCTGGGCGTCTTGCTCGGTGGTGTAGGCGGCCACCTGCAGGTAGTAGCGCCCCTGCGCGGCGGGCGCGGGCGCCGCCGCCCCGCCCTGCGCCTTGGCGGGCGACTTGCCGGCCAGCAGCGCCAGCGCGACGGAGCCGTCGTCGGTGCGCTCGACCGGCTTGGCGGGGGGTTTCGCGGGCTTGGCCGGCTCGGCCGCGGGCCGGTCTTCCTGGGCAGTCTTGGGCGGTTCGGCCCGGGCGGCATCCGGCGTTGCCGCGGGCTGCGGGGCCGGGGATGCCGAATCGGCAGGCGGCGCCGAGGCGCCGGCGGACGACGGCTGGCCCCCCTCGGCCGCGGGCGTGGCCTCGGCCGTTCCGGAGGCGGCCGCGCCAGAGGTCGGGGTGTCAGGGGCGGCGGCCACCGTGCCGGAGGCCGGCTGGCTCTCGGCGGGCGCGGGCGCCGGCGCGGGAGGCGCCGGCGGCAGGCCAGCCGGCGTCGCGGGAACGACCACGGGCGGATGCGCGTCGTCGGAGACGGGCTCGTCGAACAGCCAGGGCACCACGATGAAAGCGGCCAGCACCAGCGCCAGCGCGCCGATCAGGCGCCGGCGCGCCTTGTTGCGCAATTCCTTGAGTTGAGCCTCGTTGGTGCCACCGGAGCGCGCCGCGGCGCGCTTCCCCGTATCGGTCCCATGGCGAAAAAACATCGTACAGCTCACCCATTGAAAGGACGGGCCGACGTTCCCGCCCGGTCAAGAAAGGACGTCCCTGCCTTCCTGGCGCAGGACCTGAAGCACGGGTCCGACCGTCGCAAAGGACCCGAACACGAGAATTCTATCATTGTCGGTCGCGAGTCTCCGGGCTTCGGCAAAGGCTTGTTCCGGACTGTCAAAAGTCGAAACCTCGACGTCGCGGGCGGGCACGGCCGGCCGGGGCGCGGCCCGCACGCCGGGCTTGCGGTCGTCCCTGTGCACCTCGGCGGTCTGGGCGACGAAAGGATCGACGGGCGCCGTGTCGCCGGCGATCCGGCGCACGATACCGGCCAGCTCTTGTGCCGTCGTGCCGCGCGGGCCGCCCAGGGTCGCGCACAACCAGCGGTCCACCCGCCGCGTCAGACGCGACAGCGTGGTCTCGATGTCCTTGTCGTGCAGCATGCCGACCACGGCATAGGTGTGCGGATAATGGCCCATGCTGTCCAGGTTCTGCCCCAGGGCCGCGGCCGCGTGCGGATTGTGGCCCACGTCCAGGATCGTCGCCGGCAGGCCGGGCAGGATCTGCATGCGTCCGGGCAGGCTGACGTGCAGCAGCCCCTGGCGCACGTTCTGCTGGGTGACCACCAGCCGGTCGCGCAGGTTTTCCAGCGCGGCCAGGGCGGCCGAGGCGTTCAGCAGCTGGTTGGCGCCGCGCAGAGCCGGGTAGCCCAACGCGTTGCGACGCTGGGTGCGCCCGCCATAGGCCCATTGCTGGCGATCGCCCGAATAATTGAAGTCGATGCCGAAGCGCCACAGATCGGCGCCGATCTGCTGCGCGTAGTCGATCACGGTCTGCGGCGGCACGGGATCGGCGCAGATCGCCGGCTTGCCGGGCCGGAAGACGTGGGCCTTTTCCCAGCCGATGGCCTCGCGCGTGTCGCCCAGGTAGGCCATGTGGTCCAGGTCGACGCTGGTCAGGATGGCGCAGTCGGCGTCGATCAGGTTGACGGCGTCCAGCCGGCCGCCCAGCCCGACCTCCAGCACCACCACGTCGAGGGCCGAGGCCTGGAACAGCAGCAGCGCGGCCAGGGTGGTCATTTCGAAATACGTCAAGGTCGTCTCGCCGCGCGCGCGCTCGATGCGTTCGAGCTGGGCGACGATCTCGGCGTCGCTGGCCTCTTGTCCATTGACCCGGATGCGCTCGTTGAAGCGCAGCAGGTGGGGCGAGGTGTACTGCCCCACCCGATAGCCCGCGTCCAGCAGGATGGATTCCAGCATGGCGCAGGTCGAGCCCTTGCCGTTGGTGCCCGCCACGGTGATCTTGACGCAGTCCAGGGCCAGGTCCAGGCGCGTGGCGACGGCCCGGATGCGGTCCAGCCCGAGGTCGATGGGCTTGGGGTGCAGGGTTTCCAGATAGGCCAGCCAGTCGGCGAGCGCGGCGCCCGGGGCGGGAGCGATAGAAGACATGAGAATGCGGATCACAAAGAAAAACGGCAGGTGCCGATATTAGCACCTGCCGTCCCGGTTGCCGCGCACGTCCCTACTGCGCGGCGGGCCGCAAGGCGGCCGGATTACTTCTTGCGCGCCGGCGGGACGTCCGTGCAGTGGCCGTCGGCGACCTCCGCCGCCATGCCGATGGACTCGCCCAGCGTCGGGTGCGGGTGGATGGTCTTGCCGATGTCCACGGAATCCGCGCCCATCTCGATGGCCAGCGCGACCTCGCTGATGAGGTCGCCCGCATGCGTGCCGACGATGCCGCCGCCCAGCACGCGACCGGTCTCGGCGTCGAACAGGAGCTTGGTGAAGCCCTCGTCGCGGCCGTTGGCGATGGCGCGGCCCGAGGCCTGCCAGGGGAACAGGCCCTTTTTCAGCGCGACGCCCTGTTTCTTGGCGTCTTCCTCGGTCAGGCCCACCCAGGCGACTTCAGGATCGGTGTAGGCCACCGAGGGGATCACGCGGGCGTCGAAGAAGGCCTTTTCGCCGGCGATCGCCTCGGCCGCCACATGCGCCTCGTGAACGGCCTTGTGGGCCAGCATGGGCTGGCCGACGATGTCGCCGATGGCGTAGATGTGCGGGACGTTGGTGCGCATCTGGCGATCCACGGCAATGAAGCCGCGCTCGCCGACCGCCACGCCGGCGTTCTCGGCGCCGATCTTCTTGCCGTTGGGCGAGCGGCCCACGGCCTGCAGGACCAGGTCGTAGCGCTGCGGCTCCTTGGGCGCGGCCTCGCCCTCGAAGCTCACCCAGATGCCGTCTTCACGCGCCTCGGCCGCCACGGTCTTGGTCTTGAGCATGACGTGATCGAAACGCGAGGCGTTCATCTTGTCCCAGACCTTGACCAGGTCGCGGTCGGCGCCAGTCATCAGCGTCGGCAGCATTTCCACCACGTCCAGGCGGGCGCCCAGCGCGGAATAGACGGTGCCCATTTCCAGGCCGATGATGCCGCCGCCGATGATCAGCATGCGTTCGGGCACGGACTTGAGCGCCAGCGCGCCTGTGGAATCCACGATGCGCGGATCCTCCGGCAGGAACGGGAGCTTCACCGACTGGCTGCCGGCCGCGATGATGGCGGAGGCGAACTTGACGGTGCTCTTGCCGCCGTCGGCCTTGGCGATGGTGAGGTGATGGGGATCGGCAAAGCTGCCCGCGCCCTGGATCACCGTGACCTTGCGCGCCTTGGCCATGCCGGCCAGGCCGCCGGTCAGCTTGCCAACCACGCCGTCCTTGTAGCCGCGCAGGGCATCGAGGTCGATTTGCGGCTCGGCAAAACGGATGCCGTGGTCCGCCAGGGACTTGGCCTCTTCGAGGACGCCCACCGTATGCAGCAGCGCCTTGGACGGGATGCAGCCGACATTCAGGCACACGCCGCCCAGGGTGGCGTAGCGCTCGACCAGCACGACCTTGAGTCCCAGGTCGGCGGCCCGGAATGCGGCGGAATAGCCGCCGGGGCCCGCGCCCAGCACCAGGACGTCGCACTCGGCGTCCGCCGTCCCCTGGAACTGCGCCGCGGCCGGCGCGGCCTGGGAACCGGAGGCGGCCGGCGCGGGGGCGGCTGCCGGGGCCGGCGCGGATTGCGTCTTGGCCTCGGCGTCGGGGGCCGGCCTGGCGGCGGGAGCGGCATCGGGCTTGGCGCCCGCATCGCCGGCCTCGATCCGCAGGATCGCCGTGCCCTGGGAGACCTTGTCCCCCACCTTGATGAGGATTTCCTTGACCACCCCGCCCTGGTCGGACGGGATTTCCATCGAGGCCTTGTCGGACTCGACGGTGATCAGGCTCTGTTCGGGCGCGATGGTGTCGCCCACGGCCACCAGGACCTCGATCACGTCGACCTGATCGAAATCGCCGATGTCCGGAACGTTGACGTCATTCAGACTCATGCGTGCCCCCTTACAGGATGATGCGGCGGAAATCCGCCAGCAGGCCGGCCAGATAGGCGTTGAAGCGCGCCGCGGCGGCCCCGTCGATGACGCGATGGTCGTACGACAGGGACAGCGGCAGCATCAGGCGCGGCTGGAAGGCCTTGCCGTCCCAGACGGGCTGCATGGCCGAGCGCGACACGCCCAGGATGGCGACCTCGGGCGCGTTGATGATGGGCGTGAAGTCCGTGCCGCCGATGCCGCCCAGCGACGAGATGGAGAAGCAGCCGCCCTGCATCTGCGAGGGCGAGAGCTTGCCGTCGCGCGCCTGCGCGGCGAGTTCGGCCGTCTCGGACGCGAGTTCTAGCACGCCTTTTTTGTCGGCATCCCGGATCACCGGCACGACCAGCCCGTTGGGCGTATCGGCCGCGAAGCCGACGTGGTAGTAGTGCTTGAGGACCAGGTTGTCGCCGTCCAGCGAGGCGTTGAACTCGGGGAATTTCTTGAGGGCGGCGACCACGGCCTTGATCAGGAAGGCCAGCATGGTGACCTTGACGCCGGCCTTCTTGTTTTCCGCGTTCAACTGCTGACGCAGGGCCTCGAGCTCGGTGATGTCGGCCACGTCGTTGTTGGTGACGTGGGGGATCATGACCCAGTTGCGGTGCAGGTTGGCGCCCGAGATCTTCTTGATGCGAGACAGCGGCTTGCTTTCGATCTCGCCGAACTTGGCGAAATCGACCTTGGGCCAGCCCAGGACGCTGAAGCCCTCGCCCGCCGGCAGCGTGGAGCCCACGGGGCTCGCGCCGCCGGTGGACAGGGCCTGCTTGACATAGGACCGCACATCGTCGGCGGTGATGCGGTTCTTGGGGCCCGTGCCGGTGACCTGGGCGAGGTTCACGCCCAGTTCGCGGGCGAACTGCCGCACGGACGGGGAGGCATGGGGCAGGTTGCGCAGGGGCACGTCCGCCTCGGCGAAGGCCGCGGTGGGCGAGGTGCGGTCCGGGGCGCTGGAGGCCATGGACGCGGCCGGGGCCGGCTTGGCGGCCGGCGCGGCCTCGGGCGCCGGGGCGGGCTCGGCCTTGGGCGCTTCGGCCGGCGCGGCCTGTTCCTTGGCGGGGGCCTCGGCGGCCGGCGCCGGTTCGGCGGCGGCCTCGGCCTCGACTTCCAGGATCACGGAACCTTCCGTGACCTTGTCGCCCACCTTGACCTTCACGGCCTTGACCACACCGCCCTGCGAGGCGGGGATCTCCATGGAGGCCTTGTCGGACTCGACGGTGATCAGGCTCTGTTCCGCCGCGATGGTGTCGCCCACCGCCACCAGGACCTCGATGACATCGACCTGGTCGAAATCACCGATGTCGGGGACTTTGATTTCCACGATGCTCATGTTCCTCGACCTCCTCAGGCGTGGTGCGGGTTGGCCTTGTCGGACTCAATCCCGTATTTGGCAATGGCTTGGGCGCACTTGGCGATGTCGATCGTGCCTTCGTCGGCCAGGCTGCGCAGCGCGGCCAGCACCACGAAGTGGCGGTCGATCTCGAAGTGCTTGCGCAGTTCGGAGCGGAAGTCCGAACGGCCGTAGCCGTCGGTCCCCAGGACCTTGAAGTGGCGGCCGTCGGGGATGAAGGGACGGATCATGTCGCCGTACGCCTTGATGTAGTCGGTCGACACGATGATCGGACCCTGCGTGCCCTTGAGCTGGCGGGTGACGTAGGCTTCCTGCGCCGGTTCGCCGGGATGCAGCAGGTTGTGGCGCTCCACGTCCAGGCCGTCGCGGCGCAGTTCGGAGAAACTGGTCGCGCTCCAGACGTCCGAGGTCACGCCCCAGTCCTTTTCCAGCAGTTCCTGGGCCGCGAGGACCTCGCGCAGGATCGTGCCCGAGCCCATCAGCTGGACGTGCGCCTTGGCCGGCTTGTCGCTGGACTTCAGCTTGTACATGCCGCGCAGGATGCCTTCCTCGTCGCCGGCCTTCAGTCCCGGCTGGGCGTAGTTCTCGTTCATCACGGTGATGTAGAAGAACACGTCTTCCTGGTCGTGCATCATGCGCTGGATGCCGCTGCGGATGATGACGGCGACCTCGTGCGCGAAGGCCGGATCGTAGGCCACGCAGTTGGGGATCAGGGAGGCCTGGATGTGGCTGTGGCCGTCCTCGTGCTGCAGGCCTTCGCCATTGAGCGTGGTGCGGCCCGCCGTGCCGCCCAGCACGAAGCCG
>DASSTS010000038.1:0-16757 GCA_035707805.1 Castellaniella sp. | reverse complement strand
CCGCCTGCAGCCCGGCGACAAAATGGCCGGCCGTCACGGCAACAAGGGCGTGGTCTCGCGCATCACCCCGGTCGAAGACATGCCGCATATGGCCGACGGCACTCCCGCCGACATCGTCCTGAACCCGCTGGGCGTGCCTTCGCGGATGAACGTGGGCCAGGTTCTGGAAGTGCACCTGGGCTGGGCCGCCAAGGGCATCGGCCAGCGCATCAGCGACATGATGCACGAAGAAAAGGAAGTGCAGGTTTCCGAACTGCGCGCCTTCCTGGACAAGGTCTACAACTCCGCCGGCAAGCAGACTCGCATCAACGAGCTGACCGACGACGAGATTGTCGCCATGGCCCGCAACCTGCAGAAAGGCCTGCCGCTGGCAACGCCGGTGTTTGACGGCGCGACCGAACAGGAAATCGACCAGATGCTGCGTCTGGCCTATCCCGACGAGATCGCCGAGAAGCTGCAGCTGGCGCCGCACCGCACCCAGGTGCGCCTGTTCGACGGCCGCACCGGCGAAGCCTTCGAACGCATGGTCACGGTCGGCTACATGCACTACCTGAAGCTGCATCACCTGGTCGATGACAAGATGCACGCCCGTTCCACCGGTCCGTACTCGCTCGTCACCCAGCAGCCGCTGGGCGGCAAGGCGCAGTTCGGTGGCCAGCGTTTCGGGGAGATGGAAGTCTGGGCGCTGGAAGCCTACGGCGCCGCCTACACCCTGCAGGAGATGCTCACGGTCAAGTCCGACGACATCGCCGGCCGTACCAAGGTCTACGAGAACATCGTCAAGGGCGATCACGTGATCGACGCCGGCATGCCGGAGTCCTTCAACGTTCTGGTCAAGGAAATCCGTTCCTTGTCCCTGGACATGGATTTGGAGCGTAAATAATGAAAGCGCTACTCGATCTCTTCAAGCAAGTCACTCAGGACGAGCAGTTCGATGCCATCAAGATTGGCATCGCCTCGCCTGAGAAAATCCGGTCCTGGTCTTTCGGCGAAGTCCGCAAGCCAGAGACCATCAACTATCGCACGTTCAAGCCCGAGCGCGATGGTCTGTTCTGCGCCAAGATCTTCGGTCCCATCAAGGACTACGAATGTCTGTGCGGCAAGTACAAGCGCCTGAAGCACCGCGGCGTCATCTGCGAAAAGTGCGGCGTCGAGGTCACGGTGGCCAAGGTGCGCCGCGAGCGCATGGGCCACATCGAGCTCGCCAGCCCGGTCGCGCACATCTGGTTCCTCAAGTCGCTGCCGTCGCGCCTGGGCATGGTCCTGGACATGACGCTGCGCGACATCGAGCGGGTGCTCTATTTCGAGGCCTGGTGCGTGATCGAGCCGGGCATGACCCCGCTCAAGCGCGGCCAGATCATGTCCGACGATGACTACCTGGCCAAGACCGAGGAATACGGCGACGACTTCCACGCCCTGATGGGCGCGGAAGCCGTGCGCGAGCTGCTGCGCACCATCGACATCGATTCCGAGGTCGAGCGCCTGCGCGCCGAACTCAAGGCCACCGGTTCCGACGCCAAGATCAAGAAGATCTCCAAGCGCCTGAAGGTCCTCGAAGGCTTCCAGAAGTCCGGCATCAAGCCCGACTGGATGATCATGGAAGTGCTGCCCGTGCTGCCGCCGGACCTGCGTCCGCTGGTGCCGCTGGACGGCGGCCGCTTCGCGACCTCCGACCTGAACGACCTGTACCGCCGCGTCATCAACCGCAACAACCGCTTGAAGCGCCTGCTGGAACTGAAGGCGCCGGACATCATCCTGCGCAACGAAAAGCGCATGCTGCAGGAAGCCGTCGACTCGCTGCTGGACAACGGCCGCCGCGGCAAGGCCATGACGGGCGCCAACAAGCGCCAGCTCAAGTCCCTGGCCGACATGATCAAGGGCAAGAGCGGCCGCTTCCGCCAGAATCTGCTGGGCAAGCGCGTCGACTACTCCGGCCGTTCCGTGATCGTGGTGGGTCCGCAGCTGCGCCTGCACCAGTGCGGTCTGCCCAAGCTGATGGCGCTGGAGCTCTTCAAGCCCTTCATCTTCAATCGCCTGGAGATGATGGGCCTGGCGACCACCATCAAGGCCGCCAAGAAACTGGTCGAGAGCCAGGAGCCGGTCGTCTGGGACATCCTGGAAGAGGTCATCCGCGAGCATCCCGTGATGCTGAACCGCGCGCCGACCCTGCACCGCCTGGGCATCCAGGCCTTCGAGCCGCAACTGATCGAAGGCAAGGCCATCCAGCTGCACCCGCTGGTCTGCGCGGCGTTCAACGCCGACTTCGACGGCGACCAGATGGCCGTCCACGTGCCGCTGTCCCTCGAGGCCCAGCTGGAAGCCCGCACCCTGATGCTGGCCTCCAACAACGTGCTGTTCCCCGCCAACGGCGAGCCGGCCATCGTGCCGTCCCAGGACATCGTGCTGGGCCTGTACTATGCCACCCGCGAGCGCATCAACGGCAAGGGCGAGGGCATGTTCCTGGCCGACCTGGCCGAGGTGCAGCGTGCCTACGACAACCACGAGGTCGAGCTGCAGACGCGCATCACCACGCGGGTGCCCGAATACGTGAAGGGCGATGACGGCGAATGGCAGCCGCAGATCCACCGTCACCAGACGACCGTGGGCCGCGCGCTGCTGTCCGAGATCCTGCCCCAGGGCCTGCCGTTCTCGGTGCTGAACAAGGCGCTGAAGAAAAAGGAAATCTCCAAGCTCATCAACATGTCGTACCGCCGCTGCGGCCTGCGCGCCACGGTGATCTTCGCAGACAAGCTGATGCAGTCGGGCTACCGCCTGGCCACCCGCGCCGGCGTGTCCATCGCCATGGGCGACATGGTCGTGCCGGACGTCAAGGAAGAAATCCTGTCCCAGGCCTCCAGCGAGGTGAAGGAAATCGACCGGCAGTACTCCTCCGGTCTGGTGACTTCGCAGGAACGCTACAACAATGTGGTGGACATCTGGGGCAAGGCCGGCGACCGCGTCGGCAAGGCCATGATGGAGCAGCTCTCGACCGAGCCGGTCATCGACCGCCACGGCAAGGAGACCCGTCAGGAATCCTTCAATTCCATCTACATGATGGCCGACTCCGGCGCCCGGGGTTCCGCCGCCCAGATCCGCCAGCTGGCGGGGATGCGCGGCCTGATGGCCAAGCCGGACGGCTCCATCATCGAGACCCCCATCACGGCCAACTTCCGTGAAGGCCTGAACGTGCTGCAGTACTTCATCTCCACGCACGGCGCCCGCAAGGGTCTGGCCGACACGGCGCTGAAGACCGCGAACTCCGGCTACCTGACCCGCCGCCTGGTCGACGTGACCCAGGACCTGGTGATCACGGAAGACGATTGCGGCACGTCGCACGGTTACGTGATGAAGGCCCTGCTCGAGGGCGGCGAGGTCGTCGAGGCCCTGCGCGACCGCGTGCTGGGACGCGTCGCGGCCATCGACATCGTCAATCCCGACACGCAGGAAACCGTGATCCCGGCCGGCACGCTGCTGGACGAGAACAAGGTCGAGCTGATCGACGAGCTGGGGATCGACGAAGTCAAGATCCGCACGCCGCTGACCTGCGAAACCCGCCACGGCCTGTGCGCCCATTGCTATGGCCGCGACCTGGGCCGCGGTTCGCTCGTCAACAAGGGCGAGGCGGTCGGCGTGATCGCTGCCCAGTCCATCGGCGAGCCGGGCACGCAGCTGACGATGCGGACCTTCCACATCGGCGGCGCGGCCTCGCGAAACGCCCTGGCCAGTTCCGTCGAGACCAAGTCCGCCGGTTCCGTGGGCTTTGCCATCGGCCTGCGTTACCTGACCAACGCCAAGGGCGACCGCATTGCCGTGTCGCGCTCGGGCGAGATCGTGGTCTATGACGACAACCGCCGCGAACGCGAGCGCCACAAGATCCCCTATGGCGCCACGATCCTGGTGGGCGACGGCGACACGATCAAGGCCGGCACGAAACTCGCCACCTGGGATCCGCTGACGCGGCCCATCGTGTCCGAATACACCGGCACGATCCGCTTCGCCAACATCGAGGAAGGCGTCACGGTCGCCCGCCAGGTCGACGAGATCACCGGCCTGTCGACGCTGGTCGTCATCACGCCCAAGACCCGCAGCACCAAGGGCGCGGCCCGTCCGCAGATCCTGCTGCTCGACGAGCAGGGCCAGGAAATCAAGGTGGCCGGCACCGATCACGCCGTGGCGATCTCGCTGCCCGTGGGCGCGCTGATCACCGTGCGCGACGGCCAGCCCGTGGGCGTGGGCGACTTCCTGGCGCGGATTCCGCAGGAATCGCAGAAGACCCGCGACATCACCGGCGGTCTGCCGCGTGTGGCCGAGCTGTTCGAGGCCCGTTCCCCGAAGGATGCCGGCGTGCTGGCGGAGATCACCGGCACGGTGTCGTTCGGCAAGGACACCAAGGGCAAGCAGCGCCTGGTCATCACCGACATGGACGGCGTCAACCACGAGTTCCTGATTTCCAAGGAAAAGCAGGTGCTGGTGCACGACGGCCAGGTGGTCAACAAGGGCGAGCTCATCGTCGACGGCCCGGCCGACCCGCACGACATCCTGCGTCTGCAGGGCATCGAGCCGCTGGCGTCCTACGTGGTCAACGAAGTCCAGGACGTCTATCGTCTGCAGGGCGTGAAGATCAACGACAAGCACATCGAAGTCATCGTGCGCCAGATGCTGCGTCGCGTGAACATCACCAACCCGGGCGATACCGACTTCATCACCGGTGAACAGGTGGAACGCTCCGAGCTGCTCAACGCCAACGACCGCATGGAAGCCGAAGGCAAGCTGCCGGCCACGTACGACAACGTGCTGCTGGGCATCACCAAGGCCTCCCTGTCGACGGATTCGTTCATCTCCGCCGCTTCCTTCCAGGAAACGACCCGGGTGCTGACCGAAGCCGCCATCATGGGCAAGCGAGACGAACTGCGTGGCCTGAAGGAAAACGTCATCGTGGGTCGCCTGATCCCGGCGGGTACCGGCATGTCCTACCATATCGCCCGCCACGAGAGGGAGATCTTCGAGGCGGCGGAACGGGCGGCAGCGCGCGAGCTGGCCAACCCGTTCGGGGATCCTTCGGAAATGGCGCACGTCGGTTCCGGCGAGGACCCTGCCTCCGCCGATCCGGCCTCCGACACGGAGTCGCCGGCCGAGGAATGATCCTCCGCGGTCCGGCCAGCCGGCCGGCCGCAAGGCCTTTCCTGAAACCGCCCCGGATCCGTCCGGGGCGGTTTTTCTTTGCCGCGCCCTTTTATTTGCTACGCTAGGGCCTTTTGCGCCGACGCGTCGACGAGACCCCATGACCGACCGCTATGCCGTCATCGGCAACCCGATTGCCCAGTCCAAGTCCCCCTTCATCCACGCGGCATTCGCCCGGCAGCTCGGCCACGATCTCAGCTACGAGGCGATCCTGGCCGCCGAGGACAACTTCGAGGCGGCCGTGCGCGCCTTTGCCGCCGCCGGCGGCCTGGGCATGAACGTCACCGCGCCTTTCAAGCTGCAGGCGCTGGCGCTGTCGGACCGGCTCAGCGATCGCGCGCGCGCCGCCCAGGCCGTCAATACCTTGAGCTTCCGTCCGGACGGCATCGAGGGCGACAACACCGACGGGATCGGGCTGGTCCAGGACATCCAGGACCGGCTCGGGGTCCGCCTGGCGGGGCGCAAGGTCCTGCTGGTGGGCGCCGGCGGCGCGGCGCGCGGCGTGTTGCTGCCCCTGCTCGAGGCCGGCCCCGCGCAGCTGCTGATCATCAATCGCAACGCGGACAAGGCCGAGGCCCTGGCCGCGCCCTGGGCGGGAAGCCATCCCGTGTCCGGCGGCGGCTTGCGGGCCGGGGCGGGGGGGGGCTTCGACGTCGTGATCAATGCGACCTCGACGGGGCTGGGCGAGCAGGCGCTGGACCTGGGCGAGGGTCTGTACGCGCCCGGCGCGCTGGCCTACGAAATGGTCTACGGCAAGGGCGATACGGTCTTCATGGCCGAGGCCCGCCGCCAGGGCGCATCGCGCGTCGTCGACGGACTGGGCATGCTGGTGGGCCAGGCGGCCGAGTCTTTCCGGATCTGGCGCGGCGCCGCGCCCGCCGTGCAACCGGTGCTGGACGATCTCCTGCGCCAGCCCGGCTGAGCCGGCCGTCTTGCGCGGGGTGATCAGGCCGGCCTGCGTCCTTGCGGCCTCACCCCGCGTCGAAGAACCGTTTCGACGCCTCCAGGCAGCGCCGCGCCCAGGCCTCCGGGCCCATCTCGGCCAGCCGGGCGTCGTTGGGAATCTCGATGCTGATCGGGATGTCCCGCGGCAGGCGCGCGAAGATTTCCCCTAATGCGATGTCGCCCTCGCCCGGCAGCAGCCTGGCGCAGCGCGAGGTGTGGATCATCTCGGCCGTGGTGGCGGGGATGCCGGCCGGCGCATCGCAGATCTGCGCGTAGTGGACCCGGGCGCCCGGCAGCTCGGCCAGTTCTTCCAGCGTGCTGGCGGATCGCGCGAAATGCAGCGGATCGATCAGGACGCCGCCGTTGTCCCGGCCCGCGGCCTCGATCACCCGGCGCGCGCGCGACAGGCGGTCCACCGCCAGCCAGGGCATGAATTCCATGTCCACCGTCAGGCCATGGGACCCGGCGGCCTCGCACAGGCGCGCGAACGACTCCGTCAGACGGCCTTCGTCGGGATCCTCGCCGGCCACCAGGACGTTCTCGGCGCCCAGGCGCTGCGCGACCTCGAAGAACGCTCCGTAGGCCGCGACGTCGAATCGCTCGTTCAGGCGGATGATCTCCAGGTCGCCCACGCGCACGCCGGTGTCGCGCTGGGCCGCCAGGGTCTCGCGCAACAGCGGCGCGTCAGCCATGAGATCGTAGGCGACGCCATCGGGCGTGAACGGCAGCAGCCGCAGCCCGCAGCCCTCGTATCCGGCGCGCGCCGCCGTCTCGATCATGGCGGGCGGCGCCAGCGACAGCGTGGTCAGTTGTGCCAGGGAGTAGTGGCGTTGCATGGAAAGTCCTCCTACAGTGAAGGCACCGGCGCAGGATATGTACGGACAAGATAGTACATAAGACGGCGCGATGCCGGGATATTGCGTCGGCAGCCGGCGGGCCGGCGCCTTGCCGCGCTATGCCAGCATGGATCTCAGGATCGTGTCGATGACGCTGGCGCGGCGCCGGGCGTAGACCTCGGGGTCCATGACGTTGCGCCGGAAGATCAGCGAGAACGTGTGCTGGTTCGACACGTTGAAGAAGCACAGCGCGCTGATGGAGGCGTGCAGGTCGATCGGGTCCAGGCCGGTGCGGAACAGCCCCTGCTCGCAGCCGCGCGAATAGATGTCGCGGATGCTGTTGATGACGGGGATGTTCAGGTCCTTGATCATCGTGGACTGCGCCAGGTAGCGGCCGTAGTGCATGTTCTCGTTCATGACCAGGCGCACGAAATCCGGATTGTGCGACTGGTAGTCAAAGGTGAATCCCACCAGGGTGCGCATGGCCTCGTCGGGCGGCAGCGCCTCCAGGTGCAGTCCGCTCTCGATCTCGCGGATGTTGTGGTACGACTCTTCCAGCGCCGCCAGGTACAGCGCCTGCTTGCTCTTGAAGTAGTAGTAGATCATCCGCTTGCTGGCGGAGGTCTGCTCGGCGATTTCGTCGATGCGCGCGCCGGCCAGGCCCTTGTGGGCGAACTCGCGGATGGCGACCTCGAGAATATTCCTGCGGGTCGCGGCGGCGTCGTTGCTGCGGGCGCCGGGGGGCGGGTTCTTCGTCATGGCGGACCGCCTCAACGGGCCTGGGCCTGGACCGCCGAGACGGCGGCGCGCAGGGCCAGCAGGTAGCTGTCGGCGCCGAACCCGGCGATCTGGCCCCGGCAGACCTCGGCGATGACGGAGGTGTGCCGGAACGCCTCGCGGGCGTGGATGTTCGACATGTGGACCTCGATGACGGGCACCTCGAGGATCGCGAGCGCGTCCCGGATCCCGTAGCTGTAGTGCGTCCAGGCGCCGGCATTGATCAGGACGGCCTGCGTGCCGTCGGCATGCGCCTGGTGGATGCGGTCGCACAGGGCGCCTTCGCAGTTGCTCTGGTAGCACTCCAGTTCGGCGCCGAGTTCGTCCGCCAGCGTTTCCAGGCGGCCGTTGATCTGATCCAGGGTGACCGTGCCGTACTGTTTCGGGTCGCGCTTGCCGAACATGTTGAGGTTGATCCCATGCAGCACCAGTATTTTCATGAAACGCGTTCCTTTTTGAGCAGGCGAGGGGGCGGATGCGGAAAAGGGCGGACCGGCCCGCGAGGCGGACCGCCCACCCGCTTTATTGCTGTTGTTGGCGGATCTTGTCAAGTTCCGCATACATGGACTGGACCGTGGCCTGGCCGACTTCCTGGGCGTACTTTTCCACCACCGGCTTGACCATGGCGCGCATCTTGTCCATGTCCGCGGGCGACATCTCAGTGACCTGCATGCCATGGTTCTTGAGGGTCGCCAGCGCCTTGGATGCGGCGTCGCGCGAGACGCCTCGCTGATAGGCGGCGGCCTCGGTCGCGGCGTCCTGGATGAGCTTCTGTTCGTCCGCGTTCAGCGTGTCCCAGAATTTCTTGCTGATGATGACCGACTGCGGATTGTAGATGTGGCGCGTGACGGCCAGGTATTTCTGCACCTCGTCCAGCTTGGCGTTCAGGATCACGGTGAACGGGTTTTCCTGGCCGTCCACCGCGCCTTGTTCCAGCGCATTGTAGACCTCGGGCCAGGCCAGCGGCGTCGGGTTGGCGCCCAGCGCCTTGAACACGTCCACGTAGATCGGCGACTGGATCACGCGCAGCTTCAGGCCCGCGATGTCCTCGGGCTTGGTGATCGGGTGCTTGGCGTTGGTGATGTTGCGGAATCCCAGGTCGAAGTACGCCAGGCCCACGAGGCCCTTGTCCCGCAGCTTTTCGTGCAGCTGGTGGCCGAAGGGGCCGTCCACCAACGCATCGACTTCCTTGTCGTTGTTGAACAGGAAGGGGAAGTCATAGGCCGCGAAGTCCTTGACCTGGGCCTGCAGGATGCCGGAATTCAGCACCGTCATTTCGATCGTGCCCCCCTGCAGGGCCGAGACCGTTTCCAGGTCGCCGCCCAGCACGCCGCCGGGGAACAGGCGCACGCGGATCTTGTTGCCGGACTTCTGCGCCACCAGGTCGGCGAACTTCTGCATGCCGATGACCTGCGGATGGCCCTTGTTGTTCTGCGAGGCGAACTTGATCGAGTGTTCGCGGATGTCGGCCGCGTGGCTGGGCGCCAGGGCGGCCAGGCCCAGGCTGAGGGCCGTGAGGGTGGAAAGGACGAGTCGCTTCATGGTTGTCTCCTTGGTAGGTCTTATGTCAGTGAAGTCAGTAAAGCCAATGGGCGGGGATGAGGACGATGTCCGGGAACAGCACCAGCAGAAACAGCACCACCAGCTGGGCGGCCAGGAACGGCAGGGCGCCGCGCGTGGTGTCGTCCATGCTGAGGCGTCCCACCCCCGCCACGGTGTTGAGCACCGTGCCGACGGGGGGCGTGATCAGGCCGATCGCGTTGTTGATGATGAACAGCACGCCGAAATACACGGGGTCGATGCCGGCCGCCTTGACGGCGGGCATCAGGACCGGGGTGAGGATCAGGATGGTGGGCGTCATGTCCATGGCCGTGCCGACCAGCACCACCAGGACCATGGCGGTGATCATGAGCAGCATCGGGTCGCCGATCAGCGGCTCCAGCAGGTCGACCATGCGGTCCGGCAGGCCGGCGACGGTGATGAGCCAGGCGCTGACCATCGCGGCGGCCACCAGCAGCATGATGATGGCGCTGACCTTGGCCGAGTTGTAGAACACCCGGTACAGGTCCCTCCAGGACATTTCGCGGTAGATGACCGTGGATACGAACAATGCGTACACGGCCGCCACCACCGCCGCCTCGGTCGGGGTGAACACGCCCAGGCGCAGCCCCACGACGATGATGACCGGCATGCCCAGCGCCCAGATACCCTCGCGCGCGGCGCGCAGGACCTCGCGCAGGGACTTCCGGGGCGCGGGCGTCAGGTGCTTTTCCCGCCGCATCAGCCACGCCCAGGTGCACCACAGCGCCGCGCCCATCAGCAGCCCCGGGAAGATTCCGGCCAGGAACAGCTTGGAGATCGAGACGTTGGCCGACACGCCGAAGATGATGAGGCCGATGCTGGGCGGGATCACCGGCGCGATGATGCCGGCCGAGGCGATGAGCCCCGCGGCCTGCTTCTTGTCGTGGCCGGCGGCCGTCATCATGGGCAGCAGCAGCGCCGTCATGGCGGCCGCATCGGCGACGGCCGAGCCCGAGAGCGCCGCCATCAGGCAGGCCGTGATGATGGTGACGTAGCCCAGGCCGCCCCGGACGTGGCCCACCAGCACCAGGGCGAAATCGACGATGCGGCGCGACAGGCCGCCGACCGTCATGATCTCGCCGGCCAGCATGAAGAAGGGCACCGCCAGCAGCGGAAAGCTGTTGGCGCCGTTGATGAGGTTCTGCGCCAGGATCTGGGCGTCGAACATGTCCAGCTGCCACATCAGTGCGGCGGCGGAGATCAGCAGCGCGAAGGCGATCGGGATCCCGATGGCCATCGAGCCCAGCAGCGCGACGAGAAAGGTCGTCAGGATCATGACTGTTCTCCGGCATCGTCCAGGTACCCGTCCACGACGCCCATGGGCGCGGTGCCCAGCTTGAACAGGTCGCACAGCAGGATCAGCGCGCCCACGACGCTGAAGACCACCCCGCTGACGTAGAACAGGCCCATGGAGATGCCGGTGATCGGCGCGGCCACGGGCAGGTTGATGCGGGTCTGGTCCAGCGCGCCGGCGAATATCAGCCAGCAGATGTACAGCATGGCCAGACGGCCCAGGATGAGGCACGTTCGCCGGCCGGCCGGCCCGAGGGCCCGGACGACGAAGTTCGAGCCCAGGTGCGCGTTCTCGCGCAACGCGATCAGGCTGCCCAGGAAGGTGACCCAGACGAACAGCATGCGGGACACCTCTTCGGAGACGATGATCCCGGAATTGAAGCCGTAGCGCAGGACCACGTTGCCGAAGACGAGGACCACCATCACCATCAGCATGAGGGCGACCACGAACTGCAGGCACCGGCTGAAGCGGTCAAGGAACCTGTTCAAGTGGATCTCCTTGCAGGATCCGCCGGACGTGCGCGGTCATGCGGGCGGCGTCGGCGGGAATGCCGTCGGTGTAGAGCTCGAAGGCGCGGGCGGCCTGGTGCACCACCATGCCCAGGCCGTCGATCGTATGGCAGCCTTTCTGCCGGGCCACGCGCAGCAGCTCCGTCTCGAGCGGGAAATAGATGATCTCGGCGAACCAGTGGCGGGATTCCAGCAGCACCGGATTCAGCGGCGTGCCGGGATGCTTGTGCATCCCGACCGGGGTGGCGTTGATCAGGCCATCGGCCTGGCGCATGGCGGCGGCCAAGTCCTTGCCCGCCTCGACGGCGGCATGCGGAAAGCGGACCCGCAGCGATTGCGCCAGGCTGTCCGCGCGCTCGGGCGCGAAATCGAAGAGCGTCAGGCGCTCGGCGCCCAGGCGCAGGATGGCGTCCGCCACCGCGGAACCGGCCCCGCCGGCGCCCAGCTGCACGACGCGCCCGATGGGGCGCCCGCCGATGTGCTGCTGCATGTTCTGGCTGAAGCCGTAGTGATCGGTGTTGTGGCCCACGCGCCGCCCATGGTTCAGCACGACGGTGTTGACCGCCCCGATGGCCCGCGCCTCGTCGGACAAAGCGTGCAGGTAGGGGATGACCTCTTGTTTGCAGGGGTGGGTGATGTTCAGGCCCTTGAAACCGAATCGTTCGGCGGCGGTCAGCAGTTCAGGCAGGACGGCAGGGCTCAGGCGCAGTTCGTCCAGGTCGATGCGCTGGTACAGGCAGCGGATGCCGTGATGGGCCGCCTCGCCCTCGTAGAGCGCCGGGCTGAGGGATTGGCCGATCCCCTCGCCGATCAGGCCCAGCAGCAGGTTGGAGTGTTCAGTGTTCAAGTGCTTCTCGGTTCGATGATTGATGTACTAACTAGTACATACAACGAACTATAGGAGCCGTATCCTCCAAGCGTCAAACACTATTTCCTAGGGAGTTTCCCGCATGCGCCCGCGCTTCGGGGCGGGCGCCGCGGGCAGGGGCGCAAGCGCCGGAAGGCGGCGTCGGGTTTCAAACGTAAGGATCAGCCGGACAGCACGTTAGCGCGGCTGGGGATTGCGGACCAGCTCGAAGCTGATGTCGTAGGTCAGGCCGGCCATGACCGCGCCGCAGGGGCCGGGATGGGAGAACTCATTGTCCTCGAACTGGATTCCGCGCTCGCGCAGCGTGCGCACCGTCAGGGGCACGTCGGGGGTGCCCAGGGCCAGCCGCGAGAACTGCTCGTACCATTCCACGTCGAACAGCGCGTTGCCCACCGGCTCGACCAGTTGCAGGTAGAACTGCCGGCAGGGGCTTTGCAGGATGGTGCCCGACGGCAGGATGCCGAATCGCGTGCCGGGGGCGAGCTTGCGAAAGCCCAGCATCCGGGCGTAGAAATCGACCCAGTCGGGCGTGCTGTCCGGAT
Organism: Castellaniella sp.; assembly: GCA_035707805.1. Lineage (GTDB taxonomy): Bacteria > Pseudomonadota > Gammaproteobacteria > Burkholderiales > Burkholderiaceae_B > Castellaniella. The sequence goes on along the minus strand of DASSTS010000038.1, from coordinate 4,224 downwards.
GGACGTGCTGGGCCAGGCCGAAGAAATGCAGGCCGGGGACGATCGGGACCACCTCGCGCGTCTCGTCCAGGTACTCGAAATCCACGTCGTAGATCGGGATATCGCGCCGCTGGTCCGCCAGGTAGATGACGGAGCCGCCGATGCCCTCGAAGCCGGGAATGTTCAGCTCCATCGCCTCGGCCCGGCTGGGGACCGGGCGCGCGCCCAGCTGCACGCAGTAGCGGTAGGCCTGGCGGGCGTCGGCGACCCGCACCGCCAGGGCATGGATCCGGTCGCCGCCGTCGCCGTCCGGCTGACCGGGGTCGAGCAGGGCGGTGCGGTCCGCGTTGACGATCAGGTTCATCGTCCCCTGGCGGTAGAGGAACACGTCCCGCGACCGGTGCCGGGCGATCCGACGGAATCCCAGCTGGACCAGGACCTGGCCCAGCCCCTCGGGGTCGGCCGACAGGTATTCGATGAATTCGATTCCTTGCATCCCCAGCGGGTTGCGTTGTTCTCTGGCACCAGGATCCGGCATGGCTGCGCTCCGTGAAATTCGAGGCCCGGGCACGGGCGGACGCCCGACCATATTAAACTAACCATTTGGTTAACAAAAACTGGACCCCCTTGCCCGGGCGCCGCAGCATTGCCTTACACATCTATTGCCTGTCATGTCAACAGCGTGCTACACTTGCGAGCTTACCGATTGAAGGCGGCAGGTCGCAGTATGCGCTGTCAGGTCTGTCGCTTAGGTAAGGCATCGGGCGGATTGCCCGATGATGGTCATCAGGCGAAGCCTGCCTGATCGGTCAGTGCAAGACCCGCTCTTTTACGTCATTCGTTCCAGGCGGATTTTGTGCTGATTGCCTGAACATCGACGTAAAACGTACGCAAGTACAAAGGATGCGTAAAGGTCATGCCTACTATTGCTCAACTGCTGCGCAAGCCGCGCCAAGTCAGTCGCGAGAGCAGCAAGAGCCCGGCGCTGGAAAACTGCCCCCAGCGTCGCGGCGTCTGCACCCGTGTCTACACCACCACCCCGAAAAAGCCGAACTCCGCCCTGCGTAAGGTCGCCAAGGTGCGCCTGACCAATGGCTACGAGGTCATCTCGTACATCGGCGGCGAAGGCCACAATCTCCAGGAACACTCGGTGGTTCTGGTGCGTGGCGGCCGTGTGAAGGATCTGCCGGGTGTGCGCTACCACATCGTGCGCGGCTCTCTTGACCTGCAAGGCGTCAAGGACCGCAAGCAGGCCCGTTCCAAATACGGCGCCAAGCGGCCCAAGAAATAATCCCAGCCGCCTCGCAGTCTCATTCTGACCGTCCGCCGGTCAACAACGTGCAGCCAGGGCCATCCGGCTTTGGCAGGTAAGTGGCTCTCCCCATGGGGGCCGAGGCCGCCCAGCGGCTCAACTGAATCGTCACAAGGAAATCGAAATGCCTCGTCGTCGCGAAGTACCGAAACGTGAAATCCTCCCTGATCCCAAGTTCGGCAGTGTCGAGCTGGCCAAATTCATGAACGTCGTCATGCTGTCCGGCAAGAAAGCCGTGGCGGAACGCATCGTGTACGGCGCTTTGGACCAGATCCAGGCCAAAACGGGCAAGGAGCCCATCGAAGTCTTCAACAACGCCATCAACAACATCAAGCCGGTGGTCGAAGTCAAGTCCCGCCGCGTCGGTGGCGCCAACTACCAGGTGCCGGTCGAAGTGCGCCCCGTGCGCCGCCTGGCCCTGGCCATGCGCTGGCTGCGCGAAGCCGCGAAAAAGCGCGGCGAGAAATCGATGGACCTGCGCTTGGCAGGCGAACTCATGGACGCAGCCGAAGGCCGCGGCGGCGCCATGAAGAAGCGCGAGGACACCCACAAGATGGCCGAGGCCAACAAGGCCTTCAGCCACTTCCGCTGGTAATCCAGCCGGTCATTCATTAGGACTTTCAACATGGCCCGCAAAACACCCATTCAGCGCTACCGCAATATCGGTATCTCCGCGCACATCGATGCCGGCAAGACCACCACCACCGAGCGCATCCTGTTCTACACCGGCGTCAACCACAAGATTGGCGAGGTCCATGAGGGCGCGGCCACCATGGACTGGATGGAGCAGGAGCAGGAACGCGGCATCACCATCACCTCCGCTGCCACCACGGCATTCTGGAGCGGGATGGAGCACCAGTACGACGAGCACCGCATCAACATCATCGACACCCCGGGACACGTGGACTTCACCATCGAAGTCGAACGTTCCATGCGCGTGCTCGACGGCGCTTGCATGGTGTATTGCGCCGTGGGTGGCGTGCAGCCGCAGTCGGAAACCGTGTGGCGCCAAGCCAACAAGTACGGCGTGCCCCGCCTGGCCTTCGTGAACAAGATGGACCGCACCGGCGCCAACTTCTTCAAGGTCTACGAGCAGATGCGCCTGCGCCTGAAGGCCAACCCCGTGCCCATCGTCATCCCGATCGGCGCCGAGGACAACTTCAAGGGCGTGATCGACCTGACCAAGATGAAGGCCATCATCTGGGACGAAGCCTCCCAGGGCACCAAGTTCGAATACGCCGAGATCCCGGCCGAACTGGCGGACAGCGCCAACGAATGGCACGAAAAGCTGGTCGAGTCCGCCGCCGAGGCCAACGAGGAACTGATGAACAAGTACCTCGAGACCGGCGCGCTGACCGAGCAGGAAATCGACCAGGGCATCCGCATCCGCACCATCGCCGGCGAGATCCAGCCGATGCTGTGCGGCACGGCCTTCAAGAACAAGGGCGTGCAGCGCATGCTGGACGCGGTCATCGACTACCTGCCCTCGCCGGTGGACATTCCCCCGGTGCAAGGCACGGATGACGAAGGCAACGAGATCAGCCGCAAGGCCGACGACAGCGAAAAGCTGTCGGCCCTGGCCTTCAAGCTGATGACCGACCCGTTCGTGGGCCAGCTGACCTTCATCCGCGTGTATTCCGGCGTGCTGACCTCGGGCGACACCGTGTACAACCCGATCAAGGGCAAGAAGGAACGCATCGGCCGCATCCTGCAGATGCACGCCAACAACCGCGCCGAAATCAAGGAAGTGGTTGCGGGCGACATCGCCGCCGTCGTGGGCCTGAAGGAAGTCACCACCGGTGAAACCCTGTGCGACGTGGGCGATCATGTCCTGCTGGAGCGCATGGAATTCCCGGAACCCGTGATTTCGCAGGCGGTCGAGCCGAAATCCAAGGCCGACCAGGAAAAGATGGGCATCGCCCTGTCGCGCCTGGCCGCCGAGGATCCGTCCTTCCGTGTCCGCAGCGACGAGGAATCCGGCCAGACCATCATCTCCGGGATGGGCGAACTGCACCTCGAAGTCCTGGTCGACCGCATGAAGCGCGAATTCGGCGTCGAAGCCAACGTCGGCAAGCCCCAGGTGGCCTACCGCGAAACCATCCGCAAGACCTGCGACGAGGTCGAAGGCAAGTTCGTCAAGCAGTCCGGCGGTCGCGGCCAGTACGGTCACGTCGTGCTCAAGCTCGAACCCCTCGAGGCGGGCGGCGGCTACGAGTTCGTGGATGCCATCAAGGGCGGCGTGGTGCCGCGCGAGTTCATCCCCGCGGTGGACAAGGGCATCCAGGAAACCCTGCCGGCCGGCGTGGTCGCGGGCTACCCCGTGGTCGACGTCAAGGTCACGCTGTTCTTCGGTTCGTACCACGACGTGGACTCGAACGAAAACGCGTTCCGGATGGCCGCGTCCATGGCGTTCAAGGACGGCATGCGCAAGGCCAGCCCGGTGCTGCTCGAGCCCATGATGCACGTGGAAGTCGAGACGCCCGAGGACTACGCCGGCACGGTGATGGGCGACCTGTCGTCCCGCCGAGGCATGGTCCAGGGCATGGATGACATCCCGGGTGGCGGCAAGAGCATCAAGGCCGAGGTTCCCCTGGCCGAGATGTTCGGCTATGCGACCAGCCTGCGTTCGCAGACCCAGGGCCGCGCCACGTACACGATGGAATTCAAGCAGTACGCCGAGGCCCCGCGCAACGTGGCCGACGAAGTCATCGCCGCTCGCGGCAAATAACACACGGCCCGGCCGCCAGGCCGGGCATTTCCCTCTTTCATTTCCTAGGAAATTACAGGAATCATCATGGCAAAAGGCAAGTTTGAACGGACCAAACCGCACGTGAACGTGGGGACGATCGGGCACGTTGACCACGGCAAGACGACCCTGACGGCGGCGATCACCACGGTGTTGTCCAAGGCCGGCGGCGGCGAGGCCAAGGGCT
>DASSTS010000037.1:0-19165 GCA_035707805.1 Castellaniella sp. | reverse complement strand
CCTGGGCAACCCGATCGACGGCAAGGGCCCGATCAATGCCAAGGAAACCGACGTGATCGAAAAGGTCGCGCCGGGCGTGATCGCCCGCCAGTCCGTGTCGCAGCCGCTGCAGACCGGCCAGAAGGCCATCGACTCCATGGTGCCCGTCGGCCGCGGCCAGCGCGAGCTGATCATCGGCGACCGCCAGACCGGCAAGACCGCCGTGGCCGTCGACACCATCATCAACCAGAAGGGCAAGGGCGTCACCTGCGTGTACGTCGCCATCGGCCAGAAGGCCTCCACGATCAACAACGTGGTGCGCAAACTGGAAGAGCACGGCGCGATGGAATACACGATCGTCGTGGCCGCCGCCGCCTCCGAATCCGCCGCCATGCAGTACCTGGCCGCGTACTCGGGCTGCACGATGGGCGAATACTTCCGCGATCGCGGCGAGGACGCCCTGATCGTGTACGACGACCTGACCAAGCAGGCCTGGGCCTACCGTCAGGTGTCCCTGCTGCTGCGCCGCCCGCCCGGGCGCGAAGCCTACCCCGGCGACGTGTTCTACCTGCACTCCCGCCTGCTGGAGCGCGCCGCCCGCGTGAACGAGCACTACGTCGAGCAATTCACCAAGGGCGCCGTCAAGGGCAAGACCGGCTCGCTGACCGCGCTGCCGATCATCGAAACGCAGGCCGGCGACGTGTCCGCCTTCGTGCCGACCAACGTGATCTCGATCACCGACGGCCAGATCTTCCTGGAAACCGACCTGTTCAACGCCGGTATCCGCCCCGCCATCAACGCCGGTATCTCGGTGTCGCGCGTTGGCGGTTCGGCCCAGACCAAGGTCGTCAAGAAGCTCTCCGGCGGTATCCGGACCGACCTGGCCCAGTACCGCGAACTGGCCGCCTTCGCGCAGTTCGCCTCGGACCTGGACGACGCCACCCGCCGTCAGCTGGAACGCGGCAAGCGCGTGGTCGAGCTGCTGAAGCAGCCCCAGTACCAGCCGCAGCAGGTCTGGGAACTGTCCGTCGCCCTGTACGCCGTCAACAACGGCTACCTGGACGACCTGGAAGTCGCCCAGGTGCTGCCGTTCGAAAAGGCCCTGAAGGACTTCCTGAAGTCCAAGCACGAAGCCCTGATCCAGCGCATCGAAGACGTGAAGGAACTGTCCAAGGAAGACGACGCCGCTCTGGGCGCCGCGATCCAGGAGTTCAAGAAGCACGGCACGTTTTAAGCCGCAGTCGGGGCGCCTGAGCGCAGGCGCCCCGGTCAGCCCAAGGGAATAGTGGAATGGCCGGAATCAAGGAAATTCGAACCAAGATCAAGAGCGTGCAGAACACGCGCAAGATCACCAAGGCGATGGAAATGGTCGCCGCGTCGAAAATGCGCAAGGCGCAGGATCGCATGCGGGCCGGCCGTCCCTACGCCACCAAGGTCCGTGCGATTGCCGCGCACCTGATGCAGGCGAACCCGGACTACACGCACCCGTACATGGTCGAGCGGCCCAAGCTGTCGGCGGTCGGCATCGTGCTGGTGACGACCGACAAGGGCCTGTGCGGCGGCCTGAATACCAACATCTCGCGCCTGGCACTGGCGCGGATCAAGGAATTCGAGCAGCAAGGCATCCGCGTACAGGCGACGGCGCTGGGCTCCAAGGGCCTGGGGCTGCTCAACCGCGTGGGCGTCAACGTCGTGTCCTCCGAGGTCCAGCTGGGCGACGCCCCGAACCTCGAACGCCTGATCGGCGCCATCAAGGCCCAGATCGACGACTTCGTGAACGGCAAGGTCGATGCGGTGTATCTGGCGACCAGCCGCTTCATCAACACCATGAAGCAGGATCCCAGCTTCATCCGTCTGCTGCCCCTGCCCTCCGGCCTCGAGGATCCCTTCCAGGCGGGCAGCCAGGAAGACGATTCCCTGGATACGCAGTACGGCTGGGATTATCTGTACGAGCCGGATTCGCAGACGGTCATCGACGATCTGCTCATGCGGTACGTGGAAGGCCTGGTGTATCAGGCCGTGGCGGAAAACATGGCCAGCGAGCAATCCGCGCGGATGGTGGCCATGAAGGCGGCCTCCGACAACGCCAAGAAAGTCATCGGCGACCTCCAGCTGGTCTACAACAAGACCCGGCAGGCGGCCATCACCAAGGAAATTTCGGAAATCGTGGGCGGCGCAGCGGCGGTCTGATCGACGCACGCCGGGTCAACCCAGAGATACTTATAGGACTAAACATGAGCAACGGTACCATCGTTCAGTGCATCGGCGCCGTGGTGGACATTCAGTTCCCCCGCGACAGCATTCCCAACATTTACGACGCGCTCACCTTGACCGACGAGTCCTCCGCCTTCGCGGAAAAGGGCCTGACGTTTGAAGTCCAGCAGCAGCTGGGCGATGGCGTGGTGCGTACCATTGCCATGGGTTCGTCCGACGGCCTGCGCCGCGGCATGTCCGTGGCCGGCACCGGCGCCCCGATCTCCGTCCCGGTCGGCCAGGGCACCCTGGGCCGCATCATGGACGTGCTGGGCCGTCCCATCGACGAGCGCGGCGACATCCAATCCACCGAAAAGCGCGCCATCCACCAGCACGCCCCCAAGTTCGACGAGCTGTCCCCGTCCGTCGAGCTGCTCGAGACCGGCATCAAGGTGATCGACCTGGTGTGCCCGTTCGCCAAGGGCGGCAAGGTCGGCCTGTTCGGCGGCGCCGGCGTGGGCAAGACCGTGAACATGCTGGAACTGATCAACAACATCGCCAAGGCCCACAGCGGCCTGTCGGTGTTCGCCGGCGTGGGTGAGCGCACCCGCGAGGGCAACGACTTCTATCACGAAATGTCGGATGCCGGCGTCATCAAGCTGGACAACCTGGCCGAATCCAAGGTCGCCATGGTGTTCGGGCAGATGAACGAACCTCCCGGAAACCGCCTGCGCGTGGCCCTGTCGGGCCTGACGATGGCGGAGTCCTTCCGCGACGAAGGCCGCGACGTGCTGTTCTTCGTGGACAACATCTACCGCTACACCCTGGCCGGTACCGAGGTCTCCGCGCTGCTGGGCCGCATGCCGTCCGCCGTGGGCTACCAGCCGACGCTGGCCGAGGAAATGGGCAAGCTGCAGGAACGGATCACGTCCACCAAGACCGGTTCCATCACGTCCATCCAGGCCGTGTACGTGCCGGCCGATGACTTGACCGACCCGTCGCCCGCCACGACCTTCCTGCACCTGGACTCCACCGTCGTGCTGTCCCGCGACATCGCCGCCCTGGGTATCTACCCGGCCGTCGATCCGCTGGATTCCACCAGCCGCCAGCTGGACCCGCAGATCGTGGGCGAGGAGCACTACAACATCGCCCGCGGCGTGCAGCAGACGCTGCAGCGCTACAAGGAACTGCGCGACATCATCGCCATTCTGGGCATGGACGAGCTGTCCCCCGAGGACAAGCAGGCCGTGGCCCGCGCCCGGAAGATCCAGCGCTTCCTGTCGCAGCCCTTCCACGTGGCCGAGGTCTTCACGGGCTCGCCCGGCAAGTACGTGCCGCTGGCCGAGACCCTGCGCGGCTTCAAGATGATCGTCGAGGGCGAGTGCGATGCGCTGCCCGAGCAGGCCTTCTACATGGTCGGCGGCATCGACGAGGCCTTCGAGAAGGCCAAAACCCTCCAATAAGGATTGCACATGGCGACTCTTCACATCGAAGTGGTCAGTGCGGAGGCCTCGATCTATTCGGGCGAGGCAACGTTCGTTGCCCTGCCCGGCGAATCGGGCGACCTCGGCATCCTGCCGGGGCATACTCCCCTGATCTCACGCATCCGCCCGGGCACGCTGAAGATCAAGCGCGACGACGGCACCGAGGAAAACATCTTCGTGGCCGGCGGCATCCTGGAAGTCCAGCCGCATTCGGTGACGGTGCTGTCGGACACCGCCATCCGCGCGGCCGACCTGGACGAGGCCAAGGCGGTCAAGGCGCGCGAGCGCGCCGAGGAAGCCCTGCGCAACACCAAGGACAAGGCCGACCTGGCCGTGGTGGAAGCCGAACTCGCCATGCTCGCGGCCCAGGCCGCGGCGGCGCGCAAGTTCAGCCAGAAACGGTCTTCGCACTGATCTGCTGTTGCGGGAAAAGAAGGGCGCTCTCATGAGCGCCCTTTTTGTTGACCCGGCGGGAGCCGTTTCGGGCGCTGCTTGTCCTTACCCTTTCCGCTGACGCAGACGATAGCCCGAATACAACAGCAGCAGCCAGACCGGCAGCACGTACACGGCCGGCCGCGTGTCGTCCAGCTGGGTCATCAGCCCGACGAGGACCACCAGGAACGCCGCGCACAGGTAGTTCACCCAGGGAAAGCCGGGCGACGGGAAATGCGGCGTCGACCCGGCGTGCGCCCGCCGGAACCGCAGATGCACCAGCACGATCATCATCCAGGTGGTGGCGGCTGCCGCCGTCGCCACCGCCATGATCCGCATGAACGCGCCTTCGGGCACCAGGAAATTGACGACCACGATCACCAGCGTGCAGGCCGAGGAGAACAGGACGCCTGCCCACGGCACCTGGCGGCGGCTCAGGCGCAGGAACACCCGCGGCGCATTGCCCTGCTGCGCCAGGCTGTAGAGCATGCGGCCGTTGCTGTACATGCCGCTGTTGTAGACCGAGATCGCCGCCGTCAGCACCACCAGGTTCAGGATGTCGGGGGCGGCCGGGATGCCCAGATTGGAAAAGATCAGCACGAACGGGCTGCCCTGCGTGCCGATCTGGTTCCAGGGATACAGGATCACCAGCACCGCCAGCGCGCCCACGTAGAACAGCAGGATGCGCCAGAGCACCTGGTTGATGGCCTTGGGAATGCTGCGCCGCGGATCGTCGGCTTCGCCGGCGGTGATGCCGATCAACTCCGTTCCGCCGAACGAGAACATCACCACCACCAGGGACAGCAGCAGGCCGCGCACGCCGTGGGGCAGGAATCCGCCGTGCGCCCAGAGATTGCTCAGGCCGCTGGCCTTCTGGTCCGATCCCAGGAAGATCAGCAGCAGGCCCAGGACGATCATGCCGATGATCGCCGCGATCTTGATGAAGGCCAGCCAGAACTCGCTTTCGCCGTACAGGCGCACGTTCAGGAGATTCAGGGCCGTGATGCCCAGCAGCACGACCAGCGCGGTGGCCCAGGCGGGAAATCCGGGCAGCCAGTAGTTCACGTAGATGCCCACCACCGACAGCTCGGCCATGCTGACCAGGATGTACAGCAGCCAGTAGTTCCAGCCCGACAGGAAGCCGGCGAACCCGCCCCAGTAGCGATAGGCGAAATGGCTGAAGGCCCCGGACACGGGCTCCTGCGTGGACATTTCGCCCAGCATGCGCATGATCAGGTAGATGACCAGCCCCCCGATCAGGTAGGACAGGATGATGCCGGGGCCGACCAGCTGGATGGAGGCCGCCGAGCCATAGAACAGGCCGGTCCCGATGGCGCCGCCCAGCGCGATCATCTGGATGTGGCGGTTTTTCAGGGTGCGGGCCAGGGAGGCGGAATCGGCGGGCGGGGTCGCGTGCGGCGCGTGCATGGTCAAGACGGGTCCAGGGTGGCGGTTCAGGGAGAAGCGCGGGTGCGGCGAGGGCGGCTGCCGCGCCGGGGGCGCACCGGGCGCTCAGGCCGGCTCAGGCGGCGGCATCGAATGCGTCGGGGATGGCCTCGCACAGGGCGTCGGCGCGGACTGCGAGATCCTGCGCCTGCCGTGTCCAGGCGTCCTGCCGGGCCTCGTCGGCCTGGGCGGGCGCCCAGATGGCGTCCGGAAAGCAGGGGTCGGCCCGCCAGCGCGGGATCAGGTGCCAGTGCAGGTGGGGCACCTGGTTGCCCAGGCTCGCCAGGTTGATCTTGTCGGGCCGCAGCAGGCTGCGCTGCAGGGTCTCGATCCGGTAGACCGCCTGCATCAGGTGCTCGCGTTCCGCGGGCTGGAGGTCGCTCATCTCGGCGACGTGGCTGCGCCAGATGACGCGGATGTAGCCGGGAAACCGGCTGTCGTCCACGCGGATCACGCGCAGGCGGTCGTCTTCCCAGAGCAGGCCGGCCGGGGCCGGGCCGCACAGTGGGCAGGAGTCGGGTCGGGTGGAGTCGGCGGGCATGATGGGGCCTGTGGCGAGGAAGGAGGGCGGGCGCGCGGCCCCGTCAAGCCCGGTCGAAGAACAGGGTGCGCAGCGCGATGCCGGGATCCGGCTCGCGCATGAAGGCTTCGCCGACCAGGAAGGCCTGGACGCCCCGGTCGCGCATCCGGTCCACGTCGGCGGGCTGCAGGATGCCGCTTTCGGTCACCACCCGCTTGCCTTCGGGCAGGTCTTTCAGCATGTCCAGCGTGGTTTCCAGCCGGGTCTCGAACGTGCGCAGGTTGCGGTTGTTGATGCCCAAGAGCGGCGTCTGCAGCGTCAGGGCGGCATCGAGTTCGGCGCGGTCGTGGATCTCGACCAGCACGTCCATGCCCAGGTCGATGGCGACGGCTTCGAGTTCGCGCATCTGGTCGGGCTGCAGGGCGGCGGCGATCAGCAGCACGCAGTCCGCGCCCAGGGCCCGGGCGTGGATCACCTGGTAGGGGTCGATCAGGAAGTCCTTGCGCAGCACCGGCAAGCTGCAGGCCGCGCGGGCCTGGCGCAGGTGGTCGTAGCCGCCCTGGAAATACTGCACGTCGGTCAGCACCGACAGGCAGGCGGCGCCCTGGCAGGCGTAGCTGGTGGCGATGTCGCTGGGCTGGAAGTCGGCGCGGATGACGCCCTTGGAGGGCGAGGCTTTCTTGATTTCGGCGATGACGGCCGGCTTGCCCTGGGCGATCTTGTCCTCGATGGCGCGGGCGAAGCCGCGGATGTCCTTGCGGCTGCGGGCCTCGCGCAGCAACTCGGCCTCGCTGCGCATCTGCCGCGCGGTGGCGACCTCGATGCGCTTGGTGTCCAGAATCTGCCGGAGGATGTCGCTCATGATGCAAACCTTTGGGTGTACTGACGGAATTGTTCCAGCTTGTCGCGCGCCGCGCCAGAGGCGATCAGCTCGGCGGCCCGGCCGATGCCGTGCTGGATGCTGTCGGCCCGGTTGCCGGCGTAGAGGGCAAGACCCGCGTTCAGGATCACGATGTCGCGGGCGGTGCCGGCGGTGTTGTTCAGGGCGGCGTGCACCAGCTGGGCCGATTCTTCGCGGTTGGCGACCTTGATGCTGCGGTTGGAGACCATGGACATGCCGAAATCCTCGGGATGGATCTCGTACTCGCGGACTTCGCCGTCCTTGAGCTCGCCGATCAGGGTCGCGGCGCCCAGCGAGGCCTCGTCCATGCCGTCCTTGCCGTGCACGATCAGGACGTGGCGCGACCCCAGGCGCTGCAGCACGCGCACCTGGATGCCGACCAGGTCGGGATGGAACACCCCCATCAGCTGGTTCTCGGCGCCGGCCGGGTTGGTCAGCGGGCCCAGGATGTTGAAGATCGTGCGCACCCCCAGTTCGCGGCGCACGGCGGCGACGTTCTTCATGGCGCCGTGGTGCGCCGGGGCGAACATGAAACCGATGCCGGTGGCGTCGATCGACTCGGCCACCTGTTCCGGCGAGGCGGCGATGCAGACGCCCAGGGCCTCGAGCACGTCCGCGCTGCCGGACGAGGACGAGGCGCTGCGGTTGCCGTGCTTGGCGATCTTGACGCCGCCGGCTGCCGCCACGAACATCGCCGCCGTCGAGATGTTGAAGGTGTGCGAGCCGTCTCCGCCGGTCCCGCACATATCCAGCAGGTCCTGGGGGTAGGGGGTCGTGACGCCCAGCGCGAATTCGCGCATGACCTGGGCGGCGGCCGTGATCTCGCCCACGGTCTCTTTCTTGACGCGCAGGCCCATCAGCAGGGCGCTGGCGAGCTGCGGGGACACTTCCCCGCGCATCAGCATGCGCATCAGTTCCAGCATCTCGTCGTGGAAGATCTCGCGGTGTTCGATGCAGCGCACCAGGGCTTCGTTGGGAGTGATCAGGGGCATGGGGATTCCTTCGGCGGATGTCATAGGTTCAGGAAATTGCGCAGCAGGGCGTGGCCGTGTTCGCTGAGGATCGATTCCGGATGGAACTGCACCCCGTAGACCGGCAAGGTCTTGTGGGCCACACCCATGATCTCGCCGTCGGCGGTTTCGGCGGTCACCGCCAGGCAGTCGGGCAGCGTGTCGCGTTCGATGGCCAGCGAGTGGTAGCGCGTCACCTGGAAGGGAGAGGGCAGGCCGGTGAAGACGTCGGTGCCCGCGTGCGAGATGGGCGAGACCTTGCCGTGCATCAGTTCGCGGGCGCGTACGATGCGTCCGCCGTAGGCCGCGCCGATGGCCTGGTGCCCCAGGCAGACGCCCAGGATCGGCTTGCGCCCCGCGAAATGGCGGATCAGGTCGATGGAGATGCCGGCCTCGGCCGGCGTGCAGGGCCCGGGCGAGACGCAGATGCGGTCGGGGTCCAGGCGCTCGATGCCTTCCAGGTCGATCTGGTCATTGCGCGCCACCTCGACCTGGACGCCGAGTTCGCCGAAATACTGAACCAGGTTATAGGTGAAGGAATCGTAGTTGTCGAGCATCAGAAGCTTCATGATCAAGCATTTCCTTGGTCAGAAACCGCCGCGCCGGAGACAGAGGGGGAAGATGGTCTTTGCCTGCCAGAACGGCGGCAAAGTGCGAGAAACACGCATGAGGTTGCCGCCTCTAAGAGAGGCGCCACCAAGTCGATGCGTGAAAGGTCGCGTGAGAAGTCATGCGGGGATTCTACTGTGCGGGCGGCGCGCTGTCGAGCGGCAAATCGATGCGGGCGCCGCCATCCCGCGCCGCGCCGGGCTGTGGGGGCGAGGTCCGGTCCGCCTGATTAATGGTAATACCAGTATAGGCCGGGTGCGGGAAAACGTCTCAGGTCTGTCCGAGGCGGTTTTTCATTGACCGTTGAAAGACCGGTTTCTATAATGATTTCTGCCTGCTTCAGGCGCTCTGTATTGGTAATACCAATATTCATATTCTCACCTGCCTCGGACTCTGTCTTCCTTGAAAACCATGCGCCTGTCGGACCGCCTCGCCGAACAACTGCAGACCTTGATCCAGGACAGGGGCCTGCAGCCCGGCGACCGGCTGCCGGCCGAGCGCCAGCTGGCGCTCGACCTGGGGGCATCCCGTCCTTCGGTGCGCGAGGCGATCCGGCTGCTGTCCAGCCAGGGGCTGCTGCGCAGCCGCCAGGGCGGCGGCACCTACCTGCAGGCCCCGGCGGCGGATGGCGCCTGGCCGCGCCAGCAGCTGGTGCGCACCCTCAACGGCCTGGTCTGCGAGGATCCCGAGTATCGCTACGACGTGCTGGAGGCGCGCCATGCCCTGGAAGGCGGCACGGCCTGGCATGCCGCCTTGCGCGCCACGCCCGAGGACCGCGCCCGGATCGAGGCGCGGTTCGAGGATCTGCAGCGGTTCCATGGCAACGAGAACGCCGACCTGTCGGCGCGCGCCGACGCCCAGTTCCACCTGGCCATCGCCGAGGCCTCCCACAACGCCGTGCTGCTGCAGATGATGCGCGGCCTGTTCGATCTCCTGCGGGCCACGGTCACCGAGAACCGCCAGCGCATGTACACGGTGCAGCACACGCACGAACAGCTGGTGCGGCAGCATCGCGCCGTCATGGACGCCATCCTGCGCGGCGATCCCGAGGCGGCGCGAGACGCCGTCTGGCAGCACCTGGAATTCGTGCACGCCACCGTGCGCGATCTGGACGAGGACGAGGCCCGCCGGGCGCGGTCCTCGCGTCTTGCGCATTTTCCCGTTCGTTTATAAGCTCAAAACCATGATCATCTCCGCCTCCACCGACTACCGCGCGGCCGCCCAGCGCCGCATGCCGCCCTTCCTGTTTCATTACGCGGACGGCGGCGCCTATGCCGAATACACACTGCGGCACAACGTCAGCGACCTGTCCTCCGTGGCCTTGCGCCAGCGGGTGCTGCGGGACATGTCGCAGCTGGACCTGACGACCCGGCTGTTCGACGAGACGCTGTCCATGCCGGTGGCGCTTGCGCCGGTCGGCCTGACGGGCATGTACGCCCGACGCGGCGAGGTGCAGACGGCGCGGGCCGCCGACCGGCATGGGATCCCCTTCACGATGTCCACGGTCTCGGTCTGCCCGATCGAAGAGGTCGCCCCGGCCATCAGCCGGCCCATGTGGTTCCAGCTGTATGTGCTGAAGGACCGGGGATTCATGAAGAGCGTGCTCGAGCGCGCCCAGGCCGCGGGCGTCTCGACCCTGGTGTTCACGGTGGACATGCCGGTGCCGGGCGCGCGCTACCGGGACGCGCATGCCGGCATGAGCGGCCCGCGCGCCGCCTGGCGCCGCTACGTGCAGGCGGCGCTGCACCCGGCCTGGGCCTGGGACGTGGGCTTGCGGGGCCGGCCGCACGACCTGGGCAATGTCTCCAAGTACCTGGGCAAACCCACGGGGCTGGAAGACTACATCGGCTGGCTGGGAGCGAATTTCGATCCTTCCATTTCATGGAAGGATCTGCAGTGGATCCGCGATTTCTGGAAGGGGCCGATGGTCATCAAGGGGATCCTGGATCCCGATGACGCCCGGGACGCCGTGCGTTTCGGGGCCGACGGCATCGTGGTGTCCAACCACGGCGGCCGCCAGCTCGACGGCGTGTTGTCCACGGCGCGGGCGCTGCCGGCGATCGCCGATGCGGTCAAGGGGCAGATCGCGGTGCTGGCGGACTCGGGCGTGCGCACCGGCCTGGACGTGGTGCGCATGCTGGCGCTGGGGGCCGACACAGTGCTGCTGGGACGCGCCTGGCTGTACGCACTGGCGGTCGGCGGCGAGGCCGGCGTGGCCAAGCTGCTGTCGCTGATCGAAAAGGAAATGCGCGTCGCCATGACGCTGACGGGCGCGCGCACGATCGCGGACATCACGCGGGATTCGCTCGCGCAGGCCTGATCGCAGGCGTGCGCGCGGCTGCCGGGCTCAGAGGCCCGCGGCGCCGCGCCTGGCGGCGCCGCGGCGGCCTCGGTTCGCTCAGATGGGCTCGTCCAGCCCGAACTGGACCTGTTCGGCCGCGCGCAGCAGTGCGCGGGCCTTGGCCTCGGTCTCCTGCCATTCTTTTTCCGGATCCGAGTCGGCAACGATGCCGGCCGCCGCCTGCACGTACAGCATGCCGTCGCGGATGACGCCGGTGCGGATCGCGATGGCCAGGTCCATCTCGCCGCCATAGCTCAGGTAGCCGGCGGCGCCGCCGTAGATGCCGCGGCGCACGGGCTCCAGTTCGTCGATGATCTCCATCGCCCGGACCTTGGGCGCCCCCGTTAGCGTCCCCGCGGGGAACGTCGCGCGCAGCACGTCCATATTGCTCATGCCTTCGTTCAGTTCGCCGCACACGTTCGAGACGAGGTGCATGACGTGGGAATAGCGCTCGATCGTCATGGTGTCGGTGACCTCCACCGTGCCGTTGCGGGCGACGCGTCCGATGTCGTTGCGGGCCAGGTCGATCAGCATCACGTGTTCCGCGCGTTCCTTGGGGTCGGCCAGCAGCTCTTGTTCGAGACGCAGGTCTTCTTCCTGGGTGGTGCCGCGCTTGCGCGTGCCGGCCAGCGGCCGGATCGTGACCATCTCGCGGGTCGAGCCGCTCTGGATCTCGCGGTCCTGCCGCACCAGGATCTCGGGCGAGGCGCCCACCACGTGGAAGGTGTCGAAGTTCCAGTAGTACATGTAGGGCGAGGGATTCAGGGACCGCAGCGCGCGATACAGCGACAGCGGGGAATCCCGGAAGGGCTTGGCGATGACCTGGCCCACCTGGACCTGCATGAGGTCGCCGGCGGCGATGTATTCCTTGGCTTTCAGCACGGCTTTGAGGTAGTCCTCTTTCTTGAAGTCGCGCTCGGTCGGTGTCTGCATGCTGGCATAGGCGTAGGGGATGACCACCGGCGTACGCAGTTTTTCGCGCAGCGCCTTCAGGCGCCGGCGCGCCAGAGCGTAGGCCTCGGGCTGGGCGGGATCGGCATAGACGATGAGGTAGGTGCGCCCCGCCAGATTGTCCACGATGACCAGCTCGTCGACCTGCATCAGCATGATGTCGGGGGTGCCTGGCTGCTGGCCGGCTGGCCGGGGCTTGACGCAGGGCCCCAGGCGCGGCTCGATGTGGCGCACCGTGTCGTAGCCGAAATACCCCGCCAGGCCACCCGCGAAGCGCGGCATCCCGGGGCGCAGCGCCACGCGGAACCGCTGCTGGAAGGCCTCGATGAAGGACAGCGGATCGCCCTCGTGCGTTTCCACGACCTGTCCCTGGCGGACCACCTCGGTCGTCGTGCCGGTGGCGCGGATCAAGGTCTTGGCCGGCAGGCCGATGAAGGAATACCGCCCGAACCGCTCGCCGCCGACGACGGATTCCATCAGGCAGCTGTTGCGCCCGGCCTCCGGGCCGGCATGGGCGAGTTTCAGGTAGATGGCCAGCGGCGTGTCCAGGTCGGCATAGGTTTCCGCGATCAAGGGAATCCGGTTGTAGCCTTGGGCGGCCAGTGCGTTGAATTCGATTTCTGTCATAGCGATCCAGGGTGGGGTTGGGCCGAGACAGAAAAGCCCGGCCGATCAAGGGTCCGGGCTTGAGAGACGCGGCGGCGCGGAGGAGTCCGCGCACGCCGGGATGCCATTACCCGGAACAGAAGCGCCACCAGCGCCAGGTGGCGCGGGTGGCGATCGGGTAATAGCGGAAACTGTTCATGCGAATTGCGGTTTTTGGTCGGCGGCCCACTGGGCAGCCTCGATCAAGGAGTCCACTATAGCATTCACCGGAAGGCTCTGCACGGGCCGTCCTTCGTTGTAGCCGTAGGGCAGGGCCAGCACCGGGATGCCGGCCGCCTGGGCGGCCAGGGCATCGTTGATGGAGTCGCCGACGAACAGCGCCTGGCCGGGCTGGATGCCGAGCAGGTCGCAGGCGTGGAACAAGGGCAGGGGGTCGGGCTTTTTGCGTTCGCAGGTGTCGCCGCAGACCACGGCGTCGAAGTAGCCGTCCAGACCCATGCGTCGCAGCAGCGGGGCGGTGAATTCAGTGCCCTTGTTGGTGACGACGGCCAGGCGGGCTCCCTGGCTGCGGAAGGCCTGCAGGCCGGCGACCACGCCCGGATAGACCCGGCTGTGGCGGCCGTTGAAGGCGCGGTAGTGATCCTGAAAGCGCGCCAGGCCGCGCATGACCTGCTCGACGCTGGCGGGGCGGCCTTCGTGGAGCGCCCGGATGACGAGCTGCTCGGTGCCCTTGCCGACGAAGGTTGCGATCAGGTCTTGCGGCAGCGGGGGCAGGTCCATGTCCTGGCGCATGGCGTTGGCGGCGTCCGCCAGATCCGGGATGGTATGCACCAGGGTGCCATCCAGATCAAACAAAATTCCCGAGAAGTGCATGATGTTACTGAGTTGCGGGCTGGGCCTGCGCGGGGATGCCGCCTGGCCGGGGTGATTCAAAAAGGGAGGGCCCTGCCGGGCGCTCTCGTCGGGCCGGGCCATGGTAGCACTTCCCGGCGCCTTGTGTCGTGTTGCAGTTTTCAGGAAACGGATGTTTCATCTCGTGCCGGCGCGATCCTGCGCCGGGCCTCGCCCTGGGCGATGCCGTCGCGCAGGGCGGCGATCACCCGGGCATAGTCAGGCTGGCCGAAGATCGCGGATCCGGCCACGAAGGCATCGGCGCCGGCCGCGCGGATGTCGGCGATGTTGTCGGTCTTGACCCCGCCGTCGATCTCCAGGGCGATGTCCTGTCCGCCGGCCTGGCGCCAGCGGTCGATGCGCTGTCGGGCCTGACGCAGTTTTTCGAGGGTGTGCGGGATGAAGGACTGTCCGCCGAACCCCGGGTTGACCGACATCAGCAGGACCAGGTCCAGCCGCTCCATGACGTGGTCCATCCAGTCCAGCGGAGTCGCCGGATTGAAGACCAGCCCCGCCCGGCAGCCGTGGTCCCGGATCAGGGCCAGGGTGCGGTCCACGTGGCGCGAGGCCTCGGGGTGGAAGCTGATGATGTCGGCCCCGGCCTTGGCGAAGGCGGGCACCAGGGAGTCGACCGGCTCGACCATCAGGTGGACGTCGATGGGCGCGGTCGTGTGGGGCCGCAGGGCGGCGCAGACCATCGGCCCCATGGTCAGGTTGGGAACGAAATGGTTGTCCATGACGTCGAAGTGGATCCAGTCGGCCCCGGCGGCGATGACCGCCCGGGTTTCCTCGCCCAGGCGGGCGAAGTCGGCGGACAGCAGGCTGGGGGCGATGCGGGCGGGGGGCAGGTCGGTCATGGCGGGAAGGAGATGGAGGCCGGTGGGGCGGAATCCGGGAGTCGGTTGCCGGGGTCCAGCAAACAGGACGCCGGATATGTCATGATGATGGTTTGGCGGATACGCCTATTTTAGTGCACCTGGTTTCTGCATGAGAAAGCTTCTGTGGTCCGCGGCCGTGCTGGCCCTCCTGAGCGCCTGTTCTTCCGTGCCTCTGGAAGAACCCGGTCCCGCCGGCGAACCGTCCGGGGGGCCGTCGGTGACGGAACCCCTGGTCGTGCCGCCCCTGTCGTCCCTGCCAGAAACCCCGGCCCGCCCCCTGCAGGGCCGCTATGCCGCCGTGTCCTGGCAGCAGCTGCCCGGCTGGGCCGAGGACGACCTGACCCATGTCTGGAAGGGGCTGCTCAACGACTGCCGGGGGCTGATGCGCCCGGTGTCCGGGTCGCTGGCGACGCCGGCGCGCGCGGCGCCTCGGGTCTGGCAGCCGGTCTGCCAGGCCGCGATCCAGGCCGGCCTGGGTCCGCAGTCCGCGGGCGCGCCGGTGCGCGAATTCCTGCAGGCGCAGCTGCGGCCCTGGCAGCTCGAGCAGTCCTCCGGGCAGCCCGCCAGCGGGACCGTCACCGGCTACTACGAGCCCCTGATCCGCGCTTCGCGGACCCGCACCGGCGCCTATCAGTGGCCGCTGTACGCGACCCCCGACGACCTGCTGATCGTCGACCTGGGCGCCGTCTATCCCGAACTCGCCGGCAAGCGCGTGCGCGGCAAGCTGGAAGGCCGCCGCGTGGTGCCCTACGACACGCGCGCCCAGATCGCCGCCGATCCTTCGCGCCAGCCGCCCGTCATCGTCTGGGCCGACGATCCAGTCGAGGCCTTCTTCCTGCAGATCCAGGGGTCGGGGCGCGCCCAGTTGCCGGACGGCTCGGTGGTGCGCCTGGCCTACGCCGATCACAACGGCCGGCCCTATGTCTCCATCGGGCAGTGGCTGGCGCGCCAGGGCGAGATGCCGCTGGCCCAGACCTCCATGCAGAACATCAAGCAGTGGGCGCGCAGCCATCCGGACCGGGTCCAGCAGATGCTCAACGTCAATCCCGCCCTGGTGTTCTTTCGCGAGGAGGCCATTGCCGACCCGGAACTCGGCCCGCGGGGCGCCTATGGCGTGCCGCTGATGGCCCAGAGGGCGATCGCCGTGGATCCCGAATTCGTGCCGCTGGGCACGCCGGTGTGGCTGGACACGCGCCAGCCCGGCGGCACAGCGCCCCTGCGGCGCCTGGTCTTCGCCCAGGATACGGGCACCGCCATCCGTGGCGCGGCGCGCGCCGATTTCTACTGGGGCACGGGCGACCAGGCGGGGGCATCCGCCGGCCGCATGAAGCAGGCCGGCCGCATGTGGCTGCTGTGGCCCGCCCATGCCGGGGCGCCCATCGCCCGTTGACGAGGTCATCATGAAGGACGATTCCATACTCGTGTGCGGCACCGGCATCGCCGGCCTGGCCTGCGCCCTGGGCCTGTCCCGGGCGGGGTTGCCGGTGGCGCTGCTGGGGCCGCGCACGCCGCCGCCCGCCCGGGCGCCCGACGACTATCATCCGCGCGTCTACGCGATCTCCGAGGCCAGCCGATCGCTGCTGGACGGCCTGGGGGCCTGGCGCCTGATGGACGCCCGCCGCATCACGCCGGTCGAGACCATGGAAATCCACGGCGACGCGGATGGCAGCGTCGACCTGTCGGCCTGGCAGGACGCCCGCGACGCGCTGGCCTGGATCGTCGAGTCCGGCGAGATCGAGCGCGCCCTGCACCAGGCGGTGCAGGTCATGGGGGCGACGTGGCACGAGGACCGGTTCACAGGCCTGGAGCCGATCGCAGGCGGCGTCCGCGTGACCACCGCGGGCGGCGGCCCCCTGCAGGCGGGACTGCTGGTCGGCGCGGACGGCGCGCGCTCGCCCGTGCGCGTGGCCGCCGGCATCCATCACGATTACACGCCCTATGGCGACATGGGGGTGGTCGCCCACCTGGATCTCGAACTGCCGCACCAGAACCGCGCGTACCAGTGGTTCACGGGCGACAGCGTGTTCGCCCTGCTGCCCCTGCCGGATACGGCGGACGGGCCGCAGGCCTCGCTGGTGTGGTCCATGCCCGAAGGCCGGGCCCGCGAATGGTTGGCCATGGACGAGGACGCCCAACAGTCCTGCCTGGCCGCGCATGCGCGGGCCATCACCGGGATGCGGCTGGGGATCCTGCGGCTGCGCACGCGGCCCCAGGGATTCCCGCTCACGCTCGAGCGCACGGCCATGGTCGCGCCCGGCGTGGCCCTGGTGGGCGATGCGGCGCACCGGGTGCACCCTTTGGCCGGCCAGGGTCTGAACCTGGGGCTGGGCGACGTGCGCACGCTGATCGAGGTCCTGCGCACCCGCGAGAGCCACCGCCCCGTGGGCGACCCGCGGGTGCTGTCCCGCTACCGGCGCCGGCGGGCCGAGGCCGTGCAGGCCATGAGCCTGGTCACCCACGGCCTGCACCGGCTGTTTGCCAGCCCGCTGGCGCCCGCGGCGTGGGCGCGCAACCTGGGCATGCGGGCGGCGGATCGCCTGCCATTTTTGAAACGTCGGCTGATCCAGGCGGCCGCCGGCGAATGATTCCAGAGGTCTTCATGAAAACTTCCTTCATCCTGGCGGCGGCCCTGCTGGCCGCCAGCCTGCCCGCGGCGGCACAGCCGGGGGCGGACCGGGTGCTCAGAACCCAGCCGGCCGCGCCGGCGTCCGCGGCGCCGTCCGATGGCGCAGCCCAGGCCGCGGGGGGCATGTCGTCCCCGCCGGCGGCGGACGGGGCGCGGGTGCTTTCCACCGCCCGGCCCTCGCCCGAACAATCCCGGGCGATCACCCAGGCCTTCGAGCAGCGGTTTCCAGGCATCCACGTGGACGCGGTCCGGCTCACGCCCATGGACGGGATCTTCGAGGTCCAGGTCGGCCTGGACCTGCTCTACACCGACGCCCGGGCAGACTATGTATTGCAGGGCTCGCTGATCGATGCCAAGGCCCGGCGCGACCTGACGGCCGAGCGCCTGGAGGCCCTGCAGCAGGTGGCCTTCGACAGCCTGCCGCTGGACCATGCGATCCGCCAGGTGAAGGGCACCGGCGCCCGCAAGGTGGCGGTCTTCGAGGACCCCAACTGCGGATACTGCAAGCAGCTGCACCAGACGCTGGAAAACGTGGACGACGTGACGGTCTATACCTTCCTGTTCCCCATCCTGGCGCCCGATTCGACCACAAAATCCCGCGACATCTGGTGTTCGGCCGATCCGGCCAAGGCCTGGAAGGCCTGGATGCTGAACGGCGAGCTGCCGGCCACGGCCGACTGCCCGACGCCCATCCAGGACAACCTGGCCCTGGGTCGCAAGCTGCACATCCAGGGCACGCCGGCCTTGTTCTTCGCCGACGGCAGCCGGGTCAATGGCGCGCTGCCCCTGGACGCCCTGCAGAAGAAACTGGGCGCCCTGAAATGAGACCGGGCACGGCCCCGCCCGAGGGGGGCGGGACCGTGCCCGGCGGATCGCGGCGGCGCGCCGCTCAGCGCACCAGGGTCCAGGCGCCGTTCTTGACGGTGATCAGTTCGCGCCCGCGCTGGTCGAACCCGCTGTGGTCTTCCGGGCTCATGTTGTAGACGCCCTGGGTGGCGACCAGTTCGTGCGTTTGTTCCAGGGCGTCCCGCAGGGCCTTGCGGAATTCCGGGGTCCCGGGCTTGGCGGTCTTGGCCGCGACGGGAATCGCATGCTGCAGCAGCAGGCCCGCGTCGTAGACGTTGGCGCCGAAGGTGGCCGGCCGTTCGCCGTAGCGCGCCTGGTATCGCTGGATGTAGTCCGCGGCGATGGGCTTGGACGGATTGTCGTCGGAGATCTCGGGCAGGACCAGCATCAGGCTGGCGGCCAGGATCGTGCCTTCGGTGGCTTTGCCGCCGAGCTTCAGGAAGGCTGGCAGCGCGGCGCCATGGGTCTGGTAGAACTGGCCCTTGTAGCCCTGCTGCACGAGCGTGGACTGGGGCAGCGCCGCGGCGCCGCCCGTGCCGGCCACGAGGATGGCGTCGGGCTTGGCGGCCAGCAGCTTGAGCGCCTGTCCCGTGACGGAATTGTCGGTGCGCTGGTAGCGTTCGGATGCCGTCAGCTTCAGGCCGTTTTCCTGGGCGAGCTTGCTGAAGACCTGATGCCAGTCGTCCCCGTAGGCATCGGCGAAGCCGATGAAGCCCACCGTGCGGATGCCGCGCTTGACCATGTCCTGTACCAGCGCCTTGGCGATGATGTCGGTGTTCTGGGTGGTCTTGAAGGCCCATTTCTTTTGATCCGTCATCGGCAGGACGATGGACGCCGCGCCCACGGGCGCCAGCATCGGCGTGCCGGATTCGGCCGCGAACTGCAGCACGCTCATGGCGTTGGGCGAACCGGTCGGGCCGATGAGCGCATCCACGTGGTCTTCGGAGATCAGTTTCTTGAAGGCCGTGACGGTCTGGGTCGGGTCGCTGGCGTCGTCGAGGCTGATGTAGTCGATCTTCAGGTCGCCGGCCTGGGCCGGCAGCAGCGGCACGGTGTTCTTTTGCGGAATGCCGACGAGGGCCGTGGGGCCGGTGGCCGACGTGACGACGCCGATCTTGACCTGGGCGGTGCCCGCCAGGGGCAGGGTGAGCAGGGCGGTGGCCAGGGCGGCCGCCAGGATGCCGTTACGCACGGGAGTGTCTCCTTGGAATGAAACGGCCCGCAGAAGCGGGCCGGTTGCGCATCATGCGCTGATTGTATTGAAAAGCGCCGTTCCGGGGAACGCGCCGGCAAGGGCGCCTAGAACTCGGTCCATTCCTCGG
The DNA here is from genome assembly GCA_035707805.1 of Castellaniella sp. GTDB lineage: Bacteria > Pseudomonadota > Gammaproteobacteria > Burkholderiales > Burkholderiaceae_B > Castellaniella. Next base: position 130 of record DASSTS010000037.1, on the reverse strand, counting down.
TGTCCGCCGTGGCGGGCGCCGGCTTGCCGGGCGCGCGCAGGGCGGGGCGGGCGGCGGCGGGCTCGGCCGGCTTGGCCTCGCGCCGGGGGCGCTGCGGCGCGGGGCTGACGACTTTTTCCGGCGCGGCCGG
>DASSTS010000036.1:0-100011 GCA_035707805.1 Castellaniella sp. | reverse complement strand
GCAATTCCAGATTGTCCCCCTGCAAGATGGCGTAGGCCGCCAGGGGGACCTGGCAGGAGCCGCCCAATGCACGCGAGACGGCGCGCTCGGCCAGCGCACAGGCGGTGCTCGAAGCGTCGGCCAGGGGCGCGAGCCACTGGGCCACGTCCTGGCGTGTTTCGAGGATCTCGATGCCCAGGGCGCCCTGACCGGCCGCGGGCAGGCTGTCCTCCACGGAGATGTAGTCGCGGATGCGCTCGGCCAGGCCCAGGCGTCGCAGCCCGGCGGAGGCCAGGATGATGGCGGCGTACTCGCCGCGGTCCAGCTTGGCCAGGCGGGTCTGGACGTTGCCGCGCAGGGGTCGTACTTCCAGATGGGGGTAACGCTCGCGGATCTGGGATTCGCGGCGCAGGCTGGACGTGCCGACCACGGCGCCGGCCGGCAGCGCGGCCAGCTTGGCGTACTCGTTGGAGACGAAGGCGTCGCGCGGATCCTCGCGCTCCATGATGACGGGCAAGGCGAACGGGGACTGCAGGTCCACCGGCACGTCTTTCAGGGAGTGGACGGCCAGATGGGCGCGGCCGTCCAGCAAGGCGGTTTCAAGCTCCTTGACGAACAGGCCCTTGCCGCCGACCTTGGACAGCGTGCGATCCAGAATGGTGTCGCCGCGGGTGGTCATCTCCAGCAGGCTGACGCGGCACTGCGGGTACAACTGCTGCAGGAGGCCGCGGACGTGCTCGGCCTGCCATAGCGCCAGTTGGCTGGCGCGGGTGGCGATGACCAGTTCCTGGGGTGCAGCCGCTGCCATCATGCGGCGAAGTAGCGCAGAACAGCGGCGGCGACGATGCCGATGACGGCCAGGATGCCCAGCCCTTGCAGCAGCGACAGGCCGCTTTCCTGGGACTTGGCGTCGGAAGACTTGAAAATTGCCATTGACTTAACTTTCCTTGGTGGAGCCCTTGCGGCTGGCCAGCCATTTGCCGACAGCCACCACGAGCAGGGCGCAGACGATCTCAACCCCCAGTTTAACAGGCTGCGCGACCACGCCGAATTGATTTTCCACAAAGGCGTCGGTCACCAGCATGCCGCCGGCGATCCAGCCCAGCAAGGCGCCACCGAAGGTGACCACGATGGGGAAGCGATCGATCAGCTTGAGGACCAGGGTGCTGCCCCAGATGATGATGGGCACGCTCAGCAGCAGGCCGAAGATCACATAGCCCAGCTGATGGTCCAGATGGGCGTTCTGGGCCGCGCCGGCAATCGCGATGACGTTGTCCAGGCTCATGACGAAGTCCGCCACGATGATGGTCTTGACCGCCGCCAGGACCGAGGCCCCGCCCTGGATCTTGTCGTGGGCGTCGTCCTCGGGCAGCAGCAGCTTGACGCCGATCCACAGCAGCAGCAGGCCGCCTGCGACCTTCAGGAAGGGCACGCTCAGCAGCGTCAGCGCGAAGGTGATCAGCACGACGCGCAGGATGATGGCGCCGGCGGTGCCCCACAGGATGCCCTGCAGCCGCTGCCTGTGCTGCAGGTTGCGGCACGCCAGGGCGATCACGACGGCATTGTCGCCGCCCAGCAGGATGTCGATCAGGATGATCTGAAAGACCGCGCCCCAGTGCAGGGTCTCGAAAAATTCAAGCATGGATGCTCCCCATGAAAAATGGCCTGAAACCCATCCGGGTCAGGCCATTTCCACTGAGGGAGACACACCTTGCCCATGATGGCAAGGTCTTGCTCGCAACCGCCAGGCTGCCCGGCCACCGGGTCCCTGCTTGCGACAAGAGACCGTCATGACGATGACGCGGAAAGTGAGCTACTCCCCTTGATGCCTGGATTATAGAGGAAAACGGCCCGACCGGCCGGAGGTTTCCGGCCGGCAGCGGTCAGGCTGCGGCGGCGCCCTGGGCGGGCATGAAGCGCCAGGCGATCAGTCCGCCCACGGCTTGCGCCGACAGCAAGGCCGCCACGGCGCCGTGCCAGCCACCCCAGGCATAGGCGACGCCGCACAGCCAGGCGCCCGTGAAGCCCCCGCAATAATAGGCGGAATAGTACAGGCCGCTGGCCAGCGAGCGGCCGCGGGTGATCCGGTAGGCGATGAAGCTCATGGTGGCGGACTGGATGATGAAGACCCCGCAGGCCGCCAGCGCCAGGGCCACGACGATGAGCCAGGCCGGCTGAGCCAGCGTCAGGGCCACGCCCAGGGCCGAGACCCCCAGCATGGACAGGATGGTGCGGCGGATCCCGATGCGCGGAATGATGCGGCCGGCGAGCGGCGTGACCACGACGCCCAGCAGATAGACGGCGAAGATGTTGGCGAGCTGGCCTGAACTGAAGCGGTAGGGGGGCGCGGCCAGATGCAGGTTGACGAAGGTGAACAGGCCGATCAGGGCGAACAGCACGGTGAAGCCCAGGGCGCAGGCGACCTGCAGCGAGGGATTGCGCAGCAGCTGGCCCAGCATGGCCAGGCTCGAGCCGATGCGGGCATTGGCGACGAAGCGGCGCGAATCCGGCAGGCCGCGCCACACGATCACCGCCCCGGCGAGGTTCAGCACCGCCATGATGCCGAACGCCGTCTGCCACGCCATGTGCTCGGTCAGATGGCCCAGGAGGAAGCGGCCGGCAAAGCCGCCCAGCACGCTGCCCGAGACGTACAGCGTCACGATCCTGACCATGGCCGGGCCGCGGAATTCCTCGCCGATGTAGGCGATGGCGACCACCGACACCCCCGGCACCGCCAGGCCCTGCAGGAAGCGCAGGATCAGCAGCCCGTGCACCGAGTCCACCAGCGGCATCAGCGCCGTGGGCACCGCCAGCGCGAACACGGAGGCGACGATGAGCCCCTTGCGCCCTACCGCGTCGGACAGCATGCCGACGAAGGGCGAGATCAGCGCGACGGCCAGCACGGTCATGCCCACCGCGTTGCCGATTTCCACCACCGAGGCATGCAGGTCGCTTTGCAGCTGGGGCAGGATGGATTGGATCGAATAGACCTGGATGAAGGCGAAGACCCCCACCAGGGCCATGGTCAGCTTCAACAGAAAGCCGGGGCGATCGTCGGGATCGGAAGCGGGAGAGGACACGAAGCAAGCACGGCGAGGGCGGAATTTTTCATTATAGGCGGCGGGCGGACCGGCCGCCGCCTCAGCGCTTGAGCGCCAGATACCAGGCCAGGCTCTCCGGATTGGCCATGGCGTCGGGATTGGCGACCTTGTCCAGCGGCTCGCCCAGCAGCAGGCGCTTGATGGGCAGTTCCATCTTCTTGCCGCTCAGCGTGCGCGGGATGGCCGGCGCGGCCAGGACCTCGTCGGGCACGTGGCGGGCGGACAGCTGCTCGCGGATCGCGGCCTTCATGCGGGCGACCAGATCCTCGTCCAGAGTGCGCCCCTCGCGCAGGACCACGAAAAGCGGCATATAGGATTCCCGGCCCAGGTATTCCAGATCCACCACCATGCAGTCCATGACCTCGGGAAAGGCCTCCAGCACGCGGTAGATCTCCGCCGTGCCCATGCGCACGCCGTGGCGGTTGATCGTCGTGTCCGAACGGCCGTAGATGATGGCGCCGCCGCGCGGCGTGATGCGGATCCAGTCGCCGTGGCGCCAGACGCCCGGAAAGACGGAAAAATAGCTGTCCTGGTAGCGCTGCCCCCCGGGATCGTTCCAGAAGCGCAGCGGCATGCAGGGCATGGGCTCGGTGACCACGAGCTCGCCCACCGCGTCCTCCAGCGATTCGCCGGCGTCGCTGTAGGCGCGCACCGCCGTCCCCAGGTAGCGGCACTGCATCTCGCCGGCGTACACCGGCAGCACGGGACAGGGTCCCACGTAAGCGGCGGCCACGTCGGTGCCGCCGCTGAGGGCGGCCACCAGCACGCCGGGGAACTGCTCCATCAGCCAGCGATAGCCGTCCTCGGACAAGGGCGAGCCCGTGGACCCCACCGTCATCAGGCGGCCCGACCGCATGCGCGCGCCCGGCCGGATGCCGGCCTTGCGGCACGCCAGGAAATAGGCCGCGCCGGCGCCAAAGAACGTCACCCCGGCCTCGTCGGCGAAATCCCACAGCACGTTGGCGTCCGGATGGCCGGGGTTGCCGTCGTACAGGCAGATCGTCGCGCCGGCCAGCAGGCCCATCATCTGGATGTTCCACATGATCCACCCGGTCGTGGTGTACCACATGAAACGGTCGCGCGGCCCGATGTCCATCTGCAGGGCCACGTCCTGCAGGCCCTTGAGCAGGATGCCGCCGTGGCCGTGGACGATGGGCTTGGGCAGGCCCGTGGTGCCGGAGGAATACACCACCCACAGGGGATGGTCGAAGGGCAGCGGCTCGAACCGCAGGGGCTCGTCCGGGCCCGCCAGCCATTCATCCCACGGCACCGCGCCTTCCAGCCGCGCGTCCGGATCCAGGTAGGGCAGCAGCACGACCTGGGCCAGGGTGGGCAGGCTGTCGCGCAGGCCGGCCACCACCGGCAGCCGGTCGAAATCCTTGCCGCCGTAGCGATAGCCGTCGACCGCCAGCATGACCTTGGGGTCGATCTGGCGGAACCGGTCCAGCACGCTGCGGGTGCCCATGTCCGGCGAGCAGCTGGACCAGATGGCGCCCACGCTGCAGGCCGCCAGGAAGGCGACCTGCGTTTCCGGCAGATTGGGCAGGTAGGCGACCACGCGGTCCCCCGGCCCCACGCCCAGCGCCCGCAGGCCCCGGGCGGCGGCCGCCACCTGCCGGCGCAGCTCGCCCCAGTCCAGCGTGCGCAGCGGCCGCAGTTCGGAACGCGAAATGATGGCTGGGCGGTCCGGCTCGTCCTGGTGAAAGCGGAAGACCTGCTGCGCGAGGTTCAGCCGCGCGCCCTCGAACCAGCGCGCCCCCGGCATGGCGCGCCGGTCCAGGACCCGCGTGTAAGGGGTGGAGCTCTGCAGATCGAAGTATTCCCAGACCGATTGGTAGAAGTCTTCCAGGTGGTCCACGGACCACTGCCACAAGGCGGGATAGTCCGCGAAGGCCCTGCCCTTTTCGGCCTGCAGCCAGCGCCGGTAATCCGTGATGCGCGCGTCCGCCACGCGCTCGGCGCTGGGCGTCCATAGGGGCCTCGTCTCTGCTTCGGTCACCGCGGTCTCCTCGGAATGATTGTCGTGCCGGTAGCTTATACCAAGCCGGCCGGCGTCCCGGCCGCGCGCTTGCCTCGGCGGCGCGCGCAGCCGCATACTGAAGCCCCCACCGCATCGGGATCGACCTCATGACACACCCATCCGTCAGCCTGGAACAGCGCGCCCGCGGGGCGCTCATGGGGGCCTACGTCGGCGACGCGCTGGCGCTCGGGCCCCACTGGTACTACGACCTGGACGCCCTGCGCCGCGACTACGGCAACTGGATCACGGACTACACCGAGCCCCGCCCCGGCCGCTACCACGCGGGGCTGCGGGCCGGACAGTCCTCGCAGGCCGGGTACATCCTCGATCTGCTGGTCCATTCGCTGACCGAACGCGGCCACTACGACGAGCCGGACTTCTGCCGCCGGCTCGACGAGCAGCTGTTCCCCCGGCTGGACGGCACGCCCATGAACGGGCCAGGCGGCTATACCAGCCAGTCGATCCGCGAGACCTGGCGGCTGCGGGTGCGCGAAGGGCGCCCCTGGGGCGAGGTCGCCGGCCTGGCCGACACGACCGAGGCCGCCGAACGCGTCCTCGCCCTGGCGATCCGCTATGCCGCGCAGCCGGCCGAACTCGCCCGCCACGTCTCGGCCAATACGGCGCTGACCCAGCGCGACACCACGGTCATGGCCATGACCGTGGCCTATGCCTGCGTGCTGGGCAGCCTGGTGCGGGGCGAAGCGCTGGACGCCGGCACGTCCGACCGCCTGATGGCCCGCGTGCGCGATGGCTCCCTGCCCTTCCATTCGGTCACCTCGGATGGCGAGCAGACGCCGCCCGACGGCCCCGAGGCTCCGCGCCGCGCCGGCCAGTTCCCCTCGCCCGACGCCTTGCTGACGGTCTCCGGCATCTTGCGGGCGGTCGCCGATCCGGGCGTGCGCATCGAGCCCGCCTGGAAGGCCTCCCTGGTCTACGGCATGCCCTGCGCGGTCTACCACCAGTTCCCGGCGGCCTATTACCTGGCGGGCCGCTTCCAGGGCGATTTCGAGTCGGCCGTCCTGCACGCCGTCAACGGCGGCGGGCAGAACCAGGCCCGCGCCATCCTGACCGGCGCGCTGGCGGGCGCCATCGGCGGCATCCAGTCGATTCCCGACCGTTTCCTGGAAGGCATGGAAGACAGCGGCGAGCGCCTGGCGCAGGCGGAACGCCTGGCCCGGCAGGCGGCCGGCGACACTAGCGCACCGGCAGGAAATTGAAGAACAGCAGGCCCTGCAGGTAGTTGATCCCGATGCGCCGCACGCTTTCGTCCTGCAGCTCGGCCACCAGGTCCAGGCGGGCGATCATGCGGCCGAACTCGCGCTCGAAACTGAGGTTGGCGACGCCATTGCCCAGTTCGTTGGACAGCAGCAGCGGCCGGCCCTGGGCATCGCGCCGGCTGGCCAGCATCCAGGCCGCGACCTCGACGTTGCGGGCCGCATTGAAGACGTGCCGGGCGTCGACCGAATCCGTCACGTGGAAACGCGTGCGCCCGCCGTGCGCGGCGATGATCATGTTGGACAGGCCCAGCACGAAGGCCGCCACCCGGTCGCCGGGATAGCGCGGATCCATGGCGACGGACAGCACCTCGATGTCCTGCAGGCCTTCGAGTTCCTTGGGCACCTCGCCCTGGCGAAGCCGCGCCTCGCCCTGCGCCAGGGCGGACTTGAGGTCGGTGAAGCCGGCCTTGCGCCACTCGCCCGGATTGCGCCGGTAGAGTTTTTCCAGCAGGCGCGCCAGGCTGTCCAGGTTGTCGCGCATCGCCAGGGTCTGGACGCGATTGATGTCGTTCTGCACCAGCTGGTCGCCGGAAAAGGATTCGCCCTGCAGACCCGCCACCGGCGGCGCGGCGCAGGCGCCCAGCGCGGCGGCCAGCACCCCGCAGGCGGCGCCGCGCGCCAGCATCCGCAAAGCCCGCGGCGCCCCGGCCATCAGTACTGCCGGGCCCGGTCCACGATGCCGCTGATCGGCTCGCCGCGCGCCGCGGCGCGGACCTTGCCGGCGATCTGCCGCACAGTCAGGTCCATCAGGCTGGCGCCCGCCACGTGGGGCGTGACGTGGATGCGCCGGTCCGCCCAGAAGGCGTGGTCCGGCGGCAGGGGTTCGTGCGCGAACACGTCCAGCGCCGCGCCCCGCAGCCGGCCGCTGTCCAGGCAGGCCAGCAGGTCGGCCTCGACCAGGTGGTCGCCCCGGGCGATGTTGATCACGCAGGCATCGGGCCGCAACTGCTCGAACACGGCGCGCGACAGGATGCCGCGGGTGTCACCGGTCAAAGGCAGGACGTTGACCAGCACCCGGGTCCCGGCCAGGAATTCGGCCAGCTGGTCCTGGGCGCAGGATCGCGCCCCCGCCACCGGCCGGCCGCTGCGCGACCAGACCGCCACCGGGTAATCCAGCGCCGCGCAGGCCTGCGCGATGCGCGCGCCCATGACGCCGGCCCCCATGACGCCCACCGGCCAGGCGGCCCGGTCGATGTCGTCCAGCGGATGCCAGCGGGCCTGCGCCTGCAGTTCGGCATAGCGGCCCAGGTCGCGCGACTCGCGGATGAGGTAATGCAGCACGTACTCGGCCATCTGAACGGCCATGCCGCCGTCCTCCATGCGCACCAGGACGGCGTCCTCGGGCAGGCCCGGCATCTGCAGCAGGGCATCCACCCCCGCGCCCAGGTTGAACAGGTATTTCAGGCCGGGCTGGTCCGCGAACAGACCGGCGGGCGGCGCCCAGACCACGGCCGCGTCGGCCCGGCCGCCCTGCCCGTCTTCCCAGAGCCGGACCGAATGTTCCGGCAGGGCCTGGCGCAAGGCCCGGACCCATTCCTGGGGGTTCGATTCATGTCGGGAGGCGAAGACGATATCCATGGCGGGGACTGTAGCACAGGGCCGGTGCGGGATCCGCTAGACTGGCGCCTGGGCGCGCGCCCCGCGCGCGCAGACCCGCACGGAGACCCTAGTGACACGGCAGACCATCAACATCGCATACACCTCGGACGACTGGCGCGGCATCGCCCTGTCGAATTTCAGCCTGTCGCCCTTCCTGCTGGACGGCGTGCTGCTGGCCTCCCTCGAGGGCTTCATCCAGGGGATCAAGTTTCCCGAAGGCCACCCCGCGCGCGCCCGCGCCTTCACGTCCACCGCCTGGCAGGCCAAGGAATGCGGCCGGGGCGCCGACAAGCAGTTCGCCCATTGGGGGCCGGTGCCGCTGCCCTTCGGCGCCGAGGCGCATCATCGCCTGGTGGAACGCGCCCTGCGGGAAAAGTTCGCCCAGCACGAGGGGCTCTGCCACGTACTGCGCTCGACCGTGGGCCTGGAGATCGTCCATGAGACGGGCGAGGGCCCCGAGCCCCCTCGCACCTCGCTGCCGGCGGCTGCCTTCTGCCGGATCCTGACGGACATCCGGCGCGGCCTGCCGCCCCTCTGAGGGCCGCCGCGCCCGGGCCGCGACAGGCATGCCGCTGCGGCAGGCGCCCGGCCAGCCCGCGCCGCACAGCCGCGCTGGACGCCGCGCCTGCGCAGCCCTATCATGCCCATGGGAATCTTTAACCTTGAAGGGAGAAGGGACATGGGCATCATCAGCATGATCATCGTGGGCTTCGTCGTCGGGCTGATCGCCCGGGCCGTCATGCCCGGCGACCAGAAGCTCGGCTTCATCATGACCACGATCCTGGGGATCGTCGGCGCCATCGTGGCGGGCTATCTGGGCGCGGCGCTGGGCTTCTACGAGGCCGGCCAGGGCGCCGGATGGATCGGCTCCATCATCGGCGCGCTGATCGTGCTGGGCATCTACGGCTGGATCAAGAACCGGTCCTGATCTCCGCGCGGGGCGTGTCCGGCCGCAGGCCGGGCGCCCCAAATGAAAAGGCGGAGCCCCATGTTTCATGGGGCTCCGCCGCACGGCTCTGTGCAGGCCCGCCGGAGCGGGCCGCAGGTTTTAGAGCACCGTGATCTGCTTGGCGCAGGGACCTTTCTGTCCCTCGCCGACCACGAAGGAAACACGCTGGTTTTCTTCGAGGGTTTTATGGCCGGTGCCTTGGATTTCGCTGTAGTGTGCGAAGAGGTCCTTGCCGCCGTCCTCGGGCATGATAAAGCCGAAGCCCTTGTCGTTGTTGAACCACTTCACGATACCGATTTCTGTTTTCAATGTAAGTCCTAGATGTACAGGGGAAAAATAGCCCCGAAGCCACTATCGCCGATCGCCGCCCAGAAAGATAGCACTGTTTCAAACTCACACATCTGCGGCGACAGCCTTTCCGGTCCTCACGTGCGTCCAGGGAAGGGCCGGCCCTCATCGATCCGGCTGGAATCCCAGGGTCTTCATCGCCGCGGTCAGCGTGCGCGCCGAATCCCCGTAGTCCCGCCACGGCGCATTGCCCTGGTCCAGCCGCTCGTGGATATTATGGATGTGCCACTGGGCCGAGCTCTGCAGGGCATCGACCTCGCTCCAGGCGATCGGCACGGAGACGCCCATGCCGGGCCGCGCGCGCAGCGACCAGGCGGCCACCGTCGTCGCGCCGAAGCCGTTGCGCAGGTAGTCGATGAAGATCTTCCCGACCCGGTTGCGCGGACCGCTCTTGGCGGAGAACCGCCGCGGAAAGGTCCTCGCCAGGTGCCGGACCACGGCCTGCGAAAAATCCTTGACCAGGTCCCAGTTGTGGCGGCGCTGCAACGGTACGACGACGTGCAGGCCCTTGCCGCCGCTGGTCTTGACGAAGGGCGCGAGCTCCAGTTCCTGCAGGAAGGCGCGCAGCACCAGGGCGGCCTCCTGCATCGCCGGCCATTCCACGCCCTTGCCCGGATCCAGGTCGAAAGTCATGCGGTCGGGCCGGTCGATGCGCGTCTTCACGGCATTCCAGGTGTGGAACTCGATGACGTTCATCTGGGCGGCCGACAGCAGGCCCCGGGCGGCGGCCACCTCCATCAGCGGCTCGTGATCGGGGTCCAGGTCCTGGGACAGCAGCCGCACGCCGGCCATGGTCGGCTTGTCCATGTGCTTCTGGAAGAACATCTCTCCCCCGACGCCGTCGGGCGCGCGCACCAGCGAGACCGGCCGGCCCTTCAGGTGCGGCAGCATCAGCTCGCCGACCAGCGCGTAATGGCGGGCCACGTCGATCTTGCGCGCGCCGCTGGAAGGGTCGATGACGCGTTCCGGATGCGTGACCTTGAGCGTGTCCGGACTGGCTGCGATCGTCATGCTGTTCTCCCGGGTGATGGCCTTGGCGGGCTTGTCGCTGCGCAGCCCGTGAAATACCGAGTGTCGGATGCGGCCGGTCTCGGTCCATTGGCCGAACGAGACTTCCGCCAGCAGTTCCGGCCGGACCCAGTGCGCCTTGCGGTCCATGCCCGTGGACTGGGCGAACGGACGGGTTTGCGCGCCCAGCGCGTCCAGTTTCTCACGGAGGTCCGCCAGGGTGCGGCGGTCGAATCCCGTGCCCACATTGCCGGCATAGCGCAATTCGCCCTGCTCGTCATGCACGCCCAGCAGCAGGGATCCGATGCCCTCGCGCGAACCCTGGGGATCGGTGTAGCCGCCGATCACGAATTCCTGGCGCAGGCTGCATTTCAGCTTGATCCAATCGCCGGAACGGCGCGAGGTGTAGGGCGAGGACCTGCGCTTGCCGATGACGCCCTCCAGCCCCAGGCGGCAGGCCGACGCGACGATGTCCCGGGCATCGACATCGAAGGCCGCGCTGTAGCGCAGCGCATCGCCCTCGCCTTCCGTTTCCCGCAGCAGGGCGGCCAGCCGCTCGCGCCGCTCTTCCAGGGGCTGCGCCCGCAGATCGCGACCCTGGCTGTAAGGCAGATCGAACAGGTAGTACACGATGCGGCGGGTCTTCTGCGCGTCGAACGCGCCCTGCAGCGCCTGGAAATCGGGCACGCCGTGGGCGTCCAGGACGACGATCTCGCCGTCATACCATCCCGACGGCAGCCGCCGGCGTCCGAATTCGGCCGCCAGGTGCGGCAGGCGCTCTGTCCAGTCATTGCCGTTGCGCGTGAAGAGCCGCGCCTGGCCGGCCTCGACGCGCGCCAGCAGGCGATAGCCGTCGAACTTGATCTCGTAGAGCCAGGCGTCGGCATCGGCCGGCGGGCGGTCCGTCAAGGTCGCCAGCTGCGGCTCGAGCGTCTCGGGCAAGGCGGCCTTCACGCCGGCTTCCCCCGCGCCGCGCGGGCCGGCCGGCGCGCGCGCCCGCGCCGCCCCGGGCGAGGCCGGGGGCGGCAGCCGCGCGACGCTGTCGGGCATTTCATCGACCACGCTGAAGTCCACGGAAGACCTCACGAACGCGTCCTTTTCCTTGATCAGCAGCCAGGCGTCCCGCTGCGGCGCTTTGCCCTTCATGCGCACGAGCGCCCAGCGGCCCTTCAACTTGTGTCCGTGCAGCTCGAACTTCAGCTTGCCCTCGCGGTAGTCGCTGCGGGCGTCGCCCAGCGGCTGCCAGGTGCCCTTGTCCCAGATGATGACCTTGCCGGCGCCGTATTGCCGGGGCGGTATCTCGCCCTCGAAGGTGTTGTAGGAAATGGGGTGGTCCTCGACGTGCATCGCCATGCGCTTGTCGGCGGGGTCGTAGCTGGGGCCCTTGGGCACCGCCCAGCTTTTCATGGCGCCGTCCAGCTCCAGGCGAAAGTCGTAATGCAGCCGGCGGGCCCAGTGCTTCTGCACCACGAACGAAGGCGCGGACCGGTTCGCCCGGCCGCCGTCGGCGGGCTCGCCCGTGACGCTGAAGTCGCGCTTGGCCTTGTAGCGCGCCAGGGGATCCGCTTTGGCCATGGCGGGACCCGCGCGCCTAGGCGGCCTTGCGGCTCGACCCGGCCGGCTTCTTCGTCGCCTTGGCGCGCGCGGCCTTGCCGCCCGCCGCCTTGGCCGCCGTGCTGCCGCGGGATGGCGCGGCGGTCTTGCGCCCCGTCTTGCCGGCCGCCCCGCCCGCGTCCTTGCTGTCCGCCTTGCCCGAGGCGGGGCGGTCTTCGGCCTGCGGCCCGGACGCCCGCTTGGCGGGGCGGGATTTCGCCGGCGCCTTGCCCGACCCGGCGCCCTTGTCCAGGCTGCGGCGCAGCATCTCCGTCAGGTCCAGGATCTTGGCGCCGCGGGGTTCGGCCTCCTGGGCCTCCGGCTCGCCGACCGCCTCGACTTCGCCCGCCTCGACCTTGTCCTTCACCAACTGCAGGATCTGCTCCCGGAACGAATCGGTGAAGACTTCCGGCTTCCACTTGCGGCTCATGTCCTCGACCAGCTGCTCGCCCATGGCCATTTCCTTGTCCGTCAGCCCTGTGGAGCCGGTGCCCGAGGCCGGCAGGTTCAGGTCCTCCCAGGACCGGATCTCGTCGTCCCAGCGCAGCAGGTTCAGGATGAGCGCCGGGCCGCAGGGCAGCAGCAGGGCCAGGTGCTGCTTGGTCTGGATGACGACCTTGGCGATGCCGACCTTGTTCGTCTTGCGCAGGACCTCGCGCAGCAGGGCGTAGACCTTGGCGCCGCGGTTGATGGGCGAGGTGTAATAGGGCCGGTCCAGATAGACAAAGGGAATGTCCTCCAGGGGCACGAAGGCCTCGATCTCCACGGTCTGCGTCGTCTTGGGATAGGCGGCGGCGATCTCCTCGCGCGACAGCACCACGTACTGGCCATCCTCGTACTCGATGCCCTTGACGATGTTCTCGCTGTCGATTTCCTTGCCGGTCACCTTGTTGATGCGCTTGTAGCCGACCGGGTCCATGCTGCGCTTGTCCAGCCAGTCGAAATCGATCGACTGTTCCTGGGTGGCCGAGTGCAGGGCGATCGGTATGTGGACCAGCCCGAACGAGATCGCGCCCTTCCACAAGACGCGTTTGCTGGGGGCAGCCATGGCAGTTCCCTCCTTTTCCGGGTGTTGAAGGGCCGTGCCGACCTTGCCAGCAAGGGACGTACCCGTCGTCCCGGCTCAAGGCAGGAGCCGGCCGCGCCGGCGTGAAGCCATGGAGGCGCGCCGGGATATTCAGTAGAATCCCAGTTCTCCTCGGAATGATTCTCAATGGCGATCTCCGGATACGGCAAACGCGTGGCAGCTTGGCTCGGCATGGTCGCCATGCTGCTGATCCTGTGCGCGCCGACGATCAGCCACCTGGCCGCCGCGGCCCGCAGCATCCCGATGCCGGTGTGCACCGAGCCCGGCATGGCGCAGCCGTCCGTCGCCATCGAGGTCTCATCGCATGACCCCTCGGACTCCCGGTCCGGATCGCACCTTCTGGACGACTGCGGCTATTGCAGCCTGATGCTCCACGAGGCCGCGCTGCCGTCCGTTCCCCCGGCGCCGCCCTCTCCCCTGTGGCTGCTGCTGCCGGTCCTGCTGCTGCCGGCGCTGCGCCGGTTCACCCCCATCGGCGCCTTCCCGTCCGGGCGCCCGCGCGCCCCGCCCGCGTTTTCCTGATCCGCGTCCCGACGCGCCGACGCCCCGCGGCTCGGCGCCGGACGCCGCCCTCTCCGCCGGTCCGACCGGACGCCCGCGCATCGCGGCGTCCCGATACCGCGCACGCCCCGACTCACCGCTTCCCGCATGGAGCCCACATGCCCTCTTTCATCGCACGCGCATTCCGCGCGGCCGCCGCCTCGGCCTGCATGGCCGCGCCCTTCCCCGCCGCCCAGGCGCAAGCCACATTGCCTCCCATCCTCGTCACCGCCGACCCGGGCGCGGGCCCCGAGACCCTGACCGTCCCGGACACGGAACAAGCCGCGGCCGACATCCGGCGCACGCCCGGCGGCGTCGAGCTCGTCTCCGACACCGAGTTCAAGCATTCGCCGGCGCAGACGATCACGGACGTCCTCGGCCGGGTGCCGGGCGTCTTCACGCAGTCCCGGTACGGAGACGACGCCCGCGTGTCGATCCGCGGCTCGGGCCTGTCCCGCAACTACGGGAACCGCGGCATCAACATGTTCATGGACGGCATTCCGATCAATACCTCCGACGGCCTGGTCGACCTGTTCGAGGTCGATCCGACCGCCTACCGCTACGTCGAGGTCTACAAGGGCGCCAACGCGCTGCGCTATGGCGGCAATTCGCTGGGCGGCGCCATCAATTTCGTCACCCCGAGCGGCTACGACGCCGCGCCCCTCGAGGCGCGCCTGGACGCCGGCAGCTTCGGCTACCGGAAGGCTCAGGCGTCCACCGCCGGGGTCAGCGGGCAGGCCGACTATTTCATCACGGCCTCGGCGCAATCCGTCGACGGTTACCGGGACCACAGCAACGGCGACGAACAACGCGCCAGCGGCAATATCGGCTATCGGATCTCCGCGGACGCGGAAACCCGCTTTTACCTGAACGTCAACCGCATCCGGCAGCGCCTGCCCGGCGAGATCACCCAGGAAGCGGCCCTGGATGATCCCCGTTCGGCGGACCCGGAATTCGAGCGGCTGGACCAGCAGCGCAACATCGATTCCGTGCGCCTTGCCAACAAGACCACGCTGCGCCTGGGCGCCGCGACGCTGGAGCTCGGGCTGTTCGGCGTCCATCGCCATGTGATGCATCCGATCTACCAGTGGCTGGACTATCGCGTCCGCGACTACGGCGGCTTTGCGCGGGCGACGCTGGACCGTGACATCGGCACCCGCCGCAACCGGCTGGTGGCGGGCCTGCAGATGCACAACGGCGCCATCGACACCCAACAGTACGTCAACCTGCCGGGCGCGCGGAAGGGCGACCTGGCGGCGTCCATGGACGATACCTCGAAGAACCTGTCCGCCTACCTGGAAAACACGTTCTTCATCCGGCCCGACCTTGCGCTCGTGGCAGGCGCGCAGTTCCAGCACGCCGTGCGCGAGCGGCAGGACCGGTTCCTGCCGGATGGCGACCAGTCCGGCCGCCGCGTCTATGACAATCTCAGCCCCCGGGTGGGCCTGCTGTGGGACCTCGATCCGGACTGGCAGGTGTTTGCCAACCTCTCGCGCAGCGCGGAGGTGCCGACCTTCGACGCCAATACCTTTGCCGTGCCGTCCCAGTCGGATCTCAAGGCGCAGACGGCCACCACCTACGAAATCGGCACGCGCGGACAGCGGCCGCGATTTCACTGGGACCTGTCCTTCTACCATGCCCGGCTCAGGAACGAGCTGCAATGCCTGACCACGGCGCCGTGGAGTCCGTGCACCGTCGTCAACGCCGGCCGGACGATCCATCAGGGCATCGAACTGGGCGCCGGCATCGCATTCCTGGAGTCGGCCGTCCGCCAGGGCGATCACGTGTGGCTGAACCTCACCTACGCCTACAACGACTTCCACTTCGACGGCGATCCGGTCTACGCCGACAACCGCCTGCCGGGCGTGCCGACGCATCACGTCCGCGCCGAGGTGCTCTACCAGCATCCCGCCGGGTTCTATGCGGGCCCCAACATCGAATGGATGCCCAAGCCCTACTACGCCGACAACGCCAATACGCAGACCGTCGATCCCTACACGCTGCTGAACTTCAGGGTGGGATACGCCAACCGCAAGCCGGGCTGGTCGGGCTACGTGGAAGGCCGGAACCTGACCGACCGGCGCTACATCGCCACCACCGCCGTGGCGGGGACCGCCACGGCCAGCTCGGCGCTCTACGATCCGGGCGCCGGCCGGGCGGTCTACGCCGGCCTGCAGTACGCCTGGTAAGGCTGGCGCCGGAACGCAAAAAGGCCAGTTCCGAAGAACTGGCCTTTTTGCTGTATTCCTGGTGGGCTGTGAGTGACTCGAACACTCGACCGACGGATTAAGAGTCCGCTGCTCTACCAACTGAGCTAACAGCCCGTCGCAAGGTTTTTGCGAAGAACGAAACTATACACCGTTTTCCGGCACCGCGCAAAACCGCAGGGCCGGCAGCCGCGCGGCACCGCCGCGCAACGCCTCGTTCACACCGCCTCGGCCAGCCGCGCCGCCAGGCCGATGTAGCTGCGCGGCGTCATCGCCAGCAGGCGGGCCTTGGGGTCCTCGGGCAGGTCCAGGCCGCCGATGAATTCGCGCAGCGCCTCGCGGGTGATGCCCTTGCCGCGCGTCAGGGCCTTCAGCTGCTCGTAGGGCTGCGGCAGGCCGTAGCGGCGCATGACGGTCTGCACGGGCTCGGCCAGGATTTCCCAGCAGGCGTCGATGTCGGCGTCGATGGCGGCGGCGTTCAATTCCAGCTTGCCCAGCCCGCGCAGGCAGGCGTCATAGGCGACCAGGCTGTAGCCCAGGGCGACGCCCAGGTTACGCAGCACGGTGGAATCGGTCAGGTCGCGCTGCCAGCGCGAGATCGGCAGCTTTTCCGACAGATGGCGCAGCATGGCGTTGGCCAGGCCCAGATTGCCTTCGGAGTTCTCGAAGTCGATCGGGTTGACCTTGTGCGGCATGGTGGACGAGCCGACCTCGCCGTCCTTCAGGCGCTGCTTGAAATAACCCAGGGAAATATAGCCCCAGACATCACGGTTCAGGTCCAGCAGGATGGTGTTGGCGCGGGCGATGGCGTCGAACAGCTCGGCCATCCAGTCGTGCGGCTCGATCTGGATGGAATACGGGTTCTGGGTCAGTCCCAGCCCGTCCAGCACGCGCCCGGCAAAGGCCGGCCAGTCCAGGTCGGGATAGGCCGCCAGGTGCGCGTTGTAGTTGCCGGTGGCGCCGTTCATCTTGGCCAGCGGCCGCACGGCGCGGATGGCGTCCAGCGCGCGGTCCAGGCGCGCCACCACATTGGCGAATTCCTTGCCCATGGTGCTGGGCGTGGCGGGCTGGCCGTGCGTGCGCGACAGCAGCGGCTGGCCGGCGTGCCGATGGGCCAGCTCGCGCAGGCGCGCGGCGACGGTCTCCAGCACCGGCACCACGACCTGCGAGCGGGCGCGGCCCAGCATCAGGGCGTGCGAGGTGTTGTTGATGTCCTCGGAGGTGCAGGAGAAATGGATGAATTCCGCGGCGCGGGACAATTCCGCGTCATCGGCGACCTGCTCTTTCAACCAGTATTCCACGGCCTTGACGTCGTGGTTGGTCGTGCGCTCGATGGCCTTGATGCGGGCCGCGTCGCTTTCGGAAAAATCCCGCGACAGCGCCTGCAGGCGGGTCCGGGCGGCCGGGGAAAAGGCCGGCAGCTCGGGCAGGCCGGCGTCCGACAGGCCGATCAGCCAGGCGATCTCCACCTCGACGCGGTGCGCCATGAAGCCGGCTTCGGACAGGAAGGGCCGCAGGGCGTCGGCTTTCGCCGCATAGCGCCCGTCCAGGGGCGAGAGCGCATTCAGGGCGCTGAGAGTGGAATCGATCTGCATGGTGAAATGGGTGGTTGGATCAGGCGACGATTCTAACATTCGGCCATGGTGTCAAGCCTGTGGGCAGATAAACCACACCTGTCCGCCGATTGCGCCGAAAAAGGGGCCAGACCCGGCCGGGCGCCGGGATCGGGCCGCCGGCCCTGATATACTTTTTTAGCCTTAGACTACCCCGGTTTGCCATGAGATTGATCGGTTCCCTGACCAGCCCCTACGTCCGCAAAGTCCGGATCGTGCTGGCAGAGAAAAAACTCGACTACGAACTGATTCTGGACGACCCCTGGGTGGCCGACCCGCAGGTCGCCAGCCATAACCCCCTGGGCAAGGTCCCCTGCCTGATCCTGGACGAGAACGAAGCCCTCTTCGACTCGCGCGTGATCGTCGAATACCTCGACACGCTGTCGCCGGTCGGGCGGCTGATCCCGCCGCCGGGGCGCGAGCGCGTCGCGGTCAAGCGCTGGGAGGCCACGGCCGACGGCATCATGGACGCGGCGGCGGCGGCCTTCATGGAAACCCACCGCCGTCCGGAACCCCAGCGCAGCAGCGACTGGGTCAACCGCCAGCAGTCCAAGATCTACGCCGCCCTGGACTACATGAACAGCCTGCTGGGCGAACAGCCCTACTGCATGGGCGTGAACCTGTGCCTGGCCGACATCGCCGTGGGCGCCGCGCTGGGCTACCTGGATCTGCGCAACCCGAACCTGAACTGGCGCGCGCGGCACGCCAATCTGGCACGGCTGGCTGAAAAGCTCGAGGCCCGGCAATCCTTCGTCTCGACCCGGCCGCCGGCGGCCTGATCCGGCCCGCGGCACCCAAAAGGCCTCGTCCCGCGACGAGGCCTTTTTGCATCAGACGATGATGCCGCCCCCCAGGCAGACCTCGCCGTCATACAGGACGGCCGACTGCCCGGGCGTCACGGCCCACTGGGCTTGCTCGAACGACAGCTCGAAGCCCGCCGCCGCCTCCCCGGCCAGCGCGCAGGCGGCATCCGCCTGGCGGTAGCGGGTCTTGGCCCCGTACGCCCCCGGCGGCGGCGCCTCGCCGGCGATCCAGCTCGCGTCCTGGGCGGCCAGGGTCCGGCTGAGCAGCCAGGGATGGTCGTGGCCCTGCACGACCCACAGCGTGTTGCTCTCCAGATCCTTGCGGGCGACGTACCAGGCATCGGCCGTGCCGTCGTCGCGCTGGGCCCCGTGCACGCCGCCGATCCCCAGGCCCTTGCGTTGGCCCAGGGTATAGAAGGCCAGGCCCTGGTGTTCGCCCAGCAGGCGGCCTTCCGGCGTGCGCATGGGCCCGGGATGCGTCGGCAGATAGCGGTTCAGGAACTCCCGGAACGGCCGCTCGCCGATGAAGCAGATGCCGGTGGAATCCTTCTTGGCCGCATTGGGCAGGCCGATCTCGCGGGCGATCCGGCGCACCTCGGTCTTGTGGATCTCGCCCAGGGGAAAGAGCGTGCGCGCCAGCTGCGCCTGGTTCAGGCGGTGCAGGAAATAGCTCTGGTCCTTGCTGGCGTCGACCGCCTTCAGCAACTGGCTGCGCGTGCCGCCGTCCGTCGGCACGCGCCGCACCCGGGCATAGTGGCCCGTGGCGATGTAGTCGGCCCCCAGGCTCATGGCGTGATCCAGGAAGGCCTTGAACTTGATCTCCGCGTTGCACAGCACGTCCGGATTGGGCGTGCGGCCCGCGGAATATTCCCTCAGGAACTCGGCGAAGACGCGGTCCTTGTACTCGGCGGCGAAATTGACCGCCTCGATGTCCACGCCGACGACGTCGGCCACGCTGGCCGCATCCAGCCAGTCCTGGCGGGAGGAACAGTATTCGCTGTCGTCATCGTCCTCCCAGTTCTTCATGAACAGGCCGACGACCTGATAGCCCTGCTGCTTCAGCAGCCATGCCGTCACCGAGGAATCCACTCCGCCCGACATGCCCACGACGATGCGCGCGCCGGGGGCCGGCAGGCCGCCCGCCTTGCGGTCCGCCTCAGTCATGCAGCGCCTCGTCCACCGTCTCGATCCAGTGCCGCACCGGCGTGTCCGTGCCGCTTTGCAGGTGGCAGATGCAGCCGATGTTGGAGGACACGATGGTCTGCGGCAGCGTCGTCTGGATCGCCTCGAGCTTGCGGTCCCGCAGGGACTTGGACAGCACCGGCTGCGTGATCGAATAGGTGCCGGCCGAGCCGCAGCACAGGTGGCTTTCGCCGAAGACCTGCAGATCGAAGCCCAGCTCGGCCAGCAGCCGCTCGGTCAGGGGGCGCAGGCCCTGCCAGTGCTGCAGGGTGCAGGGCGGGTGGAAGGCGCTGCGGCCCGGGGCGCGGCGCATCCTGGCCTTGAGCTCGGCCGCCATCGGGGCCAGGAACTCGGCGATGTCCTTGACGTAGGGCATGAGCCGGGCGGCGCGCTCGGCATAGGCCGGATCGTGCTGCAGGTGGTGGGCGTAGTCCTTGATCATGCCGCCGCAGCCCGAGGCGTTGACCACGACGGCCTCGACCTCGCCGGATTCCAGCAGGGGCAGCCAGGCGTCGATGTTGGCCCGCATCTGCTCGCGCGCGGCCTCCTGGGCGTCCAGGTGGAAATTGATCGCGCCGCAGCAGCCGGATCCGGCGGCAAAGCGCGTGCCGACGCCGACGGCATCCAGCACCCGCTGGGTGGCCGCGTCGATGGAAGGCATCATGACGGGCTGGACGCAGTTGCTGAGCATCAGCACCTGGCGGGCGTGGCGCTGCGCCTGCGCCGGCAGCGTCCCGGCGGGCCTCGCCACGGCGATCTTGCCCTGCAGCACCGCCGGCAGCACCGGGCGCACCCAGCGTCCCAGGCGATACAGCGGCCCGAAGGCCGGCGACAGCATCAGGCGGCGCAGGGTGCCGCGCAGCAGGCGCTGGTGCCAGGGCCGCTCGACGCGCTCGCTGACCAGCTGGCGGCCGATGTCGATGAGCTTGCCGTATTCCACGCCCGAGGGACAGGTGGTCTCGCAATTGCGGCAGGTCAGGCAGCGGTCCAGGTGCTGCTGCGTCACGTAGGTGGGCTGGAAGCCTTCCAGCACCTGCTTGATCTGGTAGATCCGGCCGCGGGGACTGTCCAGTTCGTCGCCCAGGATCTGATAGGTGGGACAGGTGGCCAGGCAGAAGCCGCAATGCACGCAGCGGCGCAGGATCTCGTCGGCCTCGCGGCCGACGTCCGTGCCTTGCGCCCATTCGGCGAGTTGGGTTTGCATGATGAATCCTTAGAATTCGGGGACCAGGCGGCGGGGATTGAAGACGCCCGCGGGATCAAATTCCTGCTTGAGGCGGCGGTGGATCTGCATCACGCCCGAGGCCAGCGGATGGAAGGCCGCGACCTCGCCGGAAACGCCCCCCCGCCGGTACAGGCAGGCCGAACCGCCCAGCGCCTGCACGCGCGAGCGCAGCGCGGCGGCATCCTGGTCACCCGCCAGCCAGCGCAGGCCGCCGCTCCATTCGTGCAGCGTCGGCCCCAGACCCAGGGCCGGCACGCGGGCGGGCAGGCTGATGCGCCACAGCGGCCGCTGGTGGAAGAACGGATGGGTCTGGTCGCGCAGGTCCAGCCAGAACGCCTCGGCCTGGTCCTGCGGCAAGGTGACGCCGCCCACGGCCGCCTGGCCCTGGCGCACCGCCGATTCATTGCCCGACAGCCGCACCAGCAGCCGGTCCGGCCCCTGCGCATCGGCGGGCAGCCAGGCGGTGGCCGACACGGGGATCGGCTTGGCGCGCCACCGCAGGCACTGCGCCAGCGCGTCGGCCTCGGACAGGTCCAGCACGCGCGTGGCCTCGCAGCGGGGCCGGGGCACGACCTTGAGGGACACCTCGACCAGCGCGCCCAGCACGCCCAGCGAGCCCGCCAGCAGGCGCGACACGTCGTAGCCCGCCACGTTCTTCATGACCTCGCCGCCAAAGCGCAGCACGCTGCCGTCGGCATTCAGCAGGCGGGTGCCCAGCACGAAATCGGCCAGCGATCCGGCGGCCATCCGCCGCGGCCCCGAGAGCCCGGCGGCCACGCAGCCGCCCAGGGTCCCGGCCGGGCCGAACCGCGGCGGCTCGAAGGCCAGCATCTGGCCCTGGGACGCCAGCAGCGTCTCGATCTCGGACAGCGGGGTCCCCGCGCGCGCGGTCAGCACCAGCTCGGACGGCTCGTAGCCCACCACCCCGTGGTAGACCGACATGTCCAGCCAGTTGACCGCGTCCGCATCGGGCAAGGGCTCGCCGTAAAACAGGCGGGTCCCGCCGCCCCGGACCACCAGCGCGCGCTTGGCCGCGCGCGCCGTCACCACCTGCTCGATCAGTTCAGACAGCACGAATTCCATAGCGTCACTTCAGAAACGGGGGATGTCGGGAAAGCGCAATTCGCCCTGATGCACGTGCATCTTGCCGTACTCGGCGCAGCGCACCAGGGTCGGAATGAGCTTGAGCGGATTGAGCAGGCCATAGGGGTCGAAGGCGCGCTTGAGCGCCGAAAAGGCGTCCAGTTCCTCGCGCGAGAACTGCGTGCACATCTGGTTGATCTTTTCCAGGCCGACGCCATGCTCGCCGGTGATCGTGCCTCCCACCTCGACGCAGAGTTCGAGGATCGCTGCGCCGAAGGCCTCGGCGCGCTCGACCTCGTCGGGCCGGTTGGCGTCGAACAGGATCAGGGGGTGCAGATTGCCGTCCCCGGCGTGAAAGACGTTCGAGCAGCGCAGGCCGAAGCGCGTCTCCATCTCGGCGATGGCGCCCAGCACCCGCCCCAGGTGGCGGCGGGGAATCGTGCCGTCCATGCAATAGTAGTCCGGCGAGATCCGGCCGGCCGCGGGGAAGGCGTTCTTGCGTCCGGCCCAGAATTTCAGGCGCTCGGCCTCGGAGGAGGACACCTGCAGGCGGGTCGCCCCGACCTCGCGCAGCAGATCCTCGACGCGGGCGATCTCCTCGGCCACCTCGTCGGGGGTGCCGTCGGACTCGCACAGCAGGATGGCCTCGGCCTCCAGGTCGTAGCCCGCCTGGACGAAGGGCTCGACCATGTGCACCGAGCGCTTGTCCATCAGTTCCAGACCGGCCGGGATGATGCCGTCGGCGATGATGCGCGTCACGCCCTGGCCGGCGAGCTCCACGCTGGGAAAGCTGGCCATGACCACGCGCGCCAGCTGCGGACGCGGAATCAGGCGCACGGTGACTTCGGTCACCAGCCCCAGCATGCCTTCGGACCCGATGAAGGCCTGCAGCAGGTTCAGCCCCGGCGCGTCGGGCGCCTCGCCGCCGAGTTCGATGACCTCGCCCTCGACGGTGACCATGCGCACGCGCAGGACGTTGTGCACCGTCAGCCCGTATTTCAGGCAATGCACACCGCCGGAATTCTCGGCGACGTTGCCGCCGATCGAACAGGCGATCTGGCTGGACGGGTCGGGCGCATAGTACAGGCCGTGCGGGGCGGCGGCCTCCGAAATCGCCAGGTTGCGCACGCCCGGCCCCACCACGGCGGTACAGGATTCCGGATCCAGGCGCACGATGCGGTTGAGCTTGGCCAGGCCGATGACCACGCCCTGGGGATGCGGCGTCGCGCCGCCCGACAGGCCGGTGCCCGAGCCTCGCGGCACCACCGGCACGTTGTGCAGGTGGCAGGCCTTCAGCAGCGCAATGACCTGCGCCTCGTTTTCCGGCAGCACGACCACGGGCGGCTGCTCGCGATAAAGCGACAGGCCGTCGCATTCGTAGACCCGCGTCTGGTCGGCGCGCGTCAGGATGCAATGCGCGGGCAGCTCTGCCCCGATCCGGGCCAGGAACCCGGGAAAATCGGGCACGATGGCCTGCGGGTCGTGCGCCGGAGTGGTAATGTCCATGAACGGTCCTTGAGAATCAGGCCCTCGGAGGCGGAGGCAGCATCTTACCCGGATTGAGGACGTCGCGCGGGTCCAGCGCGGCCTTCAGCGCGCGCATGACGTCCAGGGCGTCGTCACCGTGCTCGGCCCGCATGAAAGCCTGCTTGTGCAGGCCGATGCCGTGCTCGCCGGTGCAGGTGCCTTCCATGGCGATGGCGCGTTCCACCAGGCGGTGGTTGAGGCGCTCGGATTCGTCCCACTCGGCGGGATTGTCCGGGTCCAGCAGCATCAGTACGTGGAAGTTGCCGTCGCCGACGTGGCCGACGATGGTATAGGGGAAGGACGCCTGGTCCAGCTCGCGGGCGGTCTCGCCGACGCATTCGGCCAGCCGCGAGATCGGGACGCACACGTCCGTGGTGCTGGACCGGCATCCCGGGCGCAGCTGCAGGCCGGCGAAATAGGCGTTGTGCCGCGCCGTCCACAGGCGGTTGCGGTCCTCGGGGCGCTCGGCCCAGTCGAAATCCTGCCCGCCCCGGTCATGGGTGATCTGCTGCACGGACTCGGCCTGCTCGCGCACCGCCGCGGGGCTGCCATGGAATTCGAACAGCAGCAGGGGCGATTCCCGCAGGCTGAGATGGCTGTATTGATTGGTGGCGCGCACCGCGCCGGCGTCCATGAACTCGACCCGCGCGACGGGAATCCCCATCTGGATGACGTCGATGACGCTGCTCACCGCCGACTCCAGGTCCGGGAAATTGCAGATCGCGGCGGAGATCGCCTCGGGCTGCGGATACAGGCGCACCGTCACCTCGACGATGATGCCCAGCGTGCCTTCGCTGCCGACGAACAGCCGGGTCAGGTCGTAGCCCGAGGACGACTTGCGCGCGCGGTTCGCGGTCTCGATGACGCGCCCGTCGGCCGTCACGACCTTCAGGGACATGACGTTTTCCCGCATCGTGCCGTAGCGCACGGCATTGGTGCCCGAGGCGCGGGTGGCCGCCATGCCGCCCAGGCTGGCATCGGCGCCCGGATCGATGGGAAAGAACAGGCCGGTGTCGCGCAGGGACTCATTCAGCTGCTTGCGCGTCACGCCCGCTTGGACCGTCGCGGTGAAATCCTCGGCATGCACGGCCAGGATGCGGTTCATGCCCGAAAGGTCGAGGCAGATCCCGCCCTGCACCGCCAGCACGTGGCCTTCCAGCGACGAGCCCGCGCCATAGGGGATCAGCGCGATGCCGTGGCGGTGGCAGTGCGCCGCCACCCAGGCGACCTCGTCCACCGACTGCGCGAAGACCACCGCATCGGGCAGCATGGCCGGATACGGCGATTCGTCGCGCCCGTGGTGTTCACGCACCGGCCGGGCGGTCGAGCAGCGGTCCGCGAAGCGGTCTTGCAGCGCGGCCATGAAGCCCTCGGGCAGGGGGCGCGGCTGCTGGGCCAAATGCAATGTATCCATCATCGATCCTGGAAGCGCCCGGCCCGCGCGGCGGACCGGGCCGGTGGAAAATCAGGCGGCGCTGCCGACGGACTGCGCGGCCATCCGCGCCTGGCGCTGGCGGCGCCCCTGCACGGCGGCGGCCAGGCGTTCCAGCACGGCCACGGACGTGTCCCAGTCCACGCAGCCGTCGGTGATGCTCTGACCATAGGTCAGAGGCCGCCCCGGGACCAGGTCCTGGCGTCCGCCCACCAGGTGGCTCTCGACCATGACGCCGAACAGGCGGGCATCGCCGCCCTCGACCTGGCGGCAGATGTCCTCGATGACCTCGGGCTGGCGGGTGTAGTCCTTGTGGCTGTTGGCGTGGCTGGCATCGATCATGATCCGCGCGGGCATCCCGGCCTTCTCCAGGGCCTCGGCCGCCGCCTGGACGAACTCGGCCTGGTAGTTGGGCGCCTTGCCGCCGCGCAGGATCACGTGGCAGTCCTCGTTGCCGCGCGTGGACACGATGGCGGAATGCCCGCCCTTGGTGACCGAGAGGAAATAATGGGAATTCGAGGCCGCCTTGAGCGCGTCGATGGCGATGCGGGTGTCCCCCGTCGTGCCGTTCTTGAAGCCCACCGGGCAGGACAGGCCGGAGGCCAGCTCGCGGTGCACCTGGCTTTCGGTGGTGCGGGCGCCGATGGCGCCCCACGAGACCAGGTCGGCGATGTACTGCGGCGTGATCATGTCGAGGAACTCGCAGCCCGCCGGCAGGCCCAGCGCATTGACGTCGATCAGCAGCTCGCGCGCGGTGCGCAGCCCCTGGTTGATGTCGAAGCTGCCGTCCAGTCCGGGATCGTTGATCAGCCCCTTCCAGCCCACGGTCGTGCGCGGCTTTTCGAAATACACCCGCATGATGATTTCCAGGTCGCTGGCAAAGCGCTGGCGCTGTTCGACCAGGCGCCGGGCATAATCCATGGCCGCCTGCGGGTCGTGGATCGAGCAGGGGCCGATCACCACCGCCAGCCGGTCGTCCCGGCCGCCCAGCATCTCGTGCACCGCGTGGCGGGCATCATGGACGGTGCGGGAGATCGCCGGCGTGCACGGGAACTCGCGCATCACATGGGCGGGCGGGGCCAGCTCGCGGATTTCTCGGATGCGGATATCGTCGGTATTGTGTGACACGGTCTAGCTCCAATCATGATCCCGGTGTCCAGGGCGGCAACAAAAAAGCCGCCTGGCAGCGCCGGCGGCTTTTGGGGAATTTGTTTACTACCTGGATGTACAGCGATTCCCTTCCTCCACCAGCGGTTTTGGAAACGTAAAAAAATAAAAAAAATAAGGGATCGAGTGCATTAGGCAATCCTAGCACAGCGCCGGCCCGCGGGCAAGGATCGCGCCACAGATCGCGGGCGGCGGGGAATCCCGTATTCGTTCCTCGTGAATTGATTAGTACACTAATCATTCTATAATGTATCGTTCGCACAACAATTGTTTGATGTGTGGAGATTATTTTTTCCAGGAGACCCGCATGAAGACTACTGTGAAAACCTGCCTGCTGGCCGTGGCCGCCGTCGGGACGCTGGCCCTGGGCGCCGCCTCCCAGGCTGCCGACCTGGCCGCGATCCAGAAATCCGGCACGATCCGCATCGCGGTCGCCAACGAGATCCCCTACGGCTACATGGATCTGAACGGCGAGGCCAAGGGCGTGGGCCCGGACGTGGCGGCGCACATCGCCAAGGCCCTGGGCATCAAGAACGTCAAATGGACGACCACCAGCTTCGGCTCGCTGATCCCGGGCCTGCAGGCCGATCGCTACGACATGGTGGCGGCCGAGATGGCGATCCTGCCGCAGCGCTGCCAGCAGGTGGCTTTCTCGGAACCCAACAGCTCCTACGGCGAAGGCCTGCTGGTGGCCAAGGGCAATCCCAAGAATCTCCATGATTACGCCAGCTTCGCCAGCTCGGGCAACAAGATCGCGATCATGGCCGGCGCCGACCAGCTGGAAATGCTGCAGGCCCTGAAGGTCCCCGCGGACCAGATCGTGACCATCTCCAGCAACGCCGACGCCATCTCCACGGTGTCCACCGGCCGCGCCGATGGCTACGCCGCCACCAGCCTGACCGTCGGCCAGCTCGCCGACAAGGGCAAGGGCAAGGTCGAGGCCGCCGCGGACTTCAAGGACCCGGTCGTGGACGGCGAGCCCGTGCGCAGCTGGGGCGGCTTCACCTTCGCCAAGGACTCCACGCAGCTGCGCGACGCCGTCAACCAGGAACTGGCCAAGTTCAAGAAGACCGACGAATGGAAGAAGATCATGAGCCAGTACGGTTTCTCGGCCGAGGATGCGTCCCAGTCCTTCGAGCGCACGACTGCGCAGCTGTGCAAGGGCTAAGCTGCTTCGCCGATGGAATGGCTTTCCTATCTGCGCCCCCTGATGGTCGGGGCCGGGGTCACGGTTGAACTGACCCTGTATTCGACTGTCCTGGGGGGGCTCTTTTCCTTCCTGTTCGGCGTCGGGCGGCTGTCGCGCAGCCGCGTCCTGCGCTGGGCCTCGATCACCGTGATCGAGATATTCCGCGGCACCTCGCTGCTGGTGCAGCTGTTCTGGCTGTTCTTCGCCTTGCCCGTGCTGGGGCAGGCGCTGGGCATCGACCTGCGCCTGCCGCCCGTCGTGGCCGGCACGCTCGCGCTCAGCCTGAACATCGGCGCCTACGGCGCGGAGGTCGTGCGCGGCGCCATCCAGGCCGTGCCCCGCAACCAATACGAGGCGGCCAAGGCGCTGGACTTCACGCCGCGCCAGACCCTGTGGCGCATCGCCCTGCCCCAGGCCGTCCCCGAGATGCTGCCCAGCTTCAGCAACCTGGCCGTCCAGAACCTCAAGGACACCGCCCTGGTCTCGCTGATCGGCCTGGGCGACATGGCCTTCCAGGCCGAACGCATCCGCAATTTCACCCAGGACAGCGTGTCCGTCTACACCCTGCTGCTGCTGATGTACTTCGGCATGGCGCTGGTGCTGGCCGGCGCGATGCGGATCCTGGAAACCCGCGTCGGCCGCTGGCGCAGCCGGAGGACCTGAACATGCTGTTCGGCATTGAATGGAACACCGCCAACGACTGGGTCTTCGCCTGGTCCATCCTTCCGATCCTGCTGCGCGGCATGGTGGTCACGATCGAGGCCACGCTGCTGGGCTTTCTGGTGGGCGCCGTCCTGGGCCTGGTCCTGGCGGGCCTGAAGAGCTCGCGCCTGCGGGTGATCGCCTGGCCCGCCCGCCTGCTGACCGAATTCCTGCGCGACACGCCGCTGCTGGTGCAGCTGTTCTTCCTGTACTACGTGCTGCCCGAATACGGCCTGGTGCTGCCCGCGTTCCTGACGGGCGCGCTGGCGCTGGGCGTGCAGTACAGCGCCTATATGTCCGAGGTCTACCGCGCCGGCCTCGAATCGATCACCCATGGCCAGACCGAGGCCGCGCGCGCGCTGGACATCTCGCCGCTGCGCACTTTCTCGGTCATCATCCTGCCGCAGGCGATTCCCCGCATCATCCCGGCCCTGGGCAACTACCTGGTGTCCATCATGAAGGACGTGCCGGTGCTGTCCGTGGTCTCGATCCTGGAAATGCTGAACGTCGCCCGCATCATCGGCGACCGCAGCTTCAACTACATGGTGCCGCTCACCATGGTGGGCGCGCTGTACCTGATCCTCACCCTGATCGCCTCGGCCGGCGTGCGCTACCTGGACGAACACCTGCCCAAGCGCGGCATCCCCCTGCGGGGATGAGCCGCCCGACGACAGCCGCCACAAGAGGCCCCATCACATGAACGACACGACGAATTCCCCGGCCAGCCCCATCATCGTCATGGACAAGGTCGTCAAGCGCTTCGACGACGCCGTCGTCCTGGACCACCTCGACTTCCAGGTCGCCAAGGGCGAGAAGGTCACCATCATCGGACCGTCCGGATCCGGGAAATCCACCGTCCTGCGCATCCTGATGACGCTGGAGAGCATCGACGGCGGCATGATCCACGTCGCCGGCAAGCCCCTGTGGCACGAATACCGCGACGGCCAGCCGGTGCCCGCCAGCGAGGCGCACCTGCGCACCATGCGCAAGGAAATGGGCATGGTGTTCCAGCAGTTCAACCTGTTTCCGCACATGACGGTGCTGCGCAACATCACCGAATCGCCCATCCACGTGCTGGGCTTGTCGCGCGAGGAAGCCCGCCAGCGTGCCTACGAATACCTGGACCTGGTCGGCATGACCGACCACGCCGAGAAATTCCCCAGCCAGCTCTCGGGCGGCCAGCAGCAGCGCGTGGCGATCGCCCGCGCGCTGGCCACGCGTCCCAACATCATGCTGTTCGACGAACCCACCTCGGCGCTGGACCCGGAGCTGGTGGGCGAAGTGCTGAACGTGATCCAGCGCCTGTCCCAGGAACACGACCTGACCATGCTGCTGGTGACCCACGAGATGGAGTTCGCCCGGCAGATCTCGGACCGGGTGTGCTTCTTCGACAAGGGAGTGGTGGTGGAGCAGGCGCCGCCCGAGGAAATGTTCACCGCGCCCAAGGAAGAGCGCACGCGGGACTTCCTGAAGAACTTCATGGAAGCCCGGCAAGGGGGAAATTGAGGTCGCGGGACAGGGCGTCGCGTTCTTAAGCGGCACTGTTGCCTGCGCGGGTGCGGGATCCGGCGGACCCGCCGCCAGGGAATCCGGCGCACTTTGAGCGGCGCCAAGCCCGGGCGGATGCTGCCAAGCGGGTGGGCAACCGTGTGAGGCGCCGGCGGCTTCTGAAGGGAGGCCGGGAGATTTCGGCGGGTGTGTCTGAGCCGCGCAGCGGCGAGTTCGCCCGCCGCCCGGCCGCACGAAGAAGGGCCGGGCAGTCCGACCGCAGGGAGGACCGCCGAACCGGGCGCACACCCGCTTGGCAGCATCCGCCCGGGCGGTCTCCCCGGAAGCCTGGGATTTAAACCCTCAGGCAGCCGCCACCGACAAGGGCGTCAGCGTCTGCATATTGCGCCGCGCCGCGATATGCTCGGGACGGGGCTTCATGCCGTGGAACGGTTCCACCAGCCGGTTTTCCACGCTGTTGTAGACCATGAACACATTGCTGCGCGGCCACGGCGACAGATTGCCGCCCGAGCCATGCAGCGTGTTGCAGTCGAAGAACACCACCGAGCCGGCAGGCGCCGTCACCGCCCGCAGGCCGCCCTGCTCCGCCAGCAGCCGCAGGCTGACGGGGTCGGGCACGCCCACCTCCTGCCGGCGCAGCGACTTCCGGTAGTTCTCCTCCGGCGTCTCGCCCACGCAGGCCACGAACTGGCGGTGCGAACCCGGGATCAGCATCAGGGGACCGTTGAACGGCGTGTTGTCGGTCAGCAGCACCGAGCAGCTGAGCGCCCGCATGGCCGGCATGCCGTCTTCCACGTGCCAGGTCTCGAAATCCGAATGCCAGTAGAACTCCTTGCCGTCCAGGGCCGGCTTCATGTTGATCCGGGACTGGTGGACATAGACCTCGGAGCCCAGGATCTGCCGGGCGACGTCCAGCAGACGCGGATCTCGAGGCAGGTCGGCCAGGCGCCGGCCCAGTTCGTGTACGCGAAAGATCGAGCGCAGGGCGGTGCCGCCCGGCTCGCGGATGACCTCCTCGCCCTCGCGCACGGCGGGGTCGTGTTCCAGCGCCGCGGCCTCTTCGCGCAGCGCGCCGACCTCGGCTTCGTCGAAGACGCCCGGCACGATCAGGAAACCGTCCTGCTCGTAGGACTGCAATTGCGCCTCATCCAGGGCGCCGGCGTACCGCCCGCCCCCGTATACGATCGGATCGCACCGGGCGATCAGCGCGGCCGCTCGGCCGACGCGCGAAACATAAACGTCCTTCATGGTTGATATTCTCCTGCTCAAAAGGCCGGGGCCCGCGGCTCGCCGCAGGCCTGCCGGCCGCCCGTCCCGGCGGGACGCATGGCCGTGCTCAGGCGGTCGTCTCCAGCGGGTAGACGCCCGAAGCGTCATGCACCTCGCGGCCGGTCAGGGGCGGGTTGAAGACACAGATCACCCGCAGCGGCTCCTTGCCGCCGCGCAGCCAGTGCTCGTCGTGCTGGTCCAGGGCGTAGACCACGCCGGGTCCCAGCGCGTACTTGCGGCCGTCGGCGATGGTCTCGACCTCGCCGTCGCCCTCGATGCACCAGACGGCCTCCAGGTGGTTCTGGTAGTGGATGTGGGTTTCCGTTCCAGGAAAAATGACGGTTTCGTGGAAGGAAAACCCCATCCCGTCGTCGGCCAGCAGCACGCGCCGGCTGGTCCAGTTCTCGGTGACGATCTCCTGGTCGGTCCCGATCACTTCATTGACATGGCGTACGATCATGAGCGTCCTCCTGCGACTTTCAGCACGCGGGGCTGCTTGCCCAGGGTCGAGACGACTTCGTTGGTGCTGCGTTCGATGATTTCCAGCCCTTGCTCGAGCTGTTCGTAGGGAATGGTGAGCGCCGGCAGGACCTTCAGGACCTCGTCATGCGCGCCGGAGGTCTCGATCACGACCCCGAGCTCGAAGGCGCGGCGCGCGATGCGGTTGGCCAGGTCGTCGCCGACCGGCGTCGCCAGCCCCTGGATGAGGCCGCGGCCGCGCACCGACAGGCCGGCGCCGCGGCAGCTGTGGACCAGGTTCTCGAGCCAGTCGCGCACCAGCCGTTCCTTGGCCGCCACCCCGTCGGACAGGGAGGAATCGCTCCAGTACATCTCCATGGCCTGGGCGGCGGTGACGAAGGCCAGGTTGTTGCCGCGGAAGGTGCCGCTGTGGGCGCCCGGCTGCCAGACGTCAAGCTCGGGCTTGAACAGCACCAGCGACATGGGCAGGCCGAAGCCGGACAGCGATTTCGACAGCGTGACGATGTCGGGCGAGATGCCCGCCGCCTCGAAGCTGAAGAAATGGCCCGTGCGCCCGCAGCCGACCTGGATGTCGTCGACGATCAGCAGCATGTCGTGGCGCCGGCACAGGCGCTCGAGTTCGCGCAGCCAGTGCTGCGACGCCACGTTGACGCCGCCTTCGCCCTGCACCGTCTCGACGATGACGGCGGCCGGCTGGTCCAGGCCGCTGCTGGGGTCGTCCAGCATGCGTTCCAGGTAGGCCATGGTGTTGACGTCGGGCCCGAAGTACCCGTCGAAGGGCATGAAGCTGGTGTTGCCCAGCGCCACGCCCGCCGCCTGGCGGAACTTGCGGTTGGCGGTGGCCGCCAGCGAGCCGCCCGACACCCCGTGAAAGCCGTGCGTGAAGGAAATGACGTTCTGCCGCCCCTTGACCTGGCGCGCCAGCTTCAGCGCCGCCTCGACCGCGTTCGTGCCGGTCGGGCCGGTGAACTGCAGGGTGTAGTCCAGGCCGCGGGGCTTGAGGATCAGCCGGTCCACCGTCTGCAGAAAGTATTTTTTGGCGCTGGTGGCCATGTCCAGGCCATGCACCACGCCGTCGGAGGCCAGGTAGTCCACCATGCGCTCGCGCAGCACCGGATTGTTGTGGCCGTAGTTCAGGGTGCCCGCACCGCTGAAGAAATCGATGTAGCGTCGTCCGCTTTCATCGATCAGCTCCGAGCCGCGCGCCTTGGCGAAAATGACCGGGAACGACCGGATGTAGCCCCTGACCTCCGACTCCATCCGGTCAAAGATTTTCAAGTCCATGGATTCCTCCTTGTTGACGTTGGAATAGACGACAGCAATTCAAGTCACTGCCGACAAGGAAAACGGGCCGATGCGCAGCAGCGGTTCGGCCTCGTGCGCGCCGGCGCCGAACAGCGCGGCCTCGAAGAGCGCCGATTCGCGCAAAGGCGCCCGGCAACGCGCCGCCAGCCGCGAGAAAAGGCGCCGCGAGGCGTCATTGCCCGGCCCGACGGTGGTCTCGACCCAGCGGACCGGCCGCAGCACGCTGCGCGACAGCAGGTCCGTCAGCATCCGCAGTCCCAGGCCCAGGCCCCGGGCGCGGGGATGCACCGCCACCTGCCAGACGAACAGCACGCCGTCCCTGCCGGGCGGCAGGTACGCAGACACCATGCCCACGACGCCCTGGTCGTCCTCGGCAAGAATGCAGGTGCGGGAAAAATGCTCCGTCAGCAGCAGGTAGAGATAGACGGAGTTGAGGTCCAGCGGGGGGCATTGCGCCACCAGTTCGTGCAAGGCGGGACCATCCTCCTTGCGGGGCGGGCGCAGCCGGATCGGCGGCGCCCCGTCGAGATCGGCATCCCGGCTCAAACCACCAGCCCGGACTCGGGCGCCACCCCGGTGACCGGGACATCCAGCATGGGGGACGGCGCATCCGTCGCCGGGATCAGGTCGGTGTCGGCCTCGATCAAGTCGACCACGCGTTCCAGCGACAGCGTGATGGTCGCCTGCTCGAGCTCGGGCAGGGCCTTGAGGGACTCGGCCAGTTTCTGCTGCAAGGGCGAAGGCGTGTCCCGCGCCAGGCTGCGGCCGGCGTCGGTGGCGCTGACGAAGACGATGCGGCGGTCCGCGCGGCCGCGTTCCCGCACGACCAGGCCCTTGTCTTCCAGGCGGTCGAGGATGCCGACCACGGTGCTGGCGCTGACGTGGACCTCGCGGCTGATCGCGGTGGCGGTCAGCGGTCCTTTTTCGATGACGGTACGCAGGCAGACCAGTTGGGGGCCCGTGATGTGATTACAGGCCGACAGCTGCCGGGAATGCAGGGCCACGGCCCGGGTGATCCGGCGCAGGGCCCGCAAGATACGCAGGTCGTAAGCCTGCTGCGCATCCGATTCGATGTTCATGGTGATTCAAAGTCCTCAAAAATTCATTTCGATTGAAATGATAAGACCATGAATCATCAGAGTCAAGGAAGAACGCCGCCGTTTCGGGCCCGCCGGCCGGAAGAAAAAGGGGCGCCCCGAAGGGCGCCCCGCGCAAGCCACGGACGATCAGTGACCCGAGTTGGGATCGATCGCCTCGTCGCTGTGGAAGATCGTGTGATCGGCCTTGCCCTTCACGGTGAGGAAGCCCGCGACGCCCTTCTCCACGCGGGACAGGGCGTGGTCCACCAGCAGGTAGCGGCCGGGATAATCGGTCTTAAACTCGACCATGGTGGCCCCGCCCGGCGGCACCAGCGTGGTCTGCACGTCGGTCAGCGGCTTGCTGGTCAGGGACGCCTGGTCATAGACCCGGTCGAAGACCTCGCCGATGACGTGGAAGCTGGAAGTCAGGTTCGGCCCGCCCACGCCGAAGAAGATCCGCACGGTGTCGCCCACCTTGGACTCCATGTCGTAGATCTTGGTCAGGGCGTCCATCGAGCCGTTGAACATCACGTGCTCGGGATGCTCGTCCAGGAGCTTCTGCAGCGAGAATTCCTGCAGGCCGCTGGCGCCGTGCGTCTGCGCGGTGTAGAGCTCTCCCTGCATGACGTAGAACTCGTGGTCGACCTTGGGCAGGCCGCCTTCGGGCTCGACCAGGATCATGCCGTACATGCCGTTGGTGATGTGCTGGGCCACCATCGGCGTCGCGCAGTGGTAGACGAACAGGCCCACGTGGCTGGCCTTGAAGGTGAAGGATTTCGTCTGCCCCGGCGGCACCTGGGTGACCGCCGCGCCGCCGCCTGGGCCCGTCACAGCGTGCAGGTCGATCGAGTGGATGTGCGTGCTGTCCTTGGCATTGGTGACGTTCACGGTCACCGTGTCGCCGACGCGCACGCGGATGAGGGGGCCGGGCACCTTGTTGTTGAAGGTCCAGAACCGGTAGGTGCTGTTGTCGCCCAACCGGCCTTCGACCTCCGTGGTCAGCAGGTCGACGGTGACGTTTTTCGGCCCGCGCTTGCCCACCGGGGTGCCGACCTTGGAGGGATCGTGCGCGATCTGCGGCGCCTTGGCCTCGATCTCGGTGGAGGGCTCGCCGACGACGACCTTGCCCACCATGCCGGCCGCTTTATGGCCCGGCATGGTGCACAGGTATTCGAAGGTGCCGTTCTTGGATGCCCGGAAGACGATGGCGGTGGCGGCGTTCTTGCCCGCAAGTTGGTCCGAATGGGCCTTGAACTCCGGCACCGCGATGTCGTGGACGGCGCCGTCGCCGTTGATCAGGTTGATCTGCACCACCGCGCCCTCGGGGACTTTCAGGTCGGGATTGACCTGTCCGTCCAGCTCGCCCTTCTCGCCCACGAAAACCATCTTGCCCTCGGCGATCGCGGTGCGCAAGGTGAAGGTGATGTCCGGCTTGTAGGTGACGTCCTGGCTGCCGTGCCCGGCAGGGGCGTGTTGCGCCCAGGCCGGACCGAAACCCAGCCCGGCCGCGGCCAGAAGCAGGCCGCCGATAAGGTGTCGGATCACTGACATGATTCCCCCAAGTTGTTTGACACTGAGACTGTTGCCATTTTGACAGTCGATACATGGCTGAAACGATTCTACTGTACCGCCCCGGGGCGCGGCCTTCCCGGTGAATTCGCAAGGCGAACCGACAAAACGCAAGAAACCATGTCATAAACACGACAAGCCGATACTGCAAGCCACAAATATCCTGACAGAGAACTTATAATCCCTGTCATGGCGCAGGGGCTTTTCCCCGGTGCTTCATTTTGCGGGCTTTACTTTGCTGGCTGATCCCTCCTCCTCCGGACCGACCTCCAGGACTTCCGTGCTCAGGCGCGTCCCGGTGGCCCCCGATTCCACCCGGTGTTCCACGTGCATGCTCAATGCGATCTGCCTGCCGCTGGGGATGGCGCGCCAGGACGTCGTCAAGATGGACGAGCTGATCAAGGAACGCATCCGCCTTCCCAAGGGCGGCACCCTGTACCGCGAGGGCGATGCGGCCGAGGCCATCTACGGCTTGCGCTCCGGCTCGGTGAAGACTCAGATCGAGGACGCCGCCGGCCAGGTCCAGATCACCGGATTCCTGCTGCCGGGCGAAATCCTCGGCATGGACGGCCTCATGAACGCCCGCCAGGTCTCCCACGCCATCGCGCTGGAAGACACCGAGGTCTGCATCATCCGCCTGGACGAGATGGACCGCCTGGCGCCCCAGCTGCCGTCCCTCAATCTGCAGTTGCGCCGGCTGATGAGCAAGGAAATCAGCCGCTCGCACCAGCAGCTGCTGTCCCTGGGCAGCCTGCGCTCGGAACAGCGCCTGGCGGCGTTCCTGCTGAACCTGTCCCAGCGCCTGCAGGTGCTGGGCTATTCGCCCTACGAATTCATCCTGCGCATGAGCCGCGAGGAGATCGGCAATTTCCTGGGCCTGACGCTGGAAACCGTCAGCCGCCTGTTTTCGCGCTTTGCGCGCGAAGGCCTGATCCGAGTCCAGCAGCGCGAGGTCCACATTCTGGACCTGAACAGCCTGCAGGAACTGTCCGGCGCGGACTGCGGCTGAGCCCGCCTCGGCCACCCCGCTTCGCCTTGCCCGGCGCAGCGGGCCGCCACGGCCCCCAAGGGGTCCCGGCTCAGTCGACCGGATCGCCGAATTCGTCCAGCACGACGCCGCGCGGCGCCATGCGCAGCGACAGGGCGCTGGACAGGGCCGCCATGCACCAGAACAGGAAGAACCCCAGGGTATAGACGGTCGGCCGGCTGCCGTGGAACCGCCCAAGGAACACCAGGTCCAGGGGATCGAGCAAGGCGAATACGACCGCGCTGGCCACCCCCGCCATCAAAAACGAGGGCCACAGGATCCACATCAGATTGCGTGCCTTCAAAGCCGTTCTCCCGAGTCAGGTGCCATCATTCACTGCGCGGCGGGTGCGGGCGGCGGCGCCACCACCAGGCCCTGCCGCGCCCCGCCGTCATGGATCTCCTGGTCGCCGTAGGACTGGAACGCCAGAGCGATGGTGACCGCGCAGCCCACGACGGCCACCGCGGGCCCCAGCAGGAGCAGCCAGGGCCAGCGATGCCGCCACCAGGGCCGGCCTTCGGACAGATTTTCGCGTATTTCCGGCTGCATGGGGATCTCCTTTACCGGGGGACGTAGAAACTGGACTGCTCGATCACCGTGGTGCTGTCGTCGGGCGCCCGGGTGCCGACGGCCTCGATGCGGATGTCGTGCAGGCCGGGCGTCAGCCCCTGCGCCGGTGCGCGCAGAACGACCGGCACCAGGCGGTTGGACGAGCCCTCGACCCGCACCCGCGTCGCGCCCTGGTCGGCGGTCTGCAGGGACAGGCCGGTCACGCCGCTGGCCGACAGGTCCAGCTCGACCGGCGTCTCGGCCGAATTGATGATCTGCAGGCGGTAGACGTTCTCGATCAGGCCGCCGGGGACCTCGCGTCCCAGGGCGCCCCGGTCGCGGATCACGTCCACGCGCAGCGTCGTGCGGGTCGCCAGCGAGAATACGAAGCCCACGGCGATGGCGCCCAGCAGCGCCGAATAGGCCAGCACCCGGGGGCGCAGCATGCGCTTGCGCACCTGCGGCTGCGTCAGCCGCTCGGTGATCGCATTGCCCGAGGTGTAGCGGATCAGACCGCGCTCGTAGCCCATCTTGTCCATGACGGAATCGCAGGCGTCCACGCAAGCGCCGCAGCCGATGCACATGTACTGCAGTCCGTCGCGGATGTCGATGCCGGTGGGGCAGACCTGCACGCACAGGCTGCAGTCCACGCAGTCGCCCATGCCGGCCTCTTTGTGATCGATCTTGCGCGAGCGGCCGCCGCGCGGCTCGCCGCGCACGTGATCGTAGGTGACGACGAAGGTGTCGTCGTCGACCATGACGCTCTGGAAGCGCGCGTAGGGGCACATGTACTTGCAGACGGCCTCGCGCATGAAGCCCGCGTTGCCCCAGGTGGCGAAGGCGTAGAACAGCATCCAGAACCACTGCCAGGGTCCCAGGTCGAAGGCCGCCAGGTGCGCGGCCAGCTCGCGGATCGGGGCGAAATAGCCGATGAAGGTATAGCCGGTCCACAGCGCCAGCACGACCCACAGGAAATGCTTGGTGGCCTTCAGCCGCAGCTTGCGGGCGTTCCAGGGCTGCTCGTCCAGGCGGATCCGCGCCAGGCGGTCGCCCTCGACCCGGGCCTCGATCCACATGAAGAGCTCGGTGTAGACGGTCTGCGGACAGGCGTAGCCGCAGAACAGCCGCCCCGCCATCGCCGTGAACAGGAACAGCGCGAAGGCCGACAGCACCAGCAGCACCGCCAGATAGATGACGTCCTGGGGCCACAGCACCATGCCGAAGAGATAGAACTTGCGCGCCCCCAGGTCGAACAGCACGGCCTGGCGCCCGTTCCACTGGATCCAGGGCAGGCCGTAGAAAACCGCCTGGGTGAGGAACACCATCCACACGCGGATGCGGGCGAAATGCCCCTGGACCGAGCGGGGGTAGATCTTGGAGCGGACCTCGGCCAGGGCCTTTTCGACCTGGGGCGAGGTGCCGCCGCCCCCCGAGCCCTTGCGGATCCTGCGCACGGGCTGCCAGGCCGGGTCGTCACGCGGTGCGGGCGTGGCGGCCTGTTGGGAGGTGTCCTTCTGCATGGTGTCCTCTGGATTGCTTTAGCGGTTCGATTGCCCCCAGACCCAGCCGGCCAGCAGGCGGATCTGTTCCGGAGTCAAGTGGGTTTCCTGCGCCGGCATCTGGTTGTCGCGGCCGTTCAGGATGGTCTCGACGATGGTGGCCTCGGAACTGCCGTACAGCCAGACGCCGTCGCTCAGGTTGGGCGCGCCCAGCAGCGGGTTGCCCTTGCCTTGCGCGCCGTGACAGGCCGCGCAATAGGTCTCGAAGCCACGCCGGCCGGCATTGATCCGCAGCGGGTCATGGGCCAGGCCCGACAGCGATCGCACGTACTGGGCGATCGCCGAGGCGTCCTCGGGCTTGATCATGGCGGCCCAGGCCGGCATCACGCCGTGGCGCCCCTGGGTGATGGTCTGCAGGATCTGCTCCGGCGCCCCGCCCCACAGCCAGTCGTCGTCCGTCAGGTTGGGAAAGCCGCGCCCGCCCTTCGCGTCCGAGCCGTGGCATTGGGCGCAGTTGTTCAGGAACAGGCGCTGGCCGATGTCGCGCGCCTGGTCGTCGCGAGCGATCTCGGGGATCGGCATGTCGCGAAAACGCTCGTATACGGGCTGGACGCGCGCGTTCAGGGCCTCCTGTTCCTGCAGGACCTGCTTGCCGGCCGTGAATCCCAGCGTGCCCTGGTAGCTGCCCAGGCCTGGATACAGGACCAGGTAGCCCAGCGCGAAGGCGCACAGCAGCAGGTACATGACCGTCCACCAGCGCGGCACGGGGTTGTTCAGCTCGGTCAGGTCGCCGTCCCAGACGTGGCCGGTGCTCTCCACCGCCTTGACGTCGCGCTTGAGCCAGGCGCGCTGCGAGAACAGCAGGTACACGCACCAGACGATGCCGCCCAGCGCGATGACCGCAATGTAATAGCTCCAGAAACTGCTGATGAAGTCACTCATGGGTATCCCCGGCATGCTGATCGTTCTGATATTCCTCGGGCAGGGCGAAGGGCAGCTGGGCCGCCTGGCGGTTGGCCTCGGCCCGGTGGGCCGACCAGGCCCACCAGACGATACCGGCGAAGGTCAGCATGGCCAGCCCCGTCACCAGCCCATTGATCGCAGCGAGCATCTCAGTGGCCTCCGCGCTTCATGGTGTCCTCGGCCGCGGCGCGGCCGCCCACGCCCAGGCCCTGCAGGTAGGCGACCACGGCGTCTTCCTCGGTCTTGCCCTTGAGCTGGTCCGGCGCCGCGGCGATGTCCTCGTCCGTATACGGCACGCCCAGGGTGCGCAGCGCTCGCATGCGGTCCTGCACGTCCACGCCTTCCACGGTGTTGCGCTGCAGCCAGGGGTAGGCCGGCATATTGGATTCCTTGACCACGTCGCGCGGATTGCGCAGGTGGATGCGGTGCCATTCGTCGGAGTAACGCTGCCCCACGCGGGCCAGGTCGGGCCCGGTGCGCTTGGAGCCCCACAGGAAGGGATGGTCGTACACCGACTCGGCCGCTATGGAGTACGGGCCGTAGCGCTGGACCTCGGACTGCAGCTTGCGGACCTGCTGGGAATGGCAGCCGACGCAGCCTTCGCGGATGTAGACGTCACGGCCGACCAGCCGCAGGGGCTCGTAGGGCCGCACGCCCTCGACGGCGGTGGTGGTCGAGTGCTGGAAGAACAGCGGGATGATCTGCACGAGGCCGGAAAAGGACACCACCAGAATGCTGAAGACGATCAGCAGGCCGACGTTGCGCTCCAGCATCTCGTGGGAGAAGCGTTTCTTGTTAGCGGACATGGGGGACTCCTCAGGCCGATGCCGGCACGGCGGCCGCGGGGACGGGGGCGGCCTCGGCGCGGGCATCGGGATTTTCCAGCGGCACGACGGGATTGACCCGCTGCCGGCCGCGCGCGGTCAGCCAGGTGTTCCAGGCCATCAGGCACATGCCCGACAGGAAGAACAGGCCGCCGATCATGCGGATCGTGTAGAAGGGATAGGTCGATTTCACGACCTCGACGAAGCTGTAGGTCAGCATGCCGTCCTCGCCGGTGGCGCGCCACATCAGGCCCTGCATCACGCCGGCGATCCACATCGAGGCGATGTACAGCACCACGCCCAGCGTCGCCAGCCAGAAGTGCAGGTTGATCAGGTCCGGGCGGGCCATGCTCTCGCGGCCGTAGAGGCGCGGGATCAGGTAGTACAGCGAGCCGAAGGTGATCATCGCCACCCAGCCCAGGGCGCCGGCGTGCACGTGGCCGACGGTCCAGTCGGTGTAGTGCGACAGGGCGTTGACGGTGCGGATCGACATCATGGAGCCCTCGAAGGTCGCCATGCCGTAGAAGGACAGCGCCACCACCAGGAACTTCAGGATCGGATCGGTGCGCAGCTTGTGCCAGGCGCCCGACACCGTCATGATGCCGTTGATCATGCCGCCCCAGGACGGCGCCAGCAGGATCAGCGAGAACGCCATGCCCAGCGACTGGGTCCAGTCGGGCAGCGAGGTGTAGAGCAGGTGGTGCGGACCGGCCCACATGTAGGTGAAGGCCAGCGCCCAGAAGTGCACGATGGACAGCCGGTAGGAATAGATCGGGCGGCCGGCCTGCTTGGGCACGAAGTAGTACATCATGCCCAGGAAGCTGGTGGTGAGGAAGAAGCCCACGGCGTTGTGGCCGTACCACCACTGCACCATGGCGTCCTGCACGCCCGCGTAGGCGGAATAGGACTTCCAGGCCGAGACGGGCAGTTCGAGGTTGTTGAAGATGTGCAGGATCGCGATCGTCAGGATGTAGGACCCGAAGAACCAGTTGGCCACGTAGATGTGCCGGACGCGGCGCTTGGCGATCGTGCCGAAGAAGACGACGGCATAGGCCACCCAGACCAGGGTGATCAGGATGTCCAGCGGCCATTCCAGCTCGGCATATTCCTTGGTCGAGGTGTAGCCCATGGGCAGGGTGATCACCGCGCCGACCAGCACCGCCTGCCAGCCCCAGAACGTGAAGGCGGCCAGCCGGTCGGAAAAAAGCCGCACCTGACAGGTGCGCTGCACCACGTAGTACGAGGTCGCGAACAGGGCGCTGCCGCCGAAGGCGAAGATCACGCCGTTGGTGTGCAGCGGACGCAGGCGCCCGTAGCTGAGCCAGGGCGTATTGAAGTTCAGTTCCGGCCAGATCAGCTGCGAGGCGATCAGCACGCCGACCGCCATCCCGACCACGCCCCAGATGATCGTGGCGATGGTGAACTGCCGGACCACGCCGTAATTGAAGGTTTCGGCCGGTGTTCCGGTATGCCCGGTCGTGCCCATAAACATTCCCCTCAGAACAAGGTTAAGACATTGATTTTTGAAAACCTGAATAATCCCTGAAGCCCCGGGAACCGGCCTTGATCTACATCAATCCGACCCGGAAGCCCCGCCATCGTCGTCTTCCAGGATCGCCGTGGCGGCATCCCGGGTGTCGTCGAACTGGCCGGCGAAGATCGCCCACCAGAACGCCGCGCCGATGCCCAGGACGAACAGCAGGGAGACCGGCAGAAGCAGAAAGAGCGCGTCCATGCCGCCTCAGCCCGCGCTCGCGGCCAGGCGCGGCGGGCCGTCCGGGACACCGCGCGCCAGCCGCCAGGCATTGGCCGCGACCGCCAGCGAGGACACCAGCATGGTGATGGCCGCCAGCCACGGCTGCACCCAGCCGAAGGCCGCCAGCGGCGTCATCAGGACGTGCCAGGCCAGCGAGCCGTACAGGTTCTGCCGGGCGACGCGCCGCATGGCCTGTTCGGCCGAGGCGCCGCCGCTGGCCGAGCCGGGCGCCTCGCGCAGCGCCGCGGCACGCCGCGCCGCCAGGGCGGCGGGCACCGACATCGACAGGGCGCAGGGGCAGCTCATGACCAGCAGGGCCACCGTCACCGCCACCGCGTGGTCGGGCCGGACCTGCCACCAGTACAGGCCCACGGCGGCGGCCAGCAGGATCTGGACGCAAACGAAGCGGAAGGCCAGCCGGTCGGCCAGGCGCAGCAGCATGGCATCGTCCGCCCCATGCTCGCCCGCCGCCTGGCGGGCGCACAGTTCCAGGAAGCGCGCGCTCAGCAGGAAGGCCACGAACATCGAGACCGAATCGAAATAGACCTCGCCCGCGTCCCGCCAGGTGGCGATCACGCTGGGGATGAAGGCGGCCAGGATGCCGAGGGCGACGGGCACGTCCATGCCCACCCGCCCCCGGGCCAGCCCGCGCGCCGCGCCGCGCCACACCGGCCAGGCGCAATAGAGGATCAGCGGCACGCACAGGACGAGGCTGAGCCAGTTCATCAGCACGATGGCCTGTTCAAGCGCCTGCTGGGAATCCGCCGGGCGCGCCGCATGGCGCAGGTAGCCCGGAAAGGCGAGCATCATGACCTGCATCATGATCAGCCAGGCCAGGCCGGTACGCGCCAGCATGTGCCGGCGCGCGCGACGCATGGCATCGCTCATGCCGGGCGGGGGCGTGAAGAGAGAGGGGGAGCGCATAGGCAGGGACTATAGCCACGAACCGGAGGGCGAACTTTGATGCAAATCAAGATTCATCCCCGAGGCGGTCCGCCGCCCCCCGCCCTGGCGGATTCTCTCTGTTTCCCATATAATTTGATTTGCAAATCAATTTATATAAAGACGTACATGGCTTCTCCTCCGACGCCCCGCTCCCGCTTCGGCATCCGTTTCTCGCTGCTGGCCCGCCGCTGGCGCCACGTCCTGGACGGGCATCTGGCGCGCGCCGGCCTCACCGACGCGACCTGGGTGCCGCTGATCCACCTGAGCGAGACGGGCGGCGGCCTGGCCCAGAAGGACCTGGCAATGCTGGTCGGGGTCGACGGGTCGAGCCTGGTCCGGGTGCTCGACATCCTCGAGCGCCAGGGCCTGATCGAGCGGCGGCGCAGCGAGACCGACGGACGCGCCCGGCTGGTGCACCTGACGCCCGCGGGCGAGCGCCGCGTGGCCGCCATCCGCCACGAGCTCGGCCAGGGCGAGCAGGCGCTGCTGGCCGACCTGTCCGAGGAAGACATCGCCACCCTGCTGCAATGCTTCGACCGCATCGACCGCCGGATCACCGGCTTCGAGGACGCGGCGGCGGGCGCCGGCGAGGAGGCGCCGCGCCATGGCCGCTGATCCGGCACGCACCGGTCGCAGCGACGCCGGCGCGGCGGCCAGGCGGCTGGACGCGATGCGGCATCTCCTGCACGCGCGCCGCGTCGCAGAGAGCCTGCAGCTCGGCACGCAGCCGTCGGTGCGCAACTCCGCGCTGGCGGGACTCCAGGCGGCGCTCGCCGCCGCCATCTGCGTGCCGCTGCTCGCGCTTTCCCCATGGCCGCACCTGGTGGGCTTCGCCTCGCTGGGGGCGCTGGTGGCGCTGTTCGGACGCTTTGCCCCCCGGCGGCGCCGGGCGGGCATCGTGCTGCAATGCGCGTTCTGGCAGACATTCGCGGTCTTCGCGATGTCGGCGACCGCCTGGCTGGGCTGGCCGCGGGCGGCTCAACTGGCCTTGCTGGCCGCCTCCTGCGGCTTTTACCTGCTGATCTGCTTTCGCCAGCGGTTCGGCGCGCCGGGTCCCCTGATCTTCATCTTCGCGGTCGGCGCCTCGATGACCGGCGCCCTCGATGCGGCGCAGGTCGCCGAGCGCACGCTGGCCACCGCCGGCGCCGCGCTGGTCTCATGGCTGATCTGCGTCGCCAGCGAAGCCCTGCGCCACCCGCCGACGCCGCAGCGCCCCCTTCCCCAGGAGCCCGAGCGTCCCCTCGGCGAGCTGGCCTTCATGGCGGCGCGCGTCGCGACGGCGGCGCTGGTCGTCGTCTTCGCCAGTCATGTCCTGAGGCTGAACCATCCGGCCTGGGCGGCGATGGGGGCGGTCGCCGTCATGCAGGGCAGCCACCTGCACATCAGCATGCACCGGGCGCTGCAGCGCATGGCCGGCACGCTGGTGGGCGCGGCGCAGGCCTGGCTGCTGCTGGTCCAGCAGCCCTCGATCTGGCCGATCATCGCCGCCATCGTCCTGCTGCAGATCCTCGTCGAGATCGTGATCGGCGTGAACTACGGAATCGC
Source organism: Castellaniella sp. (assembly GCA_035707805.1). Classification (GTDB taxonomy): domain Bacteria; phylum Pseudomonadota; class Gammaproteobacteria; order Burkholderiales; family Burkholderiaceae_B; genus Castellaniella. The sequence goes on along the minus strand of DASSTS010000036.1, from coordinate 56,061 downwards.
GCAGGCCCTGGTCACGCCCATGGCGCTGCTGATGACCCATCTCGCCTCGCCTTCGGCGGCCGGCGCCGCCATGGCGCCCGAGCGCGTGGCCGAGACCGTGCTGGGGGCCATCGTGGGCATGGGCATCGCCGTGGCGCTGTCCAATGCCGAGGACAGGCGGACGCTGGCGCGCCACCACGGGTCCTCGCTGCCGGACGGGCGGTGACCCCAGCGGCTGGAGCGCGCGGAGGCAGAACGGCTTTTAGCGGACGCGCGCGGTGCGCAGGCCGGTGTCATTGGACCGGATGCCGGGCGCAGGACTTCAGTCGGGAAACTTCTCGATGTGGATTTCGCCGCGACGGCCAAAGTAGCTCACATGCCGCCCCGCGATCCACACCGTGTAGCCGATGCAGCCCGCCACGCAGCTCAGCCGCTTGAACTCCGGATACATCACGTCTCCGCGCTGCGCGGCGCGAATCGCATCCTGCAGGGCTCGAGCGTCGAAGGCGTCGGCGATGGGGACATCGGGCATGTCCAGCCGGATGTCCAGCGTTGTCCCGTCGGGCAGGTAATAGGCGGTTCGGCGGGCGCGATAGTCGGCCACGTATGACTCGACGCCCGCGGCTGCCAGCCGGCCGACGACCTGGCCAAAGTGGATGCGGCCTTCCGCGGAGGCTTGCGAGGTCTCGCGGATGGTGGATTCAGTGAATTCGTTCATGATGACTCCTGGGGAAGAAACATGCAGTCAAAGGTCCGGAACAGTCAGGAGACGGGGACCTCGTGGATCTGGTGATGCACGACCAGGGCCTCCAAGATCGCCCGGAGCTCTTTGCGCTGCCTGGCGGGCATATGCCCAAAGAAATGCGCGTCGTTCCGGTCCGCCAAGGCGGACAAGCGGGGTACCAGCGCCCTGCCCTTGCGCGTCAGGCAAAGCACTTGTTCACGCTGGGATTTCTCGGCCAAGCGCCGCTGTACCAGCCCCTTTTCTTCCAGCCGGCTGGCCACCTTGGAGGCTGCCCCCTTGGTCATGCCCAGGCGCTGGATGAGTTGCGCATGGCTGGTCTCGGCCTGCTCGAACAGCGCGCGCAGGGCGACCCACTCGGTCACCGAGGTGCCCTCGGCTTCCAGCAGTTGCTGAAAGCCCCTGGAGACGGAATTGGAGACAAAACGCAGCCAGTAGCCCAGGTGGTCTTCGAGCTGGCTGGCCTTGGGTGCTTTCGATGTCTTCATAATGGTTTCCATGGAAACATAAGCCATTTTAGTTTCCTTGGAAACTAAGAGTCAATAGCGCATGGTCAATGGCAAGCACCCCCGCCCGCATTCGTGCGGTATCGGAGCATGAGAAAGCGCCCGTATATGCTGAACAAAAAAAGGGAAGGCGCGAGCCTTCCCGAAGCACATCGCAGGGGGCCCCTCTTCCCCCTGTCCTCTCTCACTGCTATCGCTCAGGCCACCTGGGTCGCGGGGGCCTCGTCGAACTGGGCTTCCTCGGTCGAACCGCTCAAGGCCGTGGTCGAGGACTGGCCGCCCTCGATGGTCTGGGTCACGGCGTCGAAATAGCCGACACCCACCTCGCGCTGGTGCTTCACGGCGGTGAAGCCCTTGTCGGCCGCTGCGAATTCCTTCTGCTGCAGTTCCACGAAGGCGCTCATCTGCGTGCGGGCATAGCCGTGCGCCAGCTCGAACATGCTGTAGTTCAGGGCGTGGAAACCGGCCAGGGTGATGAACTGGAACTTGTAGCCCATGGCGCCCAGCTCGCGCTGGAATTTGGCCACCGTGGCGTCGTCCAGGTTCTTCTTCCAGTTGAAGGACGGCGAGCAGTTGTAGGCCAGCATCTTGCCCGGAAAGCGGCGATGGACGGCCTCGGCGAACTTGCGGGCATATTCCAGGTTGGGCGTGGAGGTCTCGCACCAGATCAGGTCGGCGTACGGAGCGTAGGCCAGGCCGCGCGCGATGGCCTGGTCCAGGCCGGCGCGCGTGCGGTAGAAGCCCTCGACCGTGCGCTCGCCCGTCACGAAGGGCGCGTCGTTGTCGTCGATGTTGCTGGTCAGCAGGTCGGCGGCTTCCGCGTCGGTGCGGGCCACGAGCAGGGTCGGGACGTTCAGCACGTCGGCGGCCAGGCGCGCGGACACCAGCTTGGCCACGGCCTCGCGGGTGGGCACCAGGACCTTGCCGCCCATGTGGCCGCATTTCTTCACCGAGGCCAGCTGGTCTTCGAAGTGCACGCCGGCGGCGCCCGCCTCGATCATGGACTTCATCAATTCAAAGGCATTCAGGACGCCGCCGAAGCCCGCCTCGGCATCGGCCACGATGGGCGCGTAGTAGTCGACGTAGTCGTGGTCGCCGGGATTCTTGCCTTCCATCCACTGGATCTGGTCGCAGCGGGTCAGGGAATTGTTGATGCGCTTGACCACGCTGGGCACGGAATTGGCCGGATACAGCGACTGGTCGGGGTACATTTCGCCGGCGATGTTGGCATCGCCCGCGACCTGCCAGCCCGAGAGGTAGATGGCCTTGAGGCCGGCCTTCACCTGCTGCATGGCCTGGTTGCCAGTCAGCGCGCCCAGCGCATTGACGTAGTCTTCGGTGTGCAGCAGTTCCCACAGCTTTTCGGCGCCGCGCCGCGCCAGCGTGTGCTCCACCACCACGGATCCCCGCAGCCGCACGACTTCGTCGGCGCCGTAGCCGCGTTTGATGCCTTGCCAGCGGGCGTCTTCGGCCCAGCTCCGTTGCAGATTGCGCACTTCCGTTTCGCGAGTGGTCATGGTGTTGCTCCTCAGATAGACAAACAAGAAACCGTTGAGGAACAGTCTACGCGCGTGCTGCGCCGCACACATGACTTATATCTTATATAAGACAGAAAATTAAATACTTATATTTCAATGAATTAAGAAATCAATTTCATGTCGCGAAATGTTTTTCCTGATCATGAAAGGATATCGGACGCAGTGCAGCACGGCATTTTCACATCCCAAAACCCTTCTTTCATCATATGAAATGGGGTGGGCGGAACGGTACAATGGAGGCGCTTTCCCCGACCGCAGACTCCGCCATGAAAATCTCCGCACTGGAAGCCAGCCCCCTGGGGCATCGCGCGACCGGCTCCGACCATTACGACCCCGCCCTGCTGTTTCCCATCGCCCGGGCGGACACCCGCGCCGGCCTGGACCTGCCCCGGGCGCCCCACGGGGCCGACATCTGGAACGCCTACGAGCTGTCGTGGCTGAATGCCCGGGGCCGTCCGGTGGTGGCGATGGGCCGCTTCACGGTGCCCGCGGCCAGCCCGAATCTCGTCGAATCGAAATCCCTCAAGCTCTATCTGAACAGCTTCAACGAAGAACGCATCGAACATCCGGACATCGTGCGCCAGCGCCTGGCGGCGGATCTGGGCCGCGCCTGCGGCAAGCCGGTGCACGTCGAGATCCTGTCGGTGCGGCCGGCATTCGAACTCAGCTGCGCGCCGCTGCGCGGCACCTGCATCGACGACCAGGACATCGATTTCGAGCCGGCCGACGAACCCGATCCGGCCGCCCTGGCGCCGTCGCAGCCGGCGCCCTTCGTGCGCGAGACCCTGGTGACGGAGCTGATGAAGTCCAATTGCCCGGTGACCGGCCAGCCCGACTGGGCCAGCCTGCAGGTCCAGTACGCCGGCCCCCGCATCGACCGGGCGGGGCTGCTGCGCTATATCGTGTCGCTGCGGCGCTGCCGCGAATTCCACGAACTGTGCGTGGAAAAGATCTATGGCGAGATCATGGCCCGGTGCGCGCCTGAGCAGCTGCTGGTGTATGCGCGCTACACCCGGCGCGGCGGGCTGGACATCAATCCGTGGCGGGCAAATTTCCAGCCCGGGGACATCGGCCAGGCCAGGACCCTGCGGCAATAGCGCCGCGGGGATCAAGTGCGGTCACGGATCTCCGGCCAGGCCTTTTGCAGGTAGTAGCACATGGACCAGACCGTCAGGATCGCGGCCACCACGATCAGGATCTGTCCGACGAGCCGCACCGGCACGCCCTCGAGGGGCTGCCAGTACAGCAGGCACGGGATGGCGATCATCTGGGCGGCGGTCTTGAACTTGCCCAGGCGGTGCACGGCCACACTGCGGCTCGCGCCGATCTTCGCCATCCATTCCCGCAGGGCGGAGATGGTCAGCTCGCGGCCGATGATGACCAGGGCGATCAGCAGGTCGACCCGGCCGAGGTTCAGCAGGATCAGCAGGGCCGCGACCACCATCAGCTTGTCAGCGACCGGATCCAGGAAGGCCCCGAAGGCCGAGGTCTGGTTCCAGCGGCGCGCCAGGTAGCCGTCGAACCAGTCGGTGACCGCGGCCACGATGAAGGCCAGCGCGGCGGCCGTATCCCGCCAGCCGGATTGCGTCCAGGCATCGGGCAGGTAGTACAGCGCCACGAGCAGGGGGATCATGGCGATGCGCAGCCACGTCAAGGCGATGGGGAAATTGAACGGCATGATAGGTGTAATACTACCCTAAGCCGCCGCGATCAGCGCAGGGCGTGATAGATGCGTTCGGCCAGTTGCCGGGAAACGCCCTCGACGCCCGCCAGCTCGTCGATGCTGGCGTCGGCCACGCCCGAGAATCCGCCGAAGCGGGCCAGGAGCTTCTGGCGCCGGTGCTGGCCCACGCCCTCGATTTCTTCCAGCCGCGAGACGTTGCGCGCCTTGGCGCGGCGCGCGCGCATGCCGGTGATGGCAAAGCGGTGCGCCTCGTCGCGCACCTCGGCCACCAGCATCAGCGCGGCGGACTCGACACCCAGGGCGACCGGGGGGCGGCCATCCACGAAGACCAGGGTTTCGAGACCCACCTTGCGGTGGTCGCCCTTCTTGACGCCCACGATGCGGCTGACGTCCAGGCCCAGTTCCTCGAACACCTGGCGCGCCACGCCCACCTGCCCTACCCCGCCATCGATCAGCACGATATCGGGCAAGGCGACGTCGCCGTCGACCACCCGCGCGTAGCGGCGGCTCAGCGCCTGGCGCATGGCCGCGTAGTCGTCGCCCGGCTCGATGCCCGCGATGTTGAAGCGCCGGTACAGCGAATGCTGCATGGCGTGGTTCTTGTAGACCACGCACGAGGCCTGGGTCGCCTCGCCCGCCGTGTGGCTGATGTCGAAACATTCGATGTGCAGCGCGGCCAGCGACTCCTCGTCGGTATCGAGGTCCAGCTCCACGGCCAGGGCCAGGGTGCGCGCCTCGCGAGCGCTGGATTCCGACAGGCGCTGCGCCAGGGCCATGCGGGCATTGCGCTGCGCCTGCTCCAGCCAGCTGCGGCGCGTGCCCTGCGGCCGCGTCAGGACCCGCACCTTGTGGCCGTGCTGCTCGGCCAGCATGACGATCAGGTCGGGATCGGGCAAGCCGTGCGAGCACACCAGCACCGGAGGCACGGGGTTCTCCGCGTAGTGCTGGGCGATGAAGGCCGCCAGCACGTCCTCGGCCGGCTCGTCCTGCGCCTGCGTGGGAAACAGCGGCTTGTCGCCGAGGTGGCGTCCCGCGCGCACCATCGCGAGGTTCACGCAGACGCGCCCGCCCGAGATCTCCACGGCGATGATGTCGGCGCTGTCCTCGCCGACCTGCTCCATGGTCTGCTGCTGCAGGACCTTGGCCAAGGCGCGCATCTGGTCGCGCAGCACCGCCGCCTGCTCGAAATCCTCGCGTTCCGCCGCCGCCGTCATGCGCTGCTCGATCTCTTCCAGCACCTCGGTGGTGCGGCCCTCGAGAAAGCGGATCGCGCGCTGGACGTCCGCGCGGTAGTCCTCCAGCGAGATCCGGGCGACGCAAGGCGCGGAGCAGCGGCCGATCTGGTGCAGCAGGCAGGGCCGGGACCGGTGGGCGTAGACGCTGTCCTCGCAGGTGCGCAGGTGAAAGACCTTCTGCAGGATCTGGATGGTCTCGCGCACGGCCCAGGAATTGGGATAGGGTCCGAAGAAATGCCCCTTGCCCTGGGTGCTCCCCCGGTAGTAGACGATGCGCGGGGCCTCGTGGTCGGTGATGTGCAGGTAGGGGTAGGACTTGTCGTCCCGGAACAGGATGTTGTAGTGCGGCTTGAGGCGCTTGATCAGGTTGTTTTCCAGGATCAGCGCCTCGGCCTCGGTGCGCGTGACCGTGACCTCGGTGCGCGCCACCCGGGCCAGCATGTGCTCGATGCGCGGGCCGTGGCCGCCCTTCTGGAAATAGGAACTGACGCGCCGCTTGAGGTCGCGGGCCTTGCCCACGTACAGGACTTCGCCCGCGGCATCCAGATGCCGGTAGACCCCCGGCAGGTGCGGCAGGTCAGCCAGAAAGGTTTTCAGATCGAAGGCTTCGGGCACGCAGATACCTCGGGTCGGACAGCAGGCCGGCCCAGTCCGGGGCGGGCCGGGCGGGCGTCAGGCGCCGGATGCGGCGCACGGACTGCGGGTCCAGGGGACGGTCGCCCAGGGCGGCCAGCAACTCGTCGGCGAGATCGGGGCGGTTGCAGACCAGCACCATGTCGCAGCCGGCGTCCAGCGCGGCGCGGGCCCGGGCGTGGATGTCCCCGGCGACGCTCGCGCCTTCCATGGTCAGGTCGTCGGAGAACACCACCCCGTCATAAGCGAACTGCTCGCGCAGCACCCCCGTGACCCAGCGGCGGGAAAAGCCGGCCGGTTCCGGCGCCACCTGCGGATAGATCACGTGCGCCGGCATGACGGCCGGCAGGGCCAGGTCGCCCAGCCAGGCGTACGGCGCGGCGTCGGCCGCCAGGATCTCGGCCAGCGGGCGCTCGTCGACCGGGATCGCATGATGGGAATCGGCCGCCACCGCCCCGTGACCCGGGAAATGCTTGCCGCAGGCCGCCATGCCCGCCTGCGCCAGCCCCTGGATCAGGGCGCGCGCCAGCAGGGCCACCACGGCGGGATCGTCGTGGAAGGCCCTGTTGCCGATCACTTCGCTGACCCCGTAATCCAGGTCCAGCACCGGCGTGAAGCTGAAGTCCACTCCGCAGGCGCGCAGTTCGCTGGCCAGCACGAAACCGGTCGCGGTGGCGCCCCGCAGGGCCGACTGGGGGTCCTCCTCGTACCAGCGGCCCAGCGCCCGCATGGCCGGCAGCGGCGTGAAGCCGTCGGTGCGGAACCGCTGCACGCGCCCGCCCTCGTGGTCGACTGCGATCAGCAGAGGCTCGTCGCGCTCGGCGTGGATGGCCGCGCACAAGGCCGCCAGCTGGGCCCGGTCGGCGAAGTTGCGGGCGAACAGGATCACCCCGCCCACCTGGGGATGGCGCAGCCGCTGGCGCTCGGCGTCGCTGAGTTCCAGTCCGTCGACGTCGACCATGACGGGACCGGGGGGCAAGAAGGCAGGCATAGGTGTCGGGCTCGGAAGTTGGACGGATTCAGGGGGCGTCGGCGGGCGCCGGGCGGCTTTCCACCACGACGAAGGCCGCCACCATGTCGGATTCGTCGGTGACCGACACGTGCGACGCCCCGAAGCGGGCATCGTACCAGTCCTTCAGCGGACCCGACAGGCGGATCTCGGGCGCTCCGCCGGGGCGGTTCAGGATCTGCACCCGCGACCAGGTCATGGGCATGTGGATGCCCAGGCCGATGGCCTTGGAGAAGGCCTCCTTGGCGGCGAAGCGCGTGGCCAGGTAGAGGATGCCGCGGCGCGGATCGCGGGCCGCGCGGCGGGCGTGGACCCGCTGTTCTTCAGCGCCCAGGATGCGTTGCGCCAGGCGGTCGCCGTGGCGCGCGTAGATCCGTTCGATCCGCCCGACCCGCAACAGATCCGTGCCGATGCCGGCGATGCCCGGGCCCATGTTCACACGCGCAGGAAATGCTCGCGGTAATGCTTGAGCTCGTTGATGGATTCCTGGATGTCGGCCAGGGCCTCGTGCTTGCTGGCCTTGGTGAAGCTGCGGTAGACCTCGGGGCGCCAGCGCAGGGACAGTTCCTTGAGGGTGCTCACGTCCAGGTTGCGGTAATGGAAATAAGCCTCCAGGCGCGGCATGTATTTCACCATGAAGCGGCGGTCCTGCCCGATGGTATTGCCGCACATGGGCGATTTGCCGGCCGGCACCAGGGGCGCCAGGAACGCCAGCAGCGCGTCCTCGGCCGCCGACTCCGTCAGGGTGGACGCCTTGACCTTGTCGATGAGGCCGCTCTTGCCATGAGTGGAGCGGTTCCATTTATCCATGCCGTCGAGCACGGCATCGTCCTGGTGGATCACCAGCACCGGCGCCTGGGCGACCTCGGTCAGGTCGGGCTCCGTCACGATGAGGGCGATCTCCAGGATGCGTTCTTTTTCAGGATCCAGGCCGGACATTTCCATGTCGAGCCAGATCAGGCGCTGATCATTCGCAGCCATCACCTATAATCCTTGCAAGCAAAAACCCAATTTTCGCATATCGGCCAGTCGGACATGCTGACCTTCCTCTTTCTCGCCTGCCTGATCGGCGATCTGCTGATCCGCTACTGGCTGGCGCGACGCCAGATCCGCCACGTGCAGGCGCACCGCGACGAGGTGCCCGGCGCCTTCGCCGGACGCATCGGCCTGCACAGCCACCAGCGGGCGGCGGACTACACCGTGGCCCGCTGCCAGCTCTCCATGATCGAGCGCATCACCGAGGCCGCCATCCTGCTGGGCCTGACCCTGCTGGGCGGGCTGCAAGTCCTGGACCTGGCGCTGGGCCGCCTGATCGAATCCGATCTGTGGCGCCAGATGGCGCTGGTCGGCAGCGTCCTGGCCCTGCTGGGCGCCGTCGGCCTGGCGTTCTCGGCCTGGCGCACTTTCCGCCTGGAGGCCCGATTCGGCTTCAACCGCATGACGCCGCGCCTGTTCGCCTCGGACGCGCTGAAGATGCTGGCCATCACCCTGGTGCTGGGCGCGCCGCTGCTGGCGGCCATCCTGTGGGTGATGGGCGCCGCCGGCGCCGACTGGGCCTGGTGGGCCTGGGGCGTGTGGGTGGTCTTCAACCTGCTGGTGCTGTGGCTGTACCCCAGCTTCATCGCGCCCCTCTTCAACCGATTCACGCCGCTGGACGATCCGGCCCTGAGCCAGCGCATCCATGCCCTGGCGCGGCGCTGCCATTTCGGCCTGTCGGGCCTGTTCGTCATGGACGGATCGCGCCGCTCGGCCCATGGCAACGCCTATTTCACCGGCTTTGGCCGGCACCGCCGCATCGTGTTCTTCGACACCCTGCTCTCGCGCCTGGACGTCGACGAGGTCGAGGCCGTCCTGGCCCACGAACTGGGGCACTTCGCCCACCATCACATCCTGCGGCGCCTGGTCCTCGGCTTCATCACGGCGGGCCTGTTCCTGCACCTGCTGGCCTGGCTGTCGACGCAGGTGTGGTTCTACACCGGCCTGGGCGTGATCCCCCAGCTCAGCCGCCCCAACGACGGCCTGGCGCTGGTGCTGTTCATGCTGACGCTGCCGGTCTTCACGTTCTGGGCCACGCCGCTCGCCAGCCTGCTGTCGCGGCGCGACGAATTCCAGGCGGACCAGTACGCCGTCAGGCAATGCGGCGCCGACCCGCTGGGCAGCGCCCTGGTCAAGCTGTACGACGACAACGCCGCCACGCTGACCCCAGACCCGGTGCATTCGGCCTGGTACGACAGCCATCCTTCCGCGGCGGTGCGCATCGCGCGCCTGCGTCATGGGTGAATCCGCACAAGAGGGCTGCGTCGTCGCGGCCCACGGACGCCACTACCGCGTGGCCATCGGCGGTCAGGTCCGGCACTGCTACACCCGAGGCAAAAAGACCGGCATCGCCGTGGGAGACCAGGTGCGCGTGCTGCCCGAAGGTCAGCACGAAGGCGTCATCACCGACATCCTGCCGCGCCGCAACCTGTTCTACCGTTCGGACGCCCAGCGCAGCAAGCTGTTCGCCGCCAACATCGACCAGCTGCTGCTGGTCCTGGCCGCGGAGCCCGAGTTTTCCGACGATCTGCTGGGCCGCGCCCTGGTGGCCGCCGGCAGCGCCGGCATCCCGGCCCTGATCGTGCTGAACAAGGCCGACCTGCCGCCCACCGCGGCCGCCCGCGCCCGCCTGGCCGTGCCCGAATCGCTGGGGGTGCCGGTCCTGGCGCTGAGCGCCCTGGACGCCGGCCAGGTCCACGAGCGGCTGGAACCTCTGCTGCCGGGCCGCCGCACCCTGCTGCTGGGCCAGAGCGGCATGGGCAAGTCCACCCTGCTCAACACCCTCGTGCCGGCCGCCCAGGCGGCCACGCAGGCCCATTCCGAGGCCCTGGGCACCGGCCGCCACACCACCACGCAGACACGGCTTTACACCCTGCCCAACGGCGGCGAACTGATCGATTCCCCGGGATTCCAGGCCTTCGGCCTGCAGCACCTGGATGCCCGGGACATCGAACACGGGTTTCCGGAATTCGCCCCGGCGGTCGAGCGCTGCCGGTTCTACAACTGCAGCCACCAGCACGAGCCGGGCTGCGGCGTGCTGGCGGCCGTGGCCAGCGGCGAAATCTCGGCCGAGCGGCATGCCCTGTACAAGCGCATCCTGGCGGAGAACCAGGCGGCGAAACGGTACTGACTATCGCTGCAGACCCGCCGAGGCCGCCAGGAAATAATAGAAATTGCGCAGCAGGATGGCGGTCGCGCCCCAGATGAAATACGACTGCCAGCGCACGGAAAAATAGCAGCGCCCGTGGCCCCAGGCCGTCTGCAGCTGGTGCAGGCGATGCTGGGTCGGGTCCATCAACACCGCCAGCGGCACCTCGAAGACCTCGGCGACCTCGGACTGGTCGGCCTGGACGTGGAATCCCGGCAGCAGTTCGCCCACGACGGGCGTCATCAGGAACTGGGTGGTCGTCAGCAGGGCGGGCTGCACGCCCATGACCTGCACGAACTGCCGGTCCACACCGATTTCCTCACGCGTCTCACGGATGGCGGCCTCGACGGCGTCGGCGTCGGTCGGCTCGATCCGCCCGCCCGGAAAGCTGATTTGCCCGGCATGATGGTGCAGGTGCGAGGCCCGGCGCGTGAACAGCACGTGCAGCCCGTCGGCGCGCTGGACCAGGGGCATGAGGACGGCGGCATGGCGTGCCTGGGCCGAGGCGGGATTGTCCGGCAGGAAGGCCTGCGCAAAGAGCGGCTCGACCTGCCAGTCGACGGCCCGCCCGAACGCATCGCGGATGTAGTCGAGGCGGAGGCATTCCGCCGGCAGGGGTGGCAGGGGGATGCCCGGCAGGACGGGCTGCAGCGCCGGATCGAAGGTGGCCGGCCGTGGACCGTCCGAGGAAGGAAGCGGAAGCGTCATGTCATCCAGAAAAATCGCCATCCTGAAGCCGGCGCGGACACGCCCCCCCGCACCAAAGACAAAGGCACCCTGTCGGGTGCCTTTGGGCCGTGCAGCGTCGCCTGGATCAGGCGGACTTGCGAACCAGCTTTTCCTTGATGCGGGCGGCCTTGCCCGTGCGGCCGCGCAGATAGTAGAGCTTAGCACGGCGGACGTCGCCCCGGCGCTTGACCTCGATCGAGGCGATCTGCGGGGAATACAGCTGGAACGTACGTTCGACGGCTTCGCCGGACGAGATCTTGCGCACGGTGAACGCGGAATTCAGGCCGCGGTTGCGGCGGGCGATGACCACGCCTTCGTAGGCCTGGGCGCGCTTGCGCGAGCCTTCGACGACGTTCACGCTGACCACGACCGTATCGCCGGGGGCGAATTCGGGAATGGTGCGGCCTTCGGTCAGGCGCGCGATTTCTTCTTGTTCAATGGTTTCGATCAGATTCACTGTGGGCTCCGAGGCATCTTGGACGCGGCTGTACGATGAATTAGGCGCCGGCCAGAGGATGCGGTAAACACGGGATTATATCAGAACGCGCCGATCAGAACCCAACGGCGGCGCCGAACCACATCAGGCCGGGAATCATGGCGGCCCACATCAGTACCATCAGTATGTCTTTCGTCGCGTTTTTCATGGGAGGTCTCCGGATCCGGGGGGATCTATGCTGTGTTTTCATCCAGTATATGAATACTGTACAAAACATCAGTTCCGGATGCAAGCCCTCCGCTCGCCGGCCCGGACCTTTCGTGGCCCGGAAAAGACAAACCCGGGCCTGGGCCCGGGTTTGTGCCGCTCTTGCGGATCAGCGGTCCGGCTGCGGGGTGGTGCGCAGGTAGGGGCGGACTTCCTGGTAGCCCTTGGGGAATTTTTCCTTCAGCACGGCGGGGTCCTTGATGGACGGCGCGATGATGACGTCCTCGCCCGGCTTCCAGTTCACCGGCGTGGCGACGCTGTAGTTGTCGGTGAGCTGAATGGAATCCAGCGCCCGCAGGATCTCGTCAAAATTGCGGCCCGTGCTGGCGGGATAGGTCAGGATCAAGCGGACTTTCTTGTTCGGATCGATGACGAACACGGAACGCACCGTCGCCGTCGTACTGGCATTCGGGTGGATCATGTCGTAGAGCGTCGCGACCTTGCGGTCCTCGTCGGCCAGGATCGGATACTGCACGTCCGTCTTCTGGGTATCGTTGATGTCCTTGATCCAGTCGATATGCGACTGCTTGCCGTCGACGGACACCGCGATGACCTTGGCGCCGCGCTTGGCGAACTCGCCCGAGACGATGGCGGTATAGCCCAGTTCGGTCGTGCACACCGGCGTGAAGTCGGCCGGATGGGAGAACAGCACCCCCCAACTGTCACCCAGCCACTCGTGAAACTTGATTTTTCCCAGGGACGATTCTTGTTCGAAATCGGGGGCGACATCGCCCAGACGCAACGCGGCCATCAGCTGCTCCTTCAAGGATCCGCCGCCACGGGGAATCCGGGCGGCGAACTGGTTTAGATGCTTAAGATTCTTGCAGAATAAAGGACTCCGTAAAAATACAACTCCGTTATAACTATATCCGCGCCGGTTCGCCATAGCGGTCCGCCAGGACCCCTTCGCCGATCGCGGCGCCCAGGGCCGCGGCGCGCGGCAGGACGTGCACGGCATACTGGACCGCCGTGGCGATCTTGCCGGCATGGAAGGGATCGGTGGACCCCGCCCGGATGGCGCCGTCCGCGGCCAGCGCGGCCCGCCCCAGCTGCCAGCCGGCGTGGGCCGTGCCGGCCAGCATCAGGCACGGCACGCTGCCGGCGAACACGCCCCGGACGTCCTCCCGGACGTGCGCCAGGACAAAGGCCACGGCCGCCTCATACGCGCCGGCCGCGTCCTCCAGGCGGCGCGCGATCAGCTCCAGCGCCTGCGCATGGTCTCCCCCGGCTGCCCGCAGGGCCGCCACGGTGTCCCGCATGCCGGCGATCTGGCCGCGCGCCACCGCGCCGCCGTCGCGCACGATCTTGCGGCCGATGAAATCGTTGGCCTGGATCGCCGTGGTGCCCTCGTAGATGGGCAGGATCCGGGCGTCTCGATAGTACTGGGCCGCGCCGGTTTCCTCGATGAAGCCCATACCGCCGTGCACCTGCACGCCCAGGGACGCCACCTCGACCGAGGATTCGGTGGAAAAGGCCTTGACGATGGGGACGCAGTATTCGTAGACCGCCCGCGCCTCGGCCCGGGCCGCCTCGTCGGCCGCGCGGGCCGCCCTGTCGCGGTATCCGGCGGCCACGTACGCCACCGCCCGCGCGCCTTCCGTCAGGCCGCGCATCACCCCCAGCATGCGGGCGACGTCCGGGTGGCGGTTGATCGGCACCGGCCCGGCGGATCCCTCGAGCGCATTGCCCTGGACGCGCTCGGCCGCATAGGCGGCCGCGTGCTGCAGCGCGCGCTCGGACAGCGCCACCCCCTGCAGGCCCACCGCGTAGCGGGCCGCATTCATCATGATGAACATGGCTTCCAGGCCGCGGTTCTCCTCGCCGATCAGGTAGCCGACGGCGCCCTCGCCCACGTCGCCTTTGCCCGAGCCGTACAGCAGCACGGCCGTGGGGCTGCCGTGGATGCCCAGCTTGTGTTCCAGCGAGGCGCAGTAGACGTCGTTGCGCGCGCCCAGGCTGCCGTCCTCGTTCACCAGGAACTTGGGCACGATGAACAGGGAAATGCCCTTCACGCCCTTGGGCGCGTCCGGGGTGCGGGCCAGCACCAGGTGGATGATGTTCTCGGCCATGTCGTGATCCCCATAGGTGATGAAGATCTTCTGGCCGGTGATGCGGTAGCTGCCGTCTTCCTGGGGCGCGGCCCGGGTCTTCAGCAGCGCCAGGTCCGAGCCCGCCTGGGGTTCGGTCAGGTTCATGGTGCCCGTCCAGCGGCCTTCCAGCAGCGGCGGGATGTAGCGGGCCTTTTGCGCCTGCGATCCCACGATGGACAGGGCCTCAATCACGCCGTCGGTCAGCAGCGGACACAGCGAGAACGCGAGATTGCCGGCATTGACGCTCTCCATGACCGGCGCGGCGACGAGCTTGGGCAGGCCCTGCCCGCCGTATTCCACGTCATGCGGCAGGCCCTGCCACCCGCCCTGCACGAAGGCCTGGAACGCCTCCCGGAATCCCGGGGTCGTGCGCACGGCGCCGTCCCGCCATTGCGCCGGCTGTGTGTCGCCGGCGCGGTTCAGCGGCGCGATCTCCTGCTCGACGAAGCGGGCGTTTTCCTCCAGCACGGCGTCCACGAGGTCTTCCGAGACCTCTTCGTAGCCGGGCAACTCGAGCACGCCGTGCAGATCCGCCAGCTCGCGCAGCACGAACCGGATATCCTGAGTGGGAACCTGATATGTCATGACCATTCCTGTAGGGGCGGCAAGCGGCCGGCAAGCCGGCCTGGCCGCGTGAAACGATTCGGGCCCCGCGGTGCGGGGCCCGCCTGCGGCGCGAGGATCAGAGCGCCTTGACGAGTTCGGGAACGGCCTCGAACAGGTCGGCCACCAGGCCGTAGTCGGCCACGCCGAAGATCGGCGCCTCGGCGTCCTTGTTGATGGCGACGATGACCTTGGAGTCCTTCATCCCCGCCAGGTGCTGGATGGCCCCGGAGATCCCCACCGCCACGTACAGCTGCGGCGCCACGATCTTGCCCGTCTGCCCCACCTGCCAGTCGTTGGGCGCGTAGCCCGCGTCCACCGCCGCGCGCGAGGCGCCCAGCGCCGCGCCCAGCTTGTCGGCCAGCGGATCCAGAATCTTGAAGTTCTCCGCACTGCCCAGGCCGCGCCCGCCCGAGACCACCACCGAGGCGGCCGTCAGGTCGGGGCGGTCGCTCTTGGCAAGCTCGCGGCCCACGAAGGACGACTTGCCCGAATCGGCCACCGCGTCCACGGACTGCACCGCGGCGCTGCCGCCCTCGGCCACAACCGGGTCGAAGGCCGTGGTGCGCACCGTGATGACCTTCTTGGCGTCGGCCGACTGCACGGTCGCCAGCGCGTTGCCCGCGTAGATCGGGCGCACGAAGGTGTCCGCCGACTCGACCGCGACGATGTCCGAGATCTGCGCCACGTCCAGCTTGGCCGCCACGCGCGGGGCGACGTTCTTGCCCGAGGCGGTCGCCGCGAACAGGATGTGGCTGTAGTCGCCCGCCAGCGCCAGCACCTGCGCCGCCAGGTTTTCCGCCAGCGCGTCGGCCAGCGCCGGCCCGTCGGCCAGCAGGACCTTGCTCACCGAGGCGAGCCGCGCAGCCTGATCGGCCACCGCCTGGGCGCCGGAGCCGGCCACCAGCACGTGGACGTCGGAGCCCAGCGCGGCGGCGGCCGCCACCACGTTGAGGGTCGCGGCGCCCAGCTGGGCGTTGTCATGTTCGGCTATAACCAGAATGCTCATTCAGACCACCTTCGCTTCGTTTTTCAGTTTGTCCACCAGGGCCGCCACGTCGGGCACCATCACGCCCGCCGAGCGCGCGGCGGGTTCGCTCACCTTCAGCGTCTTCAGGCGCGGCGCCGCATCGACCGACAGATCGGCCGGGGTGACGGTCTCCAGCGGCTTTTTCTTGGCCTTCATGATGTTGGGCAGCGTCACGTAGCGCGGCTCGTTCAGGCGCAGGTCGGTCGTCACCACGGCCGGCAGCGCCAGGCTGAGGGTCTCCAGGCCGCCATCGACCTCGCGCGTGACCTGCACGCGATCGCCCTGCACCTCGACCTTGCTGGCATTGGTGGCCTGCGGCCAGTCCAGCAGCGCGGCCAGCATCTGGCCGGTCTGGTTGGCGTCGTCGTCGATCGCCTGCTTGCCCAGGATCACCAGCTGCGGCTGTTCCTTTTGCACCAGCGCGGCCAGGATCTTGGCCACCGCCAGCGGCTGCAGCTCGGCATCGGTCTGCACCAGAATGCCGCGGTCGGCGCCGATCGCCATCGCGGTGCGCAGGGTCTCCTGGCACTGGGCCACCCCGCACGACACGGCCACGACCTCGGAGGCCGCGCCTTTTTCCTTCAGCCGCGTGGCTTCCTCGACGGCAATCTCGTCGAACGGATTCATGGACATTTTGACGTTGGCGGTGTCCACGCCAGTGTGATCGGACTTCACGCGCACCTTGACGTTAAAGTCAACGACGCGCTTGACCGGTACCAGGACCTTCATCGAGCTAACTCCAGAATGAAAAGAAAAGGGAATGCAGGCGTCGTCTGGCGGCGGAAATGCCGGATCGGACGCATGCCTCAGTAACCCCCCAGCGCCCGCACATGCGCCACGGCGCTGCGCCCCAGGGCGGACAGGTCATAACCGCCTTCCAGGAAGCTGACGATCCGCCCCTGAGCGGATTCGGCGGCCACCTCGACCAGACGTTCGGTGATCCAGGCGTAATCCGCCTCGACCAGTTTCAGGCTGCCCATGTCGTCCTCGCGATGGGCGTCGAACCCCGCCGACACCAGGATCAGTTGCGGCCGGAAGGCGCGCAGCGCCGGCAGCCAGCGCTGCGTGGCGATGTCGCGCACCACCTCGCCGTCGGAATAGGCGTCCACGGGCACATTGATCATGTTGGGCCCGGGATCGTCCTGGCGGGTGTCAGGAAACAGCGGATATTGATAGAAGCTGCACATCATGACCCGGTCTTCGTGCAGGAAGACTTCCTCGGTGCCGTTGCCGTGATGCACGTCGAAATCGACGATCGCCACGCGCTCGAGCCCATGGTGGTCCAGGGCATAGCGGGCGGCGATGGCGATGTTGTTGAAGAAGCAGAATCCCAGGGCCTGGCCGGGCCGGGCGTGGTGGCCCGGCGGGCGGATCGCGCAGAACGCCGTCTGCGCGCGCCCCGCCAGGATCTCGTCCAGCGCCGTCATGCCCGCCCCGGCGGCCGCCCAGGCGGCCTGCAGCGTGTCGGGATTCATGATCGTGTCGGGGTCGATCGGAAAATATCCATGGGCCGGCGCATGCTGGCGCAGGAATGCCAGGTATTCGGGAGTATGCACCCGCAGCACGTCGGCGGCGCCGGCCGGACGGGCCTGCATGGAAGACAGGAAGTCCATCAAGCCGCTGGCGACCATCTGGTCGGCCACCGCATCCAGGCGCATGGGCGATTCAGGGTGCCACGCACCCATTTCATGCAGGCGGCAGGCGGGATGAGTAATATAGAGCGTCTCCATAAGGGCGATTATGTTCAGACCAACCCGTATTTTGCAAGTTGCCGTAGCGTCCCTGTTTTTATCGGGCTGCGCCGCCGGCGGAGGCGGTCAACGCATGCCGGAGACGGGCAGCACCGTAAATCAAACAATCGTTTCAAACGATCGTATTAATTCTAGCAGAACCGGAATTCCGGGCCAAGGGCCGGCGGCGCCCGGCGATTTCGTCGGCCCGGACGGGCGGCTGCTGCCCGAGATCGAGGCCTTCGCCCGCCAGACGGCGCAGGCCGGCGGCATCCCGCTGGACCGCGTGGAGGCCCTGCTGCGCACTGCACAATATAACGCAACGGCGGTCAAGCTCATGGCCCCGCCGGCGCGCCACGGACGGATCCGCCGCGCCTGGCTCAGCTACCGCCAGCGCCACGTGGACCCGATCCGCATCCGACGCGGTGCAGCATTCTGGGAAGCCCACCGCCGCACCCTCGACCAGGTCAGCGCCCGCACCGGCGTGCCGGCGTCCATCCTGGTCGCCATCATCGGCATCGAGACGGTGTACGGCCAGTTCACGGGAAACCACCGGGTGCTGGACACGCTGACCACGCTCGGCTTCCGCTATCCCGACCCCTCGCGCCCCGAACGGCAGGCGATGTTCCGGGCCCAGCTGGCGGACCTCTTCATCCTGGATCACCGGGGGATGCTGGACGCCGACACCGTGGAGGGCTCGTTCGCGGGCGCCATCGGCCTGCCGCAGTTCATGCCGGGCAGCCTCATGCGCTATGCCGTGGACGGGGGCGGCGACGGCCGGGTCGACCTGGCCAACGACGTCGATGACGCCATCGCCTCGGTGGGGAATTTCCTGCAGGTGCACGGCTGGGTGCGCGGGGTGCCGGTGTTCGCGCCGGTGCGCCTGCCGGCGAACCCGGCGCCGCTGGTCCAGGACGGCCTGGCGCCCACCACCGACTGGCCGCGCCTGCGGGCCGCGGGCGCGCAGGCGCTGTCGGACCGCGATGCCGGATGGCAGGCCCAGCCCCTGGGGGTGATCGACCTGCGCGACGAGATCCGGGACACACACGACTACCGCTGCGTCACGCCGAATTTCTTCGCCATCACGCATTACAACCGCAGCTATTTCTACGCCGCGTCGGTGGCCGACCTGGCCCGCGCGATCCAGGACAGGACCGGATACTGAGGGCGCGCCCGGCGGCCGGCTTCCGCCGGCGGGCGCTGCGCGGCTTAGCCGAAGACGCCGGTGGACAGGTACCGGTCGCCCCGGTCGCAGACGATGAACACGATGGTGGCGTCGCGCACGGTGGCGGCCACCCGCAGGGCGGCCACGGCGGCGCCCGCCGACGAGATCCCCCCGAAGATGCCTTCCTCGGCCGCCAGGCGGCGGGCCATGGTCTCGGCTTGTTCCTGGGTGATGGGCTCGAAGGCGTCGACCTCGGCCGGATGATAGATGCGCGGCTGGTAGGCCTCGGGCCATTTCCGGATGCCCGGGATGTGCGCGCCTTCGGCGGGCTGGGCGCCGATCACCCGGATGGCGGCGTTGCGCTCGCGCAGGTAGGAACCCACGCCCATGATGGTGCCCGTCGTGCCCATGGCGCTGACGAAATGCGTGACCTGGCCGTCCGTCTGGGACCAGATCTCGGGGCCGGTGGTCTCGCGGTGCGCGCGCGGATTGTCGTCGTTGGAAAACTGGTCCAGCACGACGCCCCGGCCCTCGGCCTGCATGCGCAGCGCCTGGTCGCGGGCGTATTCCATGCCGCCCTCGGCCGCCGGCGTGAGGATGAGCTCGGCCCCGTAGGCCGTCATGGCCGCGCAGCGTTCCTGGGAGGAATTGTCCGGCATCAGCAGGACCATGTGGTAGCCGCGCACGGCTGCCGCCATGGCCAGGGCGATCCCGGTATTTCCGCTGGTGGCCTCGATGAGCGTGTCGCCGGGCCGGATGTCGCCGCGCGCCTCGGCCTGGCGGATCATGCTGAGCGCGGCGCGGTCCTTGACCGAGCCGGCGGGATTGTTGCCCTCGAGCTTGGCCAGGATCACGTTGCCGCGGGGGTCGCCGGCGTCCCCCGGCAGGCGCTGCAGACGCACCAGGGGAGTCGAGCCGACGATGTCTTCGATGGTGGGATAGGTTTTCATGCACGAAATCATACACCCGGCCGAAGCCGCCCACGGCGCACGGCAATCCTGGTAATAAGCTTATGCCGGGCCGCCCTCCGCGGCGTGAATCAGCGCTTTGCCTGCGGCGGCCGGACGCCCGCGGGCGCGGCGGCGCCGGGCGTCTTCCCGGCAGGCCCGCCGGCCGCGGCGGCCGCGGCCCCCTGCCCCGACAGCCGCGTGCCGCCGCCGTCGATAGTCAGCCCCGCCGACTGCAGCGCCTGGGCGCGGCGCGGGCCGATGCCCCGCACCCGGTCGGACAGGTCGGCGAAGGACAGATAGCGGCCACCCCGGGAACGCTCGTCCAGGATGACCTGGGCGGTCTTGGGCCCGATGCCGCGAATGCCGCGCAGCTGGTCCAGGGTGGCCGTGTTCAGGTCCACGGCCCCGGCGGCCCCTGCCCAGGTCAGCGCCGCCAGGCTGGCCGCCCGCAGCACGCGGGACAGGCGCGGGACGGCGGCCGAGGGCGGATGCCGGCGGCGGGAAACGGCGAGGCGGGCCCCCGGAAGGGCTTGGGCGACAGTGCTGTGCAGGAAAGGATTCATGGCCGGACTCCTGTGGTTGGGGAAGGTCCGGCCATGATGCCCGCGTCCGCGACGCCCGGGCGGCCCGCTTGATCCGATTTGTCCTAGGCCGGATCGCGCCGGCGGGGGCGGATGCCGGCGCCGCGGGATCAGGCGCGCAGTTGCCCGCCCTCCAGCAGCTGGCGGACATAGGCGCTGACGCCGGTCTGCACGTCGCAGAAGGCGCCGGCGTAGGCCCCGGCGGCGCGCAGATGCGCGAGGTCCGCCTGGGTATGGCTTTGGTAGCGGCCCTTGAGGTCGTCGGGGAACAGCACGTAGCGCAGCTGCCCGCCGCCCACGAGTTCCTCCAGCGGCAGGGCCAACTGGCCCTGGTGCAGCCGCAGGCTGTTGACCACCGTCTGGGCCACGTCGTTGAAGGGCTGGGCGCGGCCCGTCCCGCAATTGAAGATGCCCGAGATCTCCGGATGATCCAGGAAATGCAGGTTGACCTTCACCACGTCGTCCACGTAGATGAAGTCGCGCTGCTGGCCGCCGTCGGGGTAGCCGTCCCAGCCGCCGAACAGGCGCACGTGGCCCTCGCCGGCGTACTGGTTCATGTTGTGGAACGCCACCGAGGCCATGCGGCCCTTGTGCTGCTCGCGCGGACCGTAGACGTTGAAATAGCGCAGGCCCACCACCTGGGCGGTGAGGCCGTCCATGCGGCGGCGCAGGACCTGGTCGAACAGCAGCTTGGAATACCCGTAGACGTTCAGCGGGGACTCGTTGGCCGGGTCCTCTGCGTAGCGCGGCCCGGCCCCGTAGACGGCGGCCGACGAGGCGTACAGGAAGGGCACCTCGCGGGCCTGGCAGTACTCGAAGAGCTCCAGCGTCACGCGGAAATTGTTGTCCATCATGAACTGGCCGTCGCGTTCGGTCGTGTCCGAGCAGGCCCCCTGATGGAACACGGCGTCCGGACGCGGCAGCTCGCCGGCCAGCACGCGGCGGCGGAATTCCGTCTTGTGCAGGTAGTCGGCGATCCGCAGGTCGACCAGGTTGCGGAACTTGTCGCCGTCCGTCAGGTCGTCCACCGCCAGGATGTCCTCGATGCCGCGCGCGTTCAGGCCGCGCACCAGATTGCTGCCGATAAATCCGGCTGCGCCGGTCACCACGATCATGTTGACAGCTCCTCTGCAGTCACGATGGATGTTCCCAGTTTGCCGACGACGATGCCGCCGGCGCGATTGGCCCAGCTCATGGACTCGTACCAGTCCAGCCCCGCCGCCCGCGCCACCGCCAGGGTGGCCAGGACGGTGTCCCCGGCGCCGGACACGTCGAATACCTCGTGCGCCTGGGCATCGACGTGGCGGCGCCCCTCGCGGGTGTAGAGCGTCATGCCCTGTTCGGAGCGCGTGATCAGGAGGGCCTCGAGGTCGAGTTCCTCGCGCAGCGCCTGGGCGCGGCGGGTCAGGTCGTCCTCGGAATCCCAGCGGCCCACCGCGTCCTGCATCTCGCTGCGGTTGGGCGTCACCAGCGTGGCGCCGAGATAGCGCTTGTAGCGGTGCCCCTTGGGGTCCACCAGGACCGGGATCCCGGCGTCCCGCGCCATGGCGATCAGGTCCTCGACCCGCGACAGCGCGCCCTTGGCGTAATCGGACAGCACCAGCAGGTCATGGCCGGCCAGGCGCTCGCGCAGGCCGGCCTGCAGGGCGTCCAGGGCGCGCGAGCCCGGCCCCTGCTCGAAATCCACCCGCAGCAGCTGCTGCTGGCGGCCGAGCACCCGCATCTTGAGCGTCGTGTCCATGCCGTCGGCATCGTCCACCAGGCTGTCCTGGATGCCGGCCTCGCCAAGCAGCGAGCGCACGCGGCCCCCGGCCTCGTCGGCGCCAACGATGCCCATCAGGGTGACCTGGGCGCCCAGCGCCGCGATGTTGCGTGCCACGTTGGCGGCGCCCCCCAGGCGATCCTCGCGGCGCGCGACGCGCACGACCGGGACGGGCGCCTCGGGCGAGATGCGGTCGACCTCGCCGAACCAGTAGCGGTCCAGCATGATGTCGCCGACCACCAGGATCCGGGCCGCCCGCGCGGCCGGAAGCGGAAAAGCGTTCAACGGATTTCCTCCAGACGGCGGGGCCGATAGGTCTCCCAGGCATTGCAGCCGGGACATTGCCAGTAATAGCGGCGGGCCTCGAAGCCGCACTGGCTGCAGGCGTAGCGGTCCAGCCGCTGGGTGTGCTTGTGGATCAGGCTGCGCAGCAGGCCCAGGTCCGCGCCGGGCACGAGCCGCTGGTCGTCCGCCGGCCCGCCTTCCTGGGACAGCTCGACCTCCAGCAGGCGGTCCAGGCCCAGCAGCGAGGGATGCGCGCGCAGAGCCTGGCGCGCAAAGGCCCAGGCCGGATCGGCGCCGTCCTGCGTGCGCAGGGCGCGGAAGACGACATTGAACAGGTCCAGCGTCGGCACCTGGGCGTACTGGGCCTGCAGCAGGGCCAGGCCTTCGGCGCCCCGCCCCAGCGCGGTATAGCAGGCCAGCAGCGGCCCCGCCACCAGGCCGGCATAGTCGGGGGCGCTGCTGAGCACGTCCTGCAGGTGGGCGCGCTGCGATTCCAGGTCGCCGCGCCGCGCGGCCCACTGGGCGCGAAGCAGCCGCACCCGCGTCTCGGACGCCGGCGTGGACCCGTTCTGGCGGGCGGCGTGTTCGGCGGCGTCCAGCGCCTGGGCGGCCGCATCGAAGTCCGACGGTTCGGCGTCCAGCAGGGCCTGGGCGCGTTCGCAATGATAATGCGCCAGCTGGGGGACCGGTTCGTCGCATCGGCTGCGCAGCTGCTGGACGGCGTCGATCGCCCGGGGCCAGTCGTGTTCGGATTCATAGATCCGGATCAGCGCGCGGATGGCCTCTTGCGCATGCCGGGTGTGCACGATGGCCTGGAAGCCCTGCTCGGCGCGGTCCAGCATGCCGGCCTTGAGGAAATCCTGAGCCAGTTCGAGCTGCGCATTCTCGCGGTCGGCCAAGGGCAGGTCCTCGCGCGACAGCAGGCTTTGATGGACGCGGATCGCGCGCTCGATCTCGCCGCGTCGCCGGAACAGGCTGCCCAGCGCGAAATGCAGCTCGGTGGTTTCCGGGTCGAGCTTGGCGACCTCGATGAAGGCATCGATGGCGCGGTCGGGCTCTTCGTTCAGCAGGAAGTTCAGGCCCTTGAAATAAGAGTCCGGCAAGGCGCGGGTCTCCGACAGCATCTGCCGGAAATCGAAGCGCGCGGCCAGCCAGCCCAGCCCGAACAGCACCGGGACGATGATCAGCCACCAAGGTTCGAAATCCACGTTGTTCCCTTCAGAGCGGCGCGAGCGGCGCCACGGTTTCCGGAATCACCGGGCCGGAGCCCGATTGCGGATGATCGAGCGCGTCCTGCGCCCGGGCGAGCTCGCGGCGCAGCCGGTTGATCTCGCGGCGGCGCCGCAGGACGGCCGAGAAGGCGACCAGCAGGCCGAAGACGACCCCCAGCACGAAGGCGGCCAGCATGACGACGATCAGGGGCACCTGATGCAGCACACGGTCGGCGAAGAAGCCCACGTCCACGGGCGCCGTGTTTTTCAGGGCGAACAGCAGCACGATGACGAAAATCACCAGGCGCAGCAGCCAGACCAGATAGCGCATATGCCATGCTCCTTGAGAGGGAATGCCACATTGTAAGGGGAAAACCCGCATCCCCAGCGGCGTTGGACGCATCCGCGTGCCGTCCCGGGCCCGGACGCCCCGGCCGGGCGGCTGGCCGCAAAAAAAAGCGGCCCGAGGGCCGCTTTGGATGATTCGCGGGAAACCGCCTGCGAAGGCGGCATCCCCAACGGATCACTCGTTGAAGTAATGCATCTGATACAAGTCGGCCACCGTGGCGGGCTCTTCGGCACCTGCGGCATCCGGCCCCTGGTCCACGCGTTCGCGCAATTCCTTGCCGGGCTTGAAGTGCGGCACCAGCTTGGCCGGCACCAGCACTTTTTCGCCCGACTTGGGATTGCGCCCGACCCGCGGCTGACGCTGTGACAGCGAAAAGCTGCCGAAACCGCGGATCTCGATGCGCTGGCCCTGGGCCAGCGCATCGGCCATCGCGTCAAGGACCGTCTTGACCGCCAGGTCCATGTCGCGGATCGCCAATTGGGGATGACGACCCGCCAGCATGGTGATGAGCTCGGACTTGGTCAGGCCAGGCATCAGTTGTCGCGCTGCTGGTCGAGCTTGGCCTTCAGCAGGGCGCCCAGGTTGGTGGTGCCCGAAGAAGCGCTGGCTTCGGTCATACGCTGGATGGTGTCGGCGGTTTCCGCGTTGTCGCGGGCCTTGATCGACAGCTGGATGGAACGCGCCTTGCGATCGATGTTGATGATCATGGCCTCGACCTGGTCACCCTCATGCAGCACCGTGGTGGCGTCCTCGACGCGGCCGGCGGAGATTTCCGAGGCGCGCAGGTAGCCTTCCACGTCCACCGACAGGGTCACGACGGCGCCCTTGGGCTCGACGGACTTGATCGTGCCGGTCAGGACGGCGCCCTTGTCGTAGGTGGCCACGAAGTTGTTGAACGGATCGCCTTCCAGTTGCTTGACGCCCAGGGAAATGCGTTCCTTGTCGGTGTCGATGCCCAGGACCACGGCGTCGATCTCGTCGCCCTTCTTGAAGTTGCGCACGGCTTCTTCGCCGGTTTCCGTCCAGGAAATGTCGGACAGGTGAACCAGGCCGTCGATGCCGCCGGGCAGACCCACGAACACGCCGAAGTCGGTGATGGACTTGATGGCGCCGTGGACCTTGTCGCCGCGCTTGAAGTTGGCGGCGAAGTCTTCCCAGGGGTTCGGACGGCATTGCTTCATGCCCAGCGAGATGCGGCGGCGGTCTTCGTCGATCTCCAGGACCATGACTTCGACTTCTTCGCCCAGGGTCACGACCTTGCGCGGATCGACGTTCTTGTTGGTCCAGTCCATCTCGGAGACGTGCACCAGGCCTTCGATGCCGGCCTCGACCTCGACGAACGCACCGTAGTCGGTCAGGTTGGTGACCTTGCCGAACAAGCGGGTGCCTTGCGGGTAGCGGCGGCCCAGGCCGATCCAGGGATCTTCGCCCAGCTGCTTGACGCCCAGAGAGACGCGCTGCTTTTCCTGATCGAACTTGAGGACCTTGGCTTCGATTTCCTGGCCGACGGACAGGACTTCGGAGGGGTGACGCACACGGCGCCAGGCCATGTCGGTAATGTGCAGCAGGCCGTCGATGCCGCCCAGATCCACGAACGCGCCGTAGTCGGTGATGTTCTTGACGATGCCCTTGATGACCGCGCCTTCGTGCAGGTTCTCGAGCAGCTTTTCGCGTTCCTCGCCCATGCTGGCCTCGAGGACGGCGCGACGCGACAGCACGACGTTATTGCGCTTGCGATCGAGCTTGATGACCTTGAATTCGAGGGTCTTGCCTTCATAGGGCGTGGTGTCCTTGACGGGTCGCAGGTCGACCAGCGAGCCCGGCAGGAAGGCGCGGATGCCGTTGGTCATGACCGTCAGGCCGCCCTTGACCTTGCCGGTGATGGTGCCGTTGACCAGTTCGCCGGATTCCAGGGCCTGTTCGAGCTGCAGCCAGGCCGACAGGCGCTTGGCGCGGTCGCGCGACAGGATGGTGTCGCCGTAGCCGTTTTCCAGCGAATCGATCGCCACGGAGACGAAGTCGCCGTCCTGGACTTCGAGGTCGCCCTGGTCGTTCAGGAATTCTTCCAGGGGGATGTAGGCTTCGGACTTGAGGCCGGCGTTGACGACGACGAAATTGTGGTCGACACGCACGACTTCGGCCGAGATGACCTCGCCGGAACGCATGTTCTGATCTTTGATGCTGGCGGCAAACAGATCGGCAAAGCTTTCGCCGCCCAGGGCGGCTTCGGTGTTGAGGGTGGACATGAAAAATGGATCCATACGCCCCGAAGGGCAATCATGACACGCCGGAGAAACCCCGGCGGAGTGAACAAAAATCCCGCATGGCGGCGGCCGGAAATCCGGTCCTGGCCGTCATGCAGGCCCGTGGGCCGAACCCTGGGCTAGCCAGAGATCGAGCACCTGCTGCACAACCTGATCGATCGCGATGCGGGACGAATCGATGATGACGGCGCCGACGGCCGCGACAAGCGGCGCATGCGCCCGATCCCGATCCCTGGCGTCACGCAGGCGAAGATCATTCAAAAGGTCGCTTAGATTAGCAGAAATTCCCTTGTCCTTCAACTGCTTATGCCGTCTTTCGGCGCGGATTCCGACGTCGGCGTCGAGGAAGATCTTCAGCGGCGCGTCGGGGAACACGACCGTCCCCATGTCGCGGCCGTCGGCCACCAGGCCGGGCGCCCGGCGGAAATCCCGCTGGCGCTCGAGCAAGGCGGCGCGCACCGCCGGCCAGGCCGCGATCCGGGACGCCAGGTTGCCGACCGCCTCGCGGCGGATGATCTCCGTGACGTCCTCCGTTCCCAGGCGGATGACGCCGGTGCTGAAGCGGGCGTCCAGCCGGCGCGCGAGCCGCGCGGCCTGCTGTTCGTCGCTGCCGTCGCCGCCGTCCTGCAGCACCGCCAGCGCGGTCAGCCGGTATAGCGCGCCGCTGTCCAGGGCATGCCAGCCCAGCCGGTCCGCGAGCCGCTGGGCAATGGTGCCCTTGCCCGAGGCGGTCGGCCCGTCGATGGTGATGACGGGGACGGCCGCCGTCGGGACCTGGGGATTCCTGGAATCGTCCATCTGTCTGTCCTCTGTGCAGCGGCGGCGGCCCGCCTGCGCGGCCGCCGCCATGGACCTCAGGCCTGGATCAGGCGCCGGAAGTCCTCGAAATAACGGGGGTAGGTCTTGGCCACGCAGTCCGGATCCAGGATCGTGACCGGCACCGGGCCGAATGCCGCCAGGGAAAAGCACATGGCCATCCGGTGGTCGTCGTAGGTGCCGATGCTGGCCTCGCGCCAGTCGCCCGGCGCCATGGGGTGGACCGTCAGGCTGTCCTCGTCCGACTCGACCCGCGCGCCCAGCCGCGCGAGCTCGGCATGCATGGCGGCGATGCGGTCGGTCTCCTTGACCCGCCAGCTGGCGATGTTGCGCAGGCGGCAGGGTCCGTCGGCATACAGCGCCAGGACGGCGGCCGTCATGGCGGCATCGGGCATCAGGTTGAAGTCGCGATCGAAAGCCCGCAGGCGCCCGCCTTGCGCGGCCACCGGCCCGCGCACTTCGAGCGCGTCGGCCTCGCAGCGGACCTCCGCACCCAGCGAGCGGACGAAGTCGGCGAACGCCAGGTCGCCCTGGATGCTGTCGCCGCCGACGCCCTCGATCCGCACCGGGCCGCCGGCGATGGCCCCCAGTCCCAGGAAATAGGACGCGGACGAGGCATCGCCCTCGACCCGGTAACGGCCCGGGCTGCGGTAGCGCGCCTGGGCGGAAATCGTGAACCGCTCCCAGCCGTCGCGCCGGACCTCGACGCCGAAACGCGCCATGAGGTTCAGCGTGATGAGGATGTAGGGCCGGGAGATCAGCGGACCGTCCAGTTCGATGGAGACATCCTGGCCGATGCGGCCGGCCGCCAGCGGCGCGGCCATCAGCAGCGCGGTCAGGAACTGGCTGGATACCGAGCCGCGCACGCGGATGACGTGCCCCGCGCGCAGCGCGCCGGCGCGGATCTTCAGCGGCGGATAGCCCGCCTGCCCTTCGTAGTCCAGTTCGCACCCCAGGCCGCGCAGCGCATCGACCAGGTCGCCGATCGGCCGTTCGTGCATGCGCGGCACGCCCGAGAGCCGGTAGTCGCCGCCCATCACGGCCAGGGCGGCGGTCAGAGGACGGAACGCCGTGCCGGCATTGCCCAGGAAGAGATCGGCCCGCCGGACGGGCCAGCGCGATCCGCCGGCCACGCGCAAGGCGCCGGAATCCTGGCGGACGACGTCCACGCCCAAGGCCTGCAGGGCAGCGATCATGACCCGCGTGTCGTCGGAATCCAGCAGGCCTTCCAGCGTGGTCTCACCTTCGGAGAGGGCGGCCAGCAGCAAGGCGCGGTTGGAGATGCTCTTGGAGCCCGGCAGGGCTACGGTTCCCGCCGCCCGCACGGACGGCGCCAGGGTCAGGGATGGCGTGCGTTCAGTCATAGGGGATTGCGCCCGCCCCAGAAGCGGCGCGCCAGCGCCGCCTGTTCGAGCAGGGATTCAAGGGTGTCAGGGTCGGATTCGTCGGCCAGCGCCGCCCGCCATTCGCGCAGCACCTGCAGGAAATCGTCGAGCTCCTGCAGGACGGCCGGACGGTTGGAATCGAAGATGTCGCGCCAGACCTCGGGGGAGCCCGCCGCGATCCGGGTGAAATCGCGGAATCCTGTGCCGGCCAGGCTCAGCCGGGTGTCGGCGTCCTCGGCCCGGACGACCTGCGCCATGTAGGCGGCCGCCAGGAAATGCGGCAGATGGCTGACGCAGCCCAGCGCCCGGTCGTGCGCCGCCGGATCCATGAGCTGGACGCGCGCGCCGCAGGCTTCCCAGATGCGGATCAGGCGATGCTGGACCGCGCCGGGGGTTTCCTCGAAGGGCGTCAGCACGACCTTGCGGCCGTGGTACAGAAGGGGGTCTGCGGCCTCCGGGCCCGTCATCTCCGAGCCGGCGATCGGGTGCCCCGGGATGAACTGCGCATGCCGGTCGCCCAGGACGTCCAGCGCCAGGCGCGCCACGTCGGACTTGGTGCTGCCGGCGTCGGTCACCACCGTGCCCGGGCGCAGCGCGGGCGCCAGCGCGCGCAGGATGCCGGCCATCGCGCCCACCGGCGTGGCGATGAAGATCAGGTCGGCCTGGGCGGCGGCCTGCGCCAGGTCGGCGGCCTCGTCGATCAGCCCCAGTTCGCGGGCCCGCTGCAGCGAGGCGGCTTGGCGCCCCACCCCCAGCACGCGGCCCACTTGACCCACGCGGCGCAGGGCCGCCGCGAAGGAACCGCCGATCAGGCCGGTTCCCACCACGGCCAGCACCGGCACCAGGGGGTCGGGGACGCTGCTCATGAGCCCAGGATGTCGGCCAGCGCCTGGATGAAGCGGGCGTTTTCCTCGGGCAGGCCGATGCTGACGCGCAGGTGCTGGGGCAGACCGTCGCCGGCCACCGGACGGACGATGATGCCCCGGCGCAGCAGTTCGCCATGCACGCGGGCGGCCTCGCCCACGCGCACCAGCACGAAATTGGTATGGCTGGGCACGTAGTCCAGGCCCAACTGCGCGAAGGCGTCTTGCAGCTGGATGCGGCCGGCGCGGTTCAGCGTGTACGTCCGCGCCAGGAAATCCGTGTCCGCCAGCGCGACGCGCGCAGCGAGCTGCGCCAGCACGTTGACGTTGAAAGGCTGGCGCACGCGGTTCAGCAGGTCGGTCAGGCCGGGCTGCGCCAGGGCGTAGCCGACCCGCAGGCCCGCCAGCCCATAGGCCTTGGAAAAGGTGCGGGTGACGATCAGGTTGGGATATTCCTGCACCCAGCGCGCGCTGTCGACGCGTTCTTCAGGATCCAGGTATTCGTCATAGGCCTCGTCCAGCAGCACCGCGACGCGCTCGCCATGGCGGTCGCGGACGGCGTCGAGAAAGGCCTTGACCTGCGCCGGCGGCAGATGGGTGCCGGTCGGGTTGTTGGGATTGGCGATGAAGACCAGGCGGGTGTCCTCGGCGATGGCCTCGAGCATCGCCGCCAGATCGTGGCCGTAGTCGCGGGCGGGAACGAGCACATGGCGCGCGCCGCGCGCCTGGGTGCTGAGGCGGTACACCGCAAAGGCGTGTTCGGCATAGACGGCCGAGGCGCCTTCGTCGAGCAGCGCCAGCGAGGCGAGTTCCAGCAGGTCGTTGGAGCCGTTGCCCAGCGTGATCCAGGCGGCCGGCACGCCGTGGCGCGCGGCCAGGTCGGCCTTGAGGTCGAAGCCGTTGGGATCGGGATAGCGGCCCTGCAGCCTGCCGGCGGCCTCGCCGAGCGCCTCGCGCACGCGCTCGGAGCAGCCCAGGGGATTCTCGTTGGACGCCAGCTTGATGATGCCTGCGGGATCCAGGCCGAATTCGCGGGCCAGTTCGTCGATGGGCTTGCCGGGCTGATAGGGCGCGATCGCCCGCACGTGTTCGGGTGCCAGGGTCAGTGACATGAGGGGATTACCTTATTGCCGGGGATAGGAGCCGAGGATCTTGAAGAAGGCGACCTGCTGGCGCAATTCAGCCAGCGCCAGGCGGACGGGCTCGTCCTGGTGATGCCCCAGCAGGTCCACGTAGAAATAGTATTCCCACTGGCCGGTGCGCGCCGGCCGGGACTCGAAGCGGGTCATGGACACGCCGTGGCTCGACAGCGGGGCCAGCATCTCGTAGACGGCGCCGGCGCGGTTGGGGACCGCCAGGATCAGGCTGGTCTTGTCGCGTCCGGTCGGGCCGGCGTCCTGCGGCCCCACGGCCAGGAAACGGGTCTGGTTCTGGGGGTCGTCCTGAATGCCGCTGGCGACGGCGCTCAGGCCCCAGGCCGCCGCCGCCGCATCGCCGGCAATGGCGGCACAGGCGGGGTCTTCGGCGGCCATGCGCGCCGCCTGGGCATTGCTGGCCACCGGCAAGCGTTCCAGCGACGGATGGTTGCGGCTGAGCCAGGCCTGGCACTGGGCGAGCGCTTGCGGATGCCCCAGCACCCGCCGCACTCCTTCCAGGCCGCCCGTGCGGGTCAGCAGATTGTGATGGATGCGGATGGTGCGCTCGCCCAGCACTTTCAGCGAAGCGCTGAGCAGCAGGTCGAGGCTGCGGTTGACGGCGCCCTCGGTGGAGTTTTCCACCGGCACCATGCCGACGTCCGCCTGCCCCGCCTCGACGGAACGGAAGACCTCGTCGAAGGATTCGCAGCGCAGCCCGGTAATGGACTGGCCGAAATGCTCGTAGGCCGCCTGCTCGGAAAACGAACCCTGCGGGCCCAGGAAGGCGACCGTCAGGACGCTTTCCAGCCCGCGACAGGCGGAAATGACCTGACCCCATATGGCGGCCACGGCGGCTTCCGGAATCGGGCCGCTGTTGATGGTCTGCAGCCGCCGGATGATGAGCGCCTCGCGCTCGGGCTTGAGGATCGGACCGCTCGCGTCGAAGCGCTTTTTGACGTCGCCCACCTGCAGGGCCGTCTGGGCGCGCTGGTTCAGCAGGACCAGGATCTGCTCGTCGAGCGCGTCGATGCGCGCCCGCAGCGGTTCGAGACTGGCCTGCAGGTCCGGATCAGCCATGGCGCGCCTCGAAATCCCGCAGGAAGCCGATCAGCGCCTGCACGCCCTCGAAGGGCATGGCGTTGTACAGGGACGCGCGCATGCCGCCCACCGCCTTGTGGCCCTTCAGGGCCAGCAGGCCGGCGGCCTCGGATTCCGCCAGGAAGGCGGCGTTCAGGGACTCGTCGCGCAGGAAGAACGGGATGTTCATGCGCGAGCGCACCGCGGGATGGATGCGGTTCTCGTACAGCGAGGAGCCGTCCAGGTAGTCGTACAGGGCGCGGGATTTGCGCGCGCTGGCGGCGTCCATGGCGGCAACCCCGCCCTGGCGCAGCAGCCACTTGAATACCAGGCCCGCCACGTAGATGGCGAAGGTCGGCGGCGTGTTGAACATGGACTGCGCCGCGGCCACCGGCGCGTAGTCGAAGACCGAGGGGCAATGAGGCAGGGCGTGGCCGATCAGATCCTTGCGCACGAACACCAGCGTCACGCCCGCCGGGCCGGCGTTTTTCTGCGCACCGGCGTAGACCACGCCCAGACGCGAGAAATCGATGGTCCGGGACAGGATGTTCGAGGACATGTCGGCCACCAGCGGGACGTCCGGCGCGCCCAGGGCGGCCATATCCGGCATGACGGCCTGCTCGATCCCGCCGATGGTCTCGTTGGCGCACAGGTGCAGGTAGGCCGCGTCCGGACGGACATGCCATTGGTCCTGGGCGGGCACCCAGCACCAGGGACCGTAGGTGCGGCCGTCCAGTTCGACCGACGATTCGGCCGTGGCGGCGACGGCCACGTCCCCGTAGCGTCCGGCCTCGTTGAACGATTTGCGCGCCCAGTGGCCGCTGAGCACGTAGTCCGCCCGCCCCAGCCCGGCGCGGCCGATCAGGTTGAGCGGAATCAGGGCGTTCTGGGCCGAGGCGCCGCCCTGCATGAACAGCACCTCGAAATCGTCGGGGACGTCCAGCAAGGCGCGCAGGTCGGCCTCGGCCTCGTCGCGGATGCGGGTGTAGTGCTTGCCCCGATGGCTCATTTCCATGACCGAGGTGCCGCTGCCCTGCCAGTCGCAGAGTTCGGCCGCGGCCTGCTGCAGCACTTCCAGGGGCAGGGTCGAGGGGCCTGCGGCGAAATTCCAGGGGCGGTTCATGAAGGATCCTTGGAGGAAGAGGAATCGTCGGCAGCCGTTGCGTCGGGCGGCGCGGCGTCATCCGGGGGCGCCTCGCCCTCGGGGGCCTCGGCGCCGTCCTCGTCGGCATCGCTTTCCGCCACGCGGCGCACGCCGCTCAGGCGGCTGTCCTCGTCCACATTGATCAGCGTCACGCCCTGAGTGGCGCGGCCCATCTCGCGGATCTCCGAGACCCGGGTGCGCACCAGCACCCCGCTGGTGGTGATCAGCATGATCTCGTCCTCGGGCTGCACCAGCACGGCGCTGACGACCTTGCCGTTGCGCGCCGAAGTCTGGATGGCGATCATGCCCTTGGTGCCGCGCCCGTGGCGCGTGTATTCGACGATCGAGGTGCGCTTGCCATAGCCGTTCTCGGTGGCGGTCAGCACGCTCTGGGACTCGTCCTGGGCCACCAGCAGCGCGATCACGGTCTGGCCGTCCTCCAGCGACATGCCGCGCACGCCGCGCGCCGTGCGGCCCATAGGGCGCACGTCGTTCTCGTCGAAGCGCACGGCCTTGCCGGCATCGGAGAACAGCATGACGTCGTGCTTGCCGTCGGTCAGCTCGGCGCCGATCAGGTAGTCGCCCTCGTCCAGGCCGACGGCGATGATGCCCGCCTTGCGGGGGTTGGAGAAATCGGACAGCGGCGTCTTTTTGACCGTGCCGCGGAACGTGGCCATGAAGACGTACTGGTCTTCGCTGAAGGCCTTGACGGTCAGCACGGCGGTGATGGTCTCGCCATCGACCAGCGGGAACATGTTGACGATCGGCCGGCCGCGCGAATTGCGCGAGCCCTGGGGAACCTCCCAGACCTTCAGCCAGTAGACCCGGCCGCGATCCGAGAAGCACAGCAGGAAGTCATGGGTGTTGGCAATGAAGAGCTGGTCGATCCAGTCGTCTTCCTTCATGGCGGTGGCCTGCTTGCCCCGCCCGCCGCGTTTCTGCGAGCGGTATTCGGACAGGGGCTGGCTCTTGATGTAGCCGCTGCGCGACAGGGTCACGACCATGTCCATGGGCGTGATGAGATCCTCGGTTTCCAGTTCGGTCGCGTTGAATTCGATCTCGGAGCGTCGGGGATCGCTGCCGGAGCCGGAGAATTCGGCGCGGATCGCCTGCAGTTCGTCGCCGATGATGGCAGTAACGCGCTCGGGCCGCGCCAGGATGTCCAGCAGGTCGGCGATCGTGTCCATGATCTCGCGGTACTCGCCGACGATCTTGTCCTGCTCCAGGCCAGTGAGGCGCTGCAGGCGCATGTTAAGGATTTCCTGGGCCTGGACCTCGGAGAGGCGGTACTGGCCGTCGTCCTGCAGGCCGAACTGCGGAGCCAGGCCTTCGGGCCGGTAGGCGCCCCGGCCGCCCGAGGCGACGTTGGTGTCGGCGCGCGCCAGCATCTCGCGCACCAGCGACGAATCCCAGCTGCGGTCCATCAGGGCCTGACGCGCCACGGGCGGCGTCGGCGCGGCCTTGATGATGGCGATGAAATCGTCGATGTTGGCCAGGGCGACGGCCAGGCCCTCGAGCACATGGCCGCGTTCGCGGGCCTTGCGCAATTGGAAGATGGTGCGGCGGGTGACGACCTCGCGGCGGTGCTGCAGGAAATATTCCACCATCTGCTTCAGGTTGAGCAGGCGCGGCTGGCCGTCGACCAGCGCCACCATGTTCATGCCGAAGGTTTCCTGCAACTGCGTGTTCTTGTAGAGGTTGTTCAGCACGACCTCGGGAACCTCGCCGCGCTTGAGCTCGATCACCAGGCGCATGCCGTCCTTGTCGGACTCGTCGCGGATGTCGGAGATGCCGTCGATCTTCTTTTCGTTGACCAGCTCGGCGATGCGCTCCTGCAGGGATTTCTTGTTCACCTGATAAGGGATCGCATCGACGACGATGGCTT
This sequence comes from Castellaniella sp., assembly GCA_035707805.1. Classification (GTDB taxonomy): domain Bacteria; phylum Pseudomonadota; class Gammaproteobacteria; order Burkholderiales; family Burkholderiaceae_B; genus Castellaniella. Next base: position 21,793 of record DASSTS010000036.1, on the reverse strand, counting down.
GGCGGTTGCCGTGCGGCAGGTCCTCGAAGTGCGCCTTGGCGCGCATGATGACGCGTCCGCGGCCGGTGCGGTAGCCCTCGCGCACGCCGGACATGCCGTAGATGATGCCGCCGGTGGGAAAGTCGGGCGCCGGAATGCGTTCGATGAGCTCGTCGATGGTGCAGTCGGGATTGCGCAGGCAGTACAGGCAGCCCTCGACCACCTCGGACAGGTTGTGGGGCGGGATGTTGGTCGCCATGCCCACGGCGATGCCGGCGCTGCCGTTGACCAGCAGATTGGGCAGGCGCGACGGCAGCAGCAGCGGTTCCTGTTCGCTGCCGTCATAGTTGGGGCCGAAGTCCACCGTGTCCTGGTCGATGTCGGCCAGCAGCTCGTGGGCGATCTTGGCCAGGCGGACCTCGGTGTACCGCATGGCGGCCGCGTTGTCGCCGTCGATGGAGCCGAAGTTGCCCTGGCCGTCGACCAGCATGTAGCGCAGGGAGAAGTCCTGCGCCATGCGCACGATCGTGTCGTAGACCGCGGAATCGCCGTGGGGGTGGTATTTACCGATCACGTCCCCGACGATGCGCGCGGATTTCTTGTAGGCACGGTTCCAGTCGTTGTTCAACTCGTGCATCGCAAAAAGAACCCGCCGGTGCACGGGTTTCAGGCCGTCGCGCACATCGGGCAGGGCGCGGCCCACGATCACGCTCATGGCGTAATCCAGATAACTGCGCCGCATTTCGTCTTCCAGCGAAATAGGCAGGGTCTCTTTGGCGAAGGATTCCATGTATATGTCCGAAACCGATAGGCGTGAAACAGCCCGAAGCAATCGGTGATTCTATCATTGGCCCCTGACGGCGAGCGGGGATCGCGTCCGGATGCCGCTTCCCCGCCCCGCCTGGGACCGGCGGCCACTGCGTTGCAAAAATCCCACAGCCTGGCGCCCCAGCCGGAAGAAATGGGCCCCAGAGTGGCGGACAAGCGGATCAGGACTTAACCCGATCCGAGAAAATGCCTTAAGATTTCGGCTAACACGCACCAAACCCAGCGCAATTCATAGTTTTCCAACTGGACATTGCTATACTGGAATCGTTCTTTCGAGATGCGGCGGGGGTTCGCTGCGGTCACTTTCAAGCATCATGCTCAAACGAGGAGAAACATGAATAAACCCTCCAAAATCGCTATTGGACTCGCCATTGCTGCCATGGCTGCCGTTGGTACCGCGTCGGCTCACGACAACTGGACCAACGTTGACGGCCACGTGTGGAAGGATGCGAGCGGCCAAAACTGCTGGCGCGATGCATTCTGGACTCCGGCCACCGCTGCCGAAGGCTGCGGCAAGCCCGTCGCCGAGGCGCCCGTCGTTGCCCCGACCGCCAGCAAGGTCGTGCTGAACGCCGACACCTTCTTCGACTTCGACAAGTCCACCATCAAGCCCGAAGGCAAGCAGGTTCTGGATCAGGTCGCCCAGCAAGCCGGCACCATCAATCTGGAAACCATCATCGCCGTCGGCCACACCGATTCGATCGGCACCGAAGCCTACAACCAGAAGCTCTCCGAGCGCCGTGCCAATTCGGTCAAGCAGTACCTGATCAGCAAGGGCGTGCCGGCTGATCGCATCTACGCTGAAGGCAAGGGCGAACTGCAACCCGTCGCCTCCAACAAGACCCGCGAAGGTCGCGCCAAGAACCGCCGCGTGGAAATCGAAATCGTCGGTACCCGCAAGTAATTCTGCAGGCCCACGAGCCGCCGCACCTTGCGTGCGGCGGGACCCAAGGCCCCGCCCACGCGGGGCCTTGTTCATTTCCGGAACCGAACGCCATGCACACTGCCAACGCCAACCCGGCCGAACTCGACAAATTCAGCGCACTGGCCTCCAGCTGGTGGGACCCCCAGGGCGAGCTCAAGACGCTGCACGACATCAATCCGCTGCGGATGGACTGGATCCGCGGCCAGGCAGGCACCCTGGAGGGACAGCGCGTGCTGGACGTCGGCTGCGGCGGCGGCCTGCTGAGCGAAGCCATGGCTTCCGAGGGCGCCCAGGTGACCGGCATCGACCTCGCCAAGGCGTCTTTGCAGGTCGCGCGCCTGCACGGCCACGAATCGGGCGTGCGCGTCCAGTATGAATGCGTCAGCGCCGAGGACTACGCCACTCAGCAGGCCGGCCAGTTCGACCTCGTCACCTGCATGGAGCTCCTGGAACACGTGCCCGACCCGGCCGCCATCGTGGCGGCCTGCGGGCAGCTGGTGCGCCCGGGCGGCCTGGTGTGCTTCTCGACCCTGAACCGCAATCCGAAGTCTTTCCTGCTGGCCATCGTGGCGGCGGAACACGTGCTGCGCATGGTGCCGCGCGGCACCCACAGCTACGAGCAGTTCATCACCCCCAGCGAGCTGGCGGGCGCCGTGCGCGCGGCTGGCCTGGACGTCGTCGCCCTGAGCGGCCTGGAATACCAGCCGCTGACCCGTCTGTACCGGCTCAGCCCCGATACGGGGGTGAACTACATGATGGCCGCGCGCCGTCCGGACTGAGCACCATGCCGCAACACCTGATCCTGTTCGATTTCGACGGCACGCTGGCCGACACCGCTCCCGACCTGGCGGCGGCCGCCAACCGGCAGCGCGCCTACCGAGGCCTGCCTCCCCTGCCCTACGACGCCCTGAGGCCCTATGCCTCGCATGGGGCGCGCGGCCTGCTCAAGGCCGCCCTGGATCTCAGCCCGGACGCCGGGGAATACGAGCAGACGCGCCAACGGTTCCTGCAGGACTACGCCGATGCGATGCTGGTGCATACGCAGCTGTTTCCGGGCGTGGCCGAGCTGCTGGACCAGTTGAGCGGGGCCGGCGTGCCCTGGGGCATCGTCACCAACAAGGTCGAATCCCTGGCCGTGCCCATCGTGCGCCACCTGGGGCTGGAAACGCGCTGCCGCATCACGGTGGGCGGCGATACCACCCCCCATACCAAGCCGCACCCCGAGCCCCTCTTGCATGCGGCCCGCCAGACCGGCTTTGCGCCCGAGCAGTGCCTGTACGTCGGCGACGACGAACGCGACATCGTGGCGGGCAAGGCGGCCGGCATGGCTACCGTGGCCGCCGCGTACGGCTATTGCTCGCTGGCCGATCCCGCCACCTGGCTGGCCGACGCCATCGCGCGCCAGCCGGCCGATCTATGGCCGATCATTCAGGGCTGGCAGGACGGCGGTACGATCCGGCAGCCGTAAACAGCACGTCGGTCGAGGAATTCAGCGCGGTCTCGGCCGAATCCTGCAGCACCCCGATGATGAAGCCCACCCCCACGACCTGCATCGCCAGGTCGTTGGAGATGCCGAACAGGCTGCAGGCCACCGGAATCAACAGCAGCGAACCGCCGGCGACCCCCGAGGCCCCGCAGGCGCACACCGCGGCTACGACGCTGAGCAACAGCGCCGTGAACAGATCCACCGACACCCCCAGCGTATTCACCGCCGCCAGCGTCAGCACCGTGATGGTGACCGCCGCGCCGGCCATGTTGATGGTCGCCCCCAGGGGGATGGACACGGAATAAGTGTCCTTCTCGAGACCCAGCTTTTCGCACAGCGCCATGTTGACCGGGATGTTGGCCGCGGAACTGCGGGTGAAGAACGCCGTCACGCCCGATTCGCGCAGGCAGGTGAAGACCAGGGGATAGGGGTTGGAGCGGATGCGCCAGAAGACGATCAGCGGATTGACCACCAGCGCGACGAAGGCCATGCAGCCCAGCAGCACCGCCAGCAGGCGGGCATAGTCCAGCAGGGCGCCGAAGCCGGTCTCGGCGATGGTCGAGGCCACCAGCCCGAAAATGCCGACCGGGGCCAGCCGGATCACGATGCGCACGATGAAGGACAGACCCAGCGACAGGTCCGCCATGACGTTCTTGGTGGCGCCATGCGCCTGGCGCAGGGCCACGCCCAGCCCCACCGCCCAAGCCAGGATGCCGATGTAGTTGGCCTCCAGCAAGGCATGCACCGGGTTGTCGACCACGCTCAGCAGCAGGTTGCGCAGCACCTCCAGCACGCCGTTGGGCGGATTCAGCGCCGCCTCGCCCACCTGCAGCTGGATGGTCAACGGGAAGAGGAAGCTCGCGATCACCGCCACCAGCGCGGCGGCGAAGGTGCCGACCAGGTACAGCGCCAGCACAGGCCCCAGCCGCGTCTGGGCGCCCTTCTGGTGGTTGGCGATCGAGGCCGCGACCAGCACGAACACCAGCAGCGGGGCGATGGACTTCAGCGCGGTGACGAAGAGTCCGCCCAGCAGGCCGACGGCCCGGGCGGATTCGGGAGACGCATAGGCCAGCGCAATGCCGGCCGCCAGGCCGATGAGGATCTGCGCCACCAGGCTGCCATTGCTGACGAACTGCAAAAACGGATGGGATTTGGAGGCGGAAGGCGCCATGAGGAACTCCGTGAGCCGTGTCCGGTTCGAAAAGGCCGCATTCTAGCACCCGGCCGATGGCGCCCTTTCTCGAGCCGATACAATTGAAGCGCGGCCGCGGAATACCGTCCATCCATTCAGGCAAAGACCAAAAAGGAATCTCATGGCTTCATCCCCCATACGCATCGGCATCGCCGGCTACGGCAACCTGGGGCGCGGCGCGCAGACCGCCATCGCGCAGCATCCCGACATGCGGCTGGCCGGCATCTTCACGCGGCGCGATCCCGCGGCGCTGCCACTGGCCGGCGGCCCCGGCGTCCCGGTATGGCCGCTGGCCGAGGCCGAGGCCCACCGCGACGAGATCGACGTGCTGATCCTGTGCGGAGGATCGAAGGACGACCTGCCGGTCCAGGGACCGGAGCTCGCCCGGTGGTTCACCACTATCGACAGCTACGACACCCACGCCCGCATTCCAGACTATTTCGAGGCGGTCGACACCGTCGCGCGGGCGCACGGCAACCTGTCCATCCTGGCCGTCGGCTGGGATCCCGGCCTGTTCTCGATCAACCGCCTGATGGGCGAGGCCATCCTGCCGGCCGGCGCCACCTACACGTTCTGGGGCAAGGGGCTCAGCCAGGGGCATTCCGATGCCATCCGCCGGGTGCCGGGCGTGGCGGCCGGCGTGCAATACACCCTGCCCGTCCCGGCGGCGATCGAGCAGGTCCGCGCGGGCGGACAGCCGCGCCTGAGCACCCGCGAGAAACACACCCGCGAATGCTTCGTCGTCCTGCAACCGCACGCGGATGCCCGCCAGGTGGAACAGGCCATCGTCACCATGCCGGATTATTTCGCCGACTACGACACGACCGTGCACTTCATCGACGAGGAGACCTTGCGGCGCGACCACGCCGGCATGCCCCACGGCGGCTTCGTGATCCGCAGCGGCCAGTCCGGTGCCGGCGACCGGCAGATGATGGAATATTCCCTGAAACTCGCCAGCAACCCGGGCTTCACCTCCAGCGTGCTGGTCGCCTACGCCCGCGCGGCCTGGCGCATGAAAGCCGCCGGCCAGACCGGCGCCCGCACGGTCTTCGACGTGCCGCCGGGACTGCTGTCGCCCAAATCCGCGGCGGACCTGCGCCGCGAGCTGCTCTGAGGAGAACGCCATGAACCACGCCGGCCGGAACACGCCCGATCTCGACCCCACGGCCCGCGCCATGGTGGATTTCTGGAAAGACGCCGGACCGGCGAAATGGTTCGCGAAGAACGACGCATTCGATGCGGCGTTTCGCAGCCGCTTCCAGGACGCCCACCATGCCGCGGCGCGCCAGGAGCTCGAAGACTGGCTGGAGCAGCCGGAATCCGCCCTGGCCCTCATCCTGCTGCTGGACCAGTACCCGCGCAATGCCTTCCGGGGCAGCGGCCACATGTTCGCCACCGACGGGCTGGCCCTCGCCTACGCCCGCCGCAGCCTGGGCTTCCTGGACCGGATCGAAGCGGACCTGCGCAATTTCGTGTGCCTGCCCTTCATGCATGCCGAGGACCTGGCCGTCCAGCAGGAGGCCCTGGCGCTCTACCGGCGGCATGCCCCCGGCAGCATGCACTGGGCGCAGGTGCACCACGACATCATCGCCCGCTTCGGACGTTTTCCGCACCGCAATGCGGCGCTGGGGCGCCAGACGACGGCCGGGGAACAGGCGTTCCTCGACGGCGGGGGATTCGCCGGCTGAAACGAGGCCCTGACGCCGTCAGGGCCTCACTGGCCCGGCGCCTGCGCCGGATCTATCATGGGCCATTGATCACTGCTTCAGGAGCCCCGATGGATTCCCCCCTGTATCCCCATGCCACCGCCGATCTCGCCAAGCGCCGGGCCGAACTCGCCCCGGAACCGCTGGCCGCCTTCAAGGCCTTCAGCAAGGCGGTGTTCGCGCCCGGCGCCCTGGACGCCCGGACCAAGCAGCTGATCGCGGTCGCGGTGGCCCACGTCACCCAGTGTCCGTATTGCATCAAGGGGCACACCGAGGGCGCGTCCCGGGCGGGCGCCAGCGAGGCGGAAATCATGGAGGCCATCTGGGTGGCCGCCGAAATGCGGGCCGGCGGCGCCTACGCGCATTCCAACCTGGCGCTGCAGACACTGCACGACCTGCACGGCAAGGACCCCGCCTGACGACCCCGGGGCATGCGGCGCTACACTAGGGCACTTTGGCCAGCCACTGAGCGGTGCCGAATTTTTCCTCGATCAGGCGCTGGGCGGCCGCGAGTTCCGCCTCGGTCAGCGCGCCGGCCCGCAGGCCGTTGCGCTGGCGGAACGTATCCAGCATGCGTTCGATGATGCGTTCGCGCGCCAGTCCGGTCTGGCTGCGCAGGGGGTCCACCCGCTTGGCAGCCGAGGCCGTGCCCTTGTCCGACAGCTTTTCGCGGCCGATGCGCAGCACCTGCACCATCTTCGCGGCATCGATGTCGTAGGCCATCGTCACGTGGTGCAGGACGGCATTGCCGCGCCGCGCCTGGGCGGCGCCGCCGATCTTGCCGCCGGCGGAGGTGATGTCGTTCAAGGGCTGGTACCAGGCCTCGATGCCCAGGTCCCTCAACGCCCCCAGCACGAAGTCGTCCATATAGGCGTACGCATCGCGAAAGCTCATGCCCTCCACCAGCGACAGAGGCGCATACAGCGAATAGGTGATGGTGTTGCCGGGCTCGACGAACATGGCGCCGCCGCCGCTGATGCGGCGCACCACCTGGATGCCGTGGCGCTCCGCCGCCTGCGCGTCCACCTCGTTGCGCAGCGACTGGAAGATGCCGATCACGACGGCCGGCGCGGCCCATTCCCAGATGCGCAGGGTCGGCGCCCGCCGGCCCGCGGCGACCTCGTCCAGCAGGACCTGATCGAGCGCCATATGCTGCAGCGGCATCAGCGGCGCTGGATGGACCAGTTGCCAGTCGAAATCCGTCCATTGGCTGCGGGAAACCGGGGTGCTCATGCCAGCGCCCTCTGGATCACGACAGCGATGCCTTCGGGCGTCAGGCCGAACATCTGCACGTCGGCGCCCAGCGCGCCCTGGACGGCCGCTACCAGCTGCGATTCCTCGGCCTGGGCGGGCAACCCTTCGAGGGCGGCGTTGATGGCGTCCAGCGTCTCGGGCGGCTCGAGGAAGAAGTCCCCTGACAGGCGCACGTCCGCCAGGCGGCCGTCGGCCACCCGCAGATCGACCACCACGAGCTTGCCGCCCGGGATCTTGTATTCCCCGTGTCCGGGCACGGGCGCTGGAATTGGGTCAGTCATCAGGGATTCCTGTATTCTGCATGGGCCGAGACCGCAGCCCGCCGCACAGCCGCCATTATGAACGCGATTCCGCCCGAGAACCCGGATTCCCCCCACGAACGACCCGAGGAAGCCCGACCGGTCGCCCATCGCGGCTGGATCCTGGCGGCGCTGATGCTGGCCATGTCGCTCGCGGCCATGGACATCACCATCGTGGCGACCGTGGTGCCGCAGATCGTGGGTGACCTGGGGGGCTTCGACCGCTTCACCTGGCTGTTCTCGGTCTACCTGCTGGCGCAGACCGTCACCATTCCCATCTACGGCAAGCTGGCCGACCTGGTGGGCCGCAAGCCCGTCCTCATCGGCGGATCCGCGCTCTTCCTGCTGGGCTCGGCGGCCTGCGCGCTGGCCTGGGGCATGATCCCGCTGATCGCCTTTCGCGCGCTGCAGGGCGTGGGCGCCGGGTCCATCATGGCCACCGTCAACACCCTGGCCGGCGACCTGTATTCCACGCGCGAGCGCGGCCGGGTCCAGGGCTGGCTGTCCAGCGTCTGGGGCATCGCCGCCATCGTCGGGCCGACCCTCGGCGGCGCCTTCGCCGAATACGCCACCTGGCGCTGGGTCTTCCTGATCAACCTGCCGATCGGCCTCGCGGCCATCGGCCTGATCGCCCGCTATCTGCACGAACAGGCCCCCACCCGCCGCCCCGCCATCGACTATGCCGGCGCGGCCCTGATGATGCTGGCGGGGACGGCCGGGGTCTTCGGCCTGCTGCAGGGCGGCAACGCCTGGGCCTGGCTGTCGGCCCCCAGCATCGCCACCTTCGCCGCCGCCGGTCTGCTGACCGCGGCGACCGTCGTGCGAGAGCGCATGGCCGCCGAGCCGGTCATGCCCGGCTGGGTCTGGCGCAACCGCACAATGGTGGGATCCAATCTGGGCGTGCTGGGCATGGGGCTGATCATGATGGCGCCGGGCACGTACCTGCCGGTCTTTGCGCAGTCCGTCATGGGCCTGGACCCGATCAGCGCGGGTCTCGTGCTGGCCAGCATGAGCCTGGGCTGGGTGAGCGCCGCCGCATGGTCGGGCCGCCTGTACCTGCGCTTCGGATTCCGGGACACCGCATTCGCGGGCGGCGTTCTGATCCTGCTGGGCGTGCTGGGCTTTGTGCTGCTGCCCCCCGACCCCGCCATCGGATGGGTGACGGCCGACCAGATCCTGCTGGGCGCGGGATTCGGCATGCTGTCGACGCCCCTGCTGGTCGGCGTGCAGTCCGTCGTGCCCTGGAACCAGCGCGGCGTCGCGACGAGCGCCAATATGTGGTCGCGCTACCTGGGCCAGAGCCTGGGCGCCGCCGTGGTGGGCGCGCTGTTCAACAACGCCATGCGGCACACGCTGGACACGGCGCCCGCCGCCTTCGCCGGGCGGCTGCCCGGCGTCAACGACGTGATGACGGCGCTGCAGACGGACCTGTCGGCCTCCGCCATGCGGCAGTTCCTGCTGGCGGCCTTCGACACCGCCACGCACCAGGTCTACGCGGGCATGATCGGGGTCGCCGTGCTGACGCTGGCGGCGGTCATGCTGGTGCCGCGGCGCCTGACAGGCCACGAACTGCGGTAGGCCGGCGACGGGGCGCTGCCCGAGGCCGAACGATCCGGCGCGGTCACGTTTTGGTCACACGAGCCCGAAAGTGAAAAGAAAAACGGCATCCAGGGCTGGGCCTTGGATGCCGTAGCGGCTTGATTCTATTGTGTGCTGGCGGGACATGCGAGATACCGATGAGCACTACGTGAGGTGTATTGATGGCCGACAGAATAAGTCCTGGCTATCATCATGGCCGGAGCGTAAAACGAGGGACCAAGACAACGACAGTCCGCGCCTGTCGGAAACGAAAGGATTTTCACCATGCGCTGGATTGTTACGATCGATCATCATGGCGACTGCATCGGAATGGGCGAGGACGCGGACGGCGCACCGGCACGCTGAACGCCCGACCAAGCCGAAACCCTGCCGATGGATTTCTGGCTTCACGACGCCGGCGGCAATGTGCTGTTCGAGGGCCGTTGCGGCGACATTGACGCCGATTGGTGGCATGGGTTCGAGCCGTTGAAACGAGCAAACACATGCTCACCCGTTCGGCATATTCGCGTGTGAGTTCAATCAAGCCACGGCCGATTCCCATACCTTGGAAATCTCTATCGACGGCCAGATCGGACAGATAACATGCGTAGGACCAATCGGTCAGCGAGCGCACTATCCCGACGAGTTATCCCGCTTCGATAGTTCGCGCGGTGATGACGAGATTGGCGCCATCCAACATCCTTTGCAGTCGAGGCAAGTCATCGACAGGTCGTCTGGCGCCGAGCCCTGAACGATTTAGCAGGTCGGCAAATTGAGACGCGGAAACCGTCTCGCGTTTGTAGTGAATGGTCGTATCTATATCACCATAAATATTGATAGGTGACATACGGGATCGACAATTTGGCCGCCCATCATCGTTCCTGACCGAAACACTGCCCAGGCATCAATCGATCGACGACACCGTCTGCTCCAGTTGCTTGGCAACCTTCTGGCGCCAGCCTTCGCTCAGAAGATCGTAGGTCATTCCGTGTTCCGGCCCGAAGCCGGTATGTTCGAGCCGCAAGACTGTTCCGCCACCCGCCGCCGGCGTAAGCGTCCAGGTCACGATTGTGTCGAGCGGTCCGCCCCGCCAGGAGTATACGAACCGCGATCCGGGTTCGACCGCAAGAACCTTGCATTGCACGACCCCGTCGAACCCAGGCGCCGGTGCCGTTCGGAATGTAAAATGGTGTCCGACCGTGGGCCGGATGTCGTTGGGCATCAGCCAGCTCTTGAGAAGATCGGGCTCCGTGAGCACGCGCCAAACGTCCTGGAGTGACGCGGAGAGCTGATAATCGACGGTGATCGTCCGCCTTTCTGTCGAATTGATCGCACCCTTCATCGTTGATCTCCTTCAGACGTTCATCAAGCCGTCCTACGCTCCACCCGGAGCGATTTTGAACGGCGATCCAGTCGGTTAGCTGATAGCGGTTGTATGCTTGTCGGTGGATTCTTGGATTTTCAAATCGGTCAAAAGCTTCCCGGCGCGTTCAGTGACGAACGCCAGTGTCTGCCTTGTCGTTGCGAGGTCGTCTTCGGGAACTCCCTTTTCGACAAGGGCTGTGATTTCCATGACTCTGCTGCGAAGCGGATCGTAGAGTGATTTCGCCGCACTGGTCATTGCCAGGCCATCCGGCACTTGCGCAATCAGGCCTTTGTCAATCATCGCATCGAGCAGGCTGTCCACGCCGCCAGCTTCGACCAGCCGGCCATTCCTGATCGCTTCGCCGAGTTGCGAACGTTTGAGCGGCCCGGCGTTGCGTAAGAAGGTCAGCGCGGCCCATTCGGGAAAAGCGACCCCGACCTGCTGCAATTGTGTTTGCAAGAGCGCCTGCAAGGTCCGCTCGGCTTTGCCGACATAGCGCGTCAAAGGTTCCATATGCCCCATCAGGTCTCTCCCATCTGTTGGTGAAAATGAATGAGCGATTTGAGTGTTTCTGCGAATTCGTGAGCGCCCGCCCCATTGGTGCCGCCGAGCGGTGCGGTGAGTTTCGCGTCAAGCTCTCTGACTGTTTCACGAGCGGCGATGATGCGCTCGCGACCCGCATTGCTCAGTTCAAGCCTGACCGCGCGACTGTCCTGAGGATCCGGGCTGCGTGTGAGGTTGCCACCGGATTCCAGCGAGCGGATCAGCTTGGAAATATAGATCGGGGTGAGCCCCATGAATTCGGACAATTCGCGTTGTGTAGGGAGCGCACCTCTCTCGATCATGGCGTGCAGCGATGCGAGCGCCGAGTATTGGGCGTGCGTCAGGCCGAACGGCGCGACAACCCGATCCACCTCCGTTCTCCAACGGATAGACAGGTGCCACACCAGCGAGCCGATGGTTGGATTTTGTGCCTTCATATGAATAATATACATGGATATTATATATATGGAAACAAAAATAGAGACTGTCCGCAGAATGTCACTTGGAGCTGGACGTCGAGCGGCGCAGCAAGCACATCGCCGAATTGAACCAACGCGCGGCCGAGGCCGACATACGCCTCAAGCGCCTCTACGACGCGATTGAGGCCGGTTCACTCGATCCGGCCGAACCAGCCTTTGGCGAACGCATCACCAGTCTGACCGCGCTTCGGGATCAGGCGCGGGCCGACGCAGCACGCACGGAGGCGACGCTGGCGAGCGCGTCCCATCACCCCCTTTCAGGGGCGGCGGTGCGGGAGATGGCGAGCGAAGCACGCGGTCGGCTCCGGCAGGAAAAGGGGGGCTATCGGGGGGATCGTGTCCGGACCTTCGCGCAACGTGTCGAGGTCGCCGACGACGAAATCCGCATCATGGGAACGAAAAGCACCCTGTTGCGGACGGTGGTGGCTGCAAAAGGAGGGAAATCGGCGGTAATCGGCGTTCCCGGTTTTATACCGAAGTGGCGGAGAGGGTGACTGCCATGAAGCAGAATCACCCGATATCATCGGGCGCCAACCAACCCTGATAGATCAATGAGTTAGTGACACACGCCGGATCACCCGGTATCATCCAATCTAAGTAAACGTGTGGGGCTGGATGATGGTCTATATCACTGACAGAAAAGCACGGGCGATCAAGCCCGGAGACAAGCCGGTACCGGCCGGCGTGACGGGGCTGTACCTGTTCGCCGGATCAGAGGCAGGCCGGGGGAAGTGGATCCTTCGCTATGTGTCGCCTGTGAGCGGCAAGCGCCGGGACGCGGGCATGGGTTCGTATCCCGATACCAGCGTGGCCCGTGCCATCGAAAAGGCCCTGGCCGCCCGCGAACAGATTCAGGACGATATAGATCCGATCCTGGCACGACAGTCTGAGCGCGCCATCCCAACCTTCGAGAAGGCCGCCCGCGACCAGTGGGCGATCCTGGCCCCAGGCTTTCGCAACGACAAGCACAAGGCCCAGTGGATCAGCTCGCTTGAACAACATGTGTTCCCGACCATCGGCGGCATTCGCGTGGACCGTCTGGAGACCGCGCACTTTGGCGACGTGCTGAACCCTATCTGGCTGACCATCCCGGAGACCGCCAAGCGCGTGAAAATGCGCTGCAGCACCGTCATGGCCGCCTGCCGTGCCCGCAAGTTCATCATGAGCAATCCACTGGACGATGTGGGGCCCCTGCTGCCGTCAACAAAAGGCAAGGACGCCCCTGTACGCCATCACCCGGCTATGCCCTGGAAGATCCTGCCGGCATTCATCAGCGACCACCTGAACCACCAGCCCATCATCGGCGCCCGGGCCGCCCTACTATTCACGATCCTGACCGCTGCCCGATCGGGCGAAGTGCGGGGCGCAACGTGGGCCGAGATCGATCTCGACAAAGGCTTATGGACCGTGCCGGCCGCACGGATGAAGGCGAACCGTGCGCACCGCGTCCCGCTGTCCGTCGACGCCCTAGCGCTGCTGCGAGCTCAGCATGACGGCGACGAAACCCCGCCGGGCGACACCCTGCTATTCCCTGCCCTGCGTGGCGGCGAGCTGTCGGACATGGCGCTGACCAGCCTGCTACGCAAGGCCCAGGCTGAGAGCGACGTACCGGGCCGGATTGCGACGGCGCACGGGTTCCGGTCGAGTTTCCGCAACTGGGCCGCCGATCATGGCGTGAGTACCGAGCTGGCCGAACGCGCCCTGGCTCACGCCATCGGCAACAAGGTACAGGCCGCCTATGAGCGCTCCGACCGGCTGGCCGCCCGCGTGAAGCTGATGCAGTCGTGGGCCGATCATGTCATGGGGCGTGAGGCCGCTGGCGTGGTGCAGCTGCGGAGGGCTGGGTAATGGCTGATACCGTGGACAGAGAATCGCTACACAGAATCATTCACGCCATTGAGAACGGCGAACCGCTGACGGAAGATGACCGTAAATATGCCCTTCAGGCGCTGCGCACGGTGGAGCACCTTGCGTTTCATGGATATGACGCCATGCGGGTATACCGCCAGCGCCAACAGCAAAGCGGTGCCCGGACAATGGAAGCTGTTAAGGCCATAGCGATGATGAAGGAAGCGCACGACGCCGGTGGCGGAATGGACGAAGCGAGGGCGCTTATTCGAGCGCGAAAGGCAAGCATAGATACGGGACACCCGCCGCTCACGGAAACGATTAATTATTTGCGTGCCGTCTATGGAATGACCCAAGGAAAAGCCATCAAAGAATGCGCCGCCATATTTGATCGCCCAGTCGATAGCGTCGACCGTCATTACAAACGCGCAAAGGCACGGGGAAAATCCAGCAAGGGGGTGACACCCCAAACCTAGTGTCACTGCCCGCAACTACTCTCAAAATCTACATTGGCGTCACCCAGCACACGCGGTAATACGCGCAATCGGAGGCATTCACTGGGTTGCTTCTGATTCGCGTAGGGCCGCGATTCATGGACTGACGCTATGGACGCCCCTGCAATTCACCTTCCCTCTGTCGGCTTTGCGCCGATCCGCACGGTTTGCGCCGTCACCACGAAATCTAAGCCGACGATCTACCGCTGGATCAAGAACGGCACCTTCCCCGCCCCCGTACGCCTTGGCCCCAACAGCGTGGGCTTTCGCGTCGAGCAGGTCCGTGCCTGGCTGGCCGATCCGGCTGGGTGGAATGGTGGGGTGCGCCAATGACCGGCCCCAGAAAAGCCAACGCCCTGCGGGAACAGGGCGTGAAGGCGGCAAAACAAGGTACAGCGAGGCAGGCAAATTATAACCCGAACTCCACGGCGACTGAAGCCCAGCTGCAGCGCGTCATGGCTCTGCTGCGCATTGGCCCTCAAACCAGCCACGACCTGCTGAAGGCCGGGATCTACCACCCTCCCCGCCGGATCCGCGACCTGCGTGAGCGCGGCCACATCATCAGCACTGAGCGCGTCACGCTGACCGACCGCGACGGCTACCGGCATTGCGGCTGCGCTGAATATGCCCTGGTCCGGGAGGTGCGCTGATGCTGGCACCTAGCCGACACGAAGATTTCATGCTGTCCGACCTGATGCGGTTCCTCGGCGACCATTCTGAAACCGTGGGATGCCAGATTCAGGAATCCGGCCTGGAAGCATTTGCCATCCTGGCGGTGGCCCTGATGGGCAATGGCGTCCGATATTCCGACCTGCTGAGGGCGATTGATATCCAGATGGAATCGACGCACCACGCGCCCAGGGAGGTCCAGTAATGGAGGTCATCCGCACCGAAACCCTGGATGAAGCCCTGGCCCAGGCCGGGCTGGCGCTGCCTCAAAGCCTGGACATCCCGGCCGGCGCGTTTCGCCGGTTCGACGATCCACAGGGCCACAAGGGCAACAAGGCCGCATGGGTGCGTCCCTTTCCCGACGGGATGGGCGCCACCTTCGGCAACTGGCGCACCGATGAGGCATACACCTGGCAGAAGTCCCGCGACCGAGCCATGACGAAGGCCGAAGCCCAGGCATTCCGCCAGCAAGCCGAAGCCGCCCGAGCCGATGCCCAGGCCGCCCGCGAGGCCGAGTATCAGGACGCTGCCGCCAAGGCCAACCAGCAATGGGACGCCGCCGTCCCGGCCACCGATGCCGCATACCTGGTCAAGAAGGCTATCCAGCCGCACGGCACGCGCCAACAAGGGCAATCCCTGCTGGTGCCGGTCCTGGACGCCCAGGGATCCATCCAGTCACTGCAAACCATCATGCCCGATGGCGGTAAGCGATTCCTGTCTGGTGGCCGCATGGCTGGCGGGCAATTCTGGATCGGTCGGCCTGGACCGACCATCGTGATCTGCGAAGGGTTCGCTACCGGGGCCGCAATCGCAGAGACTGCAGGTCTGCCGGTCTGTGTGGCATTCAACGCCGGCAACCTGCTGGCGGTGGCCCAGGATGTGCGCCGCCAGCACCCGGATGCCCGGATCATCCTGGCCGCTGACAACGACATCAAGCCCGAAGGCCCGAACGTAGGCCGCCAGAAGGCCCAGGAGGCCGCCAAAGCCATTGATGGCACTGTGGCCCTGCCGGAACTGAATGGCGACGCCTGCGACTGGTGGGACGTGCGCCACGAGCGTGGCGATGCGGCCCTGAAAGCCGTGTTCAATCCGCCGTCGCGCTACCGACTGCTGACTGGCGCCGATGTCGCCGCGATGCCGCCTATTCAATGGCTCGTGAAAGGCGTCCTGCCTGCCACCGGCCTGGCCCAGGTCTATGGTCCCTCAAGGTCTGGTAAATCGTTTCTGACGCTGGATCTGGCCCTGGCGGTTGCCGAGGGACGCGAATGGTTCGGCTATCGCGTCCGGCAAGCGCCCGTCGTGTACCTGGCCGCCGAGGGTGAGGCGGGCTTTAGGCTGCGCTGCGAGGCGTGGACACGGCGCAATGGCCGACCGCTGCCGGACAATTTTTTCATGGTCATGCGCCAGCCGTTTCTGATCAACAACCCGGGCGACGTGCTGGCTTTGGCCGATGTGATCCCCCAGGGGGCGCTGACGATCATCGACACACAAAACCGCGTGGCACCTGCGGCTGATGAAAACTCATCGAAAGACATTGGCGAGGTCCTGCAAGGCGCCAAGACCATAGCCGACCAGACAGGTGGCCTGGTGCTGCTGATCGCACACACCGGCAAGGACCCCGAGCGCGGCGTGCGCGGCCACAGTTCGCAGCTCGCTGCAATGGATGCGGCCATCGTTGTGGCGCGCGAGGGTGAGGCCAGGCGTTGGGCCGTGGATAAATCAAAAGACGGCCCAGACGACGCCGAGCATGACTTCAAGCTGGACGTCGTCGAACTCGGGTTTGATGCGGACGGCGACGCGCTGACCTCGTGCGCCGTGAAGCGCGTAGCTCCAGCCGCTCGCCACAAGCCGCTGACAGACACCCAGCGCCGCGCGATCCATGCCTACCTTGATGCCTGCGAAGCCGGACACGGCACGCTGGACGATGGCGGCAGGTTCATCGGTTTGCACCTCGAGGCGTGGCGCGAGGCGTTCTACAAAACCGCCACGGGCGATACAGCAGCCGCCAAGCAAAAAGCATTTGCCCGCGCGCGCCGCGACCTGGTGGCCGAGTCGCTGGCCGTCGTCGATAACGACACATATAGGGTCATCACGCCAGACGCCACGATCAAGGAAATGTTCTTTTCGGCGATGGCCGGAAAGCGCAAAAAGGCCGGACATTTTGGCGCCGATTTTGAAGGGCAAATGTCCGGGCAAATGTCCGGGCAAAAAGTGACCATTTCGCCAGAGCCGGACACGGCCCAATGTCCGGGGCAAGACGACGAAGAAGCGCATGAACCGGGGGTTTCCGCATGATCAAGGCAGGCCGGACATTACCCGGACAAGGCCGGACATGTCCGGGCGACACCCCCCCCGGACAAGGCCGGACACAACCCTATAGGGTGTCCCGGCATGTCCGGGTGTCCGGACAGGGATCTTTCCCTGGCGACAAACTCGCCAAAACGGAGGCCGCCCAGTGACGCCCGCTGATCTGGCACGCCAGGCTGCTGCCCTGATCGAGTCTGGCGACCATGATGCTGCCGTCGAATGCCTGGAAGCGGTGCTGCAGAAGCTGGCACGCCGCCCTGACCCAAGCGTTGTGGCTGCTGAGATCCGCGCATGGGCGGTTGCCCAGGGTATCCAGACGGCACCTGCCGATACGCTGGCGCTGCAACAAGCTGCCCGGTATCTGGGGGTAGAAGCCCAGTCGCTGCGCAATGCCGCCCGTCGCTATGGCCTGCCGCTGCTGAAGATCAATGGTCGCACCCGCGTCTCGGTTTCTGACCTGGCGGCGCATGTGATCCGGCAGATGAACTAACTATTTCCAACTCTAAGCAACTTTGTCTAACTGCCTTTCCGGTGGCGCACACAACGGCGGACAGAATGAAGTCACATTTACTTTTGAGGTATGACCACATGAGCCGATCCATCAAGTTTTCCCCCGAGGCCGTCACAAAGGCGCTGGCCGCGCTGGGCCGCCACAATGACCCCGCCCAGGCCTTGGAAGCCGCCGAGTCTGGTGGCAATGCCGAACAGGCGCAGATCCTGAAGGCGCTTTACGATGTCGTCCACACGACGGCGGACGTGACTGGCGGGACCAGCCTCTTTGACGGCCTGCTGGAAATTGCCCAGCGCCAGAGCCTGATCGGGAAGATCAACGCAATCTGGCCGTTTTTCGAGGTGCCAAAGAACACACGCATACTGACCGGCGATAACCCCCAGGCTGGTTTCGTGGCCGAAGGGGCCCCGGCGCCCATCCTCTTGTCCGATCTTGAATCCATCACCCAGCAACCGAAGGCGGTACGGGCCATTCAAGTCCTGACTGACGACCTGGTACGCAATAGCCGCACTGAGCACTTGCTGAGTCGGGGCCTTATCCGGGCCGCATCGGATGCAGAGTCCAGCGCCTTTTTCAGTTCCGCCGCTGCAACGGCTGCGGCACCTGCTGGGCTGCTGTACGGAATCACGCCCGCGCCTGGAAGTGCCGATCTGGAAGCTGACCTGGGACTGATTGTCGAGGGTTTCAATGGTGACCTGAGCCGTTCGGTCCTGGCCACGTCCCCCAAGACTGCAATCAAACTTGGCCGGCGATTCTTTGGCGCAGGCTTGAACGGCGACGTGGCCGGCCTGCCGATCGTGGCTCACAACTCAATCGGCGAGGGGCAATTGGCAATCATCGAGCCTGGTCGTGTTCTGCTGACCGACGACGGCCTTGTGATCCAGCGGAGCCAGCACGCCACGATCATGGCGAAGAGCGGCAATGATGCCGATGTCGAGGTCGGTTTGTGGCAGGCGAATCTGACCGCTTTTCAGATCATCCGGTATATCACCTGGCGGCCTGCTGCTGATTCTGTGGTCTGGCTGTCGGGCGGGACATGGTGACCGACATGGCAACGCTACCATTTGATAGGCTAATTCCTGACGGTGCTGCGACGTTCGAGCGCACCCAAAGCGAGTTATCCGAAGAGGGCGTGGAGAATCCTTCGCTGTACGCGCTGGTTGTCACTATTGGTGTGGCTGTTGCAAAGAACCGGGCGGAGATGCAGCGAAGCATTGATGCACTAACGGACATGGTGGCGACGCTAGAGCGGCGCGTCACCGAGTTGCAAGGGGATTGATATGGGCATTCATTTGGCTGATCTGGCGGTGGCGAGTCTCGAGGCGGAAGCTGGGTTCCTTGGGGAATGGCGCAAGCTGCGCAAAGAAATGATGCAACAGGCGGCGGACGATGGGGTAACCCCTGCCGGCATACGGCAACTGTCCGCGATGGCCGACCGTTACCGCGAGGACGGCATCAAGCGCATTCGAGGGATTGAGATGTTGGCGACGTTCAACCCGGAATCGTCGGCGCATTGACCCGGGGGGGTAGGAAAAATCCAAAAGCCGATCGGCCTTGGAAACCGCCCGCCCTCTCACGCGTAGAAATTCAAGGGCAACTTTTCCGGATTTCGGGTGATTATGAGCATCAAAAAGGCACCATCAACACTTGGGCAGAGTGGCAAAAAGCTCTGGCGCGATCTGCAGGTCGAGTACGACATCACCGACGCCGCCAGTCTGGCAATTTTGCAGTCTCTTTGCGAGACAGTGGACCGCCTGGCAGAGTGCCGTAAAACCATCAAGGCTGACGGACTGACGGTGCCTGGATCTGGTGGGCAGCCCAGGCCGCATCCATTGCTACAAACTGAGGCCGAGGCCCGCCGCGCCTTGCTGGCGCATAGCAGGGCGCTCAGGCTAGATCTTTCAGGGGAGTACTGACCATGCCGACTATTGACCGCCGTCCCCGTCGCCGTGTGCGCCCGCCTGTGGAGGCCAAAGCACTGGATTATCAGACCCTGCTCGAGCGTGCCCGTGCTGCCGACCGTGCTGCTTGGGATAGTGGCCTGCGCCGCGATCTGGTGCGCTGCCTGGCAGATCGAGGCATGAAGCCCGATGAGGCTGCAGCCGTGGCCGCTGCATTTGAGCGTAAGCCCATGTATATCCCGGCGGCTCCACCTTCAAATGCCAAAGGGTCAGATTTGTAATCCGCCCCTGTTTTCGAGTAATTACGGAAATCCCCGGAGTTTGACCGTCCCCTTGCGCCGTCCTTCCGTTTCCGTCATACTGGCTGCGTCGCATTAAACAAGTGCGGCCTGGTTTGGCGACCAGACACTACAGGCGGGACGACCGCCACCTTGGCGGTATTTTTTCGTCCCAAGCCATTGCCCCCTATGGGCGGCAGTGGTGGGGATACCTTCGGGTATGCCGGGTACCTGTAGCCGGTTCGCCAACCCCACCACTTGCTGCCCACCCGCCACCTGGCGGAGAGCAGCGTAACCGCTACAAGGAGGCCATCATGGCTAATCAAACTCAAGCCGCTACTCTCAAGCCCGTCGTTCCCGAAGCCCAGAAACTGCGCGGCGTGATCGAATTCATGGATTGCCTGTCTCAGGGTGGACTCTCGGAAATCTCATCCATCGCCAAGCTCGCACTATCCCGGCTCGAAACCCCGGATGGCTACGACCGCTTGGACGACATCGCCAATGCACTGGCGGCGATCTGGGGCAAGGCCGACGAAACCCAGAACTGCATCAACGCCCAGGCGGAGCAGGTCGGCTGCAATTACATTGACGAAGCCTGGCGTCGCCGCTTGGCCGCCCAGCGTGCGCACCATGAAGCAGTGAAGGCCTGAGCCATGGACGACATCATGAATAACACAACCATTCGCCTGAGCCATGCCCAATACCGAGACCTGGCCGAGATTTGCAAGAGGGAGGCCGGCAAACCACTGAACCTTTCATCACCGACCGACATGGAGGGCAGCTGGGGGATGTACACCTACTGGGCTGAGTTGGTCTATGGCGACGTGGCCGCCAGCCACTGGGGCGGGCATGAGCGAGCATATATCTACCTTGCCAGTCGACTCCATCCTGATCAGGTGCGCGCCGCTGGCCGGCAGCGGCCAGAATGCGACTGGTCCGTACTGGCTGATGATGAAATCTACCCCTTCATCACTTGGCACGAAATCGGCCACGTTCGGGATAACTTCGCCCCGATGGATGCGATGCTGAGCAAGACGCCGGTACCCGAAAAGGTGCGCGCCAGCCTGACGCTGGTAAATGAGGTTCTGGCGGATCGCTTCGCATGGGAGCGCGTCCGCCCGGGAGAGCTTATGCCGCTGACGGAGGCAGGCAAGCGCGACGCCATCCGCATCGAGAAGGCCATTCAGGAGGCGGGAAAGTATCTTGAGCGGGCAAAGTACAAGGTGAAGCCGTTGCCCGCTGGGCGCTATTGCAGCGTACCCGCCACCATGCTGGCCACCAAAAAGAGGGCGGCATTCATTGGCCCTGACATCAACCCTGATCTACTGGCGCGTGAACTGGCGGAGCATCGCCAGTATTTCGAGTCGCATGGGCGGTACCGTAGGCGTGTGACCCTGTAACCCAGGCCGACGCATCACCAACCCGCCCGCGTGGCGGGTTTTTGCTGCTCAGCGTGTAAACCACCGGGAATCCGGTGATTTACACCAACGGTGGAAGTCAGACGCGAGATCCGACTATGGCAAAGGGTCGCATTTCAAATTGCACCCTTCGGCATTTGAAATGCGGATGGTTGCCGGCCGGACCACCGGCGCGCGCCTGAGCAGACCTTCACGGTGGGTCACGGTGACCGACGGTTCCGCGTCCCACAGTATTGGGGGCATCGATGCGGCGGCGGCCACGATCCTGGCGGTGGCCGAGGGGCAGCGGCGCAAGGCCCGGCCCATTGCCCAGGTGCGTACTCCAACGTGGGCGTAGGGGGTGTCCTTAGCTTCGAGGATACCCCCAGTTTTGGGGGCATCTATCTGGGGCAAAACCGATGCGCTCAGTTTTGAGCGTATCTGCCTAGGGGCGGCCAGATGCGTCCAAACTTGGACACACCCAAAACGGGTGTCTGCTATGTCGCCAGATCACAACAGCCACGAACTCTGTACGCATGTGGGGCTGAATGTGGGCCAAGAAATCAGACAGGCAAAGAAAATCCCCTGAAATCAATGATTTACAGGGGAATTCTGGCGGAGAGGGTGGGATTCGAACCCACGGTACGGGGTTACCGTACGCCTGATTTCGAGTCAGGTACATTCGACCACTCTGCCACCTCTCCGGTACGACGCATTGCGAGTCGAGTCGCGCATCATAGCATGAATCCCGGC
>DASSTS010000035.1:0-85861 GCA_035707805.1 Castellaniella sp. | reverse complement strand
TTGCCGCTCTGGCCGAGCTTGTCCTTGACCTCGTTCCAGAGGGCCGCCTTGGTCAGCGCCCATTCCACGCGCTCGTCCATCTCGCCCTTGCTGAGCCGCTCGAACAGGCGCACGCCGAAGGCGATGTTGTCGTAGATGCTCATGGGAAACGGCGTGGGCTTCTGGAACACCATGCCGACCTTGGCGCGGATCAGGGAGATGTCCAGCCGCGAGTTCAGCAGGTCCTCGCCGTCCAGTTCGATGGCACCTTCGGCGCGCTGGCCCGGATAGAGCTCGAACATGCGGTTGAAGGTGCGCAGCAGGGTCGACTTGCCGCAGCCCGACGGGCCGATGAAGGCCGTCACCTTGTTCTCCGCGATGTCCATGTTGATGTCGCGCAGGGCGTGGTAGCTGCCGTAGTAGAAATTCAGCTTGCGCACGGCGAGCTTCGTGCGTTCTTGGGGGGCGGACGGGTGCAGGGTCATGGTCGGAGCAGGTTATTTGCGGAACAGGCTGCGCGCGGCGATGTTGATCCCCAGCACCAGCAGGGTGATCAGCGCGGCGCCCGCCCAGGCCAGCCGGTTCCAGTCCTCGAAGGGGCTGGCGGCGTACTGGAAGATCACCACGGGCAGGTTGGCGATGGGGGCGTTCATGTTCAGCGACATGAACTGGTTGTTCAGGGCGGTGAAGAGCAGCGGTGCGGTCTCGCCGGCGATGCGGGCCACCGCCAGCAGGATGCCGGTGATGATGCCCGAGCGCGCCGCCCGATAGCAGATAAAGACCACCACGCGCCACTGCGGGCAGCCCAGGGCGGCGGCGGCCTCGCGCAGGCTGTTGGGCACCAGGCTCAGCATGTTGTCGGTGGCGCGGACCACCACCGGGATGACGAGGATCGCCAGCGCGAAGGCCCCGGCCCAGCCGGAATAATGGCCGACCTGCGCCACGTAGATGGCGTAGATGAACAGGCCGATGATGATGGACGGGGCCGACAGCAGCACGTCGTTCAGGAAGCGCGTGGCCGGCGCCAGCCAGCCGCGGCGGCCGTACTCGGCCAGGTAGGTGCCCGCCAGCACGCCGATGGGCGTGCCGATCAGGGTGCCCACCGCCGACATCAGCACGCTGCCGATGATGGCGTTCAGCAGGCCGCCGTCGGCGCCGGGCGGCGGTGTGCTTTCCCACAGCAGCGACAGGGACAGGGCCGAGCCGCCCTTGAGCAGCAGCGTGAGGATGATCCAGGCCAGCCAGAACAGGCCCGAACCCAGCGCCAGGCCCGAGAGCCCCAGCATCAGGCGGTTGAACAGGCGACGGCGCTTGTAGATCGGATTGTCGAGGGCGATGGAGGAGTCAGTGGCGGGCATCAGCGTTTGGCGCCTTCCTTGCGCGACAGTTTCAACAGCATGAACTTCGACAGCGCCAGCACCACGGTCGTGATCAGGAACAGGATCAGGCCCAGTTCCAGCAAGGCCGATTTCTGCAGGCCGCCGGCCTCGTTGAATTCATTGGCCAGCGCCGAGGCGATGGAGTTGGATGGCGAGAAGATCGAGCTGGGCAGATTGAAGGCATTGCCGATCACGAACGTGACCGCCATGGTCTCGCCCAGCGCGCGTCCCAGGCCCAGCATGATCCCGCCGATGACGCCGTGCTTGGTATAGGGCAGCATGACCTTCCAGACGACTTCCCAGGTGGTGCTGCCCAGGCCGTAGGCGGATTCCTTGAGCATCGGGGGCACCTGCTCGAACACGTCGCGCATCACCGCGGCGATGAAGGGGATGATCATGATCGAGAGGATCAGGCCGGCCGTGAACAGGCCGATGCCCATGGGCGGGCCGCCGAACAGGTGTTCGAGCACCGGAATGCCCTCGAAGAAATCCACCAGGTACGGCTGGACGTATTCCTGGAACAGGGGCACGAAGACGAACAGGCCCCACATTCCGTAGATGATGGAGGGGATCGCGGCCAGCATCTCGATCGCCACGCCCAGCGGACGGCGCAGCCAGACGGGGGAGAGCTCGGTCAGGAACATCGCGATGCCGAAGGACACCGGCACCGCGATCAGCAGCGCGAGAAAGGCGCTGATCACCGTCCCCAGCACGGGAACCAGGGCCCCATAGCTGTGGCGCACGGGATCCCAGTCGTTGGTCCACAGGAAGGGCAGGCCGTATTCGGCCAGGGATTCCCGGCTGCCGTACACCAGGGACACCAGGATCCCGGCCAGCAGGATGAAGACGAAGAACGCAAACAGGCGGGTCAGGTGCCGGAAACCGGCATCCACCAGAAGACTGCGCTGCGTAGGGGCCATGAGAGAATCGTCCGTGGCGACAGGATCCCCGGCACGCCGGGGATCCGCATCGGAATTCGAAAACCGCTATTTTCCCACAACGGGACGGCGCGCCGCCGCGCCGCCCCGCCCGGGGTTTACTTCCAGACCGCGGAGCCGTCCTCGCCGCGCACCTGCTCGGCCCACACGCCGCGGATCTTGGCGGTCACCTCGTCGGGCAGCGGCACGTAGCCCAGCTCGCTGGCCATCGCCCCGCCCTCGCGCCAGGCCCAGTCGAAGAAGGCCAGGACTTCATGGGCGCGCTTGGTGTCCGCCTGCTTGCCGTGCACCAGGATGAAGGTCGCCGCCGTGACCGGCCACGAATCGGGGCCCGGCTCGTTGTTCAGGATCAGGCCCATGCCGGGCGCCGAATCCCAGTCCGCGTGCGAAGCCGCCGCGGCGAAGGCCTTCTGCGAGGGCTGGACGAACTGGCCTTCGCGGTTCTGCAGCTGGGCCCAGGCCAGGCCGTTCTGGTGGGCGTAGGCGTATTCCACGTAGCCGATGGAGTTCGCCAGCTGGCGCACGTAGGCGGCCACGCCCTCATTGCCCTTGCCGCCCTGGCCGGTGGGCCACTTCACGGCCTTGCCCTGGCCGACCTGCTCTTTCCAGGCCGGGGACACTTGCGACAGGTAGTTGGTCCAGCCGAAGGTCGTGCCGGATCCGTCCGAGCGGTGCACCACCACGATGCTCTTGGCGGGTAGCTTCAGGTCCTTGTTCAGGTCGGCGATCGCCGGGTCGTTCCATTTGCGGATCTTGCCCAGGAAGATGTCGGCCAGCACCGGGCCGGTCAGCTTGAGCTGGCCCGCCTTGATGCCTTCGACGTTGAGGACCGGCACCGTGCCGCCGATGACGGCGGGAAACTGGACCAGGCCGTTCTTTTCCAGGTCGGCCGGCTTCATCGGGTCGTCCGAGGCGCCGAAATCGACGGTCTTGGCGATGATCTGCTGCTGGCCGCCGCCCGAGCCGATGGACTGGTAGTTGATGCGGTTGCCGGTGACTTCGTGGTATTTGGCCGCCCACTTGGCGTAGATCGGATAAGGGAAGGAGGCGCCGGCCCCCGTCAGGTCGGCGGCTTGCGCCGCGACGCCCGCGGCGGCCATCATCGCCAGGCCGGCGGCGCATTGCGTCAGAATCCGTTTGAACATGTCTTAAACCCTTTGTGGTTTGTGATGATCGGCGGCACCGGAGGACTCCGCTACCGTCAGCACGACATGGTAAAGATCCGAAGTGACAGTTTCATGACAGGCATCCCTCCACGTCGCGCCTTGCAAGGCGTTCCGATGCGACAGGCACGAAACAGTCCGCAGGGACTATCTCAAGCCAGCCGGGCCATCAGGTGCTGGTGCAGGCTGAAGGGCGCGCGGCGGTTGCGCACGCGCTGGTAGCGGCCGTCGGGCTGGGCGGCCCAGGCCAGCTGGTTGTCGCGCCAGGCAAAGGTGAAGGCCTCGTCGATCACGCGCCGGCGCAGGGTCTTGTCCAGCACGGGAAAGGCCAGTTCCACCCGGCGCAGGAAATTCCGGTCCATCCAGTCCGCCGAGGACAGGTAGAGCGGCTCGGCGCCGTCCTGGTAGAAATAGAACACCCGGGAATGTTCCAGGAACCGCCCGATGATCGAGCGCACGCGGATGTGTTCCGACAGGCCCGGCACGCCCGCCTGCAGGGCGCAGGCGCCGCGCACGATCAGGTCGATGCGCACGCCCGCCTGGCTGGCCTCGTAGAGGGCCTGGATGACCGTGGGCTCGAGCAGCGAATTCATCTTGGCGCGGATGCGGGCGCGCTTGCCGGCCCGCGCGAATTCCGTTTCCGAACGGATGAGCTTCAGCACCGTGTCGTGCAGAGTGAACGGCGACTGCAGCAGCAGCTTCAGTTCGCGGCGCGCGCCCAGCCCGGTCAGCAGGGAAAAGACCTGGTCCATGTCCTCGCAGATCGCCTGGTTGGCGGTCAGCAGGCCGAAGTCGGTATAGAGCCTGGCGGTGCGGGGATGGTAGTTGCCCGTGCCCAGGTGCCCGTAGCGGTGCAGGCGGCCTTCTTCGCGGCGCAGCACCAGCGCCATCTTGGCGTGGGTCTTGTGCCCCACCACCCCGTAGCTGACGTGGGCGCCGACCTCTTCCAGGCGGGCCGCCCAGTTGATGTTGGTCTGCTCGTCGAAACGCGCCATCAGCTCGACCACCACGGTGACCTCCTTGCCCGCGCGAGCCGCCGACAGCAGCAGCCCCATGAGCTCGGAGTCTTCCCCGGTGCGGTAGATGGTCTGCTTGATCGCCACCACCTGCGGATCCATCGCGGCGGCGCGCAGGAACATCAGCACCGGCTGGAAGGACTGGTAGGGATGATGCAGCAGGTGGTCGCGCGCGGCCAGGGCCGCGAACAGGGTTTCCGGACGCTGCATGTCGCCATCGAAGGGCGGGGGCACGTGGGGGCGGAACGCGGGGTATTCCAGGTCGGGCCGGTTCGCCCGGGTGCAAAGCTGCATCAGGCGCGCCAGGTTCACCGGGCCGTTGACCCGGTAGGTGTCGGCAGGCCCCAGGCCGAATTCGCGCTGCAGGAAAAGCTCGAGGTCGGGCGGCATGGCATGGGCGATCTCCAGCCGCACGGAGGCGCCGAAATTGCGCTGGGACAGTTCGCCCTGCAGCGCCAGGCGCAGATTGGTGATTTCTTCCTCGTCGACGAACAGGTCGCTGTTGCGCGTGACCCGCCACTGGTAGCAGCCCTGGACGTTCATGCCGGGGAACAGATCGCCCACGAAGGCATTGATGAGCGTGGTGAGCAGCATGAAGCCGTCCGGGATGCCGGCGATCTCGGCCGGCACCTTCATCATGCGCGGCAGGGCGCGCGGCGCCTGGACGATGGCGATGTGGCCCTCGCGTCCGAACGCGTCCTCGCCGCTGAGCGACACGATGAAATTGAGGCTCTTGTTGTAGACCCGGGGAAAGGGATGCGCGGGGTCCAGGCCGATCGGGGTCAGCAGCGGCATGACCTCGCGCAGGAACACGCCGTAAGCCCATTCCCGCTGCAGTTCCGTCCAGCCGGTGGAATAGATCAGCCCCACCCCGCATTCCATCAGCTTGGGCATGACCTCGCCGGTCAGCAGGCGGTTCTGCCGGTCGACCAGCGTGTGGGCCGCGCGCTGCACGCGGTCGAAGGCCTCGTCGGGCGTCATGCCGTCGTCCCCGACCCATTCCGGCGTCTGGCGCTGCTGTTCCTTCAGGCTGGCCATGCGGATTTCAAAGAACTCGTCCAGGTTGGACCCGACGATGCACAGGTAGCGCAGGCGCTCGAGCGCCGGCACGTCC
Organism: Castellaniella sp.; assembly: GCA_035707805.1. Lineage (GTDB taxonomy): Bacteria > Pseudomonadota > Gammaproteobacteria > Burkholderiales > Burkholderiaceae_B > Castellaniella. The sequence continues at coordinate 80,272 of DASSTS010000035.1, read as the reverse complement.
AGGCGCTCGGCCATGGACAGCACGCGTTCGTTGAACTTCAGGACCGACAGTTCGCGATTCAGCAGGGGTGGCGATGCCTCGGCGCCAGACATGGGGACTCCAATTCCTGTCATATGCAGGCCACTATAATCGCACAGTGTGACATTCTCGGGTAAGCGCATGGACAACCGTCTGGCTTCGATCGACCTCGGCTCGAACACCTTCCGGCTGTCCATCGGGCGCGTCGTGCGCCACGGGGACACCGTCCAGCTCTACACCGAGGACAAGCTGCGCGAGCTTGTGGCCCTGGCCAACGGCCTGGACGAGCACCAGCGCATCGACGCAGCGACGGCGGCGCAGGCCATCGCCGCGCTGACGCGCTTCGGCGAGCGGCTGCGGGGATTCTCCCCGGCCAACGTGCGCGCCGTGGCGACCAACACCTTCCGCGTGGCGCGCAACGCCGCCGAGATCCTGCCCGAGGCGGAACGCGCCCTGGGGTTCCCCATCGAGGTCATTTCCGGCCAGGAGGAAGCCCGCCTGATCTACCTGGGCGTCATCCAGGACCTGCCGCCCTCCCCCGACCGGCGGCTGGTCATCGACATCGGCGGCGGCTCGACGGAGTTCATCATTGGCCAGGGGCGCCAGCCCATGCAGCTGGCCTCGCTGCAGATGGGCTGCACCACCTGGACGCGCCGGTTCTTCTCGACGGGCCGCGTGACCCGCACGCGCATGCAGCGGGCCATCATGGCGGCCCGCGGCACGATCGAATCGATCACCCACAGCTACCGCCGGACCGGCTGGCAGCAGGCCTACGGGTCCTCCGGCACCGCCAAGGGCCTGCTGGCCGTGCTGGTCGAGAACGGCCTGAGTGAGCACGGCATCACGCTGGCGGGCATGCAGCGCCTGGCCGACGCCCTGATCCGCGCGGGCGAGGTCCGGCTGCAGGACTGGGCCGGGCTGAAGGCCGAACGCGCCCCCGTCCTGGCGGGCGGGCTGGCGATCATGATGGCGGCCTTCCAGGAACTGGGCATCGAGCGCATGGACGCCGGCGACGGCGCCCTGCGCGTGGGCGTCCTGCAGGACCTGCTGGGCCGGGATTCGCACCGCGACCAGCGCGACGAGACGGTGCGCGAAATGAGCAGCCGCTACCAGCTCGACACCACCCAGGCCGGCCGCGTCCGCGACGTCGCCCTGGCGCTCTTCGACCAGCTGGACCTGGACCGCGGCCAGCCCGACATCCACGAGCTGCGCAAGTCCCTGGACTGGACCGCCCAGCTGCACGAGATCGGCCTGGTCATCGCTCGCGACGACTACCACAAGCACGGCGCCTACATCCTCGAACACGCCGACATGCCGGGATTTTCGCATGACGACCAGCGGCTGCTGGCCTTCCTGGCGCTGGGCCACCAGGGCCGCCTGGCCAAGGTGCGGCGCTACGAACCCGCCCGCCCGCAATGGCTGGCGCTATGCTGCCTGCGCCTGGCGGTCCTGCTGCTGCGCAGGCGGGAACCCGTGGAGGCGCCGCCCTTTTCGATCCGGACGCTGGGGACGCGGATCACGCTGTCGGTTCCGGGGGGCTGGCTGGAATCCCATCCGCTCAGCGGCTTCCTGCTGAAGGCGGAGGCCGAGGTCTGGCGCAAGATCGGCTTCGGGCTGGACACCGAGGAACTGCCCGCGCCGGCCCCTTCCGCCGCGTCCGCCTGAGCCCAAAGGCCGCGGCCGGGCGGTCCGCCGCTACGCCATCCCGAAATGCCTGCGATACCGAGCGTCCAGCCACTCCAGGTCCAGCAGGATGGGAAAGTCCGCCGTATGGAAATCCGGATCCCACGCCGGCTCGCCGCAGATCGTGGCCCCGAGCTTCAGGTAGCCCTTGATGAGCGGCGGCACCTTGGCCGGCAGCGTGCTGTCCAGGCGGTCGACGGGATACGGGTGCAGGGGCCGGATCCGCGGGACGCCGGGATGCAGGGCCATCAGGTCCCGTGCGCGGCGCCACACCTCGGAGGCCGTCGCCCCGCCGTCGCGCAGGCTGACGCTGGCGCAGCCCAGCATGTAGCGGTAGCCGCCGCGCATCATGACCTGCCCCAGCGCCGACCACAGCAGCATGATCGCCGTCCCGTGGCGGAATCCCGAGTCGATGCAGGAACGCCCGACCTCGACCAGTCCCGGCCGCAGCGCGCGCAACGGGCCCAGGTCGAATTCGGACTCGGAATAATAGCGGCCGGCGGCGAGCGCGGATTCCGGCGTCAGCAGGCGGTAGGTGCCCACGACCCCGTGGCTCTGCAGATCCCGCACCATGAAATGCACGCACCAGGGATCGAATTCGTCCACGTCGCGGTCGCCCACGGCGTGCGGGAAATGCGCCCCCATGTCCTCCGTGAAGACCCGAAAGCGCAGCCGCTGCAGCGCCTCGAGCTCGTCAGGAGAGCGGGCAATGCTCAGGGACAGGCCGCCGGCCTCGGTCCCAGGCCAGTCTATCTGCTGCATTCGCGCCACTGAGGGCAAGGGGCAGGCCAGCATGCGGATCTCCGAAAGTTCAGGCGGAGACGATTGTGCCCGAACGATGTGTCATCCATGAGACAGTGGCGGGATCAGGCGAGTTTGACGGCAACCAGTTGACGCACGCCTTCTTCGGCCAGCGCCGCGTCGTCGGCCTCGACCATCAGGCGCAGCTTGGGCTCGGTTCCCGAGGCGCGGATCAGGACCCGGCCGCGGTCGCCCAGGGCGGCGCGCACCGCCTCGGACGCCGCCTGCAACCCGGCATGGGATTGCCAGTCCAGGCCGGGCGCCAGCGGCACGTTGACCATCTTCTGGGCATACATCTTGAGGTCCGACACCAGCTCGGCCAGCGGCGCCCGGGCGCGGCGCATGGCCGCGAGCACCTGCAGCGCGGCCACGATGCCGTCGCCGGTCGTATGCTGGTCCAGGCACAGCAGGTGGCCCGAGCTTTCACCGCCGTAGAGCCAGCCATGCTGGCGCAGCAGTTCGAGCACGTAGCGGTCGCCCACCTGCGCCCGCTCGAAGGGGATGCCCAGCTCGCGCAGGCGGCGCTCCAGGCCGAAATTGGTCATGAGCGTGCCCGCCACCCCCTCGATGGGATGCGTGCGCGCGCGGTCGCGGACGATGGCGTACAGCAGCTCGTCGCCGTTGTAGAGGCGCCCGGTGCCGTCGACCATCTGCAGGCGGTCGGCATCGCCGTCCAGGGCGATGCCCAGGTCGGCCTTTTGCGCCGCCACGGCCGCCGCCAGGGTTTCGGGATGCGTTGCGCCGACGTTCTCGTTGATGTTGAAGCCGTCGGGCTCGCAGCCGATGGCGCTGACCTCGGCCCCCAGCTCGCGAAAGACGTGCGGGGCGATGTGGTAGGCGGCGCCGTGGGCGGCGTCCACCACGATCTTCAGGCCCTGGAGGTCGAGTTCGTTGGGGAAGGTGCTCTTGCAGAATTCGATGTAGCGGCCGGCGGCGTCGTTGATGCGCCGTGCCCGGCCCAGGCCGGCCGAATCGGCGCAGCCGACGGGCTGCTCGAGCATGGCCTCGATCTCGGCCTCGGTCTCGTCGGGCAGCTTGGCGCCGGACGAGGAGAAGAACTTGATGCCGTTGTCGTAATGCGGATTGTGGGAGGCGCTGATCACGATGCCGGCCATCAGGCGCCAGGCGCGGGTCAGGTAGGCCACCGCCGGGGTGGGAATCGGGCCGGCCAGCAGCACGTCGATGCCCGCGGCCGACAGGCCCGCCTCGAGGGCGGATTCCAGCATGTAGCCCGAGATCCGGGTGTCCTTGCCGATGACCACCGTGGGGCGCCCCGAGGTGACCGCGCCGCGCGCCAGCACGCGCCCGGCGGCATATCCCAGCCGCAGCGCGAATTCCGCATTGATGCGCTCGCCGCCGACCACGCCGCGGACCCCGTCCGTCCCGAAATACTTGCGTGCACTCATGCACGGACTCCTTGTTCAATGACTGACCACACCCGCAGCGCATCCACGGTATCGGCGACATCATGGACACGCAACACGTGCGCGCCGCGCATCGCCGCCGCCAGCGCGCCGGCGATGCTGCCGCCCAGGCGGCTGGACGCGGGACGGCCGGTGATGGCGCCGATCATGGATTTGCGCGACAGGCCCACCAGGCTGGGGTAATCCGTCCCGACGGCCTGCGGCAGTTGCCGCAGCAAGGCGTAATTGTGCGCCACTGTCTTGCCAAAGCCAAACCCCGGATCCAGCAGGATGCGGTCGGCGGCGACGCCGCCCTCGCGCAGCCGCCGGGCGCCATCGGCCAGATAGCCGCGCACCTCGGCCACCACATCGCCGTAGACCGGATCCTGCTGCATGGTGCGCGGTTCGCCGCGCATGTGCATCAGGCACAGGGCGCAGTCCGAATCGCGCACGGCATCCAGCGCGCCGGGCGCCGAGAAGCCCCCGATGTCGTTGATCATGTCGGCGCCGGCCCGCAGGGCCTCGCGCATGACCTCGGGCTTGCAGGTATCGATGGACAGGGGCACGCCGCAGTCCAGCAGCCCTGCGATGACGGGCAGGATGCGGCGCAGTTCCTCGTCCGCGGGCACGGCTTGGGCGCCGGGGCGGGTGGATTCCCCCCCGATGTCCAGCAGGTCGGCGCCTTCCTCGACGAGGCGCAGGCCGTGAGCCACCGCCTCGCCGGCCCGGAAATGGGCGTTGCCGTCGGAAAAGGAATCGGGCGTGACGTTGACGATCCCCATGACCAGCGGGCGTTCCAGCGCCAGCCGGAAACGCCCGCATTGAAGAGAGGCATGCATAGGAGGGACGATGCGGTCAGACCGGGGTGGCGGCGGGACCTTTGTCCGGATTGGCCGCCGCCTGACCCGCCGAGGGCGGCACGTGCGGCGTGTCGCTGCCCGACGAGGGCGGACGCGGCGCCCGCGGCGGGCGGCCGGACATGATGTCGTCGATCTGCTCGGAATCGATGGTTTCCCATTCGAGCAGGGCCTTGGCCATGGCGTGCATCTTGTCCTGGTTGGACTCGATCAGGTCGCGGGCGACGCGGTACTGCTCGTCGATGATGCTGCGGATCTCGGCATCGACCTTTTGCATCGTGGCCTCGGAGACGTGCGTGGTCTTGGTCACGCTGCGGCCCAGGAAGACCTCGCCCTCGTTCTCGGCGTACACCACGGGGCCCAGGGAATCGGTCATGCCGTAGCGGGTGACGATGTCGCGGGCGATGGCCGTGGCGCGCTCGAAGTCGTTGGAGGCGCCGGTGGTCATCTGGTTCATGAAGACCTCTTCGGCGATGCGCCCGCCGAACAGCACCGCGATGGTGTTCAGCAGCCGTTCCTTGTCCATGCTGTAGCGGTCGCTTTCCGGCAGCTGCATGGTCACGCCCAGCGCACGGCCGCGCGGGATGATGGTGACCTTGTGGACCGGATCGGTCTTGGGCAGCATGCGGGCAACCAGCGCGTGGCCGGACTCGTGGTAGGCCGTGTTGCGGCGTTCTTCCTCGGGCATGATCATGGAGCGGCGTTCCGCGCCCATGATGATCTTGTCCTTGGCCTTTTCCAGGTCCTGCATGTCGACCGTGCGGCCGTTGCGCCGCGCGGCGAACAGGGCGGCCTCGTTGATGAGGTTGGCCAGGTCGGCGCCCGAGAAGCCCGGGGTGCCGCGCGCCAGCACGTTGGCGTCCACGTCCTGCGCGATGGGGACCTTGCGCATGTGGACCTTGAGGATCTGCTCGCGGCCGCGGATGTCGGGCAGCGAGACGACCACCTGGCGGTCGAAGCGGCCCGGGCGCAACAGCGCGGGGTCGAGCACGTCGGGCCGGTTGGTGGCGGCGATCACCAGCACGCCCTGCCCGGTCTCGAAGCCGTCCATCTCGACCAGCAGCTGGTTCAGGGTCTGTTCGCGTTCATCGTTGCCGCCGCCCAGGCCGGCGCCGCGCTGGCGGCCCACCGCGTCGATTTCATCGATGAAGATGATGCAGGGCGATTGCTTTTTGGCGTTTTCGAACATGTCGCGCACGCGGGCCGCGCCCACGCCCACGAACATCTCGACGAAGTCGGAGCCGGAGATGCTGAAGAACGGGACCTTGGCCTCGCCGGCGATGGCCTTGGCCAGCAGCGTCTTGCCGGTGCCCGGAGGACCGACCATCAGCACGCCGCGGGGGATGCGGCCGCCCAGGCGCTGGAATTTCGTGGGATCGCGCAGGAAATCGACGAGTTCCTGGACGTCTTCCTTGGCCTCGTCGCAGCCGGCGACGTCGGCGAAGGTGATGTTGTTGCTGTTCTCGTCCATCATGCGCGCGCGGGATTTGCCGAAGCTGAACGCCCCGCCCTTGCCGCCGCCCTGCATCTGGCGCATGAAGAAGATCCACACCCCGATCAGCAGCAGCATCGGGAACCAGGAGATGAAAAGGCTGGTCAGGAAGGAGGGTTCCTCGCGGGCCTTGCCCGACACCTGCACGCCGTCCTTGACCAGCTCGGGCACCATCCACAGGTCGCCGGGCGAGGTCAGGCTGTAGGAACGGCCGGATTCGGGCGTCACGTAGATCGTGTCGCCCTGGATGTCGACCTTGTTGATCCGGCCGGCCCGCGCATCGTTCATGAATTGCGTGTAGGTGACCGTGTCGCCGCTCGTGGCCGGGCGTCCGTCGAACTGCTTGAACACCGTAAAGAGCACGAGCGCGATCACCAGCCAGACCGCGATCTTGGAAAACGAATTGTTCAAAGCGAATCTCCTGGGTTTTGCTGCTGTCCGCCCGTGGTCCGCCCCGATGTGCGATTACAACAAGCTGACAAATTCGTCAATGATTCATTCTACCTGAATCCACATGCCGCCCCTAGCGGGCCGACTCGGCATCGGGGGTTCCCGGGCCCGCCGCGTCGCGCGGGGCCTTCAGCCGCCGTCCGACCAGGAAGGTCTCGGCCGACTCGTCCCGGGATGCCTTGGGCTTGCGTTCGATGACGCGCTCGAAGTGCTGCTTGAACATCTGGACGATCTGGGAAAACCCGCTGCCGTGAAAGGCCTTGACGACCAAGGCGCCGTCGGGCTTCAGATGGCCGCGGGCGAATTCCAGGGCCAGCTCGCACACATGGGCGATCCGGGCCGAATCCGCCGAGGCCACACCGGACAAGTTGGGGGCCATATCGGAAATCACAAGGTCCACCGCCTGTCCCCGCAGGCGCTCCTGCAATTGCCCCAGGACCGCGTCCTCGCGAAAGTCGCCCTGCAGGAATTCCACCCCGGCGATGGGCTCCATGGGCAGGAGATCCAGCGCCACGATGCGGCCCTGGATCTCGCCTCCCGGGCCGACCAGGCGCTCGCGCGCGACCTGCGACCAGCTGCCCGGCGTGGCGCCCAGGTCCACCACCACGTCGCCGCGCCGCAGCAGTTTCTCGGCATCCAGGATCTCGATCAGCTTGAAGGCCGCGCGCGCCCGGTAGCCCTTCTGTTGCGCCATTTTCACGTAAGGGTCGTGAATATGACGCTGGACCCAGGCTTTGGAGAATTTTTTCTTGGCCATTCCCGTACAATTCCAGTATGCCGAAACTCGAACTAAGCTCTCAGCAGCGCCGCGATCTGCGTGCCGCTGCCCACCCGCTGCACCCTGTCGTCCTGATCGGCGACCGGGGCCTGACGGACGCCGTGCTGGGCGAAATCGACCGCAGCCTGGCGGCCCACGAACTCATCAAGGTCCGTGTCGCCGGCGCGGAGCGCGCCGAGCGCGAAACCATGCTGGACACCATCTGCGAGGCGCTGTCGTGCGCTGCGGTGCACCATCTGGGCAAGACGCTGATTATCTACCGGCCGGACGTGCTTGCGCAACAAGCCGCCGCGGCGGCCGAAAACGCCACCCGCGCGGTGCGCAAGAAATCCGATCCCTACGTGCCGAAGAAACAGGCCGCGAATCCCGGGGCGGCCAAGCCCGCCGGCCGCAAGCCGGCCGAGCCGGCATCACGGCGCGGCACCGAGGAAGCCCGCCAAACGGGCTTTGCCGGATTCCCGGGATCCCGGGAAAACCGCCGGTCGGAATCGGCCGGCCGCCCGACCGTCCGCCGCGGCAGCGCGGGCGCCGGACGTTCCGGCGAGACCGCGCACGGGATTCCGCGCCGCAGCGGCAGCGCGCTGTCGCTGCGGGCGGGCGCCCGGCGCAGCCGCAATCCGCGCTAGCGGCGGACGGCGGCGCCCTGGGCGCCTCAGGCGCGCCCTATCGGTAGCTGACGGAACACACCTCGTATTCACGCACACCCGCCGGCGCGCGGACTTCGACGACGTCGCCCTGGCTCTTGCCGATCAGGGCGCGCGCCACGGGGCTGGACACCGAGATCATGTTGGAGCGGATGTCGGCCTCCAGGTCGCCCACGATCTGGTAGGTCAGGCGCTCGCCCGATTCCAGGTCCTCGATCTCGACCGTTGCGCCGAACACCGCCTGCCCTTCCACGTCCAGCTCGGCCGGATTGATGATCTGGGCGTTGGACAAGGTGCCTTCCAGTTCCTGGATGCGGCCCTCGATGAAGCCCTGGCGTTCACGGGCCGCATCGTATTCGGCATTTTCGGACAAATCGCCCTGGGCTCGCGCCTCGGCGATGGCGTTGATGACATCGGGGCGCTCAACAGTCTTCAGACGTTGCAATTCGGCTTGTAAACGCTCGGCCCCGCGAGCTGTCAAAGGGATCGCAGCCATAGTTTCCTGACTCAAAGTAAAAAGACGCCCCACGCGCGGGGGCGCCTGACCACAGAAAAAATCCAAAATCGGGTGGTGACCCGGTGTTGCATCCCGGATGCCGGCACACTGGGCCGGGTCGGGACGCCTTGCGAGCGTCGGGATCGTGGCGCCTTGACAGGCGATGGGCGGCGGGATCGGGTTTCCTGCGCCTGGCCCGGGTGATCCGTTGGGACACTCGTGAAAAACCCCGGCCGAAACCGGGGTGCTGTGGCTATTGTGGTCAATCTGGCGGGAAAAAGCAAGCCCGGCGGATGGCTTGCGAGATCCTTCGAAGGCCTGGGCCGCTGCGGCGGCCCGCCGCCCTCATTTCCCCGGATCCTTCACGCCCTCCAGCTTGTCGAACTCCACGTTCTGCAGGACGCCGTCCCGCCGCTCGACCTTGCGGATATAGACATCCTGCACGATGTCGCGGGTCTCGGGGTCGATCGACACCGGACCGCGCGGGCTCATCCAGCTCATGCCCTTCACCGCCGCCATGAACTGCCCGCCCTCGGTGTTGCCGTTCGTCTTGCGCAGCGCCTCGTAGATCAGGTGCATGCCATCGTAGCCGCCGACAGTCCAGAAGTTCGGCCGCTGGCCGGGATAAGCCCGGGCATAGTCGTCGACGTAGGCCTGGTTCTCGGAAGACGGGTGGGCCTGGGAATAGTGGAACGACGTAATCATGCCGAGGGCGGCATCGCCCATGGCGTCGATCACGCCTTCGTCCGTCAGGTCACCGGTCGTGATCAGGCGGATCCCGGCGGCGTCCAGCCCACGCTCTTGATAGCCCTTCACGAAGGCCACTCCCTGCTCGCCGGCCGGCAGCATGACGAAGACGGCGTCGGGCCTGGCATCCTTGACCTTTTGCAGGAAGGGTGCGAAGTCAGGGGTGTTGACCGGCGTGCGGACCTGCCCGACGACTTTCCCGCCGCCCGCGGTGAAGGTCTTGACGAATTCCGTCTCGGCGTCATGCCCCGGACCATAGTCGGAAACGATGGTGTAGACCGACCGGATGCCGTTCTTGAGCGCCCAGGCCGCAATCGGCTTCGTGACCTGGGGCAGCGTGAACGACGTCCGCACGATGTAGTCCGACTTCGTCGTGATGGAAGACGTCGCGGCATTCATGACCACCATGGGGGTCCGGGATTCCTGCGCCAGCGGCGCGACGGAGAACGCCGACGGCGTCATGCCGAAACCGGCCAGCAGTTCGACCTTGTCCCGGATCAACAGCTCCTGCGCCTGGCGCTTGCTGATGGCGGGCGCAATGCCGGTGTCGTCCTTGACGATCAAGCGGATCCGGCGGCCCGCCACGGTATCGCCGTGCTGCGTCATGTAGAGACGCGCGCCGTTCTCCAGCTGTTGTCCGTGGGCCGCGAAAGGGCCGGACAAGGGCAGGACCATCCCGATCTTCAGATCCTGGGCCTGCGTGTTGCCCGCAGCCACCAGAACCGCCGCAATTGCTATTTTCTTCAGCAGCATCATGTCTTCCTCCTTTTGTCATCGAAACCGGATCAGGCCCGCTTCCGGCGTTTATTCCAGCCCGCAGAAATTCTCCGCAATGGCGATCTGCGCCGCCGCGGAAGCACGCGTGTATTCGAATTCCGCAATCTGCATCCGCCGGGCGAAAGGGTTGTCCGTCATCTTGTGGGTCAGGTTCGTCATCCACCATGAGAACCGCACAGCCTTCCAGATCCGGGACAGGGCATCGCCGCAGTACCCGTCCAGGCCGCCGGCATCGCGATCCTGATAATGCCGGCGCAGGGCGTCGGCCAGCTGCTTCGCGTCTCCGACCGCCAGGTTCAGGCCCTTGGCGCCGGTCGGCGGCACGATGTGCGCCGCGTCTCCCACCAGAAACAGCCTGCCATGCCGCATCGTCGTGCAGACATAGCTGCGCAAAGGCGCGATGCTCATCTCCAGCGCCGGGCCGGTCACCAGCCGCTGCGCCAGATCGGCGGGCAGCAGGTTGCGATACTGTGCCCAGAACCGCTCGGCATCCCAGTCCCGGACGTCTTCCGTCGCCGGGACCTGCAGGTAGTAGCGGCTGCGGGTCCTGGAGCGCAGGCTGCACATCAGGAAGCCTTCCGGACGGTTGATCCAGGCCACCTCCTCCGAGACCGGGGGCACCTCGGCCAGCAGGGCCAGCCACCCGAAGGGAAAGGTCAGTGCATATTCCTGCAGCGCGCTGGCGGGGATGGACTGGCGCGACACGCCGTGAAACCCGTCGCAGCCCGCGATGAAATCGCAGTCGATGCGCCATTCCCGCCCTTCATGGCGATAAGTGACCCAGGGCCGGGCGGTATCGATGTCATGCGGCCGCACGTCGCCGGCTTCGTAGTGCGTGATGCCGCCGCTGGCCGCCCGCGCCTCCATCAGATCGCGCGTCACGCGGGTCTGGCCATAGACCGTGGCGTGCTTGCCGATCATGCCGAAATCGATATGGCAGCATTCTTCGTCCCAGCGCAGGTCGAAGCCGTTCATGCGCAGGCCTTCCTTCTCCGCGCGGTCTCCGACGCCCGCCTCATGCAGGGTGGCGATCGTGGGCTGCTCCAGCACCCCAGCCCGGACGCGTCCCACCACATAATCGGCGCTGCGGCTTTCCAGGATGACGTGGTCTATTCCGTGCTTGTGCAGCAATTGCCCCAGCAGCAGGCCCGAGGGCCCCGCGCCGATGATGACGACCTGGGTGCGGCGTGTTTCTTCCATGGATTTTGTCTCCTGCTGTGTGTCCGGTTCAGGGTTCTTCGAAGGTGATGAGTCCCATGCCCGTCGTCATGGGGGCGTAATAGTGCCGATGGACGCGGCGCGCCTGGCCGGACAGGGCGCCGCGCATCACCAGCCACATGATCAGCTCGATCCCCTCGGCGCCCGCCTGCTCCATCAGTTCCTGATGCGTCATCCGCGCCAGGCTTTCGGGATCGTGCTCGATTCGGTCAAGGAAGTCCCGATCGAAATCGGGATTCATGGCGCCGAACCGCCGGCCCTGCAACTGATGCGACATGCCCCCCGTCCCCAGGATGACGACCCGCAGGTCGCGGGGATCGGACTCGACCGCCCGGCGGATCGCCTGGCCCAGCCGGAAGCATCGCCGGGCCGTGGGCAGCGGATGCAGCAGCACGTTCACCGCCAGCGGCACGGCGGCGACCTGCCAGTCGGGCTGGTGATCGAAGCACAGGTGCATCGGCACCAGGAAGCCGTGCTCCACGGACATTTCCTGGCACAGGGTCAGGTCGAATTCGTCATAGACCAGCGACTCGCACAGGTGTCGCGAGAACTCGAAATCGCCCTTGATGCGCGGCAGCGGCCGCATCCCCATTCCCTCGTCGGCAATGGCGTACTGGTCCGCGCAGCCGACGGCGAACGTGGGATATTTGTTGAAGAAGAAGTCGGCGCCGTGGTCGTTGTAGACCATGATGGCCACGTCGGGCCGCAGCTCCGCCAGCCATTCGCGCACGGGCACGTAGGCATCGAACAGGGGTTTCCAGTCGGGCTCGTTCTGCGCGCCGCGGTCGTAGGCCCCGCCGATGGAGGGGACGTGCGAGGTCCCGATGCCGGCAATGATCTTTCCCATGGTCAGCGAGCTCCCTTGGCGTTGCGCGAGGCCAGGAAGGCGTCGAACGCCTCGCCCCGCATCTGGGCGCCCATCCGGTACAGGCCATGTCCGGTCACGAAGCCCAGTTTGAGCAGGTAATAGATGTTGCCGCCCGCCGCGTTCAGCCCCGCCCAGTCACGGGCGCGGATCAGGTTTTTTTCCGCCTCGTCCAGGCCGTGCGCCCCCAGGTAGGCCTCTTCGTCGGCCTTGAAGGCGCGGCGGTTGGCCTCGGAGGTCAGGGAATCGCACAGTTTGTTGATGCGATAGCCCTTGCGCGATTCCTCCAGATTGAAAATCAGGACGTCGGGAATGGGCTGGCCGGGATCCAGTTGTGTCATGCTGCGCTCCGATCTTGCGATGGCTTGTGCATTTCAGCCCACAAGCCTTAAGCTTGAACCTTCAAAGAATGAGCCTGCATGATGGCGTCCCGGCCGCCGGCTGCGAATGGACGAACGGGACCATTAATGGTGTTTTTCGGACATGGGCGCCTCGATACCGTTGTATTCCCTGTATGGCCAGATCGACACCGCGGCCGAATTGCGCTTCCTGCACCTGGAATCGCTCGAATCGCGCAATCGCGTATACGGATGGGACATCCGGCCGCATCGGCACCACGACCTGTATCAGCTGATCTGGGTCGAACACGGCGCCGGGACCGTCATGCTGGACGAACAGACCTTGAGGCTTCAGGCGCCGGTGCTGATCAGCATCCCGCCTCCCGTCGTCCACGGCTTTCGCTGGCATCCGCACACCCGGGGCCTGATCCTGACGATCGCGGAGGGATTCGTCGCCGACCTGGCGCGACAGTCCGGCGACTCGATGGTCAATTCCGCCCTCGAACGGCTGCTGACCATCACGGGCGCGGTGGACCCGGGCAGCATCGGACGCTTGAGAGGGCTGTTTGAAACGATCCTGGACGAATACATCCACGAACGGGTGTGCCGCGGCACGGCGATTTCAGGAAACGTGCTGATGCTGTTCGCGGAAGTCGCCCGGCTGCGCCACCTGAGCCTGCAGAAGGACACCGGCGAGGAATCCGGCAGGCTTGCACTCTACCGGCGTTTCAAGGAATTGGTCGAGACGCACTATCGCGACTCATGGCGAGTGGCGGACTACGCCCTGGCGCTGGCGACCACCCAGCGCAACCTGCGGCGTGTATCTTTCGACCTGGTGGGCCAGCCGCCGGTGCGCATCCTGCATCGGCGCATCCTGCTGGAGGCCAAGCGCAACCTGCTGTATACCGAAAAGACGGTCGCCGAGATCGGCTACGACCTCGGCTTCGAGGATCCGGCGTATTTCACGCGCTTCTTTGCCCGCAACGAGACCGTCACTCCGGCCGCATTCCGGCGCTGCAGCCGGAAAGACTGAGCGGCAAGTCCTTCCGCCGCAAGTCCTTCGGAGGCGTGGGCAGCCGTGGCGGGCCGGTCGGCCAGCGCCGAATGCTGACGAAGGGAGGGCTGGGGATTTCGGCGGGCGTGTTTGAGGAGCGAAGCGACGAGTTCGCCCGCCGCCAGCCCGTACGAGGCAGATTCGGGCAGTCCGGCCAAGGGCCGGACCGCTGGCTGGGCCCGCCACGGCTGCCCACGCCTCCGAAGGACGGTCTCCGCTGCAGGGAGGACTGCCCTCACGGCCAGGGCCAGCCTGTGATCCCCTTTAAACCAGCGCCGCGGACTTGCGGCCGCGCAGCAGCGCGTACAGCAGGATCGCGCCGAACGTGGCCGTGCCGATGCCGTCGAGCTTGAAGCCGCCCAGTTCGATCGAGAAATTGCCCGCGCCCAGGATCAGCGTGACCGCCGCGACGATCAGGTTGCGGTTGTCGCTGAAATCCACCTGGTTCACCACCCAGATGCGCGCGCCGGCAATCGCGATCAGGCCGAACACGACCACGGCCATGCCGCCCAGCACCGGGGCCGGGATGGCCTGGATGACGGCGCCGAACTTGGGGGAAAAGCCCAGCAGCAGGGCCACCAGGGCCGCCACCACGAAGACCAGCGTGGAATAGATCTTGGTGACCGTCATGACGCCGATGTTTTCCGCGTAGGTGGTCACGCCCGTGCCGCCCATGGACCCGGAAATCATCGTCGCCACCCCGTCGCCCAGGAAGGCGCGGCCCAGGTATTGGTCGAGGTTGCGGCCGGTCATGGCGCTGACCGCCTTGATGTGGCCGAGGTTTTCCGCCACCAGAATGATGGCCACCGGCGCGATGACGCTGATGGCATGGCCCTCGAAGACCGGCGCCGTCATCTTCGGCAGGCCCAGCCAGGGCGCGGCGACGATCGCGGAAAAATCGATCGGTTGGCCCAGCCCCAGGCCGTTGGTCAGGATCGCGTACAGGATGCAGGCCAGGAACAGCCCCACCAGGATCAGCAGGCGCTGGACCAGGCCCCGGGTATAGACGGCCACGCCGCCCACGCACAGGATCGTCAGCAGCGCCATGACCGAATCGAACACGGAGCCCCCCATGGCGCTCTTGGCGGCCAGCGGGGCCAGGTTCAGGCCGATGACGGCAACGACGGCGCCGGTGACCACCGGCGGCATCCAGCGGTCGATCCAGTCAGCGGCCGCGCCCTGGCGGGAATTGGCGTACATGGTCAGCAGGCCGATCCCCGAATAGATCAGACCGCAGACGATGATCGCGCCCAGGGCCACGCCGATGTTGGGATTCGGGCCGCTGCCCGAATAGCCGGTGACGGCGACCACGCCGCCGATGAAGGCGAAGCTGGACCCCAGGTAGCTGGGCACCCGGCCACCGACGAACAGAAAGAACACCAGCGTGCCGACGCCCGACATCAGGATGGCCATATTGGGGTCGAACCCCATGATCAGCGGCGCCAGGATGGTGGAGCCGAACATCGCCACGACGTGCTGGGCGCCCATGGCCACAGTCTGCGGCAGGGACATGGTTTCGTCGGGCTGCACCACGGCGCCGTCGGCCGTGCCGGAGACGCGACGCCAGCGGGGGAAGTAGGAAGTGGTCATGGGATTGCGGCCGACGGCCGTCCGGAAGAGGAAGGTGGAGGATTGAAATTTCGTCGCAAGTGTAAGGCGCGATCCGCGCCCCCGGCAAGACTGCGGCGCGGCGGGCGGCGGGACCCGCCCGGCAGGGCGGCGCGACGGCCGGCGGTCAGGATCCGTCCGGGGCCTGCGGCGGTGTGTCCCGGGCCCAGGGTTCTTCGACCAGCGTGTCCCGCAGATATTCGATCAGGGCCTGCACGCGGGCCGGCCGGTTGCGCCCCGGGGGCGTCACGGCATGCAGCGCCAGCGGCTCGATCTCCCAGGGCGCCATGGCGGTCTCCAGCAGGCCGGACTGCAGGTCCGGCCAGACCAGGAATTCCGGCTGCAGGGCCAGACCCAGGCCTGCGCGCAGGGCGGGCATCAGGGCGTCGGCATTGTTGACCTGCAGGCGGGTCGGCATGAACTGCGAGAACTGCCCCAGCCGGGGATGGCGGAAATGCCAGGTCGCCCCGCCGCGGGCGTAGGCGTAGTGCAGGGCCTCGTGGGCCTGCAGGTCGCGCGGGTGGCGGGGCCGGCCGCGCTGGTCGAAATACGCGGGCGCGCCCACCAGCAAGACGCGCACGCCGCACAGCCGGCGGGCCAGCAGGCTGGAATCCGCCAGGCGCGCGATGCGCAGCGCGAGATCGAAGCCCTCGGCCACCAGGTCTACCTGGGCGTCGTTGAACTGCACGTCCAGCTGCACCTCCGGATGCGTCTCCATGAAGGCCGGCAGCAGGGGCGCCAGGCGCGCGATGCCGAACGACATCGGCGCGGACACCCGGACCCGCCCGCGCAAGGCCTGGGACTGTTCAGTGACCTCGGCCTCGACCGCCTCGCCCTCTTCCAGGATCCGCGTCGCGCGCTCCAGCGCCGAGCGGCCGCTCTCGGTCAGCGACAAGCGCCGCGAGGTGCGGTGAAGCAGCACGGTCTTCATGCGGGCCTCCAGGCGGCTGACGGCCTTGGAGACCGTCGCCTGGGACAAGTTGCAGGCCGCCGCCGCGCGCGCGAACGACCCTGTTTCGGCGACCTTGGCGAACAGCGCCCAGGCCTCTAGGTCCGGCAGTCCCTTCATGGCGGTTCCTTGCATGGATGACAGGAAAGATCATATCAAAATTGGAAAGGATGAAATTCCATCGTTGATCTTCTCGAACCAATCCAGGTCCCGTAGACTGCACACATCAATCATTCAGACCTCAAAGGAACCCATCATGATCGAACGTCGTCCGTACGCCGGTCTGGGCGCCGCCCACCATGGCTGGCTCGATGCCCGGCATCATTTTTCCTTCGCCGAATACCATGACCCCCGGCGCGTCCACTGGGGCGGCCTGCGCGTCTGGAACGACGACACGATCCAGCCCAACACCGGCTTCCCGCCCCATCCGCACGCGGACATGGAGATCATCACCTACGTCCGGGAAGGCGCCATCACGCACCGGGACAACCTGGGCAACCAGGGCCGCACGCCCGCGGGCGACGTCCAGGTCATGAGCGCCGGCAGCGGCATCGTCCACTCGGAATACAACCTGGAACCGGGGGTCACCCGGATCTTCCAGATCTGGATCTTCCCCGACCGCCGGGGCGGCCGGCCCTGCTGGGGCAGCCAGCCCTTCCCCAAGGCGGACCGCTCCGGCCGCTTCGTGACCTTGGCCAGCGGCCTGGACGGCGACGAAGACGCCCTGCCCATCCGCGCCCGGGCCCGCGTGTCGGGCGCCACGCTGCGGGCGGGCGAGACGGCCGAATACAGGTTCGACGGCGCGCAGCGCCTGGGCTACCTGGTGCCGGCCGCCGGCAAGGTCGAGGTCAACGACATCGTGCTGGAGGCGCGCGACGGCGCGGCCATCCAGGACGAGCCCGTCCTGCGGATCACCGCCCTGGAAGACGCCGAGCTGGTCCTGGTGGACACCGCCGCGCAATGATTACCGGCTCCGTCCTCCGGGACGGGGCCAGCCTGTTTCACCCGAGCTTTATCCAACCCTTGTTCCAACCCTTTGCACATTCATTCGACATCATGGAAAACCGTACTCTCGACACCCTTTCCCTCATCGGCCGCATCCTGATCGCCATCCTGTTCTGGACCGGCGTGTCCGGCAAGATCGCCGCGCCCGCCGGCACCATCGGCTACATCGCCGCCGCCGGGATGCCCCTGCCCACGCTGGCCTACGGCGCAGCGGTCTTCATCGAACTGGTGCTGCCCATCCTGCTGGTCCTGGGCTATCGGACGCGCCTGAGCGCGCTGGTGCTGGCCGCCTTCACGATCATCGCCGCCCTGTTCTTCCATAACCAGCTGGGCGACATGAACCAGTCCATCCATTTCTTCAAGAATCTGGCCATCGCCGGCGGCCTGCTGCAGCTGGCGGCCTTCGGCGCCGGGGCGCTCAGCCTGGACGCGCGGCGCCAGCGCTGAACCGGGCGGCCTGGGTGCCAGGCCGCCGGCGGGAAGCCCCGCGGGCTTTCCGATCCTGTCAGACCGGGCGTTCCTTCGGGGACGCCCGGTTTTTCATGGGGCGCCCTCGCCGATGCGCGGCTTGCGCTTGCGCCGGGACGCCACGGCGTCATACAGGGCGTCGGGCACGAGGCGCAGCAGCCGCCCCACCCAGGCCATGGGCCAGGGGATGACGCGGTAGCGGTCGCCGGACTCGATCGCACGCACGGCCCGCCGCGCGAAACGTTCCACCGGCATCAGGAAAGGCATGCGGTAGGGGTTGTGCGCCGTCATGGGCGTGGCGATGAAGCCCGGCGCCAGGGTGACGACCTGCACGCCGGAACCGCGCAGTTCCACCCGCAGGCTTTCGCAATACGCCCGCACGGCGGCCTTGGAGGCGCTGTAGGCGCCGGCGCCCGGCAGGCCGCGCACCCCGGCCACGCTGCCGATGCCGACCAGGATCCCCCGGCGGCGCGCGCGCATCGAGGCGATGAAGGGCTCGAAGGTCGCCACCATGGCCAGGACGTTGGTGTCGAAGATGGCCTGGAAGACGGCGAAGTCCTCCGGCGCTTCGGTCAGGGTGCCGGCGCTGATGCCGGCGCTGGCGATGACCCGGTCCACCGGACCGCCGGTCAGGAAATCCCCCGCCGCCGCCTGCAGCGCGGCCCGGTCGCGGACATCCAGGACGTACATCCGGTGGTCCTGCCCCGGCAAGGCGTCGAGCAGGGCTTGCAGAGCCTCGCGGCGCCGTCCGACCAGGCCCACCACGGCGCCCTGCGCCGCGTAGCGGCGGGCCAGCGCGGCGCCGATGCCGCTGCTGGCGCCGGTGATGAAAACCCGTCCGGGCGTGTCCGCCGGGACGGGTCGGGACGAAGCCCCCGGCGCGGCGGAGGCGCCGGTGCCGGCGGACGCGTGCGGACCGTCCGCCATGCGGCCTCAGTCGGCGATGGCCGCGTGCATGGCCTGCAGGCCGTAGACCTTCAGGCCGCCGCCATGGCGCAGGTACTGCAGGCCCTCGACCGCGGCGCGGGCGCCGGCGATCGTCGTGAAGAAGGTCACGCGGTTGGCCAGGGATTGCGTGCGGATGGTGCGCGAGTCGGCGATCGCGTTGCGGCGTTCCTCGACCGTGTTGATGACCATGGCGATCTCGCCGTTCTTGATCATGTCCACGATGTTGGGGCGCCCCTCGGTGACCTTGTTGACCACCTGCACCTGCAGGCCGGCGGCCTCGATGACGGCGGCGGTGCCGCGCGTGGCCACCAGCTGGAAGCCCATGGACGCCAGGCCGCGGGCGACCTCGACGGCGCGGGGCTTGTCCTGGTCGCGCACGCTGATGAACACGAGTCCGGACTCGGGCAGCCAGGCGCCCGCCGCGATCTGCGACTTGACGAAGGCCTCGCCGAAGGTCTCGCCCACGCCCATGACCTCGCCGGTGGACTTCATCTCGGGTCCGAGGATGGTGTCGACCCCGGGGAACTTCACGAAGGGGAAGACGGCTTCCTTGACGCAATAGTGGACCGGCGAAGGAATGGACGACACGCCCTGCGCGGCCAGCGACCGGCCGGCCATGACGCGCGCGGCGATCTTGGCCAGCTGGCGGCCCGTGGCCTTGGACACGTAGGGCACCGTGCGGGAGGCGCGCGGGTTGACCTCGAGCACGTAGACATCGCCGTCCTGGATGGCGAACTGGACGTTCATCAGGCCCTTGACGTTCAGGGCGCGGGCCATCAGAGCGGTCTGGCGCTTGATTTCCTCGACGGTCTCGGCCGACAGCGAATACGGCGGCAGGCTGCAGGCGGAATCGCCCGAGTGCACGCCGGCCTGCTCGATGTGTTCCATGACGCCGCCGATGATGACCTGCTCGCCGTCGGCCAGGCAGTCCACGTCGACCTCGGTGGCGTTGTTCAGGAAGTGGTCCAGCAGGACGGGCGAGTCATTGCTGACCTTGACCGCCTCGCGCATGTAGCGCTCGAGATCCTGGGGCTCGTGCACGATCTCCATGGCGCGTCCGCCCAGCACGTAGCTGGGGCGCACCACCAGGGGATAGCCGATCTCGGCGGCCAGGGCCAGGGCCTCGCTCTCGGTGCGGGCCGTGCGGTTGGCGGGCTGGCGCAGGCCGAGCTTGGTCAGGAGCTTCTGGAAGCGCTCGCGGTCCTCGGCCACGTCGATGGAGTCGGGGCTGGTGCCGATGATGGGCACGCCGTTGGCCTCGAGGGCGCGGGCGAGCTTCAGCGGCGTCTGGCCGCCGTACTGGACGATCACGCCGACGGGGTTTTCCTTGTGGACGATCTCCAGCACGTCCTCGAGGGTCAGCGGCTCGAAATACAGGCGGTCGGACGTATCGTAGTCGGTCGAGACGGTCTCGGGATTACAGTTGACCATGATGGTCTCGAAGCCGTCCTCGCGCAGCGCCAGGGCCGCATGCACGCAGCAATAGTCGAACTCGATGCCCTGGCCGATGCGGTTGGGCCCGCCGCCCAGGACGATGATCTTCTTGCGGTCGGAGGGGGCGGCCTCGTCCTCCTCCTCGTAGGTCGAATACATATAGGCCGTGGTCGTGGCGAACTCGGCCGCGCAGGTATCGACGCGCTTGTAGACCGGGCGCACGTTCATCTGGTGGCGCAGCTTGCGTACCTCGGCCTCGGTCGTGTCCAGCAGGAACGCCAGGCGGCGGTCGGAAAAGCCCCGGCGCTTGAGTTCGCGCATGGTGTCGTCGTCCAGCTCGGACAGGGTGCGCTGTTCCAGCGCGAGTTCGATGTCGACGATTTCCTTGATCTGGGCCAGGAACCACGGATCGATCTTGGTGAGGTTGTGGACCTCGTCCAGCGAGAAGCCCTGGGCGAAGGCATCGCCCACGTACCAGATGCGCTCGGGGCCGGGCTCGCCCAGTTCGATCTGCAGGCGTTCGCGGTCGGTGGTCTTCTGGTTCAGGCCGTCGACGCCGACCTCGAGGCCGCGCAGGGCCTTTTGAAAGGATTCCTGGAAGGTTCGGCCGATGGCCATGACCTCGCCCACCGCCTTCATCTGCGTGGTCAGGCGCGAATCCGCCTGCGGGAATTTCTCGAAGGCGAAGCGCGGCACCTTGACCACGACGTAGTCCAGGGTCGGCTCGAACGAGGCGGGCGTGGCGCCGCCGGTGATCTCGTTGCGCAGCTCGTCGAGCGTGTAGCCGACGGCCAGGCGCGCGGCGACCTTGGCGATGGGAAAGCCCGTGGCCTTGGAGGCCAGGGCCGAAGACCGCGACACGCGCGGGTTCATCTCGATGACGATCATGCGGCCGTTGGCCGGATTGATGGCGAACTGCACGTTCGACCCGCCGGTGTCCACGCCGATCTCGCGCAGGACCGCGATCGACGCGTTGCGCATGATCTGGTATTCCTTGTCGGTCAGCGTCTGGGCCGGGGCGACCGTGATCGAGTCGCCGGTATGCACGCCCATGGGATCGAGGTTCTCGATGGCGCACACGATGATGCAGTTGTCGGCGCAGTCGCGCACGACTTCCATTTCGAATTCCTTCCAGCCCAGCAGGGACTCCTCGATCAGCAGCTCGTGCGTGGGCGAGGCCTCCAGGCCGCGACGGCAGATGGTCTCGAATTCCTCGGCGTTGTAGGCGATGCCGCCCCCCGTGCCGCCCAGGGTGAAGCTGGGACGGATGACGGCGGGAAAGCCGGAGGCGCCGGTTTCGGCGGCGATGCGCTTTTGCACGGCCCAGGCTTCTTCCATGCTGTGGGCGACGCCCGATTTGGCGGACTCCAGGCCGATGGACGTCATCGCGTCCTTGAATTTCAGACGATCCTCGGCCTTTTCGATGGCGGCCGCGTTGGCGCCGATGAGTTCGACGCCGTGCTTGGCCAGCACGCCGTGGCGGTCCAGGTCCAGGGCGCAGTTCAGCGCCGTCTGGCCGCCCATGGTGGGCAGCACGGCATCCGGCTTTTCGATCTCGATGATCTTTTCCAGGGCCTGCCAGGTGATGGGTTCGATGTAGGTGACGTCGGCCGTTTCCGGGTCCGTCATGATGGTGGCGGGATTGCTGTTGACCAGGATGGTGCGAAAGCCGTCGGCCTTCAGGGCCTTGCAGGCCTGGGCGCCGGAGTAGTCGAATTCGCAGGCCTGGCCGATGATGATGGGACCGGCGCCGATGATGAGGATGCTTTGGATGTCTGAACGCTTGGGCATGGGGAGGCGGTATGGGTTATTTGGACGACTGGGCTTTGCGCTGGGCCATCATGTCGATGAACTTGTCGAACAGCACCAGGATGTCGTGCGGGCCGGGGCTGGCCTCGGGGTGGCCCTGGAAGCAGAAGACCGGCTTGTCGGTGAGCTCGAAGCCCTGCAGCGTGCCATCGAACAGCGACACGTGGGTCACGCGGGCGTTGGCCGGCAGGCTGTCGCCGTCGACCGTGAAGCCGTGGTTCTGGCTGGTGATGAAGACACGCCCGCTGTCCAGGTCCTGCACAGGGTGGTTGGCGCCATGGTGGCCCGTTTTCATCTTGACGGTGCGCCCACCCAGCGTGAGGCCCAGCACCTGCTGGCCCAGGCAAATCCCGAAAAGCGGCATGCTGCGCTGCAGGACGGCCTCGCAGGTGTCCACGGCATACTGGCAGGCGGCCGGATCGCCCGGGCCGTTGGACAGGAACACGCCGTCCGGATTCAGGGCCAGGATGTCGTCCACGGGCGTGGTGGCGGGCACCAGGGTGATGCGGCAGCCGCGGTCGGCCAGCAGTCGCAGGATGTTGGTCTTGATGCCGTAGTCGTAGGCGACGACGTGGTAGTCGGTATTGTCCTGGCGGCGGAAGCCGCGTCCCAGCTGCCAGGTGCCCTGCATCCAGGCGCCGATCTCGGGGGTGGTGACCTTGAGGGCCAGGTCCTGGCCTTCCATGCCGCCGAAGCCTCGCGCCAGTTCGACCGCCCGGGCGACGTCCTCGCCCACGAGGATGCAGGCGCCCTGGGCGCCGTGCTCGCGTAGAATGCGGGTCAGCTTGCGGGTGTCCACACCCGCGATGGCCACGACGCCCTGGGATTTCAGGTAGTCCGGCAGGGACTGGGTGGCGCGGAAATTCGACACGCGCGCGGGGCAGTCGCGCACGACCAGGCCGGCCGCGTGGATGCGCGTGGATTCGACGTCTTCGGCGTTGACGCCGGTGTTGCCGATGTGGGGATAGGTCAGGGTGACGATCTGGCCGCTGTAGCTGGGATCGGTGAGGATTTCCTGGTAGCCGGTCATGGCCGTGTTGAACACGATCTCGGCAACGGTGAAGCCCTCGGCGCCTATGGAAACGCCTCGAAATACGGTACCGTCAGCCAAGGCAAGGATTGCTGGGACGAGTCCTGCGGACCCCTCGGGAAAGATTGACGGCAGCAAAGTGGTACCCCGGTTGTAAAGTCGACATATAAACCTTCCTATTATACCGTGCGATGCGGGTTTATCCCCATCCGCACCCGCCGCGCGCAGCCTGAAATGGTCTACAGTAAGAGCTTTCGACCGTCTTGCCTGAGGTTACCGCTTTCATGAGCAACCAACTCGACGCCCTGCGCGCGCTGACGACCGTCGTGGCCGACACGGGCGATTTCGAAACGATGCGGGCGTACCGGCCCACGGACGCCACCACGAATCCGTCGCTGATCCTCAAGGCGGTGCAGCAGGACGCCTACCGTCCGCTGCTGGACCGGGTGCTGCGCGATCATCCATCGGCGGGGCTGGTCGAGCAGGTGGACCGGCTGCTGGTGGCGTTCGGCCGCGAGATCCTCGATATCGTGCCGGGCCGGGTCTCGACCGAGGTGGATGCGCGACTGTCCTTCGACACGCAGGCCAGCATCGAACGGGCGCGCCAGATCGTGGCGCTGTACGAGGCGGCCGGGATCGGGCGCGAGCGGGTGCTGATCAAGCTGGCATCGACGTGGGAAGGGATCCAGGCGGCCCGGGCGCTGGAGGCCGAGGGCATCCATTGCAATCTGACGCTGCTGTTCTCGCTGACGCAGGCGATTGCCTGCGCGCAGGCGCGGGTGACGCTGATTTCGCCTTTCGTGGGACGTATCTACGATTGGTACAAGAAGGCCGCGGGAGACGGCTGGGACGAGGCGGCGAGCGCGGGGGAAAACGACCCCGGGGTCCAGTCGGTGGCTCGGATCTACCGCTATTTCAAGGCCTACGACATCCCGACGCAGGTGATGGGGGCGAGCTTCCGCAATATCGGCCAGATCCGGGCGCTGGCGGGCTGCGATCTGCTGACGATCAGTCCGGCGCTGCTGGGCGAGCTGGCGGCTTCGACGGATCCGCTGCCTGCGGCGCTGTCGGTGGCCGAGGCAAAGGCGAATGCGCCGGAATGGCTGGCCAGCAACGAGGTGGCGTTCCGCACGGGGCTGAATCAGGACGCGATGGCGACCGAAAAGCTGGCGGAGGGCATCCGGATTTTTACGGCGGATGCGGTGAAGCTGGATGCGCTGGTGGCTGGGAAGGCGGCTTAGGACGGATACCGGCGGGCCGGGCTGACGGAGGTTTGCCGTCACGGGGTTTGGCGGGTGCTGGGTCTTGGCCGGGTCTTGGCTGGGTGCTGGCTGGTGCTGGCTGGTGCTGGCTGGTGCTGGCTGGTGCTGGCTGGTGCTGGCTGGTGCTGGCTGGTGCTGGGGTTCTTGCCGGGACGCTGGCCGGGGGCCGGCAGGTCCAGGGCGCCCCAGCCAGTGGCCCTCCCTGCGGTCGGGCTGCCCGGGTCTGCCTCGTCCAGCCGGGCGGCGGGCGAACTCGGCCTCCGGCCTCAAACACGCCCGCCGACATCCCCCGGCTTCCCTTCGTCAGCACCCGGCACTGGCCGACCGGGCGCCCTGGACCCGCCGGCCCCCGGCCAGCTTGTCGCTTGCTGAGATGGGGCGCCTTTCTCAGGTTTTGTCGGTGGTGCCGGGGCCGGGCTGCCAGACCAGCAGGCGGCGTTCGGCCAGGGACACGGCGCCGTCCAGCAGCAGCGCAAAGATCGTCAGGACGACGATGCCGGCAAAGACGGTATTGACGTCCAGGGTGCCTTCCGCCTGCAGGATCAGGTAGCCGACGCCCGCGGCGGAGCCCAGGTATTCGCCGACGACGGCGCCGACGAAGGCCAGGCCCACGGAGGTGTGCAGGCTGGAGAAGACCCAGCTGGTGGCCGAGGGGATGTAGACGTGGCGCAGCAGCTGGCGGCGGGAGGCGCCGAGCATGCGGGCGTTGTCCAGCAAGGTGGGAGAGACCTCGCGCACGCCGCGATAGACGTTGAAGAAGACGATGAAGAACACGAGGGTGACGGCCAGGGCGACCTTGGACCAGATGCCCAGGCCGAACCACATGGCGAAGATGGGCGCCAGGATGACGCGCGGCATGGAATTGGCGGCCGTGACGTAGGGTTCGAGCAGGGCGCTGGCGCCGCGCGACAGGCCCAGCCAGAGGCCGAAGGCCAGGCCGCCGACGGTGCCGATGACGAAGGCCAGGACGGTCTCGGACAGGGTGATCCACAGGTGGCGGTAGACGCTGGCGTCGGTGACGAACCAGGCCCAGATGACCTGGGCGACTTCGACCGGACGGCCGAAGAAGAACGCGATGTTGTTGCTTTGCGAGGCGAGGTGCCAGATGAGCAGGATGGCGGCCAGCAGGGCGATCTGCAGCGTCCGCAGCACAGGTCTGGACAATTCGGATTTCATGGTCGGTACGGCTCCGGTTCAGGCCCCGGCGCGGCGGCGCGCCGGTTCGGGGGTCACGAGGCGGTCAGGCGCGCTTCTGGCGTTCGTAGCCTTTGAGGACTTCGTCGCGCAGCACGGCCCAGATACCCTGATGCAGCTCGATGAAGCGCGGATGCATGCGGACCTCGGCGACGTCGCGCGGCCGGGGGATGTCGATGACGAATTCCCCGATGGGGCGGGTCTGCGGCCCCGCCGACAGCACGACGACGCGGTCGCTCATGGCGATGGCCTCGTCGAGGTCGTGGGTGATGAAGAGCACGGCCTTGCGGCTCGCCATCCACAGGTCCAGGACCTCGTTTTCCATGAGCTGGCGGGTCTGGATGTCCAGGGCGGAAAACGGCTCGTCCATGAGGATGATGTCGGGGTCCCGGATCAGGGTCTGGGCGAGCATGGCGCGCTTGCGCATGCCGCCGGACATCTGATGGGGATAGCGGTCCTCGAACCCGCCCAGGCCCACTCGGCGCAGCCAGTCGCGGCCCTGCTCGCGGGCCTCGGCGGCGGGCACGCCGGCGAATTCCAGACCCGCCGTGACGTTGGCCAGGGCGCTGCGCCACGGCATCAGGGCCTCGCCCTGGAACATGTAGCCGGCGCGGTCGTTGACGCCCCGCAGGGGCTCGCCGAAGACGCTGACTTGTCCGGAGGACGGGCGCAGCAGGCCGGCGGCCATATTGAGAAGAGTCGATTTGCCGCAGCCCGTGGGCCCCACCACCGAGACGAATTCTCCCGGCGCGACGGCCACGGTGGCCTCGCGCATGGCGGTGTAGGCGGAGCCGTCGGCGCCGGTGAAGGTGCAGGTGACCTGGTCCAGCGACAGGGCGGGCGCGGGGCCCGCCGGGCCGCCGGGATTCGGTTGCGCCGGATCAGCCATGCGGGTACTTCTGGCCGGCCTTGATGGCGAACTGGTTGGTCCAGATGCGCGAGATGTCGATCTTGGTGCGATCGAAATGCGGCACGTATTCGGCCAGGGCGTTCAGGGCGGTCTGGGGGCCGTCCTCGGGCACCAGGCCGTCCGGGGACAGGGCCTCGCGGTTGCCCTTCAGGGCGAGCTTGTAGAGTTCGGGGTCGCCCAGCAGGTAGGATTCGGGCACGAGCTTGGCGATGTCGTCGGGCGTGGCGGCCTGGATCCATTTGTCGGCCCGCACCATGGCGTTGGCCAGGGCCTGGGTGGTGTTGGGATTGGCGTCGATGAAGGCCTGCGAGGTGTACAGGCAGCCGGCGGGCATGTTGCCGCCGAAGATCTGGCGCGCATCCTTCAACGTGCGGGTGTCGGCGATGATGCGGATCGCGTCTTCCTTGACCAGGGTGCTGATGACTGGATCCAGGTTGGCGATGGCATCGATCTGGCCCGAGCGCAGGGCGGTGATGGCGCCGGCGCCCGCCCCCACCCCGATGTAGGACACGTCGGAGGGTTTCAGGCCGTGCTGGGCCAGGAAGAAGCTGGCCATCATGTTGGTCGAGGAGCCCGGCGCGGTCACGCCGATCTTCTTGCCCTTGAGGTCGGCCGGAGACTTGTAGTCCGGCATGGTCTTCTTGGAGACGCCCAGCACGATCATCGGCGCCCGGCCCTGCAGCACGAAGCAGCGGTAGAACTGGCCCTTGGCCTGCAGGTTGATGGTGTGCTCGAAGGCGCCGGACACGACGTCCGCGCTGCCGCCGACCACGGCCTGCAGCGCCTTGGATCCGCCCGCGAAGTCCGCGATGGTGGCGTCCAGGCCTTCTTCCTTGAAATAGCCCTTGAGATGCGCGACGGACAAGGGCAGGTAGTAGATCAGCGCCTGCCCGCCCACAGCGATGGTCAGGGAAGGTTTTTCCGGGGTGATCGCCTGGGCGCGGACGACGCCAGGCAGCACGCCCAGCAAGCCCGCCGATCCGGCAGTTTTCAGAAGTTCACGACGAGAAATCGGCATGGCTGTGTCTCCGTTGTGTATTTGAACGCTGAGCCAGCATGATAACGCCAGAAAGGCCGATTTTTGCGATGCCCCTGCCCGCTAGCCGGGCTTGCGTTCCGCGAGCGCCCAGGCGATGGTGCCGGCGTCGACGTATTCCAGTTCGCTGCCGCTGGGCACGCCGCGGGCAAGCCGCGTGACGGCCAGTCCCCGCCCGCGCAGCATGTCGGTGAGGTAATAGGCGGTGGTTTCGCCTTCGGCCGTGAAATTGGTGGCCAGGATGACCTCGCGGACCTGGCCATCGGTGGCGCGCTCCAGCAGCTGGGCGAAGCGGACCTGGTCCGGGCCGACGCCCTCAAGGGGCGCAAGCCGGCCCATGAGGACGTAGTACAGGCCGCGGTAGCCGTGGCTGGACTCGATCATGTTCTGGTCGGCCGGGGTCTCCACCACGCACAGCAGCGAGGCGTCGCGCTCGGGATCCTCGCAGGTCGCGCACACCGGCGTCTGCGAAAAGGAATTGCAGCGTTCACAGTGGCACAGGCCGTCCACCGCCGCGCGCAGCGCGTCCGACAGGCGCACGGCGCCGTCCGGATCGTGTTGCAGCACGTGGTAGGCCATGCGCCGGGCCGTGCGCACGCCCACGCCCGGCAGGCCGCGCAAGGCGTCGATCAGCGCCTTGAGGGGCTCCGGTTCCGGCAGCCCGGCCGCCATGTCAGAAAGGCAGCTTCATGCCGGCCGGCAGGGACATGCCCGCCGTGACCGCCGACATCTTTTCCTGGGCCGCGGCCTCGGCCTTGCGCTGCGCGTCGTTGAAGGCGGCCGCCACCAGGTCCTCGATCATGTCGCGGTCGTCGTCGAAGAGCGACGGGTCGATGGCCACGCGCTTGACGTCGTACTTGCAGCTCATGGTGACCTTGACCAGCCCGCCGCCGGCGGCGCCCTCGACGATGATGTCGGCCAGGGCATCCTGGGCCTTCTTCATGTTTTCCTGCATCTGCTGGGCCTGGCGCATCAAGCCGGCAATCTGACCTTTCATCATGGCGATGTCCTGATTGGTAAGGGGTGAAACGAAAACAGCGACTATACCGCAGGCGGGCGGACCGACCCCGGCACCACCCGGGCGGCGAACCGCCCGGCCAGCGCCTGGACCAGCCCGTCGCCCTGCGCCGCGTTCTCGGCCGCCTGCTGGCGGCGCGCCTGGGCGGCCTGGTCCACCGCGTAGGCGGTGTCGCTGCCGGTGCTGCCGTATTCCACCTCCAGCCGCAGCACGCGGCCGAAATATTCCGACAGGACGGTGCGCAGGCGGTCGTGCGCCCCCCCTTCCGTCAGGGTGTGGATGGCGACGCGCAGGCGGATCTGGTGTTCGTCGCCCCCCAGCCATTCGCTGTTCAGGGCCAGGGCGCGCGCCGCCCCCGTGACCGGCAGATCCGCCGCCAGGGCGGGCCACTCGGCGGCGGTCAGGCGGGCGGGATCGGGAATGTCCGCGACGGCCCCGGTCTTGATGCCGGGCAAGGCCACGCGGATGGGCAGGTCCCCGTCGTCA
Organism: Castellaniella sp.; assembly: GCA_035707805.1. GTDB lineage: Bacteria > Pseudomonadota > Gammaproteobacteria > Burkholderiales > Burkholderiaceae_B > Castellaniella. The sequence goes on along the minus strand of DASSTS010000035.1, from coordinate 51,494 downwards.
TCCAGGGCAGCACCGGCCGAAGCCGAGGGCTCGAAGTCGTCCGGCAGGTCCGGGACGTCGGCGGTCCAGTCATCGGCCGGCTGGGCGTCGTCCGGCGAGGCCTGGCGCACGCCGGCCTCGGCATCCGGCCGGCCCGATACGGCCGCCTCGGGATGGACGACGCCGGCATCCGGGTCTTCCCAGGCCGGCGGCTCGACCGGCGCCCGCGCGGCCTGGGCCGGCTCGGTGCGTGCGGGCTCTGCCCGGGCAGGCTCGGTGCGGGCCGGCGCAGGCCGGGTCGCCATGGGCGCGGGGCCCGGTCCGGGCCCCGGGTCGGGGCCGGGATCCGGCTGCGGATCGGGTTCCGGCTGAGGCTGCGGTTCGGGTTGCGGCCGCTGCGGGGGCGCCGACACGGCGGGCGCGGCGGCCACAGTCGGCGTGACGGGCGGCGGCGCGGAAGCGGCGGCCGGCACGGAAGCAGCGGCCGGCGATGCGAGCGTTGCGGATGGCGCCGCAGACGCGACGGACGGCGCCGGGGACGCGGCCGCCGGCACCGGCCCCGAAGACGCGACCTGCGACGGCGCCGCACGGGGCACGGGCGGGTCCAGCCGGACGGGCGGGACGCGGTCCGGCGGCAGCAGCGCCAGCATGCGCAGGCAGGCCATGACGAAACCGGCGTATTCGTCGGGCGCCAGCGCGAGTTCCTGGCGGCTGTGGACCGCCACGGCGTAGAACAGCTGCACGTCGTCGGGCGTCAGGCCGGCGGCGAGCGCCTGGACGTCGTCGGCCAGCGGATCGTCGGCCTGGGCGTGACCAAGGCGCTGGGCGATGGCCACCCGCGACAGCAGGACCGCCAGGTCGGCCAGGGCCGCCTGGAACGACAGGCCGCGCAGGGCGAGCTCGTCGGCCACGGCCAGGATGCCGGGCGCATCGGCCGCGGCCAGGGCTCGCGCCAGCGACACCAGATGGTGCTGGTCCAGGGTGCCCAGCATCTCGCCCACCGCCGCCGCGGTGAGGTTGCCGGCCGCGAAGGAGATCGCCTGGTCGGTGAGGGACAGCGCATCGCGCATGGAGCCGGCCGCAGCCTGGGCGATCAGCCGCAGGCCCTGCGGCTCGGCCGGAATCGATTCCTGGCCCAGGACGTCCTGCAGGTGCTCGACGATGGCCGGCACGGTCATCTGCTTGAGATTGAACTGCAGGCAGCGCGACAGCACGGTGACGGGGATTTTTTGCGGATCGGTGGTCGCCAGGATGAACTTGACGTGTTCGGGGGGCTCTTCCAGGGTCTTGAGCATGGCGTTGAAGGCATGCCCGGTGAGCATGTGGACTTCGTCGATCATGTAGACCTTGTAGCGGCCGGACGAGGGGGCGTAGACCGCCTGCTCCAGCAGCTGTGTCATTTCGTCGACACCGCGATTGGAGGCCGCGTCGAGCTCGATGTAGTCGACGTAGCGGCCCGCATCGATCTCGGTGCAGGCCTGGCAGTGCCCGCAGGGCGTGGCCGTGACGCCGTCGGCGCAGTTCAGGGACTTGGCGAGGATGCGCGACAGGGTGGTCTTGCCCACCCCGCGGGTGCCGGTGAACAGCCAGGCATGATGCAGGCGCCCCGAAGACAGCGCGTGGGTCAGGGCGCGGACCACGTGGTCCTGCCCGATCAGGGTATCGAAGGAACGGGGGCGCCATTTGCGCGCCAGAACGAGATAGCTCATGAGTCGGCCGCCGCCCGGAAGAGACCAAAGGAAAGGCGAGCCTGACTTCGGCACTGGTTCTGCACGGCTGTGGCTGCTTCGTTCCCGACCTGACCAGATTCACCGCCGAACCATGCGAAGGGGCCCGCCCTTTTGATTTTAACAGACCTCAGGCGCTACGGTCCTGCAAGGCGGCGACCGCCGGCAAAGTCCTGCCTTCCAGGAACTCCAGGAAGGCCCCGCCGCCGGTGGAAATGTAGCCCACCTGGTCCGCGATGCCGTATTTGGCGATGGCCGCCAGGGTGTCCCCGCCGCCGGCGATCGAAAAACCGTCCGAGGCGGCGATGGCCTGGGCGATCACCTCGGTGCCGTGGGCGAAGGCATCGAACTCGAAGACGCCGACCGGGCCGTTCCAGACGATGGTGCCCGCCTGGCGCAACTGCTGCGCCAGGCGCTCGGCCGTCTGCGGGCCGATGTCCAGGATCAGGTCGTCGGGTCCCACCTCGGCCGCCGGCTTGATCGTGGCCTGCGCATCCGCCGAGAAGGCCGTGGCGACGACGACGTCGACCGGGATCGGCACCTGCACGCCGCGCGCCTGCATGGCCTGCATGACGGCCCTGGCCTGGTCGACCTGGTCGGGTTCGGCCAGGGACTTGCCGATGGGCAGGCCCGCGGCGAGCATGAAGGTATTGGCGATCCCGCCGCCCACGATCAGCTGGTCGACCTTTTCGGCCAGGGCCTGGAGAATGGACAGCTTGGTCGAGACCTTGGAGCCGCCCACGATGGCGACCATGGGCCGGCGCGGCGACTGCAGGGCGCGCCCCAGGGCGTCGAGCTCGGCGGCCAGCAGCGGACCGGCGCAGGCGACGGGGGCGAAGCGCGCCATGCCTTCGGTGGTGGCCTCGGCGCGGTGCGCGGTGCCGAAGGCGTCGTTCACGTATACGTCGCACAGGGCCGCCATGCGGCGGGCCAGGTCGGGGTCGTTCTTTTTCTCGCCCGGGTTGCAGCGGCAGTTCTCCAGCAGCACGAGCTCGCCGGCCGCCAGATCGACGCCGTCCACCCAGTCCCGGACCAGCCGCACCGGGCGCCCCAGCAGCTCGGACAGTCGGTCCGCCACCGGCTGCAGGGTGTCGCCGGGGCCGACCACGCCTTCCTTGGGGCGTCCCAGGTGCGAGGTCACCATGACCGCCGCGCCGCCGTCCAGGGCCAGGCGGATCGCCGGCACGGAGGCCCGGATGCGGGTGTCTTCGGTGATCCTGCCGCCGTCGTCCAGGGGCACGTTGAGGTCGGAGCGGATGAAAACGCGCTTGCCCTTCAGGGCGCCGGCCTGGGCCAGGCCGGAGAGAGTCTGTATCGTCATGGATGCAATCTGTCCGTGTGTGCTTGTGGCGGAGAGTCGGGCGCCCCGCCCAGGCCGGGCGGGGTCCGGATACGACAAGGGCGGGTTGCCCCGCCCCGCCGTCCGTCCGACCGGATTACTTGGCCGCCATCAGGGCGACCGTGGTGTCGAGCATGCGGTTGGAGAAACCCCACTCGTTGTCGTACCAGGACGAGACCTTGACCAGCGAGCCGGAGACCTTGGTCAGGGCGGCATCGACCGTGCTGGACAGCGGGCTGTGGTTGAAGTCCACGGACACCAGCGGCTCGGTGGTGTAGGCCAGGATGCCCTTGAGCGGGCCTTCGGCGGCGGCCTTGAGGATGCCGTTGACTTCATCGACCGTGGTCTCGCGGGCGGACACGAAGGACAGGTCGACGATGGAGACGTTGATCGTCGGGACGCGGATCGAGTAGCCGTCGAGCTTGCCGTTGAGTTCGGGCAGCACCAGGCCGACCGCCGCCGCCGCGCCGGTCTTGGTGGGGATCATGCTGTGCGTGGCGGAACGCGCGCGGCGCAGGTCCTTGTGGTAGACGTCGGTCAGGACCTGGTCGTTGGTGTAGGCGTGCACCGTGGTCATCAGGCCGTTGAGGATGCCCAGCTGCTGGTGCAGGGGGTGGACCAGCGGCACCAGGCAGTTGGTGGTGCAGGAGGCGTTGGAGATGACCGTGTCCGAGGCCTTCAGGACCTGGTGGTTGACGCCGTAGACGATGGTGGCGTCCACGTCCTTGCCGCCCGGGGCGGAGATGATGACCTTTTTCGCGCCGCCCTTGAGGTGGGCCGAGGCCTTTTCCTTGCTGGTGAACAGGCCCGTGCATTCCAGCACCACGTCGACCTTCAGCTCGCCCCAGGGCAGCTTGGCGGGATCGCGTTCGGCCAGCACGCGGATGCGGTCGCCGTTCACGACCAGGCTGTCGCCGTCGACCTCGACCGTGCCGGGGAAGCGGCCGTGGGCCGTGTCGTAGCGGGTCAGGTGGGCGTTGGTCTCGGGATCGCCCAGATCGTTGATCGCGACGATCTGGAGGTCATGCTTTTTCCCGTCCTCGTAGTGGGCCCGCAGGATGTTGCGGCCGATGCGGCCGTAGCCGTTGATGGCGACACGAATGGTCATGAAGGATCTCCTTTACAAAAGCTGCTCGACCGTGGCCGCGACATGATCGGCCGTCAGGTTGAAATGTTTGAACAACACACCGGCAGGCGCCGATTCCCCGAAAGTGTCGATGCCGACCACCGCGCCGGTGGTCCCGACATACTTGTACCAGGTGGCGGTGCCGCCGGCCTCGACCGCCACGCGCGGCAGCCCGGCGGGCAGCACGCTGGCGCGCCAGTCGGCGTCCTGGGCGTCGAAGACCTGCGTGCACGGCATGGAGACCACGCGCGTCGCGATCCCGCGCGCGGCCAGGCGGTCCTGGGCCTGCAGCGCAAGCTCGACCTCGGAGCCCGTCGCGATGATGACGGCGCAGGCGCCCGCCATGTCGCGCAGCACGTAGCCGCCGCGGGCGATGGATTCGGTGGCGGCCTCGTCGCGCGCCACGAAGGGCAGGTTCTGGCGCGACAGCAGCAGCGCCGAGGGGCCGCCCGCCCGCACCGCCATGCCGACGCTGGCCGGGCGCTCGAGGGCGGCCTGCCAGGCCACGGCCGTCTCGGTCGTGTCGCAGGGGCGCCAGACGTGGAGATTGGGGATCAGGCGCAGGCTGCCCGCATGCTCGATCGACTGGTGGGTGGGGCCGTCCTCGCCCAGGCCGATGGAATCGTGCGTGAAGACGTGCACCACGCGCTGCTTCATCAGGGCCGCCATGCGCAGGGCGTTGCGGGAGTAGTCGGAGAAGGTGAGGAAGGTGCCGCCGAAGGGCAGGTAGCCGCCGTGCAGGGCGATGCCGTTCATCACCGCCGCCATGCCGAATTCGCGCACGCCGTAGTTGATGTGGCGGCCGGCCTGCAGGCCGTCGGCGGTGCGGCGCACCGGGACGACGCCCTTCCAGTCGGTGAAGTTGGAGCCGGTCAGGTCGGCCGAGCCGCCCAGCAGCTCGGGCAGGATCCCGGCGAAGGCGGCGATGGCCTGCTGCGAGGCCTTGCGCGAGGCGATGGATTCGGCCTTGTCCTGGGTCGACCGGACGTAGGCGCGGGCGCGCTCGGCGAAATCGGCCGGCAGCTCGCCCGCCATGCGGCGGCAGAGTTCGGCGGCCAGCTGGGGATGGGCCTCGGCATAGTGGTCGAAACGCACCTGCCAGTCGGATTGCAGCTGGGCGCCGCGTTCGCGGCCGTTCCAGTAGGCGTAGACCTCGCGGGGGACCTCGAAGGGCGCGTGGTTCCAGCCCATGGCCTTGCGCGCGGCGGCGATCTCCTCGGCCCCCAGGGGCGCGCCGTGGACTTTCTCGGTGCCGGCCTTGGTGGGCGCGCCGCGGCCGATCACGGTGCGGCAGCAGATCAGGGTGGGACCGCGGCCCGCGGCGGCATGCGCCCGGGCCTGGGTGATGGCGGCATCCACGGCATTCATGTCGTGGCCGTCGACCCCGCGCAGCACGTTCCAGCCGTAGGCCTCGAAGCGCGCCGGGGTGTCGTCGGCGAACCAGTCCTGCACCTTGCCGTCGATGGAAATGCCGTTGTCGTCGTAGAACACGATCAGGCGGGACAGGCCCAGCGTGCCCGCCAGCGAGCAGGCCTCGTGGGAGATGCCCTCCATGAGGCAGCCGTCGCCGACGAACGCGTAGGTGTCGTGGTCGATGATGTGGTGCCCGGGGCGGTTGAATTCCTGCGCCAGCAGCGCCTCGGCCAGCGCCATGCCGACCGCGTTGGCCAGGCCCTGGCCCAGCGGCCCGGTGGTGGTCTCGACGCCCGGGGTGATGCCGACCTCGGGGTGCCCCGGCGTGCGCGAATGCAGCTGGCGGAAATTGCGCAGTTCCTCGATGGGCAGGTCGTAGCCGCTGAGATGCAGCAGCGCGTACAGCAGCATCGATCCGTGTCCGTTGGATAGCACGAAGCGGTCGCGGTCGAGCCAGGCCGGATCAGCCGGGTTGTGGCGCAGATGGCGCGTCCAGAGCACGTGCGCGATATCGGCCATGCCCATGGGGGCGCCGGGGTGCCCGGAATTGGCTTGTTGGACGGCATCCATGGCCAGCACGCGGATCGCGTTGGCCATGGAAGGATCGGGTGCGGGCAAAGCGCTCATAGGTCTTGGAGGGCGAACCGCGCGGCCATTGCCGCAAGCCTCGCCGCATGGAGGATGACAAAGCCCTGAATTTTACCACCCTGCCCGCTCCGGTTTATATTCCGTGCATTCATGCCGCAGGGACATTGTCCGCTCATGCCCACCCCCCGATTCTTCTGCCCCGCGCCGCTGCGGGCCCACCAGCGGATCGAACTGCCCCAGCCGCTGGCGCACCACGCCCTGCGAGTCCTGCGCCTGCCGGACGGCGCGGCGGCGACGCTGTTCGACGGCGAGGGCGGCGAGTATCCGGCGGTGCTGCGCGCCCAGGGCCGCTCGGCCTGGGCCGAGCTGGGCGCGCGGGAGGACGTCGAACGCGAGCTGGCCGGCCGCCTGGTTCTGGTGCAGGGCATCGCCTCGGGCGACAAGATGGACTGGGTGATCGAAAAGGCGGCCGAACTGGGCGTCGCGGAACTGATGCCGGTGGCCGCCGAGCGCAGCGTCCTGCGCCTGAGCGGTCCGCGCCTGGACAAGCGCCTGGCGCACTGGCGCTCCATCGTGCAGTCGGCCAGCGAGCAGTGCGGTCGCAACCGCCTGATGCGCGTCCACGAGCCCGCGCCCCTGGGCGACTGCCTGGCGCGTCTGGAGGGCCCCGCCCTGTTCTGCCATCCCGAGGGATCCCGCGATTTCGCCCAGGCGCTGCAGTCCGTGCGGGACAGCCTGGCCCTGCTGGTGGGCCCGGAGGGCGGATGGTCCGAGGACGAGCTGGCGGCGGCGCGGCGGCGAGACCTGGCCGCGGTGCGCTTCGGCGCCCGGGTGCTGCGCACGGAGACCGCCGGCCTGGCCATGGCGGCCGCCGCGGCGGCATTGCTGGGATGGTGAGGGACGGCGGCGCGCCGGCCGCCGGGGATCAGGCTTCCTCGCGCCCCGAATACGGAGTGGGATCGACGCCGGGCTCGGGCGCCGGATGGGCGCCCGCGTGCTGGATGGCGTAGGCGAACAGCCGTTCGTTGTTCTGGCCGAATTCCACGACGTCGTCGCAGACCCCGCGGATCGCCTGGGTGTCCTCGGCCAGGGCAGGATCACCGGAATGCAGGTGGCGGAACCACAGGAACAAGCCGGTCTTCTGGTCGCTGAGCGTGTCGCACAGGCAGTCGTACAGCGCATCCAGGTTGCCGCCGAAGAATTCGGGGTAGTCGATGGCCTTGACCACGGCCCGCAGCACGGCCGAGCGGCTGCGCGCCCGGTCGCAGTCGACCACGAACGCGGCCAGGCCGGCCTCGGTGGCCGCCGCCAGGGCATCCTGTTCGGACACAGCCTGGGCGTCGACGACACCCCGGGCGAACATTTTGCTTATCTGGGCCAGACTCATGCGGACCACTCCTTGAAAAAAGCGATGATTTCATCAGCACGATTCATGCTGTCTGCCCTGCCCAAGGCAATCAGGTCCCTGGTGTAGCCGGCTTCGAACAACAGATAGGACGCCAGCGCCCCACCCCCAGGCTGCACCTTTCGAGGAGAGACGCCCAACACCCGGAACAGGGTCCGCACGGCACGCGGCAGTTCATCCAGGTGGGCCAGGGCCATCTCGTCGAGGGACTGGCTGGGCGCGATCATCAGGGTGTGGATGGGTCGCAGTGACTCGCTTTTTAATCCATTTGCGGGGATTCGCGCAAGCAGCTCATTGATGCGCTCCATGCGCTCCATATCGGCCGATACGCCATCCAGGAAAATATTCGACAAAGTATGGCCCGCGATCTGCGCCAGGCTGGGATACGGCGGGTTCAGTTCGCGGATGCCGGGCTGGGTCTCGTCCCGGTAATTGGTGCCGATCACGAAGACGCGCTCGGCCCCCAGGTGGATCGCCGGACTGATGGGCGCGAGCTGGCGCATCGAGCCGTCGCCGCACCAGAGGGTGCGGTCGCCCAGCAGCAGCGCCCGCGCCGGAAACACGAAGGGAATGGCGCTGGAGGCCAGCAGGTGGTCCACGCCGATGGGGCAGGCCACCGCGCGGCGCAGGGTGCGCGTCCAGGGCAGGATGCCGCCGCGCGCCTGGTAGAAGGTCAGGTGCTCGCCCGTCGTGTAGGCGGTGGCGGTGATGGCCAGGGCCTTGAGGTGCCCGCGGTCCAGGTTGGTCTGCAGGCGGGGAAAGCTCAGGGCGCGTCCCAGCAGCCCCGCCAGCGGTTCGTTGTCGAGCAGGGAATGCGGCGCGAAGCCCGACAGCCTGGGCTGGATCCAGCCCAGGCCCAGCATGCCCAGCCACTGCAGGCCCGTGCGCATCAGGTGCGCAGCATCCGCATAGTAGATGTCGCTCGCATGCAGGGCCTGCCACAGGGTGCACAGGTGCTCGACCGCCCGGTGCGGCTGGTGGGCGCGGCAGGCCAGCGCCGTGGCATTGATGGCGCCCGCCGAGGTGCCGCACAGGATGTCGAAGGGATTGCGGAAGGTGGGGCTGCCGCCCGGGTCCAGCACCCGCAGGACTCCGGACAGCACGCCGGCCTGATAGGCGGCGCGGGCGCCGCCTCCCGTCATCACCAGCCCGACGGGGGGCCGGTCAGGTGCGCCGGGGCTTGTTGGCATCGACCACCGTCAGCGCCGCCATGTTGACGATCCGGCGCACGGTGGAGCTGGACGTCAGGATGTGCACCGGCGCATTGGCCCCCAGCAGGAACGGCCCCACGGCGACATTGCCGCCCGCCGCGGTCTTCAGCAGGTTGTAGGCGATGTTGCCGGCATCCACGCTGGGGCAGATGAGCAGATTGGCCTCGCCCTTCAGCGTCGTGGACGGCAGGATCCGCTGGCGCAAGGCGGGATCCAGGGCGCAGTCGCCGTGCATCTCGCCGTCGATCTCCAGGCCGGGATCGCGTTCGCGCACCAGGTCCAGGGCAGCGCGCATCTTTTCGCCGGAAGACGAGCTGCCGGTCCCGAAATTCGAGCGCGACAGCAGGGCGACCTTGGGTTCGATGTTCAGGCGCCGCATTTCTTCGGCCGCCAGCAAGGTGATCTCGGCGATCTGCGCGGCATCGGGATTGTCGTTGACATGCGTGTCGGCCAGCGCGACCGTGCGCTCGTTGAGCAGCAGGATGTTCATGGCGGCGTAGGTGCGGGCGCCGGGCTCCAGCCCCAGAACCTCGTCGATGAAGCGCAGGTGGTTGCCGTAGGATCCCACCGTGCCGCAGATCATGCCGTCGGCGTCGCCCAGGTGGACCATCATGGCCCCGATCAGGGTCAGGCGGCGGCGCATCTCGACGCGCGCCATTTCCTTGGTGATGCCGCGCCGGCACATCAGTTCCCAGTACGTGGTCCAGTACTGGTGGAAGCGCTCGTCGTGTTCGGGGTTGGTGACCTCGACGTCCTCGCCCAGGCGGATGCGCAGGCCGTATTTCTCGATGCGGGCCGCCAGCACCGCCGGGCGGCCGATCAGGATGGGCTTGGCCAGGCGTTCGTCGACCACGATCTGCACGGCCCGCAGGACGCGCTCGTCCTCGCCCTCGGCAAAGACGATGCGCGCCTTGCCGCCGTCGCGCACCATGGCGCGCGCCGCGGAGAACAGGGGCTTCATGAAGGCGCCGGAATGGTAGACGAACTGCTCGAGCTGGCCGGCATAGCTTTCGAAGTCGGCGATCGGGCGGGTCGCCACGCCGTCGTCCATGGCGGCCTTGGCCACCGCCGGGGAAATGCGCACGATCAGGCGCGGATCGAAGGGCTTGGGAATGAAGTAATTGGCGCCGAAGGACACGTCGTACAGGCCGTAGGCGGCCGCCACGACGTCGTTCTGTTCTTCGCGGGCGAGCTTGCAGATCGCCATGACGGCGGCTTTCTCCATGCCGCGCGTGATGGTGGTGGCGCCGACGTCCAGGGCGCCCCGGAAGATGTACGGGAAGCACAGGACATTGTTGACCTGGTTGGGGAAGTCGGACCGGCCGGTGGCGATCACCACGTCGTCGCGCGCCGCCAGCGCATCAGCCGGCAGGATCTCGGGATTGGGGTTGGCCAGCGCCAGCACCAGGGGCCGCGCCGCCATCTTCGTGACCATGTGGGGCTTGAGCACCCCGCCGGCCGACAGGCCGAGGAACACGTCGGCATCGCCGATGATGTCGTCCAGCGTGCGGGCATCGGTCTTCTGGGCGAAGCGCGCCTTTTTCGGGTCCATCAGGACCGTGCGGCCCTCGTAGACGACGCCCTCGATGTCGGACACCCAGATGTGCTCGAGCGGCAGGCCCATGTCCATCATCAGTTCCAGACAGCCCAGGGCGGCAGCCCCGGCGCCGGACACCACGACCTTGACCTGGGAGATGTCCTTGCCGACGACCTCCAGCCCATTGATGAAGGCCGCCGTGACGCAGATGGCCGTGCCGTGCTGGTCGTCGTGGAAGACCGGGATCTTCATGCGCTCGCGCAGCTTGCGCTCGACCTCGAAGCACTCGGGCGCCTTGATGTCCTCGAGGTTGATGCCGCCGAAGGTGGGTTCCAGGCCGGCGATGATGTCCACCAGCTTGTCCGGGTCCTGTTCGTTGATCTCGATATCGAAGACGTCCAGGCCGGAGAATTTCTTGAACAGCACGGCCTTGCCTTCCATGACGGGCTTGGAGGCCAGCGCCCCGATGTTGCCCAGGCCCAGCACGGCGGTGCCGTTGGTGATCACCCCGACCAGATTGCCGCGGCCGGTGTAGCGAAAGGCATTGTGCGCGTCGGCGACGATTTCCTCGCAGGCCGCCGCTACCCCCGGCGAATAAGCCAGCGCCAGATCCCGCTGGTTGGACAGCTGCTTGGTGGGAGTAACCGAGATTTTGCCGGGGCGGCCGTGTTCGTGGTATTCGAGCGCCGCCGCGCGCAGGGATTCATCCATCGTGATGCCTTGATAGAAGTTATATGAGGGGTGATGCCATTCTAGCCGCTTGGATCGGGCAGGGGTATGGCCCGCGACGCATGTCCCTCATGCGTCCGCGCCATGGGACGGGCCGAAATCCTGTCCCCGTCCGGGAAAGAGCCCGTCGGGATCGAACAGGGCCCGCATGGCCTCGTCGGCGGCCGGCTGGTCCGCGCCGCCGGGCGGCCGGATCCCATAGCGGGACTCGTAGGGCCGGTCGGCCGGCCGGCCCGACCTTTCGTCGAAGACCAGCCATTCCACCCAGCCGAGCTCGCCGCCATGCCCCAGGAGCAGGTGCGAGAGATTCACGGTGCCCCCCGCCTCGGGGCTGAGCGCGTCGAGCCGGTAGCGGCCATCCCAGGTCCGGCCGCCATCCCCGGCGGCCGGCGCCGGGAGCCCCGCGTTGAGTTCGAACAGGCGCGGGATCATGGCCTGGACCCGCAGGTTGTCGAGCGGTTTGCGGTTGTCCACGCCAAAGGCGCCCAGATTGGCCTGCGTGCCGTCGGCCAGCAGCACCAGCGCATGCACCAGGCCGCTGTCGGCCGTGCGCCCCCGGTCCCAGTCGCAACTGCGGCGATCGGCCAGCCAGGCGGCCACGGTCAGGTGCGGCGGCTGGTCGCGGAACTGCGGCAGGCCCGCGGATTCGAGCTCGCCCACCAGGCAGCCGGGCTGCACGAACCAGCGCGGATCGTCCGCCCCCAGCCGTTCGTGCCGGCACATGGCGGAGCCGGGCTCCACCCAGAGCACGGGCTCTTCGCGGGACGCCGCCGAGGGCACGCTGTCGAGCGCCAGGGTGACGCCGTATTCGTGGCACAGGGCGCGCGCCTGATAGACGTCCTTCATGTGGCCGGGCACCAGCCGCGCGCTGCCGGTCGCGGTGGCGAATTCGTACACCTGCCCCTGGGCCGATCGGCGCAGGCGCGCGAGAAAGCTTTCCCAGGGGGATCGTTCGACACGGCGTCCAGCCAGGAAGGCGCGGCGCGACGGTGACTGCATAAGGGTCTCCTGGAGCCAAGGCTACAATCGGGCTTTTGAATCTTGCGGTAGAGAGACGTCATGGTCCAGCTGGCCGACCGAACCGAACGCACGGTGCCATTCTACGCCGTGGAAGTCCTGAAACAGGCGCAGGCGCTGGCCGCCCAGGGGCGCGACATCATCAGCCTGGGAATCGGCGAGCCGGACTTCACGGCGCCCGCCCGGGTGCTCGAAACCCTCAACCGCGCGGCCGATGCCGGCCTGAGCGGCTACACCGCCCCGGCGGGGATCCCCGCCCTGCGCGAGGCGATCTCCCACGACTACGACACCCGCTTCGGCGCCCACCTGGATCCGTCGCGGATCCTGGTGACGGCCGGGGCGTCCGGCGCCCTACTGCTGGCCGCGCTGGCGCTGATCAATCCCGGCGACGAGGTCCTGATGCCCGACCCGTCCTATCCGGCGAACCGCAATTTCATCACGGCCGCCGGCGGCACCGCGCGGCTGATCCCCACCACCGCGGCCAACCGCTTCCAGCTCGGCGCGGGCGACATCGAGGCCCACTGGGGGCCGGCCACGCGCGGCGTGCTGATCGCCTCGCCCAGCAATCCCACCGGCACCTCGATGCCGCGCGAGGCGCTGCGCGCCCTGATCGCCGCGGTGCGGGCCCGCGGCGGCTTCGTCATCATGGACGAAATCTACCTGGGCCTGTACTACGACGAGGCGCCGCAAAGCGCCCTGGCGCTGGACGACGGCGTGGTGGTCATCAACAGCTTTTCCAAGTATTTCCACATGACCGGCTGGCGCCTGGGATGGCTGATGGCGCCCGCCGCGCTGATGCCGGCCATCGAACGCCTGGCGGCCAGCCTGGCGATCTGCGCGCCGGCCCTGGCCCAGCACGCCGCGCTCAGCTGCTTCGAGCCCGAGGTCATGCAGGTCTACGAACGCCGGCGCCTGTCCTTCAAGGAACGGCGCGACTACCTGCTGCCCGAATTCGCCCGCCTGGGGCTGGACGTCCCGGCGGCCCCGGACGGCGCCTTCTACATTTTCTCGGACATCCGCGCCCTGGGCATGGACAGCGCCGAGTTCTGCCGCCGCCTGCTGCAGGATGCGGGGGTGGCGGCGGTGCCGGGGCTGGACTTCGGCCAGGCGCACGCAGGCCACACGGTGCGTTTCTCGTATGCGACCGGGCTGGACCGCCTGCGCGAGGCCGTCTCGCGCATGGAAGGCTTTCTGGCCGGCCTCTGACACCGCCGCGACGGCCGCTCCCGGCCGGCCTCAGCCCTTGCCGGGCGGGATTCCCGAGGCCAGCGCGATGCGGCGGCGCTCCGCCAGGACGCGGGCGCCGTAGCCGCCGTCGCTGGGACCCGAGGCGCCGACGTAACAGGCCAGGCCGCCTTCCAGCGAACCGCGGCGGCGGATGCAGTCCGACAGGATCTGGGCGCCAATGCGGATGTTCACCGCCGGATTGAAGACCGATGCCGGCCCTCCGTGCGCCCGCAGCTTGTCGCGGTGGACCGTGCCCATGACCTGCATCAGGCCCTGCGCGCCCACCGAGCTTTCCACGAAGGGGTTGTAGCGCGACTCGATGGCGATGACGGCCAGCAGCAGTTGCGGGTCCACGCGCAGCTCCTTGCCCACCCGGAATGCCATGCGCACGAGCGCGCCGGCCACGCTGGGCGCGATGCGGTACTTGCGCGCCAGGTAGCTGCGCAGGCCCTGGGCCTGGGCCGTCGTGACGCCCGGAATCGCCTGGCCCCGCATGCTGGCCGAGACGGCCTGCATGAAATCGGGCGCGGCGGCCGCGGCCACCAGCGTCTGGTCGCCGTCATCGGGCGCCCGCGCGGTCTTCGGGTCCGGGGATGCCGCCTCGTCCGGCGGCGCGGCCGGCGCGGGCGCGCCGGACGGGGGGGCCGGCGCCTGGGACTGGTCGTCCGCCGGCAGCCAGTCGTCGCCCTCGCCCCCGCCATAGGCGGCGCCATCCGCCTGGAACATGGCCAGGACGACCTCATGGAGCTGCTGGGACTGCTGGCGCATGGACGGCAGCACCAGGCTGAGTGCGAGCGTAGTCAGCACGGCCAGCCCCAGGTAGATGGCGCTGACGTGGACGAATTCACCCAGCGGATACAGGACGGCGCGCACCCCGTGTTGCAGTCGATCAGGAAACCCTGCAGTCATGGATGCCTCCGGCAGACGGTCGGATGGTAATCTGTGGCACGACGACACTGTAACCTGATTGAATAGACTCTGTGAAATACCGCGACCTCCGGGACTTCATCGCCCAGCTTGAACGCCAGGGCCAGCTCAAACGCATCGGCCACCCGGTCTCCACACAGCTCGAAATGACCGAGATCAGCGACCGCGTCCTGCGGGCCGGCGGCCCGGCCCTGCTGTTCGAGCGCCCGCTGCACGCCGGGCGCCCCGGCCCGATTCCGGTCCTGACCAATCTGTTCGGCACCCCGCAGCGGGTGGCCTGGGGCATGGGCGCGCAGGACGTCTCGGCGCTGCGCGACACGGGCGAGCTGCTCGCCTCGCTGCGCGAACCGACGCCGCCCCACGGCATGCGCGATGCGCTGTCCAAGGTCGCCATGCTGAAATCGGCGCTCTGGGACATGAATCCGCGCGAGGTGCGCTCCGCCGCCTGCCAGGAGGTCGTCATCGAGGCCGGCGACGTGGACCTGAACGCCCTGCCGCTGCAAAGCTGCTGGCCGGAGGACGTGGCCCCCCTGCTGACCTGGGGCCTGGTGATCACGCGCGGCCCCAAGGCCCGGCGCCAGAACCTCGGCATCTACCGCCAGCAACTGATCGGCCGCAACAAGCTCATCATGCGCTGGCTGTCGCACCGCGGCGGCGCCCTGGATTTCCGCGACCACTGCCTGGCCCACCCCGGCAAGCCCTTTCCCATCGCCGTGGCCCTGGGCACCGATCCCGCGACGCTGCTGGCGGCGGTGACCCCCATCCCCGACAGCCTGTCGGAATACCAGTTCGCCGGACTGCTGCGCGGCTCGCGCACGGAGCTCGCGGCCGCCCTGGGCAGCGAGCTGCAGGTGCCCGCCCAGGCCGAGATCGTGCTGGAAGGCCACATCCTGCCGGCCTCCGATCCCCGCGCCCTGCCCCCGGCCGCGCCGGACGGCGCCGCGCCGCCGCCGGACACCGGCTACGAGATGGCGCTGGAAGGTCCCTACGGCGACCACACCGGCTACTACAACGAACAGGACTGGTTCCCGGTCTTCACGGTCGAGCGCATTACCCACCGCCGCAATCCGCTGTACCACAGCACCTATACCGGCAAGCCGCCCGACGAGCCGGCGGTGCTGGGCGTCGCCCTGAACGAGGTCTTCGTGCCGCTGCTCAGGCGCCAGTTCCCGGAGATCACGGACTTCTACCTGCCGCCCGAGGGCTGCAGCTACCGCCTGGCCGTGGTGTCGATCCGCAAGCAGTATCCCGGCCATGCCAAGCGCATCCTGTTCGGGCTGTGGAGCGTGCTGCGGCAATTCATGTACACCAAGTTCATCGTCGTGGTGGACGAGGACATCGACGTGCGCAGCTGGCCCGAGGTCATCTGGGCCATGACCACTCGCATGGATCCGGTGCGCGACACCGTGCTGGTGGACAACACGCCCATCGACTACCTGGATTTCGCCTCGCCGGTCTCGGGCCTGGGGGGCAAGATGGGCTTGGACGCGACCAATAAATGGCCGGGCGAGACGCAGCGCGAATGGGGACGCCCCATCCGCATGAGCGACGAGGTCAAGCAACGCGTCGACGCCATGTGGGACCAGTTGGGCCTGTAGGGATGCGGGCGGCGGACTAATGCTTGCGCTTGCCGAGCCAGACCAGGCCGGCGATCAGGGCGGTCTTCAGCGCCACGCGCCGGCCGCCGCCGGTGCCGAGCACCGAGCCCAGCAGCGATCCCATCAGCGGATAGCGGCGTAGCGCCCTCAGGCCCATGCCCAGCCAGCCCAGGCCCGTGGAACGCAGGTGGTCGCTGACCTGGCCGACCAGGGCCTGGGGCTGCAGGGCGCCAGCCAGGCGGCAGGCATCCCGGCGCAGCGCCAGGCGTTCATAGCCCGCCTGCACGCGCAGCAATTCGATGCGCAGGCGGCGTTGCTGGGCGGTGCGGGGCGGGACGGCGGGCGGCATCATGGCATTTCCCGGTAAGCGCCGCCCGGATCCACGGTGTCCGGGACCGGCGCGGGAACGGAGGCGTCGGGCCGCGGCGGGCGGTGCGCGAAGGACTGGGCGTCCTGGCGCAGCACCTCGGCCGTGACCGAGAAGGGCGCCGGATCCCGCCGCAGGCCCCGCAGCAGGCAGACCGCCAGGCCCACTCCCAGCACCGCGTACACCAGGGCCAGCAGGCCCAATGCCAGGAATCGGTGTTCGGTCGGCCAGAAATAAAGGGCCACGGTCAGCGTGGCGACCAGCAGGGCCAGCAACAGGCAGACTGCGGCGGCCAGCAGCATCGCCAGCCGGCACAGCAGGCGGTCGCGCGTGTCCTGCGCCTCCAGGCCGAGGAGTTCCAGCCGCGTGCCGACCAGCGCGGCAAACTGCGCCGCCAGATCCGCCACGGCATGACCCAGCGTCCCCATGGGGATCAGCGCCGCGTCAGGATGGCGCCCAGCAACAGGCCCGCGACGCCGGCAAAGCCCACCGCCTTCCAGGGATTGGCCTGGACGTACTCATCGGTGTCATGGACGACCTTGCGGCCCTGCTCGAGCAGATTGGCCTGGGTGTCCGCCAGGACCATGCGTCCCTGGTCCAGCGCCTGCAGGGCGCGCGCGCGCAGGTCGGCGGCCTTGTCGCCGGTGGCCTCGGCGGCCTCGCGCAGCAGTTGTTCGGCCTGGTCAAGGCTGGATTTCAGGTCTTCGATCAGGGCGTCGCCCGCGGATTGGGTGGCAATTTGCTTACGAGTGGCCATCAAAAGCTCCTTCGATCAGACTGAGGTACCCCTTATCCTACCCGATCGGCCCGGCCCCAAATGTCAGAAACTGTACTGGCATGCGACAGATCAAGGTTTCTGGCGACGGCGGCGGGCTCAGTCGGTCTTCTGGCGGGTGCCGAAGATCCGGTCGCCCGCGTCACCCAGGCCCGGGATGATGTAGCCGTCCTCGTTCAGGTGGCTGTCGATCGAGGCGGTGTAGATATGCACGTCCGGATGCGCCCGATCGACCGCGGCGATGCCCTCGGGCGCCGCGACCAGCACCAGGGCCCGCACGTTGCGGCAGCCGGCCTGCTTGAGCATGTCGATGGCCGCCACCATGGATCCGCCGGTGGCCAGCATGGGATCGATGATCAGCGCCAGGCGCTGATCGAGCTGCCCCACCAGTTTTTCCAGGTAGGGCTGCGCCTGCAGGGTCTGCTCGTTGCGGGCGATGCCCACCGCGCTGACCTTGGCGCCGGGGATCAGGTTCAGCACGCCGTCCAGCATGCCGATGCCCGCCCGCAGGATCGGAACGACCGTGACCTTCTTGCCCGCGAGCTTTTCCACGTCCAGCTCGCCGGCCCAGCCGGTGATGCGGGCGGGTTCCAGCGGCAGGTCCTTGGTGGCCTCGTAGGTCAGCAGCGAACCGATCTCCTGCGCCATCTCGCGAAAGTTCTTGGTGCTGAGGTCGGCCCGCCGCATCAGGCCCAGCTTGTGGCGGATCAGGGGATGGCGGATTTCATGGATGGGCATGGCGAACCTGTGGGCGAGCGGAAACTGGCATGCAGTTTAACCCCTCCCGTCCGGCCGGCGGCGGGCGACGGGCTAATCCGGGATCACGGCGGTGACCTCGATCTCGACCTTGGCGCGGTCCTCGATCAGGGCCGCGACCTGCACCGCCGTCATGGCGGCATTGAAGCTGCCGATCAGTTCGCGGAAGGCCTTGCCGATCTCCGGGTAGGCGGCGACGTACTCCTGCTTGTCGGTGACGTACCAGGTCATGCGCACGATGTGCTCGGGCCTGGCGCCGCCCTCGGCCAGGACCTCGACGATGTTCTGCAAGGCCTGGCGCACCTGGCCCGCCAGGTCGTCGGTGTGGAACACGCCCTGCGCGTCCCAGCCGATCATCCCCGCCACGAACACCATGCGGCCTCGGGCAGCCACTCCGTTGGCATAGCCCTTGGGCCGGGGCCAGCCCGGAGGAAGTAGAACCTGCATGTAAAACACTCCTGTGATGCTCGGAACATCCGATGAAAGCGGCCCGGCGCGCCGCGGGGGCGGCGTCAGGCCGCCTCGTGCAATTTGAACCGCTGCAGCTTGCCGGTCTGCGTGCGCGGCAGTCCGTCCACGAAATCCAGGGCGCGGGGATATTTGTACGGCGCGATGGTGGCCTTGACGAAATCCTGCAGCGTCTTTCTCATGGTCTCGTCGCCCGCGTGCCCGCTGCGCAGCACGACGAAGGCCTTGACCAGCTGGCCGCGCTCGGGGTCGGGCACGCCGATCACGGCGCATTCGGCCACGGCCGGGTGCTGCATCAGGGCCTCCTCGACGTCGGGGGCGGCGATGTTGTAGCCCGAGGAGATGATCATATCGTCCGTGCGCGCCTGGTAGAAGAAATATCCGTCGGCGTCCATCAGGTAGGCGTCGCCCGTCAGGTTCCAGCCGTTCTGGACATATTTTTTCTGCCGCTCGTCGGCCAGGTAGCGGCAGCCGGTCGGGCCCTGGACGGCGAGCCGTCCGATGGTGCCCGGCGGCACTTCCCGCCCCTCCTCGTCCACTACCTTGGCCCGGTAGCCGGGTACCGGGATGCCGGTGGCGCCGGGACGGGCGCCGGCCTCGTCATGGGAGATGAAGATGTGCAGCATCTCGGTCGAACCGATGCCGTCGATCATCTCGATGCCGGTCGCCTCCTTCCACTGGGCGCGGGTCGAGGCGGGCAGGGCCTCGCCCGCCGACACGCACTTGCGCAGCGCCGTGCGGCGCAGCTCCGTGCCCCGCACGGCCAGCGTCCGGTAGGACGTCGGCGCCGTGAACAGCACCGTGGCCCCGAAGGCCTGGATGGCGTCCAGCAGCTGCGGCGGACTGGCCTTCTCCAGCAGCACCGTCGAGGCGCCCGCATGCAGGGGGAAGAGCAGCAGCCCGCCCAGGCCGAAGGTGAAGGCCAGAGGCGGGCTGCCGATGAACACGTCGTCCTGGACGGGCCGCAGCACATGGCGGGGCCAGCATTCGCAGATGGCCATGACGTCCCGATGGAAGTGCATGGTGGCCTTGGGCACGCCGGTCGTGCCGGACGTGAAGCCGAGGATGCAGGTGTCGTCGGCGGCCGTGTCGGCATTGACGAAATCCGGCGAGGCCCGTCCCATCAGCGCCTCCAGGCCGTCCGGGCCGGCATGGTTGAAATGCCGCAGATGCCGCAGCACCGGCATCTGCGCCGCGGCCAGCGCCATTTCCTCGGCCAGGGACGCATCGCACAGGGCATGCGTCACCTGCCCGATGTCGATGATGGCCTTGAGCTCCTTGGCGCGCAACAGCGGCATGGTGGCCACCGCGATGCCGCCCGCCTTGATCACGGCGAACCAGCAGGCGGCCAGCATGGGATTGTTGGGGGCGCGCAGCAGCACGCGGTTGCCGGGCACCAGGCCCATGTCGCGCACCAGGACGTTGGCGATGCGGTTGGCCTTGTCCTGCAGGTCGGCATAGGTCCAGGCCAGGCCGGGCGCGCGGATGCAGACGCGGCCGCCCCGCCCCTCGCGCACGTGGCGGTCCAGCAGTTCGGCCGCGCAATTCAACTGCGCCGGAAAGCGCAGCTCCGGCAGATCGAAGCGGAACTCCGGCTGTTCATCGGCGGGCGGCAGATGGTCGCGTGCGAACGTATCCTGATGGGCGCTGCTCATGGTTTGTCTCCTGATCCTGGAATTCCTCGGGGTCGCCGGGGCCTTCGGGCCTCTCGTGGCGCGGACGGACTGCGGACGCCTCAGCCGGGCGGCGCCTGGGCCGCCTTGAGCAGTTCGCGGGCAATGATCAGTTGCTGCACCTCGGTCGCGCCTTCGTAGATGCGCAGGGCGCGGATCTCGCGGTACAGGCGCTCCACGGGCTGCTCGCGCACGACGCCCAGGCCGCCGAACAGCTGCACGGCGGCATCGATCACCTGCTGGGCGTTCTCGGTGGCGGTCATCTTGGCCATTGCGGCTTCCCGCGTCACGGGGCGGCCCTGGTCGCGCAGCCAGGCGGCCCGGTAGGTCAGCAAGGCGGCGCTGTCGATGGCGGTCGCCATCTGCGCCAGGCGCGCCTGCGTCAGCTGGAAGTCGGCCAGGGCGCCCTGGAACATGCGCCGCGACACGGCGCGCGCCAGGGCTTCGTCCAGCGCCCGACGGGCAAAGCCCAGGGCCGCCGCCGCCACCGAGGTCCGGAATACGTCCAGGGTGCGCATGGCCAGCTTGAAGCCCTGGCCGGGCGCCCCCAGGCGCTGGCCGGCGGGGATGCGGCAGCCGTCGAAACGCAGCCGGGCCAGCGGGTGCGGCGCAATCACCTCGATGCGCTCGGCGATTTCGAAACCCGGCGTGCCGGCATCCACGATGAAGGCTGAGATGCCCCGGGCGCCGGGCGCCTCGCCCGTCCGGGCGAACACCACGTAGAAATCCGCGATCCCGCCGTTGGAGATCCAGGTCTTCTCGCCGTCGAGCACATAGTGCCCGCCATCGGCCCGGGCCGCGCAGGACAGCGCGGCGACATCCGAGCCCGCGTCCGGCTCCGACAGGGCGAAGGCGGCGATCGCCTGCCCCGCCACCACGCGCGGCAGGTAATGCTGCCGTTGCGCGGCCGTGCCTTCCAGGGAGATTGCGCCCGAGCCCAGCCCCTGCATGGCAAAGGCGAAATCGGCGATGCCCGAATGCCGCGCCAGGGTCTCGCGGATCAGGCAGATGGCCCGCGTGTCGATGGCATTGCCCGCCCCGCCTTGCGCCGTGCCGGCCACGGCGTGGCGCAGCCAGCCGTCCTCGCCCAGCATGCGCACCAGCGAGCGGCAGGCCTGGTCGACGTCCGGTCCGTGGACCGGCTCGACCCGCCGGGCCGCCCAGGCGTCCAGGCGTTGCACCAGCTCGCGGTGGTGCGGTTCGAAGAAAGGCCAGTCCAGATATGCGGTATCCGCCACCTCAGTCTCCCTGGAACTCGGGCTTGCGCCGGGCGGCGAAAGCCTCGTAGGCCCGGCCGAAATCCTGGGTCAGCATGCAGATCGCCTGGGCCTGGGCCTCGGCCTCGATGGCCTGGTCGATCGTCATGGCCCATTCCTGGTGCAGCATGGTCTTGGTGATGCCATTGGCGAACGCCGGGCCGCCCGCCAGCTGCGCGGCCAGCGCCCCGGCCTCGTCCAGCAGGGCCTCGGGGGCGCACAGCCGGTTGAAGAAGCCCCAGCGTTCCGCCTCTTCACCGCCCAGGCTGCGGCCGGTATAGAGCAGTTCACTCGCGCGGCCCTGTCCCACGATGCGCGGCAGCAGGGCGCAGGCCCCCATGTCGCAGCCCGCCAGCCCGACCCGGTTGAACAGGAAGGCCGTCTTGCTGCGCACGGTGCCCAGGCGCAGGTCCGAGGCCATGGCGAGGATGGCCCCCGCGCCGGCGCATACGCCGTCCACCGCCGCCACGATGGGCTGGGGGCAGGCCCGCATCGCCTTGACGAGTTCGCCCGTCATGCGCGTGAACATCAGCAGTTCCGGGGCCTTCAGGCCGATCAGCGGGCCGATGATCTCGTGCACGTCGCCGCCGGAACAGAAATTGTCGCCTGCGCCGGCCAGCACCACGGTCCTGACGTCGTCCGCCCATTTGAGCTGGTGGAAGAGGTCGCGCAGCTCGGCATAGCTGTCGAAGGTCAACGGATTCTTGCGCTCGGGCCGGTTCAGCGTGATGGTGGCGACACCCCCGCCGGCCTGCCACAGGAAATGGCGCGCCTCGTAGGACGCCATGGGGCGGCGGTTGCCGGCCAGCAGGCCGGGATCGATGACGGATTCAGTCATGGGGTTTCCTCCGGGGTCGGGATCGGGCGGCGGCGGCCTGGGGCGCCTTGCGCGCGGCGGCTTCCAGCTCGGGCTGGCGCTGCGCCAGGTGCAGGCGCAGCTCGCCCAGCAACGCGTACAGGGATTCCTTGTGGTCCTGGGGCAGACCGCGGAACATCTCGGTCAGCCACTTCTCGTGTTCCACCGCCATGGCGGCGAACTGCTCCCGCCCCAGCGGGGTCAGGCTGACGAAACAGGACCGCCGGTCCTCCGGGTCCTCCACGCGCCGCACCAGGCCGTCCTTGACCAGTTCATCGGTCAGGCCGGTGACGTTGCCGCCGGTGACCATCAGATAGCCCGACAGCACCTTCATGCGCAGGCCCTCCGGATGGCGGTCCAGCTGGGCCATGTAGTCGAAGCGCCGCAGGCTGGTGGCGATGCGGGTGCGCAGCAGCTTGCGGATCTGCTGCTCGATCTGGTTGGAGCAGGCCAGCAGCCGCAGCCAGATCCGCGTGTCCAGGTGATCGTCAGCCTGCACGCGGGCCTCCAGGCCGATGTGTTCATCGCCCAGGGACTCCACCATCTGCAGATGTTGCTTGGCCAGGGGATTCATATGCATGGGCTCCTCACATCACTTCGCCGCCGCACACCGGGATCGTCTGCCCGGTGACGGCCCCGGCGCCGCGGCCGCACAGCCAGGCGACCGCGTCGGCGACTTCGGCGGGATCGACCAGCCGGCCCTGCGGATTGCTCTTGAGCAGCTCGGCGAGCGCGGCGTCTTCGCTGCGCCCGGTGCGGGCCGCGATGCGGGCGACGCTCTCGCGCACCAGCCCGGTATCGGTGTAGCCCGGGCAGACGGCGTTCACGGTGACGCCCCGCGTCGCGACCTCCAGCGCCAGGGATCGGGTCAGGCCGATCACGCCATGCTTGGCGGCGCAATAGGCCGAGACGTAGGCGTAGCCCGTCAGGCCGGCGGTGCTGGCCACGTTGACGATGCGGCCCCAGCCCGCCTCCAGCATGCCGGGCAGCACCGCCTGGCAGCACAGCAGAGTCCCCGTCAGGTTGACGTCCAGCATGCGTCGCCACAGCGCCGCGTCCGTCTTCAGGAAGGCGGCGCTTTCGGCCTGGCCGGCGTTGTTGACGAGCACCTGGACGGGGCCGAAGCGTTCCCCTGCCTCGGACAGGGCCCGCGCCACCTGGTCCGCGTCCGCCACGTCCGCGGCGACCGCCTGCAGGCCGTCCGGGTCCTGCGCCAGCAGCGGCTGGCAGGACGCCCGCGAGCGGCCCAGCACCGTGACCCGGTGGCCCTCGGCCCGCAGGCGCCGGGCGATGGCGGCGCCGATGCCCCGGGATCCGCCGGTGACCAGCGCATGGAGTCCGGGCGCGCTCATGACGCCGCCCTGCCGGCAGCCTGGCGCAGCGCCTGGTCGCGCGCGGCGTGTTCCCGTTCGAACAGGGACTCCATCTGCCGCTTGCCCTGGAAATACGGCCGCGGCCAGGCGACCTCGGTGTAGCCGATCTTGGCCGCCTCGGTCAGGGTCCACGCCGGGTTGGCCAGGTGCGGGCGGGCGATCGCGCAGAGGTCCGCGCGCCCCGCCGCGAGAATGCTGTTGACGTGGTCGGCCTCGCTGATGGCGCCCACGGCGATGGTGGCGATGCCGGCCTCCTGGCGGATGCGGTCGGCCAGAGGGGTCTGGTACATGCGCCCGTACACCGGCTTTTCCTGCTTGCTGACCTGGCCCGAGGAACAGTCGATCAGGTCGGCGCCCGCCGCCTTGAAGGCGCGCGCGATCTCGACGGCATCGGCCGGCGTGGTCCCGCCCTCGACCCAGTCGGTCGCGGAAATCCGCACGGACATGGGTTTGTCCGCCGGCCAGATCGACCGCATGGCGGTGAAGATCTCCAGCGGATACCGCAGGCGCCCGGCCAGCGTCCCGCCGTATTCGTCAGTCCGGTGGTTGGTCAGGGGCGAGATGAAGGCCGACAGCAAATAGCCGTGGGCGCAGTGGAGTTCCAGCCAGTCGGCGCCGATCTCGACGGCGGCCCGGGTCGCGGCGAGGAACTGCTCCCGGACCTCGTCCATGTCATCACGCGTCATGGCGCGGGCGACCTGGCTGACGCCTTTCAGGTACTGCTGCGGCGAGGCCGACAGGATCGGCCAGTTGCCCTCGGGCAGGGGCAGGTCGGTGCCGTCCCAGGCCCGGCGGGTCGATGCCTTGGGTCCCGCGTGCCCCAGCTGCAGGCCGAAGGCGGCATCGGTGTTCGCATGGATCCAGTCGGCGATCCGCTTGAAGGCCGCGGTGTGCTCGGGCCGGTAGAGGCCCGGGCATCCCGGCGTGATGCGGCCCTCGGCGCTGACGCAGGCCATCTCGGCGAACACCAGGCCGGCGCCGCCCAGGGCGCGCGCGCCCAGATGCACCAGATGGTAGTCGCCGACCAGACCGTCCTGCGCCGAATACTGCGCCATCGGCGACACTACGACGCGGTTCTTCAGGCGCAGCCCGCGGACGGCGTAGGGCGTGAACATGGGCGGCGGCGGGGTCTGGTCCTCGGCCAGCGGCAGGCCGTCGCGCCGCGCGAACCAGCGCTCGTAGCCTTCCAGCCAGCCCCGGTCGCGCAGGCGCAGGTTCTCGTGGCTGATGCGCTGGCTGCGCGTCAGCATGGAATACATGAACTGCTCGGGTTCGAGCTGGTCGCAGTAGCGCCGGCCGCAGACCTCGAACCATTCCATGGCGTTCCAGGCGGCATTCTGCAGGCGCAGGGTCTCGACCCGGCGGGCTTCCTGGTAGGCCGCCAGCACCTCGGGAATCCGGTCGGGCGTGTCGCCCAGGCGCTGGAACTGGCGGGTCAGCTCGATGGCGTCCTCGATCGCCAGCTTGGTGCCCGATCCGATCGCGAAATGGGCCGTGTGCACGGCATCGCCCATGAGCACCACGTGGCTGCCCTGCTCGTTTCTCAGCCACCAGTGTTCGCAGACCACGCGCTGGAAATTCAGCCAGGACGAACCGCGCAGGTGGCGCGCGTTGGACATCAGCGCCTGTCCCTGGAGGTTGTCGGCGAAGAGCCGCTCGCAAAAGGCGATGGACTGGTCCTGGTCCGCCTGGTCCAGGCCATGGGCCTTCCAGGTGTCCTCGGTGGTCTCGACGATGAACGTCGAGGTGTCCTCGTCGAACTTGTAGATGTGCGCCTGGAACCAGCCGTGTTCCGTGCGCCGGAAATCAAAGGTGAAGGCGTCGTACAGCCGGTGCGTGCCCAGCCAGATGTAGCGGTTGGGCCGGGTGACGATGTCGGGGCGGAAGACCGATTCGTATTTCTTGCGGATGCGGGAATTGACGCCGTCGGCGGCCACGATCAGGTCCGCGTCCGGATAGTCCGCATCCGACTGGACGTCGGTCTCGAAGACCAGGCGCACGCCGAGTTCTTCGCAGCGGGCCTGCAGGATGTTCAGCAGCCGCTTGCGGCCGATGCCGACGAAGCCATGCCCGCCCGAGCGGATGCGGCGTCCCTTGAACAGCAGCTCGATGTCGTCCCAGTGGTTGAAAGCGGCCTGGATCCGCCCGGCCGTCTCGGCGTCCCACTGGCGCATATTGTCCATCGTGGTGTCGGAGAACACCACGCCCCAGCCGAAGGTGTCGTAGGGACGGTTGCGCTCGACCACCGTGACGTCGTGGGCGGGATCCAGTTTCTTCATCAGCAGGGCCAGGTACAGGCCCGCCGGCCCGCCGCCGATACAGACGATCTTCATCGCGCGTCTCCTGACGGCCGCCCGGACGGACCACCGGCCCGGCACACCATCGATTTAATTTAGTTCCTATTAATTTAAAAATAAACTAATTAAGTGTCAACCGGAGAATGCGGAACGGATGCGCGGATCGGAGGTTCTAGAGGGGGGACGGGCGCGCCGGCCGGCGCGCCCGCAGCAGGATCAGCGGCTGGCCAGCCAGCGTACGACCGCGTCGTCGAAGGCGCGCACGGCCGCCGCGCCGGGGTGGTTCACCAGGCTGACGAGGATGTAGCGCTTGCCGCTGGCGCCGCGCACATAACCGGCCAGCGCCCGGGAATCCTTGAGGGTGCCGGTCTTCAGGTGGGCCTGCCCCCGGGTGTCCTCGGAACGCAGGCGCTTGCGCACCGTGCCGTCCATGCCCGAGATCGCCAGCGAGGACACGAATTCCGGCATCATGGGCGAGCGCCAGGCGACGTCCAGCATCTGCGCCAGGCCGTGCGCCGTGATGCGGCCCTGGCGCGACAGGCCCGAGCCATTGTCCAGGACCCAGCCGGCGGTATCCACGTGCTGGTTGGCCAGGATCTGGCGGACCGCGCGCGCGCCCGTCTCGGGCGTGGCGCCCGGGCCGTTGATCTCGGCGCCCAGGGTCAGCAGTGTCATGCGGGCCATCACGTTGTTGCTGTGCTTGTTGATCTGGCGGATGACGTCGGCCAGCACCGGCGAATCATGCGAGGCCAGGACCTCGCCCTGCGCGGGCGCGCGGCCCTGCGTGAAGCCGCGTCCCAGGGTGCCGCCCAGTTCCCGCCACAGCAGGCGGAACAGGGCCTCGAAGTGATCCGCCTGCGACCCGGCCAGGCGGTAGAGGCTGAACTCGCCGCAGGATCCGGTCGCCTGGCCGCCGATGCGGATGGTGGCCACCGGCCCCTGCACGCGGGCGTCGGCGACGAAATTGGTGGCGGGCCGGCAGCGCCCCTCCTGCCAGTCCAGCTTGCCTTCGATGCGCACATTGGGCGTGGGCGGATCGATGATGGGAATCCACTGCTTGTGCCGCTCGTCCGGCTGGAAGAGGATCCGGGTCGCCCCGAAACCCACCATCATGGCGTCGGGGCTGGCGTTGTAGGGGCGGTCGGGCGAGTCGTCGAAGTCGCCGGGATCGATCCGCACGTCGCCGAACAGGCTGCGGTCCACGACCACGCTGGACAGGTTCTTGATGCCGTGCAGCCGCAACTCGCGCAGCACGTTCCAGAGGTCCTCGATGGTGAACCAGGGGTCGCCAGCGGCCTTGACGTACAGCGGCCCCTGCAGCGTGCCCTGCTCGTCCACCCGCGCTCCCGGATCCGCCAGGAACTCGGTGCGCCAGACGTAGTCCGGCCCCAGCGTGGACAGGGCCGACCAGGTGGTCACGGTCTTCATGACCGAGGCCGGATTGCGCGGCACGTCCGCCTGCACCCGGCTGATCACCGGCCCCCCGGCCTCGCGGATCTCGATCGACAGGGAGGAATCCGGCAGCCGGGTGGCGTTCCAGGCCTTTTGCAGTTCCGGCGGCAGCGCCTGGGCCGAGGCGCAGGCCAGCGCGCCGGAAAACAGGCACAGCGCCAATGCCGTCCGCGCCAGGCCCCGCCAGCCCGCCCCCAGGGCCGGCCGGTCCTGCGGCTGCCGGCGCAGCCGCGCGTTTCCTTGCTGTTTCGCCCGAATCATGATGCCACCCGACAAAAAAGCCTCAGCATAATCCAAACCCCGTTGGGACTAAAATACCGGCCGACCCTTCTTTCTTCGACGCCCGCACGGGCGCCCGACATCCCCGTGACCACCGACCTGGATCTTTCCGATTTCAACTACGACTTGCCTCCCGAACTGATCGCACAGCACCCGGCCGCGCGCCGCGATGCCAGCCGGCTGCTGCACCTGGACGCCGGCGGCGGACTGCACGACCTGCAGTTCACGGGCCTGCCTGGCCTGCTGCGCGCCGGCGACCTGCTGGTGTTCAACGACACCCGGGTCATCAAGGCGCGCCTGCGCGGCCGCAAGGAAAGCGGCGGCCAGGTCGAGGTGCTGGTCGAGCGCATCCTGGATCCGCGGCGGGCGCTGGCCCACCTCCGGGCCAGCAAATCGCCCAAGGCCGGCACCCGCCTGCTGCTGGCCGACGACGCCTTCGAGGCGGAAGTGCTGGGCCGCCGGGAAGAGCTCTTCGAGCTGGCCTTTCCCGAGCCGGTGCTGGAACTGCTGGCGCGCCACGGCAGCGTCCCGCTGCCCCCGTACATCACCCACGCGGCCGACGGCGACGACGAATCCCGCTACCAGACGGTCTATGCCGACAAGCCGGGCGCCGTCGCCGCGCCGACCGCCGGCCTGCACTTCGACCAGGCCATGCTGGACCGCCTGGAGGCCCAGGGGGTGGACCGGGCCTTCGTGACCCTGCACGTGGGCGCCGGCACATTCCAGCCGGTGCGCGTCACCCACATCCGCGACCACGTCATGCACGCCGAACGCTACGTCGTGCCGGCCGGGACCCTGCAAAAAATCCGCGAGACCCGCGCCCGGGGCGGGCGGGTGGTCGCCGTGGGCACCACCAGCGTACGCTCGCTGGAGGCCGCGGCCCGCGAGGGCGACGGCGTCGCCACGACGGAAGGCGACACCCGCCTCTTCATCACGCCGGGCTACCGCTTCGCCAACGTGGATGCGCTGATCACCAATTTCCACCTGCCGCAGTCGACCCTGATGATGCTGGTGTCGGCGCTGGCGGGCATCGAACCCATCCGGCGCGCCTATGCGCACGCCGTACAATCGCGCTACCGATTCTTCAGCTACGGCGACGCGATGTTCATCGAGGCCGCCCAGACCCCATGACCGGATTGCAATTCGAACTGCTGCACACGGACGGCGCCGCCCGTCGCGGCCGCATCACCCTGAACCACGGCGTCGTCCAGACGCCCATCTTCATGCCCGTGGGCACCTACGGCAGCGTCAAGGCGATGCTGCCGCACGAGCTCGAAGACATCGGCGCCCAGATCGTGCTGGGCAACACCTTCCACCTGTGGCTGCGGCCGGGCACCGAGATCCTGGACCGCCACGGCGGCCTGCACGGCTTCATGCAGTGGAACCGGCCGATCCTGACCGATTCGGGCGGATTCCAGGTCTTCAGCCTGGACGGCATGCGCAAGATCACCGAGGAAGGCGTGCGTTTCGCCTCGCCCATCGACGGCTCGCGGCAGTTCCTGTCGCCCGAGGAATCGATGCGCATCCAGCGCAGCCTGAATTCCGACATTGCCATGGTGCTGGACGAGTGCACGCCCTACCGGATCGGCGAGCGCCCCGCCACCCACGAAGAGGCCGCCGCGTCCATGCGCATGTCCCTGCGCTGGGCGCGCCGTTCGCGCCAGGCCTTCCAGGACCTGGGCAACCCCAATGCGCTCTTCGGCATCATCCAGGGCGGCATGTTCGAGGACTTGCGCGACGAGTCGCTGGCGGGCCTCACCGACATCGGCTTCGAGGGCTACGCCATCGGCGGCCTGTCGGTCGGCGAACCCAAGGAAGACATGATGCGCGTGCTGGCGCACGTCACCCCGCGCATGCCGGCCGGCGCGCCCCGCTACCTGATGGGCGTGGGCACGCCCGAGGACCTGGTCGAGGGCGTGCGCCGCGGCGTGGACATGTTCGACTGCGTCATGCCGACCCGCAATGCCCGCAACGGCTGGCTGTTCACCCGCCACGGCGACCTGAAGATCCGCAACGCGCGCTACCGCGACGACACGCGTCCGCTGGACCCGGACTGCGGCTGCCATACCTGCCGCCATTTCTCGCGCGCCTACCTGCACCACCTGCAGCGGGCGGGCGAAATCACCGGCGCGCGCCTGAACACCCTGCACAATCTGCATTTCTACCTGGACCTGATGGCGGCGATGCGCGCGGCCATCGAGCAGGACCGATTCGAATCCTGGCGGGAGGCCTTCCTGCGGGACCGCGCCCGCGGCATCGAATGACGGCCGCGCGGCCCCGCGCGGATACCGCTACAATCAAGAGTTAATCTCACACAGTCCCCTTTTCAACCTCCACCGATTCTGCAGGAGCCTTCATGTCCCTCGTTGACACCCTGACCCTGATTCCGGCCCAGGCCGCTGCCGGCGGCGAGCCCAATGCCCTGATGAGCATGCTGCCCATCATCCTGATGTTCGTCATCCTGTATTTCCTGATGATTCGTCCGCAGATGAAGCGTCAGAAAGACCACAAGAAAATGGTCGAGGCCCTGTCCAAGGGTGACGAGGTGATCCTGTCCGGCGGCATGCTGGGCAAGATCAGCAAGGTCAGCGACAGCTATCTGACCGTGGAAGTCGCCCAGTCCGGCGACAAGGCCGTCGAGGCCATCGTGCAGCGCAGCGCCGTCACGGCCGTGCTGCCCAAGGGCACGATCAAGTCCCTCTGATCCCCTTCGGCGCCGCGCCCATGCCCCGCCCGTCCGATCCGCCCCGCCGGTTCGAATGGCCGGGGCGGGCGCGGCGCCCGACCTTTACCGCCTTCCCATCCGACCGACCATGAACCGCTATCCCCTCTGGAAGTATCTCATCGTGCTGGCCGCCGTCCTGATCGGCGTGCTCTACACGCTGCCCAATCTCTATGGCGAGTCGCCGGCCGTCCAGATCGCCGGGGCGAAGACGTCGGTCAAGGTCGACCAGAACACGCTGGACAAGGCGAACCAGATCCTGGACCAGGCCGGCATCCAGCCGACCGCCAGCTCGTTCGAGCTGAACGGGCCGGTCGGCACGGTGCGGCTGCGCTTCGATTCCACCGACACCCAGCTCAAGGCCAAGGACACCCTGGAAAAGGCGCTGAATCCCGACGCGCAGAACCCGGACTACACGGTGGCGCTGAACCTGATGTCGGCCTCGCCCAACTGGCTGACCGCGCTGGGCGCCCATCCGATGTACCTGGGTCTGGACCTGCGCGGCGGCGTCCATTTCCTGCTGCAGGTCGACCTGCAGGGGGCGCTGACCAGCCGCTATGATTCCATGGCCGGCGAGGCCCGCACCACGCTGCGCGACGCCAAGGTGAAATTCGAGGACGTCGAACGCAACCAGCAGTCCGTGCGCGCGACCTTCGACAGCCAGGAAGCCCGCGACGCGGCCGCCGACGCGCTGCGGCGCGCCATCCCGGAAATGGTCTTCACGACCAGCCAGTCGGGCCAGAGCTGGCTGCTGGATGGCACGCTCAGCCCGGCCGCCATCACGCAGGTGCAGAACAACGCCCTGAAACAGAACATCCAGACGCTGCACAACCGGATCAACGAGCTCGGCGTAGCCGAGCCCGTCATCCAGCAGCAGGGCGGCGACCGCATCGTCGTCCAGTTGCCGGGCGTGCAGGACGTCGCCAAGGCCAAGGAAATCCTGGGCCGCACGGCGACCCTGGAAATCCACATGGTCGATGATTCGCCCGCGGCCACCTCGGCGCTGGCCTCCGGGCGCGTGCCCTTCGGCCTGGTCCGCTATACCGACCGCGACGGCCGGCCCCTGCTGCTGCGCCGCCAGGTCATCCTGACTGGCGAGAACCTGCAGGACGCCCAGCCCGGCCGCGACCAGCAGACGCAGGAGCCCACCGTCAACCTGACGCTGGATTCCAAGGGCGCCCGCATCTTCCGCGACGTCACGCGCGACAACATCGGCAAGCGCATGGCCATCGTCCTGTTCGAGAACGGCAAGGGCGAGGTCGTCACCGCCCCGGTGATCCGTTCCGAGATCCCGGGCGGCCAAGTGCAGATCTCCGGCAGCATGACGGCCCAGGAGGCCTCCGACGTGTCGCTGCTGCTGCGCGCCGGCTCGCTGGCCGCGCCGATGCACATCATCGAAGAGCGCACCATCGGCCCCAGCCTCGGGGCGGCCAATATCAAGCAGGGCTTCGATTCGACGCTGTACGGTTTCACCGCCATCGCGATCTTCATCATCCTGTACTACCACCTGTTCGGCCTGTTCTCGACCCTGGGCCTGTCCTTCAACGTGCTGCTGCTGCTGGCGGTGCTGTCCATGCTGCAAGCGACCCTCACCCTGCCGGGGATCGCCGCCATCGCGCTGACGCTGGGGATGGCCATCGACGCCAACGTGCTGATCAACGAGCGGATCCGCGAGGAACTGCGCCTGGGGCTGCCGCCCCAGCAGGCCATCCACCTGGGCTTCGACCGCGCCTGGGCGACGATCTTCGACTCCAACCTGACCAGCCTGATCGTCGGGATCGCGCTGCTGACCTTCGGCACCGGCCCGGTGCGCGGCTTTGCCGTGGTCCACTGCATCGGCATCCTGACCTCGATGTTCTCGTCGGTGGTCGGGGTGCGCGCCCTGGCCAACCTCTGGTATGGCCGCAAGCGCAAGCTCAAGACGATCTCGATCGGCCAGATCTGGAAACCCAAGCAGGATTAATCAGGACTCATCATGGAATTCTTCCGCATCCATCGCACCATCCCGTTCATGCGGCATGCGCTGATCCTGAACATCATCAGCCTGCTGACTTTCCTGGCCGCCGTGTTCTTCATCGCGAGCCGCGGCTTTCACCTGTCGATCGAATTCACCGGCGGCACGGTGATGGAGGTCCACTACACCCAGACCGCGCCGGTGACCGAGATCCGCTCGGCCATCGACGCCCTGGGCTACAAGGACTTCCAGGTCCAGAACTTCGGCACCTCGCAGGACGTCATGATCCGCCTGCCGGTGCGCACGGACCAGGACACGGCCGCGCAGAGCCGGTCGGTCCTGTCGGCGCTGCAGGCCCAGCATGCCGACGTGCAGCTGCGCCGGGTCGAGTTCGTCGGCCCGCAGGTGGGCCAGGAACTGCTGCATAACGGCCTGATGGCGCTGCTGTTCGTAGTGGTGGGCATCATGGTGTACCTGGCCATCCGCTTCGAATGGAAGCTCGCGGCCTCGTGCGCGCTGGCCAACCTGCACGACGTGGTGATCATCCTGGGCTTCTTCGCCTTCTTCCAGTGGGAATTCTCGCTGTCGGTGCTGGCGGGGGTGCTGGCCGTGCTCGGCTACTCGGTCAACGAGTCCGTGGTGGTGATGGACCGGATCCGGGAAAACTTCCGCAAGCAGCGCAAGGCCCCGGTGCGCGAGATCATCAACGCCTCGATCACGCAGAACATCTCGCGGACCGTCATCACGCACGGCTCCACGCAGATGATGGTGCTGTCGATGTTCTTCTTCGGCGGCCCCACCCTGCACAACTTCTCGCTGGCGCTGACGATCGGGATCTGGTTCGGGATCTATTCCTCGGTGTTCGTCGCCGCCGCCCTGGCCATGTGGATGGGCATCAAGCGCGAGGACCTGGTCAAGCACGTCAAGAAGGAAGGCGCGGAAGTCGAGCTCGGCTGATTCCGCGTCCCGGCCGCCGCGGTCGCCGCCTCCGGGCGGCGCGGCGGCCCTTGATTTCAGCGCCGGAGTCGGCGCCAACGCGCCAGCCAGGTCCCCAGCAGGACCGCCAGCCCCCCGCCGCACAGCAGCGGCAGGCCCCAGTCGCCGCCCGCCCGCAACAGGACAGCCAGGCGGCCGAGCTGGAAACCGGTCAGGGCCAGCCCCGCGCCGAACAGCCCCACGGTGGCCGACAGGAACTGCGGCCCGAACCCCACCCCCGCGACGGCCGCCGCCCACAGCAGCAGGGCCGCCAGCCACAGGGCGGCATCGAGCGGGCGCACCGAGGCGGGCAGGATGCGCTCCAGAAGCCCGGGCGGGACGACCTCGTAGGACAGCGTGCCGTCCATGGCATCGCCCCGGATAGCGACCACGCGCCAGTTCAACGTATAGGCGCCATAGCGCGGATCGGGCGGGACCGGGATGTGGATTTCCGCCGCCGCATCCTGGATCGCATACAGCGGCTGCGCCCCGCCCTGCGGGTCGACCAGCTGGATCGACCGGATCCTGACCGGCTCGCTGAACACCAGGGAGATCTCGGCGGGCCCCTGGCGCAGGGGCGCGTCCACCGGCAGCGAGGTCGCGACCAGCGCGACGCCGCCCCAGGCGATCTGGGACCACAACAGCAGGCAGGCGGCAAACGGAAGCTTCACGACAGCGACAACGGCGGCTTGGACGAAACGGCGTGCGTCAGTATAGGCGCTTTGGAAGGCGGCCCAGCGCCGCCCCATGCGACATCCGGTAAAATGGCGGATTCGCCATCTTTGACCGCCCCCGGGATATAAACCCGCCCCGGCGCCCCCGACATGCAAGAAACCCCCGTGCGCCGCCCCGGCGTCATCCCCGCTTCCCGAGAATCGGCAGACCACCTGAAGGACCAGGCCTGGCGCCAGGCGCAGGACGAGACCCTGGCCGGCCTGCTGCAGCCCATGGAACCGGGCGAGCACAAGAAACTCTACATCCGCACCTTCGGCTGCCAGATGAACGAGTACGACTCGGAAAAGATGGTCGACATCCTGCGCGCGGCCAAGGGCGTCGAGCTCACCGACACGCCCGAGGACGCCGACATCATCCTGTTCAATACCTGTTCCGTACGGGAAAAGGCCCAGGAAAAGGTCTTTTCCGACCTGGGCCGCGTCCAGCACCTCAAGCAGGCCCGACCCGGCCTGGTGATCGGCGTCGGCGGCTGCGTCGCCAGCCAGGAAGGCGAGGCCATCGTGCGCCGGGCGCCCTACGTCGACGTGGTGTTCGGCCCGCAGACCCTGCACCGCCTGCCCGAGCTCATCGACCGGCGCCGCGCCACCGGGCATTCCCAGGTGGACATCTCGTTCCCGCTGATCGAAAAATTCGACGCCCTGCCGCCCGCCCGCGTGGACGGCCCCTCGGCCTTCGTGTCGATCATGGAAGGCTGCAGCAAATACTGCAGTTTCTGCGTGGTGCCCTACACCCGGGGGGCGGAAGTCTCCCGGCCGTTCGACGACGTGCTGACCGAGATCGCCGACCTGGCCGACCAGGGCGTGCGCGAGGTCACGCTGCTGGGCCAGAACGTAAACGCCTATCGCGGGCCGGCCGGAGACTCGGGCGAGATCGCCGATTTCGCCATGCTGCTCGACTACGTCCACGACATCCCCGGGATCGAGCGCATCCGCTACACGACCTCGCACCCCAAGGAAATGACGGCCCGCCTGATCGAGGCCCACAGCCGCCTGCCCAAGCTGGTGCCCTTCCTGCACCTGCCGGTGCAGGCCGGCAGCGACCGGGTCCTGGCCGCCATGAAACGCGGCTACACCGCGCTGGAATACAAATCCATCATCCGCCGCCTGCGGGCCGCGCGCCCCGACATGACGCTGTCCTCGGACTTCATCGTCGGTTTTCCCGGCGAGACCGAGGCCGACTTCCAGAAGACCCTGGACCTGGTGCGCCAGGTGGGCTTCGACCAGTCCTTCTCCTTCGTCTATTCCAAGCGCCCGGGCACGCCGGCTGCTGACCTTGAAGACGCCACGCCCGAGACCGAGAAACTGGACCGCCTGCACCGGCTGCAGGCGCTGATCAACGAACAGGCCGCCGCCATCAGCCGTTCCATGGTGGGCGGCGTCCAGCGCCTGCTGGTCGAGGGGCCATCGAAAAAGGATCCGCGCGACATGAAGGGCCGGACGGAAAACAACCGCATCGTGAATTTCGCCGGCCAGCCGCGCCTGATCGGCCGGATGGTGGACGTGCGCATCACCGAAGCCCTGACCAACACCTTGCGGGGCGAGATCCTCACCCGCGAGACCGACCCCGCAAGCGCATGACGACCGCCTCCAGAACCCCGGGCAACCGCCCCCTCTCCGTCCAGCTGGCCGGCGGCAACGCCCAACTGGCCGACCTGTGCGGCCCCCTGGACGAAAACCTGCGCCAGATCGCCCAGGCCTACGACGTCACCATCGGCCGGCGCGGCAACCGCTTCAGCGTGCGCGGCGCCCGCGCCCGCGAGGCCGTGCAGGCCCTGCGCTGGTTCCACGAGCGCGCCGCGCAAGGGCCGCTGTCGCTGGACACTCTGCAGCTGGGGCTGGTGGAACTGAGCAACCGGGGCATTCCGGCCCCCAGCGGCGGCCCCGGCCCCCGCGATCTGCCGGAACTTCCCCCAGTGGACGACGAAGGCCCGGTCCTGCGCACGCGCAAGGCCGACCTGCGCCCGCGCACCCCCCGCCAGCGCGATTACCTGAATGCGATCCTCAAGCACGACGTCACCTTCGGCGTGGGGCCGGCGGGCACGGGCAAGACCTGGCTGGCGGTGGCCTGCGCCATCGACGCGCTGGAGCGCGAGTCGGTCTCGCGGCTGGTGCTCACCCGCCCGGCCGTCGAGGCCGGCGAACGCCTGGGTTTCCTGCCCGGCGACCTGGTACAGAAGGTCGACCCTTACCTGCGTCCGCTCTACGACGCCCTGTACGATCTGCTGGGCTTTGAAAAGACCCAGCGCCTGTTCGAAAAACAGACCATCGAGATCGCGCCGCTGGCGTACATGCGCGGGCGCACGCTGAACCATGCCTTCATCATCCTCGACGAGGCCCAGAACACCACGCCCGAGCAGATGAAGATGTTCCTGACGCGCATCGGCTTTGGCAGCAAGGCCGTGATCAACGGCGACCCGTCGCAGGTGGACCTGCCCCGCGGCCACCAGAGCGGCCTGCTGCATGCGCTGGACGTGCTCGACGGCGTGCCTGGGATCGCCCAGACCCGGTTCACCAGCCGCGACGTGGTGCGCCATCCGCTGGTGGCGCGCATCGTGGACGCCTACGAGCAGGCGGGCGACCATGTATCCTGATTTTTCCCTGACCATCCAGTACGCCGTCGAGGCGCCCTCGCTGCCCCGCTGGCGCCTGCGCCGCTGGGTCGGCCGCGCGCTGGCGGGCGCCCTGGCCGCGCCCGACCCGCGCGCCGGCCAGCCGGTCGCGCTGACCCTGCGCATCGTCGACGCCGGGGAAGGCCGCGAATTGAACGCCGCCTGGCGGGAACGCGACTACGCCACCAATGTGCTGACCTTCGAATACGGCGCGGATCCGTCCGGCCTCATCAGCGGCGACATCGTGATCTGCCTGCCGGTGCTGGAACGCGAGGCCGCCGAGCAGGGCAAGCCCCTGGCGGACCACGCCGCCCACCTCATCACCCACGGCGTCCTGCACGCGCTGGGATACGACCACATCGAAACCGACGAGGCCGAACGGATGGAGGCGCTGGAAACCGCCATCCTCGCCGCCCAGGGCATTCCCGACCCCTACCGCCCGCAGGGCCGCGCTTGAGCCGGTCGTCGAATCGGTTATGCTACAGGATCCTTTACTCGTCCATCGGACAATGCCAGACCCTCACTCTTCAGACTCAGAGCCCCGACCTGCGCAGGCGGCTTCCCGCTCCCTGTTTTCCCGCCTCAAGGCCCTGCTGCGGCCTTCCCCACCCTCGGACCGCGAGGGCATCCGGGCGGTGCTCGAGGCGGCGCACGATCACTCCATCCTCGACGGAGAATCCTACGCCATGATCTCGGGGGCCCTGGAAGTCGCCGACAAGACCGTGGCCGACATCATGGTGTCGCGCTCGCGCATGGACCTGCTCGACGTCTCCCGGCCGCTGGCCGAACTGATGCCCGAGATCACCGAAACCGGCCATTCCCGGTTCCCGGTCTACGAAGGCGACCGTGACAACATCGTCGGCGTGCTGCTGGCCAAGGACCTGCTGCTGAGTCTCTCCGACCACGCCCTGGACATCCGGGCGCTGATCCGTCCCCCGGTGTTCATCCCGGAATCCAAGCGCCTGAACGAGTTGCTGCACGAGTTCCGCATGAGCCGCAATCACCTGGCGATCGTCATCGACGAACACGGCGGCATCTGCGGCCTGGTCACCATGGAAGACGTGCTGGAGCAGATCGTCGGCGACATCGAGGACGAATTCGACGACGGCGACGAAAAGACGATCTTCCGCACGGGCGACAACAGCTGGCGCGCCATGGGCACGACCGAGATCGACGACTTCAACGAGGCCTTCGACGTCCACCTGCCCGACGAGGACTACGACACCCTGAACGGCTGGCTGGCCGCGGAACTGGGCCACATCCCCCGCCGCGGCGAACGCGTCGAGGGCCACGGCCTGGCCTTCACCGTCGTCGGCGCCGACGGCAAGCGCGCCCGCTGGCTGCACGTGCAGCGTCTCACCGACGCCAAGCCTGCCCTTGCCGCCCACGATGACTGATGTCCACGTGCGGCCGCGCCGCCCGGCCCGAACGGCGCTCTGGCTGATCGGGGCGGGGGCCGTGCAGGCCCTTTGTTTTGCCCCGGGTCCCCTGCCCGGCTGGAGCCTGCCCTTCGTGCAGATCGCCAGCCTGGCCATCCTGGCCGCCTTCACCTGGCGGGCGGCCCGCCCCCGGCAGGCCGCCCTGTATGGCTGGATCTTCGGCCTGGCGCAGTTTTCCATCGGGGTGTACTGGCTGACCATCAGCATGCACCGGTTCGGCGGGCTGGCGCTGCCGCTGGCCGTCGCCGCGCTGCTGCTGTTCGCGGCCGCCATGGCCCTGTACGGGGCGGGCGCCTGCGCACTGACGGCCTGGCTGTGCGCGGCGCACCGGCGCCCGGAACAGGCGGCCGGACGGCAGATCCTCAATG
Source organism: Castellaniella sp. (assembly GCA_035707805.1). GTDB lineage: Bacteria > Pseudomonadota > Gammaproteobacteria > Burkholderiales > Burkholderiaceae_B > Castellaniella. The sequence goes on along the minus strand of DASSTS010000035.1, from coordinate 13,318 downwards.
CCGTCGCCTGGGCCAGCGCCTGGACCCTGTTCGAATGGCTGCGCGGCACCCTGCTGACCGGCTTTCCCTGGCTGAACATCGGCTACGCCCATGCCGAGGGCATGTTCGCCGCCTGGGCGCCTTTCGTCGGTGTCTACGGCGTGGCCTGGCTGGCCGCCTTCGCCGCGGGCGCCGTCGCCCTGATGGTCCGGGCCAAGGACACGCCCTACGACCGCAGCGCCGCCGCCACCATCGCCCTCACCCTGCTGACGGGACTCCTGGGAATCGCCTGGACGCACATCGACTGGGCCCGCTCGCAGGGCGAGCCGCTGATCGTGCGACTGGTGCAGCCGGCCACGCCGCAGTCCGAGAAGTTCGACCCGGCGCGTTTCCAGGCCGCACAGGACCAGGCCCGCCGGCTGGCCGGCCTGCCGGCCAAGACGCCGCAGGACCGGCCCGCCCTGGTCGTGCTGCCCGAAACGGTCATGCCGGCCTTCCAGGACCAGGTGCCGGACGCGGTCTGGCAGCCGTGGATGACATTGGCGCGCGACCTGGATGCCGCCCTGGTCATGGGTCTGCCGCTGCATGTCTCCGCCGCCGGCGCGGACCGCTACACCAACAGCGCCACCGTCATCCTGCCGGATGCGCAGAGGCCGCCGCTGGCCGCCGGACAATGGCATTACGACAAACACCACCTGGTGCCCTTCGGCGAATTCATCCCGCCCGGATTCCACTGGTTCGTGCGGGCGATGGACATTCCCCTGGGGGACTTCGACCGCGGAGCGCTCGGCCAGCCGCCCCTGCTGCTGGACGGCCAGGCGCTGGCGGTGAACATCTGCTACGAAGACGCGTTCGGCGAAGAGATCGCCGCCACCGTGGCGCCGGGCGAAGACGGCCGGCCGGGCGCCAGCATCCTGGTCAACCTCAGCAACCTCGCCTGGTTCGGCGATACCTGGGCGCTGCGCCAGCACCTGTGGATCTCCCGCATGCGGGCGCTGGAGACGGCCCGCCCCGTCATCCGCGCCACCAACACGGGCATGACCGCCGCGATCGACCCCGACGGCCAGGTCCGCGGCGCCCTGGATCCGGCGCGCCCCGGCGTGCTGGACGTGGAGGTCCAGGGCGCCCAGGGGCTGACGCCGTACGTGCGCTGGGGCAACGCCCCCATCCTGGCCTGGACCGCGCTGTGGCTGCTGCTGGCGTGGCGCCGCCGCGGCGCGCCGGCCCGCGAGGAATCCGGGTCCTGATCCGGCCGCTGTCGCCGGAGCATGCCGCCCGCAGGATATGCCTGGCGCCTGGCGCCTGGCGCGGTCAGGGGGACAGGGGCGACTGCTCCGGATGGCTCAGCCGCTGCTCGAAGCCCGACTGGTCGAGCGGCTCGCCCAGCAGAAAGCCCTGACCCGCATCGCAGCCCATGGCGCGCAGCAGCTCGTGCTGCGCCGGCTCGGAGATGCCTTCCGCGATCACGGACATGCCCAGGCGGTGCGCCAGGGCCACGATGGACTCGCAGACGATGCGGGCGGCCGGGCTGTCGGCCACCTGCCGCGTGACGTCGCACTCGAGCTTCAGCGCCTCGAACGGCAGGTCGCGCGAGGCCAGCAGAGCGGGCATGCCCACCGAGACCGCGCCCACGCTGAAGCGCATGCCCGAGCGGTGCAACTGGTGCAGCCGCTCGCGCACCAGCGGGCTGAGGCTGACGAGCACGCGCTCGTTGAATTCGAGCGACAGGCTGTCGGCCGGCAGGCCCAGGGCGTCCAGCAGGCCGAACACGGTATCCAGGCCCGACTGCGCCAGGCCGAACTGGCCCGGCGACACATTCACGGTGAGCCGCAGTTCGGGCGCCAGGGCGCGGCGCCAGCGGCCGAGCTGGCGGATGGCCTCGCGGAACACCCAGTCGCCCAGAGGCTTGATCAACTGGCGCTCTTCGGCAAACGGCACGAAATCCAGGGGCGCGATCACGCCGAATTCGGGGTGGCGCCAGCGCAGCAGCGCCTCGGCCATGATGATCTGCCCGGTCTGGAAGGAATAGATGGGCTGGTACAGCAGGAAGAACTGCCCCGCATCGATGGCCTCGGGCAGCGCGACCAGCAGGTCGTGCTGCATGCGGGCGCGGTCGCGCATGGACTGGTCGAAATACCGGTAGCCGTTGCGCCCCTGCGCTTTGGCTTCGTACATGGCCATGTCCACGTGGCGCATCAGCATCTCGGCGTTGTCGGCATCGGCCGGATACAGGGCCACGCCCAGGCTGGCGGAAATCCGCGTCAGATTGCCGGCCAGGCGGTAGGGCTCGGTGATGCAGTCCAGAATCTGCTGACACAGGGCGTCCAGGGCGTCGCGCGCGGGCATGTCGGCCACCAGAATCACGAACTCGTCGCCGCCCAGCCGCGCGATGAAGTGATGATCGTCGTCCGTGCAGTGGCGCAGCCGCTCGGCGACCTCGACCAGCAGGCGGTCGCCCATCTCGTGGCCCATGGAATCGTTGACCTCCTTGAAGAGGTCCAGGTCCAGGAACAGCAGCGCCATGGGCCTGCCGTCGAGCTGCGACTGGTCCACCAGGGCCTTCAGGTGTTCGTTGAAATACTGGCGGTTGGGCAGGCCGGTGAGGGGGTCGTGGTGCGCCTGGTTCCAGATGGCGGCCTCGACCTGCTTTTTCTGGGTGATGTCGCTGAGCATCACGACGCGGCAGTTCACCGACCCGTCGTGATTCCATGCAGTGTCCAGCACCACCCGCTGGGCGTATTCCTCGCCGGACTTGCGCTGCAGCCAGTATTCGCCTTCCCAGCGGCCCTTGGTGTTGATGGCATGCCACATCTGGTCGTAGAAGTCGCGGTTGTGGCGCCCGGGCCGCAGCAGGGTGAGCAGTTCGCCGGCGACCTCGTCGGGCCAGTAGCCCGTCATGCGGGAATAGGCGGGATTGACGTCGATGATGACGCCGGTGGAGTCCGTGATGACGATGGCCTCGCTGCTGTTCTCGTAGGCGATGGCCGCCAGCTGCGCCGAGGATTCGGCCTGCTTGCTTTCGGTGATGTCCTGCACCAGGCCGATGATGGCGGCATCGTCGCCCGCGCCCATCACCGTGATGAAGGTCTCGATGTCGAACAGCGAGCCGTCCTTGCGGCGGCCATGGCGCTCGAAGCGCAGGGTGGGCGATTTCTGCGTGCGGCCGGCCTTGAGGGCCTCGTCGACCAGGTAGCGTTCCCGGGGCGCGATGATGGACAGCAGCGACAGGTGCCCGATCATCTCCTCGGGCTCGTAGCCGAAGATGTCGGCCATCTTCTGGCTGACGAAGCTGAACCGCTCGTGGGACACCAGGAAGATGCCCACCAGCGCATTGGATGCCAGGCCCTGGAAGATGATTTCCGAACGCTGCAGGCCTTCCTGGTTCTCGCGCATCTCGCTGATGAGCTCGTGGATCTGCTGGGCGCCGGCGTTGTAGGCCTCGCCGATGTCGGCGATCTCGCGCACGCCGCCCGCGGCCACGCGTTGGGTATAGTCGCCCCGCATCAGGGCGCGGGCCGCCCGGCGCAGGGCCGACAGCGGCAGGACCACGGTGCGGCGCACCAGCAGGAACAGCACCACCAGCAGGCAGACGTCCGCCAGCACCAGGCCCATCAGGGCGTTGAGGGCGCGATCCTGGGTGCGGCGCAGCTGGGGCATCAGCACGTCGGAGGCCGCGTTCAGCGTGCCCAGCAACGCCGAGGCGTCGTCGGCGATCCATTGCCGCTGCACGGTGCGCGGCAGGTCCTGCGGTTCGGCGGACGGGTCGCCCCGCGAATAGGAATCCAGCATGATGGCCTGCAGGCGCCCGCGCAGCACGACCCAGTCGCGGCGGATCTTGGGCAGGAACAGCCGCACGGCGTCCTGGTCCAGGGCGGCGATCTCGCGGTCGCCCACCACCCCGCCCTGGTCCAGCGCCTGCAGGGCGAGGTCCAGGGCGTCCATGTCCTTGCTGATCTCGCCCGTCTGCAGCAGGCCGCCGTCCGAGAGCCGCATGGCGCGCACGGCGAGCTGCTGGCTGAGCGTGCGCATGTTGTCGAGCGTGCTGGACTGGTCCAGCGCGGCGTCGTAGCGCGACATCAGGGAATACACCAGCGCCGCGCTGCCCATCACGGCCAGCAGCACCAGTACATAGAGCGCGGCCGAGAGGGCGCCAAGCCCGAGGAACGAGCGGATGGCGGACCCTGCCGGTTTTGAGATTCTTGGGCGCATGCGATCCTGGAGTTCAAGAAAGGACAGGAACGATCCCCAGACCGGCATCTGCTGCCCGCAGCAGGACCGGCTGCCATCAGGCATGTTACCGGATATACCAGTAAAGACAAGAAGATAAAAGCCCGGTTCCTGGCGGGAAATCGGGCTTTTGGGATGGCGTCCGGACACCGGCTGGCGCAGCCGCCGCGGGACCGCGGGGCGGGATTCAGTCGTCCTCGACGAAGGTCACCTCGCGCCGGCGCCGGATGGACGGCAAGGCAACGAGCACCACCAGCACCACGGCCAGAGCCAGCAGAGACGCCGACAGCGGCCGGCTCACGAACGTGGCGTAGTCTCCCCGCGCCAGCAGCAAGGCGCGGCGGAAATTCTCTTCCATCATGGGGCCGAGCACCAGTCCCAGGAGCAGGGGCGCGCCCTCGCAGCGCAGCTTGGTCCAGACGTAGCCCACGAAGCCGAAAACCGCCGTCAGGAAGATGTCGAAGGCGTTGTAGTTGAGCGAATACACGCCAATGGCGCAGAACACCAGGATGGCGGGAAACAGGATGCGGTACGGGACTTTCAGCAGCTTGATCCAGAGCCCGATCAGCGGCAGGTTGAGCACCAGCAGCATCAGGTTGCCGATCCACATCGACACGATCAGCGCCCAGAAGAGCTGGGGATGGCTGCTCATCACCTGGGGGCCGGGCTGGATGTTGTGGATCGTCATGGCGCCGATCATCAGCGCCATCACCGCATTGCCGGGGATGCCCAGAGTCAGCAGCGGGATGAACGAGGTCTGGGCCGCCGCGTTATTGGCCGACTCCGGCCCTGCCACGCCCGCCGGATGGCCCTTGCCGAAGCGCTCGGGCTGGGACGAGATCTTCTTTTCCAGCGAATAGGAGGCAAATGAAGACAGGACCGCACCCCCGCCGGGCAGGATGCCCAGCGCGGAACCCAGCATCGTCCCCCGCACCGAGGCCGGCCAGGCTTCCTTGAATTCCTGCTTGCTGGGATACAGGCTGCCCACCTTGTCCGTGATCTCGACCCGGCTCTCCCGCTGGCCCAGATTGCTCATGATCTCGGCAAAGCCGAACACGCCCATGGCCACGATGGCAAAATCGATGCCGTCCTGCAGCTCGGGGATACCGAAATCGTAACGGATCACTCCCGAATTCACGTCGGACCCGACCATGCCCAGCAAGAGGCCCAGCAGGATCATCGCGATGGCCTTGGGCAGGGACCCGGACGCCAGCACCACCGCCCCCACCAGACCCAGCACCATCAGGGAAAAATACTCCGCAGGCCCGAACTCGAAGGCGATCGCCGCCAGCGGCGGCGCAAAGGCCGCGAGCAGCACGGTCGCCACGCAGCCGGCAAAGAAGGACCCCAGCGCCGCCAGCGCCAGGGCGGCCCCGGCGCGGCCCTGGCGCGCCATCTGGTGCCCGTCCAGCACCGTGACCACCGCCGAGGTCTCGCCGGGCAGGGCCACGAGCACCGCCGTGGTCGAGCCGCCGTACTGCGCACCGTAATAGATGCCCGCCAGCATGATCAGTCCGGCGGTGGGCGGCAGCACGTAGGTGATGGGCAGCAGCATGGCGATGGTCGGCACCGGCCCGATGCCGGGCAGCACGCCGATCAGGGTGCCCAGCAGGCAGCCCAGGAAGGCGTACATCAGGTTCTCGGGCGTGAAGGCGACCGACAGGCCGAGCATCAGGTGCTCGAAGAGTTCCATGGCGGCTCCTCAGTGCCCCAGGCCGAAGGGCCAGAGGGGAAAGATCAGGCCCAGGCCCTTGATGAACGCCAGGTACGAGAACACGACGAGGAAGACGCCGTTGCCGGCCGCGACTTTCCAGTCGAAATCATGGCCGGCCAGGCTGCTGAGCATGACCAGCAGAAAGGTGGACACGTACACCCCCAGGGGCTTGAGCAGCACGCCATACAGGATGACGGTGCCCACGATCCAGCCCACGACGCGCCAGTCGAAGCGTTCGATGCGGGTCTCGGCGGCCCGCGGCGACAGCGCCGCCAGGGCGATGCCCAGGCCCAGCACCGCCAGCAGGACGCCCAGCCAGAACGGAAAATAGCCGGGGCCCATGTGGGCCGCCGTACCTCGCGTGTACCCCGTCGCGCCCCAGGCGAAAAAGAGGCCGGCGGCCAGGAACATCACGCCCGACCAGAAGTCTTGTTCAGATCGTATTTTCATTGTCTCCACCTCCTTGTCCAGGCCGCGCGGGCCTGGGGATCAGCCGGGTCCGTGGACCGCCCACCGGACCAGGACCTGCCAGTCGGCATGCACCGCCGGCCGCGAGCCGCCCTCGACGTCCACCGTGACCGCCCAGACGCAGCGCGCCTCGCCGGGCTGCTTTCCGCCCACCTCCCGCAGCGCGAAGCCGGCCGAGACCCGCGCGCCCGAGCGCACCGGCGCCGTGAAGCGGACGCGGTCGAAACCGTAGTTCAACATCAGCTCGGCTCCCGGGAAGGCCATGCAGCTGGCCTGCCAGTCACTCAGCAGCGACAGCAGCAGAAAACCGTGTGCAATGGTGCCGCCGTAGGGCGACTGCGCCGCCGCACGCGCGGGATCCACATGGATCCACTGCTCGTCCCGGGTGATCCGGGCGAACTGTCCGATGAGATCCTGATCGATGTCCACCGTGCAGGAGCGCAGGGCCGGCTGCCCCAAGAAATCCCTGAGCGAGCGGACCGAATCGAATGCCTGGATGCGCGGCGCGGCGGCGTCCTGGTCCGCGCCGGGCGCGGCGCCCTGTCCGCCCGCGATCTGGGAAACCACCATGGCGGCCCCCTCAGGACGCCGGCTGGCCGGCGGCGCGGGCCTGCCGGCAGGCCTCGGCCTTGGCGATCTCGTGGCGCAGCTGATCGAATCCGGTGGCCGGGACGCTGTCGGCCTCGCGGTCCGCCACCTCGTCCAGGCGATCGATCAGCGCGGCGGCCGACAGCTCCGCCTCGCCCAGGCAGACGCCCCGAGTCATGGTGATGTGCGCCTGCTCGAAGCAACCGGCCCCCGCCAGCAGGATCGCGCGGGTGGGCGCATCCTCGGCCACCAGGGCGACCAGCGCGGGGCTGACCGCTTCCGGCGCCAGCAGGTCCAGGGCCTGGGGCTCGAGCAGGCCTTCCGTCATGGCCGTGGCCGCCGTCGGGGCCAGGCAGTTGACGCGGATGCCGTAGCGCTCGCCCTCGATCGCAAGGGTCTGCATCAGGCCGACCAGCGCCATCTTGGCGGCGCCATAATTGGCCTGGCCGAAATTGCCGTAGAGGCCCGACGAGGAACTGGTCATCACGATGCGCCCGTAGTTCTGCTCGCGCATGAGGTCCCAGACGGCCTGGGTGCAGTGCACGGAACCCATCAGGTGGACTTCAAGGACCAGCCGGAAGTCCTCGAGGCTCATCTTGGCGAAACTCTTGTCGCGCAGGATGCCGGCGTTGTTGACCAGGATGTCGACGCGGCCCCACTGGCGGACGGCGCTCTGCACCATCTCCTGGACCTGGATCGGATCCGTCACGTCGGCGCCGTGCACACAGGCCGTGCCGCCGGCCTCGCGGATGCGGGCCGCCACGGCCTGCGCCGGCGAGTCCGGCGCCTCCGCGCCGATGTCGTTGATCAGCACCCGGGCGCCATGGCGCGCCAGTTCCAGCGCATGGGCGCGGCCCAGGCCCCGGCCGGCGCCCGTCACCAGGGCCACGCGGTCTTGCAGCAGTGCAGTCATGGAATCTCCGTTGAATCGAAAGAACTCAGGAAGCGAGGGGTTCGGGCGCCTCGGCGCCGGTGCGCAGGACGCCGGCGCGCTCCAGTTCCGCGATGCGCCGCGCATCCAGCCCGGCCCGCATCAGCACCGCCTTGCCGCCCTGGCCCAGCGCGGGCGCACCTGCCGGCGTAGGGCCGCCATCCTCGGCGAAACGAAATCCGATGCCATGGGTACGGGTCTCGCGCCCGCCCTGCCGGAAGCGATGGTCGGGCAGGCTCACGCAGCCCGTGGCATCGGCCTCCTGGAGGAATTCCTCGAGTTTCCGGACCTTGGCCGCCGGCACCCCCACGCGTCCCAGCTGCGCCTCCAGCCGCGTCGCGCTGTGTGCCGAGAAGGCCTGCCGCAACCGGTCCACCACATAGGCGCGGTCATTCGGCACGACGAAACCATTGGGCGCATTGAAGGCCTCGAGATCCAGCGCGCGGGCGTCGTCGCACAGGGACTCGATCCCCAGCACGCCCGCCAGCTTGCGGAACTGCGCCGGCGTATTGGCCGCCACGGCCAGCCAGCCGTCCGCGCAGGGATAGGTATCCGCCGCCGGGCTGCCGGTATAGCCGCGGTTGCCCACGCGCCGCGTCGGCGTGCCGTCGCTCAGCCAGGCGCAGGTGTTGGGATACATCAGCATCAGGGACGCCTGCACCATGGAGGCATCGATGTACTGCCCCGTGCCCTCTCGCGAGCGGCGGTGCAGGGACGACACGATGGCCAGGGCCGACAGCATGCCCACGGCCACGTCCACGACGGGAAAGCCGACCTTGATCGGCGGGGCGTCGTCCCCCTCGCCCGACATCATCATCATGCCGGTCAGGGCCTGGACGACGTGGTCATAGGCGCCGCGCTGCGACCAGTCGCCCTGCTGACCGAAACCCGAGATGGAGCAATAGACGATGTCCGGGCGGACGGCGCTGATCGCCGCATGGTCCAGGCCATAGCGCGCCACCACGCCGGGGCGGAAATTCTCGATGAAAACGTCGGCCGTGGCCGCCAGCGTGCGCAGCAGCTCGGCGCCCTCCCGCATCCGGATGTCCAGCGCCAGCGACTGCTTGCCCGCATTGATGGCCGCAAAGCCGGTGGGCGTGTCGGTCTCGCCGCCGTCCCGCATGGACCGCAGGACCTCGCCCGCCAGGGGCGGCTCGACCTTGATGACTTCGGCGCCCAGCTGCGCCAGGTAGAAGGACGCGAGGGGGCCGGCGATCACGTGCGACAGATCCAGCACGCGCACGCCTTCGAGGGGCTTGGCCATGAAAACTCCTGCTCAGCCGGCGGTGACGCCAGTCAGTTTGATGATCTCTTTCCATTTCCGCTGTTCGCTGCGCACGAATTCGGCGGCGGCCTGCGGGCTGTCGCTGCGGATCACTCGATTGCCCGCCGCCTCGAAGAGCGTCTTGACCTCCGGGTCCAGCAGCGCGGACGTCGTCGCGCGGTACAGCGTGTCGACCGCGCCCTGGGGCGAATTGCGCGGCAGCCAGAAGCTGAACCAGAACTCCTGGATGGCGAGGTCGCTATGCAGCAACTGGTGCAGCGGCGGGACTCCCGGCAGCTCGGCCAGCGGCTCGGCGCTGGTGACGGCCAGCGCCCGCAGTTGTCCGGACTGGACCTGCGGAATGGCGGTGCCCGCGATGGTGAACGCGAAGTCCGTGTCGCCGCGCGTGAGCGAGACCGGGATCTCCACCGAGCCCTTGAAAGGGATGTGCACCGCATCGGCCTTCAGCAGCGAGACGAAGGTCGCGCCGCCCAGGTGCGCGCCGGACCCGACGCCGCCCGAGGCGTAGTTCATCTCGCCGGGATGCGCGCGCAAGGCGTCGGCCAGATCCTGCACGGTGTGATAGGGCGACTTGGACGAGACGACCAGCACGGTGGGCGAGGAGGCGATCACCGTGACCGGCACGAAATCCTGGATCGGATCGAAGGCCAGGCGCGGCTGGAGGATTTTCTGGATGAGATGGGAATTGGAGCCCAGCAGCACGGTATAGCCGTCGGGCGCCGCCTGCGCCACGGACTGCGCCGCCAGCACGCCGCCGGCACCGACCTTGTTCTCCACCACGATGGGCTGGCCCATCGCCTTGCTGAGCCGGGGCCCGAACTGTCGCACCAGAATGTCCGGCCCGCCGCCGGCGGCATAGGGGACGACGATGCGGACGGCGCGCGAGGGATAGGGGTCAGCGGCTTGAGCCAGGGAGCGGAATGCCAGGCCGGCGGCGCCCAGGGCGCCCAGGCAGAATGTGCGACGTTGCATGGTGGTGTCTCCTTTGTAATGCCTGCAGGATAGTGAATTGCGACATATATAAAAAGTGATATATTTTTATATTGCGATAACGTTCTTTCATAGCCCAAGATGAGCGCATCGTCCGCACCCTATTCGTCCGAACCCCACCATCTGGTTGCCAGGCTGCGGTTCCGCCACCTGAATCTCCTGACGGAAGTGCAGGCGCGCGGCAGCCTGCGGGCGGCGGCCCAGTCGCTCAACCTCACGCAGCCGGCGCTCAGCAAGGCTCTGGCCGAGATCGAGGCCGCCTTCGGTTTTCCGCTGTTCGTGCGCACGCCGCGCGGGCTGAAGCCCACGGCCCAGGGCGCCGTGGTGCTGCGCGGCGCCACGCTGTTGCTGGCGGAGCTGGGCCACGTCCACGCCGAAGCCCTCGCCGCCGACCGCCTGGCCGCCAAGATCCGCATCGGCGCGCCGCCTTTCGTGGCGCAGACCTACCTGCCCGAAGTCATCCAGCGGCTGGTCCGCCACGACGCGCCCCTGCGGGTGCAGTTGCAGGAAGACCGCGTGCCGGCCCTGATCCAGTCGCTGCAGCGCGGCGAGCTCGATGCGCTGATCACCACGTTTCCCCTGCAGATGCTGGAATCCGAGACCGGCGCGCTCCAGTCCATCAGGCTGTTCGAGGTGCAGTTTGCCGCCATCGCGGCCCGGGGCCATCCGCTGCTGCGCGCCCGGCGCGCCGACTGGATCCGCCTGGCGCGCGAGCCCTGGGTGATGCCGGTCGAGGGCTCGATGGGCCGCAGATTGATCGAGGACTGCTTCAGGCATTCCGGGGTGCCCGCCCCCCCGCCGGTGATCGAGGCCACCAGCCCCACCACCAGTCTGCAACTGGTGGCCGCCGGCCTGGGCCTCGGCATCGTGCCGGACGTCGCACTGCTGAGCCACGGACCGGTGCCGGCCGGCGCGGTCGGGCAGATCCGGGTCGCGCCCGAACCGCCGTCCAGCGCAGTCGCCCTGATCTTTCGCTCCGGTCCCGTGAATCCCCGGATCGAGCGGCTACAGCAGGCGCTGGGGTTGCAAGGGCCGCAGGACAGCGGGCCGCCGCCGGGGGCCGGGATGGCGCGGGCCTGAAGGCCGGGCGTGTACCGTCGTTGACGTCCGAAATCCGCCTGACTATAGTCAGTCGATGACAGGAAGCATGAACGGAAACGAAGTCACGATCGAGGTGGCCGACCCTTACAGTACAGAGGCACAGGGCTGCATCGCGGCGTACTTTCGCGAGCTGCAGGCGTGCTTTGACGAGGGTTTCGATCCCGGACAGACGGTCTCGGCCACGCCCGAGGAGCTCGTGCCGCCGGCAGGCTGCCTGCTGATCGCGCGGCGGGACGGCGAGGCGATCGGCTGCGGCGCCCTGAAGATCCAAGCGGCCGAGGGCTACGGCGAGATCAAACGCATGTGGGTGTCACCCGCTGCGCGCGGCCTGGGCGTAGCCCAGCGGCTGCTCGATGCCCTGGAGACCCAGGCCGCCGCCGCCGGCCTGGACCGCATCCGGCTCGACACGCACCACAGTCTCTCTGCGGCCCGCGCGCTCTATGCCAAAAACGGCTACGGCGAGATCGAGGCCTACAACACCAATCCCTACGCACACCACTGGTACGAAAAGCACCTCGGACAGGCGCAGCCGTGAATACGGCAAGGTGGCCCGTCCCGGCCACCAAACCCTAGACAGGTTCAAGTACGCGCATCTCAATGTGCAGTCCTGCGGCAGCGGCCATATTGACCAGTGCATCAAGACCAAAAACATTGATTTTTCCGCGCATCAGATCAGAGACGCGGGGCTGGGTCACGCCAAAAAGCTTGGCGGCTTCGGCCTGGCTCATCTCGGCGCGAACGATGTGCTGCTTCAGCGCCGTCATCAGGGTTGAACGAAGCTTCATGTTTTCCGCTACTTCCTGGGCGTCTTCGATGGCATCCCAGATGCTGGCAAATCGCTGGTCGCTCATTTGCTGAGCTTATGTAAGGTCCCGATAACGTTTCGAGGCCAGATCTACGAGCCCTGATATCGCCGCCCCCGGTAAGGTGCGCAGGAAATCAGGAGAACCACTCACGAATCGTGTTGACAGCACCCAGGCCGCTGGCCAGCGCCAGCACCAAGCCCAGCACAGTCAACCAGAACGTGCGTCTGGTCTCCTTGGATTCCATGGCACGTCGGGCTTCCAGATCGCAGATGTAGTGCGCACTCTCAAGTTGCTTGAGCAGTTCTGTGCGGGAATCTGTCACGCCCAATGCGCCATCGATACGGTTCCAGGCGGCACAGGTAGGCGCATTGCTTCGCATCACCGGTTGGTGAAAGAAGCTCATGGCATCAAAGAACGCTGCTTCGCGATACAAGCGACGCAATTCCAGGGCCTGCACATCCTGCCCACTCTTTCGCAACAAGGCTTGGGATACGTCATTGCCCAGCGCCTCGAATGTCAGCAGGTAGGCGTAGGCCAGCGCATATAGCAGGACATGCCGCCGGAACTAGTCATCATTGTGTCCGGTCAGCTTGCTGATGAACTGCGCCCCACGCCCGCTGACGTGACCATAGTGCGTCGAGGCCTCATATAGCTGGTCTGGCTTCACGGAACGTGACTGGCGAACCATTTGCGAGGTATCCGAACATAGGATCTGCAACTCGTCAGGATCAGTCTCGGAACGCTTTCCAGCCAACTGGGCATAGGCCACTTGAGTCAGCCGACTGGCACAATGCGCCGGCTTATCGCGAGACCATGCAGAGGCTTCTGCAACATCGGTGTCAATAAAGCGCACGAACAGATGTTGCGGGCGGCCGCTATCACGGAAAAAACTCAACCACCAATTTCCCCTGGAATCCTCATTCAACTCCATCTGCTGGCGCAGTACGCTTCGAAACAGCTTGATCTCATATTCACCAATGCGCAGCCGCGCCATATCGGCTGGCCTTGTGGCATTTTCCTTCAGCGTGAAAACCTGAACCAGCCTGTATTTCCCGGCCGCACCAGGACTCTGTCCATCAGACATGCGATTCCTTCAGTTAGATAAAACGGATCGAACCTGCCAGCCGGAAAAATGCAAAAGCCCGATAGCTGTTAAACTATCGGGCTTTTTTAAATCTCTGGCGGAGCGGACGGGACTCGAACCCGCGACCCCCGGCGTGACAGGCCGG